>JAVBNU010000018.1:0-4174 GCA_031551265.1 Candidatus Gastranaerophilaceae bacterium
GCACAATACTGCACGGCTGATGAGGAAATCGGCTTCAAAATTCTTTGTGACTCTTTAGATGTACCTTTGAAACAAATCGCTGACAATGCAGGTGTTAAAGGCGAAGTTGTACTTGAAGAAGTGAAAAAACTTCCTGAAACACAAGGTTATGATGCTATGCAAAACAAATATGTTGATATGTTCACAACAGGTATCGTAGACCCTGCAAAAGTTACAAGAAGCGCATTAGAAAATGCGGTTTCAATCGCATCTATGCTTCTCACTACAGAATGTGCTATCTCAGACGCACCGGATAAAAAAGGTCCAGCAATGCCTGATATGGGCGCTATGGGTGGCATGGGCGGTATGGGCGGAATGATGTAGTTTCCATACAATATATAAACCCAAAAAAGACCGACTAAAATCGGTCTTTTTTTTATTTTTTTATGCGGGTAATGTAAATTATCTATGTTAAAGCTAGCAAAAAATTTCATGTTCATGCTTTAAATAAGTATCATGGAAGTACAAAAACCTAAAATTTTATTGTTCCCTCATACGCTAAACGTACCACAGTATGGGTATTTGAGCTGGAGAATTGGTGAAAAATCAGATTACAAAGATGCTTTACTGAAAGATACAATCTCTTTTTCAGGGAGAAAACCCAAAGAAGATAATGCTTATATAAAGCGGCACGCAAAGACTGATTTGAATAAAACCGAATTCGCAAAACAAACAAACGCGATAAAAGATTTAGGCGAATTATTTAAAGAGCTGAATAATAGAGAAAAAGTTTTTCTTATTGATTTTTTTGGGATTGTCAGCAAAGAGCCCAAAACATTGACAGAAATAGCTGAACATTTTGACAGTTCCTGTAAAATCACATGGCAAACTCAATACAGAGTCTTTCTCAAATTGGGTGGTAAGGATTTTCTAACGAAAACGCTTGAAAATTTTAGTGGCAAAACAGTAAAACAGCCGACGTATAAAGAAGGAATTTATTTACCGAATGAGGCAAAGCAAAAACTAAATTTGCCACTAGAAAAAACCAAATTTGCTGAGACAACCAGTCAAAAATCCGTAAATGCACTAAAAAATATAATTAAAAATTTGGATAATTTGGAAAAACATGTTTTTTTAGAGACATACGGGATTGTTGATGGAGAGCCAAAGCTGCAGTCTGATATAGCTAAGCCGCTCGGTAAATCACAACGTTATATAGGGATTGTGCTTGAAAAGGCTCTCATCAAAATTGATGTGAGAAAAAACGCGGGTATAATGGCTGAAATTGGGCGATTTAAAGAGAATTGCCTGCTTGAAGATTCGAAAAAGGCACAGCTTGAGAAATTATCTGCTGCGCATCATAAATTACTTGAGTTAAAAATCGAAGATTCGGAGTTCGCAAAAACACAAACAAAAGGGATTGTTAATAAACTAAAAAAGAGCCTTGAAAAATGTAGTCCTCTTGAAAGAGTTGTTATTCTTGAATATTACGGAATTCATGACGGCAAAATCAAGAATCACAAAGATATAAACAATATATTCAATAAAGATGGATCTACAATAAGCAGGTGGTACACTGCAGGACTGGAAAACTTTGATGCTGATTTGGTAGAGAAGCTTGAAAATTTTTCTGCCGAAGGACGAAAACACATCATCGAAAGAAAAAGACGTATAGCGACGAATAAAAATCAGGAATTACAGCTTTCTGATGAAATAAAAAAAATAATATCTGATTCGGAAAAGAATATCGAAAAATCGAAATACGCGTCACAGTACGGAGCCACAAAGGTTTTGGAGCTTCAACAAAAATTAAATGTAAACAGTTCGCGTGATAAAAATATTTTTTATTTATGGAGCGGTATTATTGACGGAAAACCAAGAGAAACCGAGGATATCGCGGGTATGTTCAGACTCACTGATCGCAATGTAGGACAAGTTGTCAGAAATGTTTTTATACGAATGGAAGATGAGTGCCTCGAAGCTGAAATTAAGACATACAGAGAGAATTTGATAAATAAAACAAAGCTGGCAGATTTGCCTGAAGATGTAAAAAGCAGGGCAACGCAAAGCCTTTATAATTCGGAATTTGCTCGTATTTACGGTAAGGAGAAAACCGAACGGCTAACTAAGATTATTGATGCGTTGGAGCCTCAGAAAAGAGATATGTTTATTTTGAGGTTCGGGATTCTTGATGGTGAATGTATCCCTTCTGATAAAATTGGTGAAAAATATGATTTAACACAAAAACAGGTAAGAACTCTTCTTGAAAAAATAGTTATTCGAAGGTTTGGCGCTGAAAATGCGGATTTAATCGCTGATATTAAAGGGCTTAAGACTCGATTTAAAAATAAAACGCATGAAAATAAAATGTCTGATGAGATGAGAAAAATTCTGGATTTTGATATTGAAAAATCAGGATTTGCAAGTGTTTACGGTGAAGAAGAGGCTATAAGGCTGAAAACTGCACTTGATAAATTGGATACACGCGAAAGAGTCACAATTTTGCTGACCTATGGTATTCCTGCCGATAAATATTACACTGAGCGCGAAATTTCAGAAATTTTAGGACATTCCAAGGACTCAACCGTATCAGGCAGATATTACAAACGTGCAGTTAAAAGTATAAATGACGAGACCATCATGGCAAACCTCAAGGGTTACAAAGAAATAATCAGCCTGCCCGAAGATGTGCGTGACATTATACAAAATATGTCAAAAATGCTGAGTGATTCAAAGTTTTTCTATAGATACGGCGCGGAAGATACAAAAATTTTGGAAAACACTTTGAGAGAGATGCCACCCAAAAAACGGGTTGTCCTTATCAAGTATAAAGGAATTATTGACAGCAAATTATCGTCACTCACTGAATTATCAGGTATCTTCGGACAAACAAAAAGCTCAATACAAGAAGATTTGAGACTGGCCGGAATCGAATTGAACAAAGCCGGGTTAAAAGAAAAAGTAGACAGCTTGCATGAGCTATTTAAACTGCCTAGGGAGGCTGAGAAGATATTGGACGCCGATTTAAGTGATTCTGTTTTTGCAAAAAGAAGCAAGCCTGAAATATTTAATCTTTTAGAGTCTGAATTATCAAAAATGAATAAGCAAGACAAATATTTTATCCTACGATATTACGGAATCATTGACGGTAAACCTAAATCTTATGAAGAGCTATCTAAAATCACAGGTTTTACATACAACACAGCCTCTGAGTATAAAAGACGGATAAAAATTAGTGAACTACTAAAAAATGAACTGATTTCATATCATGAATTTTTACAGCTGCCTCCTAAAATGCAAATGACCTTGGATTTTGACTTAACACAGTCGAGGTACGTAAGATTAAACGGTGAAAAGTCGCTTGAACAGCTTCAGGAATTTTTGTCCAAGTTATCGCACAAAGAAAGGTATCTCGTACTTGAACATTACGGGATTATTGACGGCAAGCCAAAAGCTACGCCCTCCATGGCTAAACCTTTTCATAGACCACATTATTACTTCAAGACATACAGGCAGTACGTTAGAGATAAATATAAAGATACTCAGGCGTATAAAAATATTGTTGAATATAAAAATTTACTTGTCTATATGAGCAGAGTGCAGGTTCTTTCAAGATTGAACTTAAAAAACACTGTCTATGAAGAAAAATATGGTAGAGGCGAGTTTTTGAAGCTGCAAAGGGCAATACAAAAACTCTCAGGTAGAGAACGAAATTTCTTAATTCTCCATTATGGTATTCAGGACGGTAAGCCAAAAACTATTGTCCAAGCAGGAAATATTCTCGGGTTAAGCCAATATACGATGTGGACTACAAAGCAAAATGTTTTGACCAAGCCTGAAATCTCAGAATTAATAGAGAGGTTGGAGGCTTATACAAAAGATTTGAAAACATTGAAACATGTAAATCAGGAAGAACTAAAGCACTTATTGATTTTAGAGAATACTATGTTTGAAAAGAAAAATGATAAAGAGACCTTTGAGAATTTCAAAAAACTCTTTGAGCGTTTAGCGAATATCGAAAAAATTATTTTGAGTCTATATTATGGCATTCATGACGGGGTCCCAAAAACATTAAAAGAAATAGAAGTAATTTTGAACTCATCAGCTTCAGGTATACATATAATCAAAGAAGATGTTTTGCAGAAAAATCCTAATTTGGAAAATATGTTAGATATTTACAAAAAAGATTTGAAAG
>JAVBNU010000060.1:0-5218 GCA_031551265.1 Candidatus Gastranaerophilaceae bacterium
TTGTCGAGTTACCATCAATGAATATATATGCGCTGCTGCGCTCGTTTAATACCTTTGATGTCTACAAAAATGATCAAAATAAATATTTGGTTAAAACTTATCGTGCGGGCTTGATTTCGGAGATGGAAAATCTTGATATTAAACTGAAAAACAGTCGTAAGTTTGCAAAATTCTGGAAACAAATTTCGACGTTCTCGACAATGGATGTTGCAACGCTGCCAAAAGGCGTTAATGCTGAGTTTCGTGAGTATCAAACGCGTGGTTTTGGCTGGTTGTGGTTCTTATATCAGTACGGCTTGAACGGTATTCTTGCTGATGATATGGGTTTAGGTAAAACCTTGCAAGCCTTGACTTTGCTGCAAAAAGCTAAAGAAAAAGATGGCAAAGAACCTTCGTTGGTTATTTGTCCAACATCGGTTGTATTTAACTGGGAAGCTGAGATACAGAAGTTTGCGCCCGGTTTAACATGTTTAAAATTATACGGTGTTGAGCGTAAAGAGTTATTTAAAGAAATTAAAGACCATGATATCGTAATTACGACTTACGCGCTTGTTAGACGTGATATTGAGAAGCTTAGAAAACACAATTTCAGATATGTTATCCTTGATGAATCACAAAATATTAAAAACGCCGAGTCAATTACGGCGCAGAGCGTGAAGCGTCTTGCTGCGAAGCATAGACTTGCACTTTCGGGTACACCGATTGAAAACAGGTTGCAGGAATTATGGTCGATATTTGACTTCTTGATGCCGGGCTTCATGTTTGAGCAGTCTGAATTTAACTACAGATATGTTAATCCGATTATGGAGCGTGAAGATAAAGCTGTTGAAAAACGTTTGAAATCACAAATTTATCCGTTCATCCTGCGTCGTATGAAGCGCGATGTTGCGAAGGATTTGCCTGATAAGGTTGAGAACGTTGCATATTGCGAGCTTACGCCTGAGCAAAAAGATTTCTATCTTGAAGTTCTTGACAGCACTAAAGAAGAACTCTTCAAGTCGATTGAGCAAAACGGGCTTGAAAAAAGCAGAATGTCTATTTTCTCTGCGCTGTTGCGCTTGAGACAAATTTGTTGTCACCCGGCGTTATACGATAAAGAAAACAAAAAACATATCAATGAATCAGGTAAATTTGAGTATCTCAAAGATATGCTGCAAGAAATCGTCGCGGAAGGTCATAGAGTATTGTTATTCAGCCAATTCGTGAACATGTTGGATATCGTCAAAGAATGGTTTGACAAAACCGGCATTAAGTATGAATACCTGACAGGAGCTACGAAAGATCGTCAAGGCGCAGTTCAACGCTTTAATACCGACCCGACAATACCTGTGTTTCTTATCAGCTTGAAAGCCGGTGGTACCGGTCTGAACCTCACCGGTGCAGATTATGTAATTCACTATGACCCATGGTGGAACCCCGCCGTTGAAGACCAAGCAACCGATCGTGCATACAGAATCGGTCAAACGAAAAAAGTATTCGTGTACCGCTTGATTACTAAAGGTACGGTTGAAGAAAAAATCCAAAAACTCAAATCCCGCAAGCGCAGTCTCGTTGACTCAGTAATCTCTGTTGACAGAAACATCGGCAAATCCCTGACATACGAAGACCTCAAAGACATTTTCTCGCTTGATTAGGCTATTTATATAATCTTGCATACTCCTTTGTCAAACAAGTTCAGCATGACGGAGAGTTTTTCAAGGTAACGCGAGAGCTAAGCGCTGCGGGGTTGACTTACGACAAACGAGCCTTGCTTCAAGCAAGGCTCGTTATATAGGATATTTATTTTGGTGAACTCCACCTTACAAATTAGTCAGATCTTCCACAACGTGGTACTTCATCACGTAAGGGACTGTTCATTAGTTCTTTTCGTGATTTGTCAATTTCTTTAAGGGCATTTTCGAACTTTTGCTCTATATCAAAATCACTTTTCTCTGTCCCTCCAAATCTTGGTGCTGATTCGTTTATCGGCTCATTAAGTTTTTGTGCTATTTCTGCGTTTTGCTTACGTAATTGTGCTTGTTGCGTTAAACTTTCTTTGAAAATCCCTGCCCGTTGTATTGTACCGGGTGATGTAATTGATTTTGGTAATTCTGAGCTTTTTAATTTAGTCATTTTTGTGTCTTCTTTTTGTATGTGACGTTGCAAATAAGTACTTATATTGCCTCCAACGTTTACTAATCTTGGCATTGTGTTTTCTCCTTCTCTTTATAATATTTCCTTAACTTCGTGTGTTAAATTAACTCCTAATTTATAAAAAATTAAAAATTTAACTCCCTTATGTTTATATTAAAAAATTTGTAATGAAAAAATTGCTCACTCAATAGTCGATTTTGACTTTTCTTTGTCTGCAATGTTGAGTATATTTGGGTAATTGGTGTTGTTAATAAAACTTAATAAAACAGGTAAATTTATAGTGTTAGTATTGGAGATATATCAAACTTTGCGTCATGCTGAAGCATATAACGTTAAAGGGAATACTTGAGACGATTGTGTTCAGGCTTGAGATGTAGGCGACAATGGAGCCGTACATATCAGGATACTTGGACAAGTGCATCTGTCGGATAAATGTGGACTATGACTGATAATCCGACAGACCCTGAACATTCACGTTTTAAGAATAATTACAAGAATAGATGTTTCAGGGCGACGTGTTAGCCTATTGTGTATCACAGTAAATACTAAACGAGTCTGGATATACTACTTTACATTGTAATTTTAAGGGATATAATAATAATACTCACCAAACTTCTCGATGCAAAAGGGTTAAGTGATTTAACCGGAGACTAAATTGCGAAGCCCGGAAGTTAGCATTAGAAAGGACAAAACACAATGGCAAATATAAAATCTGCCCAAAAAAGAGCATTAATAGCAGAACGTAATAGAGAACGCAATGTTGCATTCAAATCCTCTATCAAAACTGCAATTAAAAAAGCTCTAGGTTACGCACAAGCTAAAGATATGGAAAAATTAAACGCGACTTTAAGCATGGTTTACAAATTATGCGATAAAGCTGTTTCGAAAGGTGTTTTACATAAAAATACCGCTTCCAGAAAAAAATCCAGATTAACTATTGCGATTAATAAGCTATTAGCCGATTAGATATAGCTTTGTGCAGCAAAACTAAATAAAATTAGAGAGAGAATGACTGAATAAGTTGTTCTCTCTTTTACGTGAAGGAGCGATATTATGGCGAAACGGATAATATTTTTTGATATCAAAGACAACGAAGAAAATTTTTTTGAGAAGTATAAAATCCATGATTGGGAACAAGTCTATAATGAAGATTCTCTAACAAAGTTTTCAAAGCTAACGCCAGAAGATAAGCAGGCTGAGGTTATATCTGTTTTTACGACTTCGCGTATAGATGCTGAGGTGTTGGCGCACTTTTCGCATTTGCGCTTAATTGCTGCTCGTTCAGTTGGCTTTAGTCATATTGATTTGGATTATTGCAAAAAACATAACATTGAAGTCCTAAATGCGCCTCATTATGGTGACAATACCGTTGCTGAGTTTACTTTCGGTTTAATGCTGGATGTAGCAAGACATATTACGCGTGCTTATTATGATGTAAGGTCAGATAATATAAATCTTGACCATTACCGTGGTACAGAGTTATATAATAAAACGCTGGGGATTATTGGCCTGGGCGCAATTGGTGGTGAAGTTGCCCGTATTGCGCGTGGTTTCCATATGAATGTGCTTGCTTATGATATTTATGAAAATGATGAATTCAAGGCAAAGTATAGCGTCAAGTACACCACTCTTGATGAAATTGCTGAGAAATCCGACGTAATAACTATTCATGCGCCTTCGACTAAGGATAACTACCATTTAATCGGCAAAGAGTTTTTCTCAAAAATGAAATCAAGTGCGTATTTGGTTAATACTGCGCGTGGTGAAATTGTTGATACAGAAGCGCTTTATAATGCTCTGGTGAACAAAAAGATTCTTGGCGCCGGTCTTGATGTGCTTGAGTACGAAGAAATATTGCACGAGCAGGATGAGTATATATCTAAGATTAATAATATAGATGCTGAAACGCTTAGAAAAAACTTTATTAATAATAATTTGCTTAAGTTAAAAAATGTTGTTGTAACGCCCCACATTGCGTTTAACACAAAAGAAGCCGTGAATCGTACTTTAGAGATAACGCATGCGAATATAAGTAAGTTTATAGGTAGCTTGAAATAAGTATTTTTTATTTCTGATGTACCCCTCACCCCAACCCTCCAACCCGGTTGGCGCGGCTCCCGCAAGGGGAGAGGGAGAAACTCGCGTTGTTTCTGCGAGATTTCTTTATGTCCCTTCTTGAAAAATGCGCGTTTTTTACATACTATTAAAATGTATTAACGTAAAAGAAAAGAGGGAAATTATGGGCAGAAAACCAATTATTGCGGGCAACTGGAAAATGCACAATAATATGGCTGAATCAAAACAGCTTGTTGTGGATATTATGGAAGCTTTAAAAAAAGAAGATAAAGCAGCACTTCCTGAGGTAGTTGTTGCTCCTGTGTTTACTTCGCTATGCACAGTTTCAAAAGTAATTAGTGATTGCGGGTGTGGCAATGTTAAATTATCATCACAAAACTGCTATTGGGAAGCTAAAGGCGCTTATACAGGTGAAATCTCAGTAGAAATGCTAAAAGATATTGGCTGCAGCTATATTATCATTGGGCACAGTGAGAGACGCCAATATTTCTGTGAAACTGATGAAATGATTAATAAAAAAGCAAAAGCTATTTTGAATAACGGCTTGATTCCTATTATTTGCTGTGGCGAATCTTTAGAGCAAAGAGAAGCAGGCGTTACTGATACTCATATTGAAACACAAATCAAAGCTGCATTAGCAGGTCTTTCTCAGGAAGAAGTTGCTAAGTCGGTTGTGGCGTATGAGCCAATTTGGGCAATCGGTACGGGTAAAACTTGTGATTCAGACGAAGCTAACAGAACAATCGCTGCTATCAGAGCTGTTGTTGCTAATGTAGCGGGTGCTGAAGCTGCACAAGCAATGAGAATTCTCTATGGCGGCAGCGTAAAACCTGATACAATCGTTGAGCAAATGTCTAAATCTGATATAGATGGTGCTTTGGTTGGTGGTGCGAGTTTAGAGGCTAATAGCTTTGTAAACATCGTTAAAGGCGCTATGTAAATTATTTTTTCATTAAATAAAAAAAAGGACTGACTAGTTACCTCAGTCCTTTTTTACTGGCAAATTATT
>JAVBNU010000013.1:0-32924 GCA_031551265.1 Candidatus Gastranaerophilaceae bacterium
AAGCTCGCGAGCGAAACAGCAATACTTGGATATCCCAAAATTGCACCCTCCATTGCGCAGCTCACAGTTCCTGAATATAAAATATCAGTACCCAAATTGGGGCCATGATTTATACCCGAAATAACGACATCAGGCTTCTCATCATCAGCGAGAATACCATTCAAACCTAATTTAACGCAGTCACCCGGCGTGCCTGTAGTGACCCAGTTACGTTTAGCGCCCAATTTCGGTTCTAATTCTTCAACGCGTAAAGGTGAATGCAATGTCAGAGAGTGTCCTGCAGCGCTGCGTTCACGGTCAGGCGCAATAACATAGACTTCATTTTCCATACTTAATGCTTCAACTAAGGCTCTGATACCGCTTGCGACTATACCATCATCATTAGACACTAATATTTTCATTACTGTTCCTTTATACATCTGTCATATTGATTATATCATTTTTGCAATATGTTTACCACTAGTTCATCTTAATATTTGTTTACAAACTAGCAATATTTAAAATTTACATGTTTTGTTATAATCGTAGTTGAAAGGAATGTAAAAAATGAATGTATCACCCATAGGAATAAACTGTCAAAATAGCCAAAATCAGTGTTTACAGAAGCAATCTGCGGGATTATATAATAATTTGTCAGCAGATCAGGTATCCTTTAAAGGCTCCGTGATTGACTGGTCATCTAATCACACCATTCATAATAATGCATTGAATTTCATAGGCCAGGCATACGAATCAGCAGGCGCAACAACAATGGGCGCAGTGATGCCCGCAGGCGCCGAGATAATTGACGGACTGCAAATGCCAAAAGGCGTTGGCGTATATAAATTAGACGGCAAATACTACATTGCATGGAGCGGTACAAAAACAGTAAGTGAAGCAGCAAGAAACACAGGAACCGTCGTTGCCAGCGAATTATCAGCTATTCCAAAAGATTACTTGCCGCCGGTAGTCAGCTACATCGTAAACGGCTCAGGTGACGCGCTTAGCATGGATATCGCCGAAGCAGAACAGCTATACCATAATGTTCGCAAACTCGCCGGAAGTTCGGAGATAGTATTAACAGGACATTCAGCCGGTGCGTTGCCTGCACAAATAATAGCAGCAAGACACCCTGAAAACACAAAAGCAGTAACTTTCAATCCGCTTGGCGGGGCTAAATTCCTTGAAAGATTTGGTTTAGCAGATATTGAGTATAAAAATATAATAAATTACAGATTTGAGGATGATTTTCTTAGGCAGTGGACAAGCCCTATTGGCAGCATACGTGAGATTTCAGGACAAACAACATCGGGCCACGGATTGGCCGGTTTTTTCAAGCCAAATGCCTTAACATCAGGAAGATTATTAGCAATCGGCGAAGATGCGCGGATTACATTGGGTGACGCGCTCAGTGAAATCGGCAGAACTGCCGGTCACTACGCTAAAAAGGCTCTTAACCCTGAGGCGCTCGTAAAATCAATATGGAAAATATTTAGTTAATAAAAACATACTCACATGTAGATAGTCACCAAGTTAATGCATATTATCTCAGGTTTCCTTAGATTATATATATGAGTAATAAAATAGTTATTATAGGCGGGGTTGCTGCCGGCTCTAAAGCCGCCGCGAAAATAAAAAGGATGCGTCCTGATTACAACGTCGAATTATACACTGATGAGAGTTATATTTCTTATTCGGCTTGCGGGATGCCATACTTTATTGAAGGCACAATCAAAGAACTCAATGACCTGCTTGTTCGCACACCTGAAAAATTTAAAGAACAGGGTGTTGATGTATTTTTACGTCACAAATGTATTAAAATTATGCCTGACGTAAAAAACGTAGTTATAAAAGACTTGGAGACCGATAAAGAGCATATTTTAGGTTACAGCAAGCTAATTCTTGCAACAGGCGCAAGCCCTTATATGCCGCCAATCGAGAACTCACATTATGATAATGTGCATGTGCTGAGACGTTTGCCGGATGGCTTAAAAATCAAAAACAGAGTACAGGAATCAAAATCTGTAACAATAATCGGCGGGAGTTTTATAGCGCTCGAATTATTAGAAGCATTTATACACAACGGGCTGTATGTAAACATAATTACTGATGCGCCGTATTTGATGAATCACTACGACTACGATATGGCTAAACAAATACAAGAATACATACTCTCAATTCACGGTGATAAAATTAATCTAATCACAGGCGACACAGCCTTAAAGTTCGAAGGTGAAAATAATCACGCATCAAGGATAATAACTCACGGCGGGAAAACTGTAGAAAGCGATTTCATCGTAGTTTGTACGGGTGTTGTACCAAACAGCGAATTGGCGTTCGAAGCAGGGTTAGAGTTAGGAGTAAAAAATTCTATACGAGTAGACGAGAGAATGCAGACCTCAGACGAGCATATCTATGCTGCAGGAGACTGCTGTGAAAAAACCTGTATTATATCAAAGTCAAAAACTTATATGGCTTTAGGTTCAATCGCAAACAAGGAAGGACGGGTCGTCGCCATCAACGTAGTTGGCGAGGAAGAAAATTTCCCCGGCATTTTAATCTCAACTGTCACAAGATATTTCGACTACACAATGTCGATGGTCGGTCTCACAGAAGTTGAAGCCGCCAAACTGGGCTTTGAAACCATAACAACAACCGTGACAAAAAGAGATAAAGCAGGCTACATGCCGGACGTTGGAAACATCATTTTAAAAATAGTTGTTGATAAAAACACACAAAAAATACTAGGCGCGCAAGCCATCGGCGAAGGCGATGTAGACAAACGAATCACAACAATGGCCGGCGTCATAATGGAAAACGCCACAATCGACCAGTTTATGCACGTTGATTTGCCCTATGCTCCACCATATTCAGCTGTAGTGGATATATTGCACGTAGCATCACTGAAAATACACGATAAATTGAAAAAGTTAGAAAAAATCGACTAGCTAAAATTAAACATATCTTTAACTGTAACATCTAAAGCATCTGCAATTAGTATTAAACGCTTAACACTAGGAACTCTTTTGCCACACTCAATTGCAGTTATATAATCCTTAGAAATACCTGTGGCAACACTAAGTTTTGCCTGCGTATACCCCTTTTTTTCTCTGAATTTTTTAATATTTTGCTGTAAAAGTTTTATCGTACTATTTGTCATACTTCAATTGTAGTGATAAACTTTAATAATAGATTGTACATATAGTACAACTTTATTAGATAAATAGAAAGAGAATTATGTGTAAAGTATCCAAAAAAGAATTCATAGAAATAGAAACAGCTATACGTAACATTTCTGACTTAGTTGATTTAATGTATGACTATTGTGAATATAACCTCGATAGCGAAAAAATACCGGCACTCCATGCGCTTTTACCAAAAATTAAAATAGAATGTACCATAATTACAGATAAATTATAATTTATACAATAGCGATGTGACAAATCCGAAAAAATAATCTATAATTATCATTAGTTTATATTTTGTATGGAAAATTATTATGAAATTATTGATTTTACACGGACCCAACCTGAATTTACTGGGTACACGTGAGCCGGAAAAATACGGTCATGAAACATTGAACGATATAAATGAAAGCATAAAACAGCACGCAGCTGAGCTTAATGTCGAAGTAGCTTGTCAGCAGACGAATTTAGAGGGCGAGTTGGTAGATTTCATACAACAAGCAAAAGGCAACTTCGATGGCATAATCATCAACGCTGCAGCCTACACACATACAAGCATCGCGCTAAGAGACGCAATCCTGGCTGTTGAACTGCCTTGCATTGAAGTACACTTATCAAACATCTACTCAAGAGAGGAATTCCGCGCGACTTCTTATATTGCTCCTGTCTGTATAGGTCAAATATCAGGCTTTAAATCATACAGCTACATCCTCGCGCTAGATGCCATGGTTAATTATCTAAAGAAGTGTAAATAATTAACTTCTCACTTCAAAATTCTTAAAGAAATATGTAAAAATATTTCTGTTCATGACACTATGTAAGTAGTATGTGTTTTCAGTCAAAGTATGAGAAAAGAAGGTTAAATTGAACAACGATATCGAAACCGAAATAGCATCAAATTTACTAAAAAATGACAGTATTGATGTAGTTTTTAAAATTTTAGATTGTATAAAATCGATTATAAGAGAAGATGCGAAACAAAAGCAGCCTCTAATTATGAATGTTAAAGAAAGCTTTGTATACAACATCATCAAAGCAGTTATTCAGGACAAAAGGAAGTCTTTAATCATCAGTATTACAGGCGAATCAGCATCAGGCAAAACAACGTTCGTGCAAAACGCAATAAAAGCATACCCCTCCTCGCTAAACGGAGGCATCTACACAACTGTTAACTGTGATGACTACTATTATGACGTGTCAGAGGAACTAAAAACTTGCGGCAGCTATGAAGCTTTTTTCGCATCAGGATTTAGCTTTGACACCCCGAAAGCAATTAATTTGGATCTGATGAAACAGCACCTTATTGAACTAAAAAATGGAAATATCATCCAAGCCCCCGCATACGATTTCGTTAGCTGTGCCAGCGACCCGAACGGTGAATTAAAAAAGCCTGCTCTATTGATTTTGAACGAAGGCCTGTACGTACTAAATGAAGAGGTTCGCGATGTTAGTGACGTAAAAGTTTATATTTTCACACCTTTTGAGGTAATTAAAGATCGTTGGTTTACACGTGCTGTCACACGCGGCAAAACGGGTAAAGCGGCTGAAATGCAGTTCGAAAACGTTAACCAAACGGCTCAAACATACATACGCCCGACACTTGAATGTGCTGACATTGTACTAAACGGGCAAGCAACGCCTGAATACATCGAAGATGTCATCAACAAAATGTTTTTTGCGATTAAAAACATTATAAGTTAAGCGACATATGCTTGTACAAAGCGGTTTCCGCGTTTATTATCTTTCCATGAATAATGTGGATTTCTTATTTTAAATTCGCCTTTACTATTTTTGGCGCCGAAGTAAGCATGACTGTCAAAGTGAGCAACAACGCTCTTATCTTTGTGTTTCATAGCTTCTTGCAAGCTGACTCTTTTGACTTTTTTACCCGTTAGCAGCGCTAAAGGTCTAGCCGGGTTATATGGTGGCGCACCTAGAACTTTGCGTCCGGCTACTTCTAACAAGCCAACATCCAAATCATATTTGCCGTCACCACGATGCATTCTGACTGAAGGTGCATTCATAATTTCAGCTTTTGTGACCGTAACAGGCTTGTTTGGTGCACCTTTAAATGTGACTCGATATTTGCCGTTACCTAAATCTTTAATAGTTTCATCCATGATTTTTTTGTGGTCAGGTCTGTTGCGTAATGCGCCAATCGCAGCCATTAATGAACAGTTAGGGCTGCTGCCTTGACCGAAGTCACCAATTATTTTATCAATAGTTTTTGTATTGAAACCGGCACTATCCATAAAGTTGCTAATTTTGTTAGCAATTTTACCAAAAACGCTCTTAACGTGCTTGGCTGCGTTTATAGCACCACGTTTAAAATCTTCTAACGAAAATAAACCGGATTTTTTTGAGTTATCGTTGTTTGCTTTTTTTGAATTCTCGTTGTTTGCATTTACATTTTTTGAGCCATTGTCTTTTTTGCCGTCATTATTAAATACGGACGTATTTTTTTTGGACTCGTCTTCACGACGTTTCACCTTACTTTTATTATCGGTCGAACTTCCACCGTTGTTAACTCCGTTAACTGGCATTTCCTTAACATCCTATAACTAACTTATAACTCTCTATTAATATAAAAACAATTTAGTTGCGGAAATTGCGTTTTTTATTCATATTTGTAACGAAATATTAAGTATCATGACAAAAAATGTTTAAATAAGTTAATTATTGGGAATATATATAGTAGGGTAAAAAAAGATTAAACTTTTCTCTCTCTCTAATTCCTCTCTCTAATATGTGGTAGACTTAACCGACAAACGTCGGTTTTTTTTTGCGCTATAATAAAAGGGAGTTTTATGGAGTAAAAAATGCAAGTAAAAAAATACAATACAGGTATATATGACGTAAATACGTACATGATTGTTGATGAGGAGACAAAAGAGGCGGCAATAATAGATTATGGTGGTGAATCAGCTAATGTAATCAATGATATTGAACAGCAAGGCTTAAAACTCAAGTATATACTAAACACGCACGGTCATTTTGACCATATTTCAGGAGAAAAAAGCCTGCAAGAAAAGTATGGAGCACCCGTGTACATACACAAGAGCGACAAGCTACTTGTGGGAATGCTTGAGGCTGTACTCATAGGATTTGGTGCAAGACCGATAAAACCGCCTAAGATTGACGTTTTTGTAGACGAAAACACTGATTTATCAATAGGGAACACCAAAATAACAGTCATTGAGACACCAGGGCATACAAAAGGCGGCGTGTGCTATCTGGCCGAAAATAATCTTTTTTCTGGCGACACATTATTCTTAGAATGTATCGGCCGAACTGACTTGCCTGGCGGCAGTTATAAAGAGCTTGTAACATCAATTAAGGACAAACTTTTCGTACTTGATGACAGCACGATAGTTTACCCCGGACACGGAGACAGCAGCACAATCGAGCATGAAAAACTAAATAACACTTTCGTCGTCTAAAATCCCGGCCAACGCGTCTTGCTCACGCAACTGTTTTTTCTTAATATTATGCACAACAGCATCAACCAAAAAGTCATAAGACTTTATATTTTGGATTTCAGGCGTAAACTCTTTTATCAAAGTCTCACGCACCATAGACTCAAGGCGGTCATTGTCATAATTGAATGATTTTTCTCTGTCGCTGCAAATCAAATCAACATAATTTGAGTTGATTTTGTAATCCTGAATTTGTGAGAACATTAACCACTTAAATCTAGGCTTGACAGCCTTCCAGTCTTTCACCAATTTTAATTTTTTCAGATTAAGCATTTTCCCACCTTTACTACACTACCATTATGTTTGTGCAAAAAATTAATGTATATTTTACCCAAAAATTTCCCGAGAAACACGAGAACTCTACATTCTTATAATAGAATAACACATATTAAGAGAAAATTGTATACGATATGTAAATTTTTTTCATATACAATATGAATTTAGACAATTTTTTCTATATTTGTTTTTTTATATACATATAGGAATAAGGAATTTCATGTGAGCTTAAATCAAAATAATATATGTTTATCAAACAGTGCAATGCAGTATACGGCAAATTATCCGAATGCTGCTGTCAAAACTGCAGCGACAGTGCCCGTGGGTAACACACAATACACGCAAGGCACTTACCCAACGTACATGCAGCCGCAGCTATACACGCCAAACATAGCAACTCAAGGTTATGAATTCAGAGGCGTACAAAAGATATTAGATAAACTCGATGCGTATTTTTACAGATTACCAAACGGCCAAAAAGTCGCTGTTGTACCTAAAAAAGGGCCAACAACAATAAAAACATACGTGAACGTTGGCTCTATGAACGAGCCGGATAATTTGCGGGGTATCAGTCACTATATTGAGCACAATTTGTTCAATGGCACTGACAACATCGGCCCCGGCGAGTTTTTCAGCCGCGTCAGCAAAATGGGTGCAGGAACAAATGCATCTACAAGCTTTTCTGTAACCGATTATTATATTCAATCACAATTGCTCGATACGGAAGATTTAGCCGAAAAAATAAAATTACATGCAGATATGGTTCAAAACCCGAAATTCGAACAATCAATGCTCGAAAAAGAACGAGGCCCCGTAATATCTGAAATTTCAATGGTACTGGATGACCCGACAAATTTAGCCATAAATAAGTGTATCAAAAATTTATTCAACATAAACTCAAAATCAACCGATATCATAGCCGGAAGCATTGACAATATCGCCAACGTAACACGTGACGATGTCAAAAAGTACTACGACACCTGGTACACCCCCGATAACTGCACAACCGTTATCACAGGAGAAGTTGAACCTGCAAAAGTAATGTCATTGATAGCGTCGAATTTCACAAAACAACAGGCTCCAAACCTGCAAAACCGAAAATTCGAAGAATTAACGCCGGTTCAGTCACCGGTAAGAGTTGATATGACATCACCTAAAACTTCGGCAACCCATATTATAATGGGTTTTAGCGGCCCGACCGGCAATGCGCCGACAAAAGAAAAACTCGCCACCGAAGGCCTGACAATACTCCTCAACGCTGACGATCAAGCACGTTTAAATAAAGCGCTTGAAACATTGAACGCAAGCGTCTCATTGGGGCTGGAGCGAATGTCTAATCAGGTTAGCGCACCTTCTGCACTGCTCTTAGACGTAAAATGCACACCCGACAAAACCGAAGAAGTACTCAAAACAGTCTATAGCGAACTACACAAAATCGCAAATGAGCCACCAAGCGCAAAAGAAATTAATTTCATCAAAAATAAAATGAAACGCAACTGCGGCGAAATTCTGGATAATTCAACGATACTAAACAACGCTGTAGGCGCATGCCTGATGGATGACGACCTTAATTATCTGGTTAACGGCAAAAAAATTATCGATTACATTACCCCTGAAGATGTTTCAAACGCAGCACGCAAATATCTTGACCTAAACAAAGTCTCGCTGAGCCTTGTTCATCCTGAAAAAGCAACTCCAAAAAATAATATCAGCAGCCCATCTTTTAAAGCAGCTGTCCATAAAACAGCATACGACGCATCAGGAGTACAGCAATATACATTGCCTAACAACATGGAAGTGCTCTACACAGCTGACAACGTCCCGACCGGCACATATATAATGACGTTCAACGATAATCAAAAACAAAATTTCAAACCCGGTACGGATTTAATCTTAAGCAAAATGATCACCGAAGGCAGTTTGCTTAGAAAACGCGAAGATTTTTACGATATAGCGCGCACAAGCAACATAGACATCGATTTCCTGTTCATACCCGGCAATGTATCTGTTGGTGCAAAATTCCCGATAGAAAACACCGGAACCGCAATTGAGCTAGCCAAAGAGGTTTTGCAAAATCCTAACTTAACTCCTGAAAGTTTTGAAAAAGCCAAAGCCAACATAAAAGAACGCTTACAACGCGCGCCAAAATCAGCACAGCATAAGCTACAAAAGGAATTATTCCCTAACGATGTAAAAGGATACAATGTACACGATATCCTGCAAAATATCGACAAAGTCACGCTTGATGACGTGAAAGCACTCTACAAGAGCAATATCACTAACAGCCAGGCAAAAATAGCAATGACCGCACCACAAGAGCACGCACAACCAATGATGGCGTCACTGAGCGCATTGCCGGTTTTCAAGAAGTTCGAAACTGACCTAAAAAAATCTTTTGAGCCGATTGCGCAAAATAAACTCGTGTTTGATACTGAACACCGCAATCAGGCTGAAATAGTACAGGCATTCAAATTCCAAACAAACAAGAATGTAAAAGACCAAATAACATTTGATTTGCTAAACACAATACTTGGCGGGACGACTAATTCTCGCTTATTCAATGATTTGCGCGAAAAACAAAAACTTGCTTATCGCGTTCGTTCAAACATAAGTTATACAGGCGATACAGGTATAATGCATTTGCTTATCTATACTACAACCGATAACCCCGATGAAGGCGATAAACGAGACAATGTAAACAAATCGCTTGCAGGTTTCAAAAAGCACATTGATATAATGAAATCCACGCCTTGCAGCGCAGAAGAACTTGATATAGCTAAAAAGACCCTGAAAAACAGAATTTTAAACGGAGTTGAATCCTCTGACGGCAAATTAGTCGCAATCTCAGCATCAAAAGATTCACCCTACGGGCTAAACTCTGCAAATATTGAACTTGACACCATCGACAGCATCACACCAGCAGATATACAAGCCGCAGCCAATTATATCTTCAATTCAAATTCGATAACGTCAGTTCTCGCGAGCGAAAACACAATACAACACTTGCAGGCCACGTCACAGCCTGTGTAAGTTTGTTTATAAACCGTTCAGCTTGTTATTTGTTTCCATTATTCTGAAAAGAAGCAGGTCGATTTGTTCTTTAACGTACTCCAGCAGCAATTGTAGCTCTTGAGTAAAACTAAACGCGCCCGGCCATAAGAAATAGTTTTGCATAACTAACTCCTTGTTTTGTCATACACATCACACAATTTATAACGGACAATCAGGGGAAAACTTTAATCTATATTGATATTATAACACAAATCGTAACACTTTGTTACACTTACTTATTAATCAACATATGCTCGAGGGCAGCAATTTTCATTAGCTCGTAGGATGGCGTTTTGCCGGTCCAGAGTTCAAAAGCTTTTTGCGCCTGATAAATAAACATGTCAAGGCCGTTGATAGTCCGTATATTATGTTTTTTCGCCATTTTTACCAATTCTGTTTCAATCGGGTTATAAATGATGTCATATACAATTGCGCCCACTGCTAGCGTTTTGATTGCATCCTCACTTATCGGAGATTCATCCATAGCTTTGTTTTTCATGCCCAGTGGCGTCGTATTTACGACAATCGCGACATCCGACAAATTACCAAGGCTTTGGAATTGTTTAAGGTTAATTTTGATAGTGGGGAATTGCCCGCGCAAAAAGTTTATCATATCTGTAGAGTTGATTACGTTACGTGCGTAAAAATCTATTTCGCTCAGCCCTATTTGCGCCAAGCCTATACCACAAGCCCGTGCAGCTCCGCCCGTACCAAGCACTACAGCTTTTTTATTTTTTAAGTTTGCATAGCTGTCCTTATCAATCGCTCTCTTAAAGCCGTAAATATCTGTGTTGAATCCGAACAAAGATTTGTCCGGCATGATTTTAACAGTGTTTACACAGCCTGCAACACTCGCAGCATCATCGACTTTATCAATGAACAAAGTTGTCGGCACTTTAAGCGGAATTGTCACGTTAAAACCTGTATAGCCGTTTGATTTCAAAAACTTAATTCTATCAACCAGCTCGTCAGGCGGAGTTTCAAGCAACTCATAGGAGCCTTCCATATTGAAGGCTTTTATAGCTGCTGTGTGTATTACTGCTGAAAGTGAATGAGAAAGCGGATAACCAATCAATCCCAATTTAATCATCAGAAGTCTCCGTATCTTCTAAATTGCGTGTGTAATCGCATTCTTTTTTAGAACATTTCAATCGGTTGAATTTTTTTGTAATATTTTTGACCAAAATAGACTTACATTTCGGGCATTTTTCGTCAACAGGCTCACTCCACGTGACAAAGGTGCAATCAGGATATTTATTGCAGCCATAGAAAATCTTGCCATATCTCGACTTACGTTCAATAAGTTCGCCGGTACAGTTAGGCGTCGGGCATTTCACGCCTGTTGATTTAACAATTTTCTTTCTGTGTTTGCACGTATCGTTCGTGCATTGCAAATATTGACCGTAAGGTCCATATTTTATAACCATATCGGATTTACATTTTTCACATTTTTCGTCACTCTGCACGTCAGGCTGCGCTTCACCGTTCGAATTTAACGGAAGCATAGTTTTACACTCAGGATAGCCTGAGCAACCCATAAATTGCTTACCAAAACGGCTTGTGCGAATTATCATAGGCTTGTTACAATTCGGACATTCCTGATTTGCTTCGATTTTGACCGTCTGCATATTTTCTTTTGCATCGGTGACCACTTTGATGAACGGGTCATAAAAATCTTTTATAACTTTATTCCATTGAGCGTTCGACTCCGCAATGTCATCGAGTTTATTCTCCAACTGCGCTGTAAATTCATAGTTCATTACATCCGTAAAGTATTCAACAAGTTGTTTGCTTACCGTGCGGCCTAAAATAGTCGGTGCGAGAGCTTTTTCAATTTTCTCGACGTAGCCTTTTTGCTGAATTTTAGAGATAATCGGGGCATACGTACTCGGACGACCAATCCCGTGTTCCTCAAGCGCTTTAACAAGCGATGCCTCGGTAAATCTTGGCGGCGGCTGGGTAAAGTGCTGCGAAGGCAAGATTTTATTCAGCGCTAAAACATCTCCCTCATTCATTTCAGGAAGCTGATTTTTAATATCAGGTTCGTCCTCTGAATTTTGATACACTTTCAAAAATCCGTCAAACTCAATTTTACTCGTGCCGACTCTAAACGCATAGTCGTTCGCATCAATAGTAATAGTCATGGTTTTGACTTTTGCATTATCCATTTGTGACGATACAAATCTATCCCAAATAAGCTTATAAACTTTGTATTGTTCCGAAGTCAGGTGCGATTTGATAGAATCAGGCGTGTGCTCAATGTATGAAGGGCGAATCGCCTCGTGCGCGTCCTGTACGTTCTTTTTGCCTGCTTTTACATAAACATTCGGAGTCGATGGGTAATATTTTTCACCAAAGTTTTTAGTAATATATTCTTTGGCTTCAGCTTGCGCATCGTCTGAAATACGTGTTGAATCGGTTCTCATATAGGTAATTAAACCAATTGGGCCTTCGCTGCCTATTTCAATACCTTCATACAATTTTTGTGCAATTTGCATAGTTTTTGAAACGCCATAACCAAGCTTGTTGCTGGCTTCACGCTGCAAAGTCGACGTAATGAATGGTGCTGACGGTTTACGTTGCGTGTCACGATAAGCAATCTTTGAAACTACAAACTTTGTTTTTTTATCCGTTAATTCTTTGACAATTTTTTGAGCAGCTTCTTCGTTCGAAATTTCGAGCTTTTTATCCTTGTATTTTGTTAACTCTGCGTCAAAAGCTACTTTATCTTTTTGTAAATTTGCTAAAATTTCCCAGTATTCTTTCGGAACAAATTTTTCGATTTCGTCCTCACGCTCACAAATCATTCTGAGCGCAACACTTTGGACTCTTCCTGCTGAAAGCCTGTAATTTCTCAATTTTTCCCATAAAACAGGGCTGATTTTGTAGCCTACGAGTCTGTCCAAAATTTGACGTGTTTGTTGAGCTTTGACACGTTCCATGTCAATTACGCGCGGGTTATCAACAGCCGATTGTACAGCTTTCGCCGTAATTTCATTGAATTCAATTCTATATATTCGATCATCAGGCACATCTAAAACCTGGCGCACATGCCAGGCTATCGCCTCACCTTCTCGGTCAGGGTCGGATGCGAGATAGATTTTGTCAGATTTCTTAGCTAAATCATTAAGCTTTTTAACGACCGCTTTTTTTTCAGGAATAACTTCAAATGTCGGTGTAAAGTCATTCTCGACATCAAAACCTAAAACTTTAGGCGGAAAATCCCGAATATGTCCGTAACTCGCTTCAATCGTAAAGTTGTCACCAAGAATTTTCTTAATCGTTTTCGATTTCGCAGGTGACTCAACTATTACTAATGCTTTTTCTTTTTTTGTCGTTTTTTTTGTTGTTGCTTTTGCCATAACTGTAATTATCAAACAGCGAGCGTGTATTTATCCCCGGCTGCTGTTTTTATTAGTCCTCTAATCTCTAATGTTGTTAATATTACCATTAAATCAGAAATATTCAACTTACTTAACGATAATGTATTAAATATTTCGTCAATAGTCAAGTTGTCTTTTGAAATTAAGTCGTAAATTTCCAGTTCAATTTCATTTAAATTTTCAGGCACTGCGCGAGTAGAAGATGTTTTGTTAATTTTTATATCCCAGCTTAAAGCACTTAAAATATCATCGGCTGTCGTAACAAGAGTCGCGCCCTGCTTTAAAAGCTTGTATATACCTTCTGTATTTGGATTGGAAATAGCTCCGGGGATACACATCAACTCGCGCCCCTGCTCTAATGCTAAGCCCGCAGTAATCAGTGCTCCGCTTTTGAGTGCAGCCTCAACAATGAGCGCCCCCTGACACAAGCCGCTGACTATACGGTTGCGTTGAGGGAATCGCCATGCTATCGGCTCAAAAGTAGGCCAGTATTCAGTCATCATAACGCCATGCGTGCCTGAAATTTTCTCAAATAATGCTTTATTTTTCGCAGGGTAAATTTTATCAAAACCACTGCCGATAACACACATAGTCGAGAGATTATTTGCAATTGCAGCCTCATGTGCAGCCGTGTCTGCGCCCAAAGCCCCGCCTGAAACTATCGTCAAATCAGTATTTATAAAGCCTGAGAGGATTTGCTTGAGGTTATCTTTAGCGGCCATGCTCAAATTACGTGACCCCACCACTGCAAGCATGCGGCTCAAATTACAACGTTCTAAATCACCCTTATAGAACATCGTCATGGGCGGATTATCTATATTTTTTAATAGTTCAGGATAATTTGCATCTTCATAAGAAAAGTGAGAAATCTCCTTTGATTCGATATACTCAAGTTTTTCATCAGGATTGATATTTTGGCGCAACAAAAGAAAGTTTTCGACTTGTTTCTTAGTTAAATCCTCAATTTTAGCCAACTCCTGAGGTGAGGCATGCCATGCCAGCTGAATATCATTGAAGTGTTCATAAAGCTTTTTCGTAAAGCTTGAACTAATTTCTTCAATAGATGCAAACGCGAGCCAATACTTACTATTCATTAGCCGATAGCATTAAACCCTGCATTTTGTGTTTTAGGAGCAACACTATTTTTTGATAATGCGTCTAAACGTGCATTGAGTGTGTTTATATACTGATCTTGAGCGGCAATAACTTTTGCGGCATTATCAAACATTTTTTCATAATTTACGCTCTCCATGTCACCTTTAAAGTTGCTTTGTGAGGCATGTCTGATGGGTTGACAATTGCTAGTTGATGTTTCCAAACCTACTTTCATAAACACTCCTATGTCTCCTGCATTGATTTGCTCATATTAGCATACTGTTTATATAATTTCAACCTACACATGACAAAATAAACTACTTTTTGAGGAAAAAAACTTAAGGATGCATTTTTCTCTTTGTCGTGCCGCAGGTTCCAGCCGAGAAAGCAAAATTATACATCGCTGTGCGGCATCTTACCCGTGGACAGATGTAATCATTTTTAATGCTGCATTCAACATTGAAAAGACCCCGCACAGAGGTGGCTTTAACTGACATTTCACGCTAAAACCTGCGGGGTGACAGCTTGCCTTAATTTGAACAAAAAAATACCCTTTTATATAAAAAGGGGTAGTAAATAAAATTAGGTTAGTATTAACGTAAAAGGATTTTGTATACTTATTTAATAACCCTGAATAAAAAAAGTTGCGTTTATAAAGAACTATGTAAAATTATTGTTACAATCTCGGTAAAGCCATATTATTGCCTGTAATATAATAATAGAAATTTTAATAAAGGAGTTCAATTTGACAGATATATCATCATACAAGACGGCATGCATTATAGCCCGCATTTTAGACGACAAAAAAGCAAAAAATATTTCTATTTTGGATATTAGCAAAATTTCGGTACTGGCTGATTACTTTGTCATAGCATCAGCAGATACAAACACCCAAGTAAAAGCACTGACATACTCCGTCAGAGATAAGATTAAACAGACTTTTGAACGAATTCCCGTGGGCGAAGAAAATGACGCTAAAAACCGCTGGAACTTGCTGGATTACGGTGATGTAATTGTTCATGTACTTCACACTGAAGAACGCGAAACTTACGCAATCGAAAAATTCTGGTCACACGCCTTTACAGTTAAAGAGTCCGACTGGATGGAAGAATCAAAAGAATATGCAACCTACGAATAATTTTTTTGACAATATCTCAATCGGCGTGGATATCGAAAGCATTGCACGCTTTGAAAAGTACGCAATTAATCGCAAATTAGCCGAAAAGATGGGCGTGTTCACTACAGGTGAGCTTGATTATTGTTTTAAGACAAAACTACCGGCTAAACACCTCGCTGCACGTTTTTGTGCAAAAGAAGCCGTTTACAAAGCCATTTGCGGCGCCAATGCCCCCCCTCCAGATTTTGAGGAAATCGAAATATATCACAACGAAACAGGTGTTCCTCAAGTCAAGTTTTTAAATCCGATTTTTAGAAATCTCCTTTGTAAAATTAGCCTTTCTCATTGCAAAGACAAGGCTGTTGCGAATGTAATTATATATAAATGCGATACAACAAGCCGTATTGAATAGAATATATACGCACTAAAAACTTTAGTGGATTAGTCGAAATAAACGATAAAATCGACCCTATTGTGCTGCCAATGCACAAATTATGTGAATTATGTGAAGAAATGTTAACCCACCAAATCTCAGTATATATAGGGCTTTTAGCCCTATATATACAAATTGCATAAAAAAAATATAGCCATTATAGCAATTTTATAAGCGAAATAGTTTTTATTTATATAAGAGAAAAAATGCATGGGCGACATGCACCTTAGAGAGACAAAAAATAATAGCTTAAGGAGAGAGCTGAATGATCAATTCGCTTCCTAAAAATGAGCTGATGCATCGGTACATATTACTACCGGATGATGAAGCCCGAAAAATAGGAGATGAAAATTCGGAGAACTGTACCCACTTTGTTTTTACATGGCAGGTTGCAGAAAACTGCGCACAAATGTATTCAATTGATGAACGTATTTTTGCGCCCATACTCGACCTTCGGCACAAAACAAATGCACAAAGAATTATAAAGTACTGCAATTAAAAATTAATTGCAACAACTCATATATTCAAAGCAGCAATACGAAAATAGAGAACGGAACACAAGCCCTCAGAGGCTAAGAATCGACAAAGGCATCCTATTAAAACTAAAACCAAGGAGAAACATCAAAAGACAACATAAAACCACGAACACACAATACTCAGTCATAACAGTATCTTAATGCCATGGTATTTGATTTACCAAAAGCATTCAAAAGAGCTATGACAAAACAAAAAGGCACTAGTAGTATAGACAACAAAAAAAGAATAGTTCAAAACATCACGTTTAAAGCAGCTTAAAGTAAGCGAATTTAGATAGGGAAAATCTAATTCAGGGAAACTTTAAAACTGCACAGGGATACTAAAGTATAGCCTTCACATTGAAGGATATAATCACGGGAGAAAAGATATGGCATTCTGGAATTCAATCAACAGAACACCCCAAAAAGACACACAAAATTTACAAACATTAAGTTTGAAACAACTGCAAGAACTTCGCGAGCAAGAAAAAGATAAAGAATCTCAAAAGCCAAGGCAGATGTTTAATTTTTGTGATACTGCAGAATTAGGGTGGCAAATTGAAAAAACGATAGATTCTAAAAAAGCTGAACAAGCCAAACAGGAAAAAGAAGAGGCTGCAAAAGCCAAAACTAAGCAAAATGAGGCTAAAAAAACTGAGGTCGCTAGCAAAGGCGCTACACAACAAGCTGCCTCAAAAGAGGATGAGAAAAAGAAAGCGCAAGACAGCAAAACGGCCTCTAACACCTCTTCAGCAACAGTAAAAGGTGGCGAAGAAAAATCTGACAGCAAAAGCAGCAGCACTACTCAAGCCGAAGGCAAAAGCTCTTCAAGTAAATCCGGCAAGTCCACAGGAAATACAGGCTTCAACGTAGGCTCAGCGTCCTCGCACATCGGCGCATCAAACGATGACGACTCAAATATTGCGAGCGTGAGCTTTAGCAGTGGCGGTGGATCACCTGACGGAAAACTCAGCGGTGGTCAAGCTGCTTTAGCAAGTTCTAATAAGGCACAAAAAACAGTTGACCTGTGGATAAAACATAACAAACAAACTGTCAGCAAAATGAAAAGAACTAAAAACTCAATGCACAAAGTAAAAGGCGACACATTGAGCAAAGAAGATAATTTTGATAACGGCATGAAATTAGCCACAGCAGGCTCAGGCATGGCAGTCGGCTCAATCAGCGGCGGAGCCAAAACAGCTGACGCAAAAGGACTCACTGCATCAAATGAATCTGCAGGCGCCGGTAAAGCAACACCTGTTGTAGGGGAAATTGCGGCTAAATTCAACCAAGAATACGGCAGCAGCGGCAAAGGCGGCGAAGGTGCAAAAAGCATACAAACACAGCTAAGCAGCCTTGAAGGCACCGAGTCAACAGCAGCAGCCACAGCAGATAGAGCAGGCGACGAGGGTCAAAGAGCTGAAACAACAAAAAATCAAAGTTTAAGCAAAGCTGAAACTTCAAATGCAAAGGCTTCAAACGCGGGCGCAGCCGAGCAAAGCAGCAATGACGAAGCGCAAGGATTATCCGAAGAAATTGACGGACAAAACCAAGCGTCAACAGAGATTGACGGCGGTATTTCTGATGAAACAAACCCCGAAATTGAAAGCACTGTAGATAAAACTAATGCGGCAAAAGAGCTTGATAAAACAAGTACTAAAAAACAAGATACAGCAACAAAAAAAGCTCAACAAGCCGGCCAAAAAATGGAGCAGGATCAAGGACAAATCGGTGAAGGCATTATGCAAATTGTAGCCGGTATCGTCCAAATTGCTACAGGTATTGGATTATTATCGAACCCAATGACAGCACAACAAGGTATGCAAATGATACAACAAGGTGTACAGCAATTAATGCAAGGTATACAACAAGTAGCACAAGCAGCTCAGGACGCTGCAAAACAAAAACAACAACAGCAACAAATGGAAAAACTTTTTGACACAGCCTCTAAAGACCGCCAAAAAGCGGCTACAGAAGAGATTAATCAATCAACAATCAACGAAGAAACAAATGCTCAAGGCACAAGCCAAACTGAACAATTACAAGCAATAAACGACAAAATAGAATCGTTGCAAACCGCAAGAACAAATCAAATAGCAGTGGCAGCACAAAACAGATCAATACGCACGTCAGAAGAAAGCAAAGCCGCAGCAGCAATGGGGCAAGCACAACAAGCTGAAGAAAAGAAAAACAGCAGTATGCAACGATACGGCGAAAGCATGAGCAAAGCCAGCACCGCAGCTCAACAAGCACGCGACTTGACAGGTTACGACATAAAAGGCGACCAACAAGCAGGTCAAGGAGCTGAACAAGGCAAGGGCGGCAGCGGCAACACAGCAGCAGCAAAGGGAGGCAGCTCAAACGGCTCAAGCGAACCATTCGAATTATCCAACGCAATGGGTGGCAACAAAATGGGCGTAGCAGCTAAAAAAGGTAAAAAAGACGAGAAGAAAAAAGACGATAAAAAAGATAAAAAGACTGACAAAAATCAGCAAAATCAAAAAGACCAAAAGTCGAATAAATTAAACAATTCACAAGCTCAAGGTGGGCAACAAGGTAACAACGACAAGAAAATAGTATTAGCAAACAGCAGTAAGTAGACAAGTAGCAGAAAGAGTAGCAGAAGCAAAATGTCATCAATCGATAAAAACAAAATCGATATATCCAAAAAACTAACTTCATCAGCAGATAGAAGCAAATCAAAGACTGATTCTTCTAAAGGTGCAGATAAGTTAGTTTCTGCTTTTGACTCAGGCTTGAAAGGCGGCGAAAACAGCGCGACAAGCAGAGCACTTTTTGCAGGACAATCATTCGCAAAAATGTTTGGCAGTGACACTTTTACAGCAAGCGCTGCAGCTGAACAAAAATCTACTGAAACTAAAAAAGACACAAAAACATCAGACGAATCAAAATCCAACAACAAAGATAATATCACTAAACTTGCGAATGAAGCATTGAAAACCGGCAAAAATAACCCTTTCAACAAAATGCAAACGGGTGTACAAACCGGCGTTCAATCAGGTGTTAAAAAAGCAGCAGGACCTGAAAGCCAGTCTTTGCTTGAAAAAACAAAACCAAACGTACAACCTTTGAAATTAGTCGGCTTGGATGATTATACTCAGCCACCAAATAAAGACAATATCGGAAGCTGGACAACACAAGATGTTAATAATGCTTTAGGTAACTCAGATATCCAGTTCACATTTGATGATTTTCAAACACTGCTCAAAGGCGGCAAATTGAACAATAAACAATTTGAAGAGTT
Source organism: Candidatus Gastranaerophilaceae bacterium (assembly GCA_031551265.1). Lineage (GTDB taxonomy): Bacteria > Cyanobacteriota > Vampirovibrionia > Gastranaerophilales > Gastranaerophilaceae > JAVBNU01. Next base: position 19,776 of record JAVBNU010000013.1, read on the forward strand.
AGTAGGCAGAACAGTAAAAACACAAGCACAAGCTGATGCCCTAAAAGAGACAGGCCTACTAACCGAAGCTCAGGAAAAATATCTCGACAAAAAAATGGAAAACAACAACGCTAAAAATCTGGTTGATTTCGAAAGCGATATTCAAAAAATGAGCATTGAAGAATTAGAAGATTTACTTGAGAATGGCGACTTGAGCGATGAAGAACGCGAAGCAGTCGAAGCGCTGATAAAAGCAAAAAAAGAAAAAGAATTTTATGATGACGATTGTGATGATTTAGGCGGGATGGGCGGCGGCATGGGCGGATTACTTGATGGTCTAATGCAAGCACTCCAAGGCTTGATGGGTGGCGGCGGCGAAGGCGGCGGTGGCGGTTCCGATGGCGGTGGCGGCGGCGGCGATGATGGCGGCGGTGGCGGCGGTGACGACGGCGGCGTAGATGGCAATGGCGGCGGCAATGGCGGTGTTGACGGTAATAATGGCAATGTCGACGGCAACGATGGCGGATACAGCAACGGTGGCGGCGACACTTCCTACGGTGATGGCGACGGCGGCAGCGGCGTTGACGGATTAAACCCTAAAAATTCAGCAGCAGACGTCATACAAGGGATGCACGATGATGTAAAAGACGTATTATCTCAAGCAGAGCACAATCAATTCGACGGCTTTAAACAAAATGCAGCAAATGCAGAAGCAACTCTCCAAGGGCTTAATAATGATATTGCAAGATTAGATGGCGAAGCAACCGCACTCAATAATGAGGCTACCGGCATAAATGACCAAATAAAAGCTGCAAAAACTGAAGAAGATAAAAAAGAAGATGAAATAGAGCAAAATAAAGACGAACAAACAGAAGCTGACACAGAAGTAAAAGCAACAGATGCTGAAGTAAAAAAGGCAGCCGAAGACTTTAAAAAAGCTCAAGAAAATGTAGTTAAAGCAGATGGCGAAGTCGAGACCGCTAATACAGGTGTTAAGGGTGCTACTGAGGGACTTGAGAGCTCAAAAGCTGAGAATGCAGCCGCAGTCACGAATCTGCAATCAGTTAAAGCAACAGCAACAGCAGCGACAACACCTGAGGCTAAAGAAGCAGCACAAAGGCAAATTGATGCTGCCAATGCCCAGGTCGAAAAAACAGCAGCTGAAATACCCGGAAAAGAAAAAGCTTTAAAGGCAGCCAACGAGAACTTAAAGGCGAAAAAAGATGCAAGAAATGAAGAGCGAAAGAAACGCGATAATGTTATTAAGCCAAAACAAGAAGAAGCAAAACAAGATAACAAAGAAGCTAAAGACGATAAACAAAAAACACAATTAGAAGGTAAAAAACTAACAAAGGACCAAAAGAAAATTTTGGATAATTTACAAAGTTTAGCCAAGCAGTATGATGGAAAAATTGATGCAAGAGACGGTAAAAGAGGAGAACAAAACACCCTGACAGCTGCTAAAGCAGCCCCATCAGCTGCGATACGCAAAAACATAGGTGAAGCAAATAACCTGCAACGCGAAGCTCAAGAAAAGTATTCTAAACGCAAATAATAATTTGTGGATACGTTTTATGTTAGTCTATATGACGAAAAAATCGCAACTATGAAAAAACAAGCCGGCACACCCGGCTTTTTCTTTTTGTTAATAATTTTCAGGTCATCCCGCACTCGATGCGGGATCTATTTATTTCTGAGATACAACTCCAAACATGTAAGATCCCGGATATTTTTCTAAAGAAAAATTCCGGGATGACAGTAAAAAATAGTAAGACCAAAATATTAGGACTTATTTTCTATACCAAAACTTTACAAAATGCTTGATTTTTAAACATGTTTTAAATATATTAGTTCTATAACCGTAGACAACCAGTGGGAATCCCCTTAATAAGTTGAAACACTAGCGTAATTTAACAACTGGTCGAGGCTAACAAATCTAAAAGAATTCAATTTTTAATTGGAATAAATTTAAGAAGATTTTGCGGTTATCAACATGCAGAATCTTTTTTTATACAAAAAAACAGGTCGATAATAAAACAAAGGAGATAAAAATGGCAACAAAAGCCTTTAAACAAGAAAAAGTAGAAGCAATTAAAGAACAATTTGCAAAGGCAACAGTCGCTGTAGTTACTGAGTACCGTGGATTGAGCGTTGAAGAGATTACAAAACTAAGACGTCAGCTCCAAAAAGAAAACAGTGACTATACAGTTGTTAAAAACACATTGGCGAAAATTGCGATTAAAGATACTCAGTTCGAAAGCTTAGCAGAAAAGCTAACAGGTCCTATAGCGATAGCATTTGGCTTTGGTGATCAGGTTGCACCTGCGAAAGTAGTATCTAAATTCACTAAAGACAACAAAAAAGAAGACATGATTATGGGCGCTGTGCTTGACGGTAAATTATTATCGGCAGCAGAGGCAAAATCATTGGCAGAGCTTCCTTCAAAAGAAGAACTTTATGCGAAAATGCTTGGTTGTATCAACTCACCTGCAAGCGGCATTGCAAATTCAGTCAACACCGTTATGCGCCAGCTTGTTTATACAATGGATGCAGTACGCAAACAAAAAGAATGCGCTTAATCGCATTTAGCACGTAAATTACTAAAATTAAAATAAAAAGGAGAAAAAAATGAGTAACGTAGCAACAATTTTAGAAAGTATTGAAAAATTAACATTAATTGAAGCAGCTGAATTAGTAAAAGCAATGGAAGAAAAATTCGGCGTATCAGCAGCAGCACCTGTAGCAGTTGCAGCAGCGGCAGCTCCAGCAGCTGGCGGCGCAGCAGAAGAAGAAGTTTCAGAAGTATCTGTAATCTTAGCTTCAGCCGGTCCTAACAAAATCAACGTATTGAAAGAAGTTAGAACTATTACAGGTCTTGGCTTGAAAGAAGCTAAAGACTTAGTAGATGCTGCTCCGAAACCAATCAAAGAAAATATCAAAAAAGAAGAAGCTGAAGAAATCAAGAAAAAACTTGAAGAAGCCGGCGCTGTTGTTGAAATTAAGTAGTTTTAAAACATTAATTCTAAACAAAAAAACGGGTACACAATGCCCGTTTTTTTAATGTCATGAGTCTATCGACACAGACCAAAAGACACGCTATAAAAGCGAACTGATAGAACGCAAAAGCGTAATAACAGTGTTTACTATAAGTATAACAGAACTAATATCTCAAATTAGTATTAAAATAAGGAAAAAAGTACTTGCACAAATTTGAAAAATAACTATAATAGAATTTGTAGACTATATGAAAGGTATTACATATGAACAAAGAAGAATTAGTACAAGCGGTTGCTAAAGCAACAAAAACAACTCAAAAAGAAGCAGCTGAAATTATTAACGCATTTATGTGCACAGTACAAACAGCTGTATCAAAAGGCAACAAAGTAACTTTAGTTGGTTTCGGTACTTTTGAAGCTAGAAAAAGAGCTGCTAGAACAGGTCGTAACCCACAAACTGGCGCTAAAATTAAAATCGCTGCTAAAAAAGTTCCTGCTTTCTCAGCTGGCAAACAGTTCAAAGAACTTGTTAAAAAGTAAGAAGCATACTGAATTTTTAAAAGGCCAATCGATTGATTGGTCTTTTTTATTACATTTTTTGAATTATATATAAATGCATATGTCATTGCAAGGCAATACTGAAGCAATCTAAAAAATACAGACATACACTCTGGATTGCCACATTCCCGTTGGTCACTCGCAATGACAGCCGGTTGATAGTTAACTATAAGATCTATTAAAATTTTTTATTTTCATTTAAATTAAATTAGTATAGAATAATAAATGACTACATGATGAGAGGAGTAGACATGGAATCTTTCATGCTGAAAGAGATTTTAGAACAGCCTGAGGTTGTTACAAAAATTCTTGAAAATTATATTAAAAACAATGATATTTTAATTGAGATGCCCAAAAAAATTAGCCGCCTTCGGATAATAGCAAGCGGTTCATCATACCACGCGGCGAGTATTCTCACGTATTTGTACAAAGAATATACGGACATTGATGTAAATTGCAATTACTCAAGCGAATTTATATTAAAACCCCGTGTACGCTACGATAAGGATACTTTTTACATTTTTGTATCCCAGTCAGGCGAGACCAGCGATACACTCAGCGCAATGAATAGAGTCAAAGCATGCGGCATAAAAACAATGGCCGTCACCAATGTAGAAAATTCAACGCTAATGCGAGAAGCCGACTATCAAATGCTTGTGCATGCAGGGAAAGAAGTGAGCATTGCCTCTACAAAAGCTGTTACTGCGCAGATTGTATGCTTATACTTAACGTTACTCAAATACATGCAGCTGCAAGGGACAGACGTAAGTGAAAAAATTGCAGAGATAATGAATTTACCTAAAACGCTGCAAAACTTTTTGGGCACAAGAGAAATTGTTGAAACAGCAGCTAAATTTTTATGCGAATTCCCAAACATAGCAGTTTTAGGGAACAAAGCCTACTATACAGTGGCTCTTGAAGGTTCTCTCAAAATAAAAGAAACCTCATACATCAACGTAAACGCTTGCCCTATGGGTGAGTTTTTACACGGGCATGTCGCTGTGCTAAATACTAAATCTGCTGTCGTTGCACTAATCGATGAGGAAAACGCAGAAATAAATCTCAAAAATTTACGCAGAGTGAACAAAGAGTACACAACTACGATAGTTACCGTAAGTGAAAACGACATTGACGAGTTCGATTTCAACTTACGCATCGAAAAAACACCTGTTATTAATAAACTTTTTATCTTATTGGTGTTGTTGCAGCTACTGGCTTATAATATCGCAAACGCTCTTGGCAGAGATATTGATAATCCTAAAGGCCTGAGCAAAGTAGTTTTAGAATAAGAAAAAAGACCTGAGAATTTAACCTCAGGTCTTTTTTTCATGTTTTTTTTAACTAACGTAAAAACCTTATATAGATATATGCGCTACTTAAAGCCAGTGAAATCAGTGTTATTCCCAAGCCATATTTCAGGAAACGCATAAACGATATGGGGAATCCTTTATGGGCAGCTGTTTCTGAGACAATCACATTTGCAGCTGCACCAATAATCGTAGCATTACCACCTAAGCACGCACCAAGTGACAAGCACCACCATAGTGGATAGGCATATACGGAGCCTTGAACTTGCTGAATTTCATAGATTAAAGGTGCCATAGTAGCCGTGTAAGGAATGTTATCTATGATACCTGACAAAATGCCCGAAGCCCATAAAATAATCATCGCTGTTGCCGACTCATTGCCTTGTGTTACATCAAGCAGCCACTGCGCCATTAGTTTAATGCCTCCTGATGCCTCCAGGCCGCCGATTATAATGAACAAGCCTATAAAGAAAAATATCGTATTCCATTCAATATCAACAAAAATTTTGCTGGGTTTTTCAAAAAGTAACAATAAACTCGCGCCTGTCATTGCGATTAAATATGATTCAACGTGAAGCACATCATGCAGCACAAAACCTAAAATTACGGCTCCAAGAACAATCAAAGAACGTATCATAAGAGGCTTGTCCGTGATAGTTTGTGAATTATCTAAATCAGCAATAGCATCCATTTTTTCCTTTGTAGCTTTAAGCTGCTTTCTGAAAACAAATATTAAAATCGTTAAAGTTACCACTAAGATGACCGCGACGATACCTGTTAATTCATTTACGAAATCCATAAAACTCAAACCTGCTTTAGAGCCAATAATAATGTTCGGAGGATCACCTATTAAAGTAGCAGTTCCTCCTATGTTGGACGCTAAAATTTCTGTGATTAAAAAAGGTATCGGATCCACATCAAGTTTTTTAGCAATTACAAACGTAATCGGCATCAAAAGAATAACGGTCGTAACATTGTCAAGAAACGCAGATGCGACTGCCGTAAATAAACCTAAAGCAATCAAAATTAATATAGGATGTCCTTTGGTGCGTTTGAGAATATCATGCGCAAGCCAATTAAATACCCCACTTCGCGCTGTAATATGCACTATTATCATCATGCTTATTAATAAAAAGATTACATTAAAATCAATAAAATTAATAAAGTAATGTGGATGAATTCCCTCATGTCCACGTGCCTGCTCAACCAACCCCAATAAAATGGTAAACGAAGCCCCAACCAGTGCGACCGTAACCTTGGGTATCTTTTCAGTGGCTATAAAAACATAAGCAATAACAAGTATAATTGCTGAAATCATCATTGCATTTTGTGCTACAAGATTATGGATATGTTCCATGTCAATTCCCCCTATTGTGAACTCTCTTCTACACTATTTTACCAAAAAAATAGAATTCAAACGATTATTGAGCATCATTTACTTCAATATCACCCCAGAAATAAACTTAACACGCTTGAAATTTACAATAAAAAATAGTATCATTGCTATATTGTCACAGATTTTTTGAGGTTATCATGAATAAAAAAATTGCTATTATTATAATGTCACTGTGCGTTGCACCCGCATTTGCGTACGATGTTGAACAGGCCCCTGTAATAATGCATGGGCAACAAAATCATGAATACGTGATTGAGAAAGGTCCGTCAAAAATACAGCCGGGCAAACAAAAAGACATCGTTATGGTAAATGGCGGTAAAAAAACATTTAGCACCTCAGATGCCAAGATAAAAGCAGGCGCTTCTCAAGAAACAGTTTTGAACGCACTCGGCGAACCATCAGTTGTAGCTAATGCACCTGACGGCACCCAGGTATGGGTTTATGACAAAGTATCCTCAGTCACTTACACGACAGCAACAGGCTACACAGTTCCTAATGGAGCGGTAATGACACCGCCGTCTGCCACTTTTAATGCTCAAATTGCAACGAACGGATTTGGACGCAACATGTTTACAGGAAGCAACACAGGGCCTATGTATTCAGCGCCGCAGCCAATATACGAAACGAAAACCGTTAGAATCAAATTTGATGCTAATAATTTAGTCGAAAAATTTATGTACGGCTCGGAAGAATTTTAATTACTTGTTGTCTCATTCTCAGCAGTAAGAGCAACCTCTTTGACTTGCAATTTTTTAGCTGCAATCAATGACGAGCCAAACGCTAAAGTGATTATAAACAAGCTAACTAAACCCGTAACTCCTTCAGGAACCTCTTGTTTGATACTAACCAGCATCACCAGTGCCAAAAAGCCAATCGCCCAATGAGCGCCATGTTCCAGATATATATAGCTCTTGAGTGTTTTTTTCTCAACCATAAAGACAGTCAATGAACGCACAAACATAGCACCAATGGCCAGGCCAATTGTAATAATTATAATGTCCTTGCTAATCGCAAACGCACCTAATAAGCCGTCAAAAGAGAATGATGCGTCAATTAGCTCAAGATACAAAAAGTTAATCAACCCAACCCTGCCTGCTGTTGAGAGCAATGCTTGTTTATCGGCAAACTCTTCCATCATGTTGCTGGCATCATTAATCAACAAGAACAACACAATTGCCGCAATACCGGATATAACCACAGGGATTTTTTCAGCAGCAGGTACAAAATGTTGAACAAACATCAGCACAACAAGCGAAATAATGATTTCCATAGACTTCATATGACCAAGCTTAGACAATAATTTTTCCAACCCCGGTATCCAAAAAACGTCTTTCTCTTCGTTAATAAAATACGAGATAAATATCATCATCAGAAAAATAGCGCCGAATGTAACCAAAGGCACATGCGCAATATGCAAATAATACGTATATTGGGTAATGTCATGCAATGCCATGCCAAACACAGCCCACATAGATTTGTGAGCAAAAACAGACACAATCAACACGGGGAACAACAGCCTCATCCCAAATACCGCTATCAAAATCCCCCACGTTAAAAAGCGTTGCTGCCACACCGGACACATCTTTTCAAGCCTCATAGCATTCACGATCGCATTATCAAACGAAAGTGTAATCTCTAAAATTGCTAAAAAAGCAGCTACTAAAAGAGTCTTAACCCCAATACCGCCTAAATGCACAGCCCCCCAGTAATATGCAGCACCCAAGCCGGCTATTGTTACCAAAAACGAATATTTAAAATACTTAAGCATGAATACCTCATTGTTATTAATATTATAAATAATTATATATTAAGAGAATAAAAAAACGTCATCTCTATAGTTGAAATGACGTTTTTTATTATTTTAAACTTCTGATTATAGATCAGTGTTGTAAATGCTGATGTCCTCTGTAGTTTCAATATATAATACTGAACCTTGGTCAGCTTTATAGGACAAGCCAGGAGTAATTAATCCGGTAGCAAGACCTAAGCCGGCACCGACAGGAGCACCAATTGCGATACCTGTACCAACTTTGTCATCAATACAACCAATACCGGCACCCGCACCAGTACCCACAGCCGCACCGGCAAGAGTTGTCAATGCAACTTTACCAATGATAGCGCCCGTACTAGGTCTGAGTACACCATCGTTTTCCACAACTTTCGCAGGGAAACGAACTGCTTGTTTAGATGGAAGCATCAATTCAACAAAGTTTAATCTAACTTCAGCACTTCTGTTGAATACTCTAGGTGGTACAATTTCAGTAACTTCAGCTTTAAGAATCGAATTAGCAGGAATTACCAAAGTACCTTCAACAGTTTTTACATCATTAAGTACATCAAATCTAATCATATCGCCTTGTTGATATTTTTTAGAGTTGAATGGGAATACGTATGTAGGAGCCAGAATGTTACCGGCTTTAATGATTTTTCTCTTATTAGTAACCCAAACTTCATTTGTAGGCGGGTTTGGATGTTCATTTAAGTGTTCTTGCGATACCAAAACTTCGGGTTCTTCACGAACAATCGGCTCTTGATAAACAGGTTCTGTAGGCTCTTCAGCCACATATTGTTGTTTAACTAAACCTAATTTTTCTCTTAATTTGTATAAAAGAACAGCCGTTTCAGCACGGTTCAAGTTTTTGTTAGGTAATAAAATATCATCATCAGGGTGATTTACATAAATACCATAATGAATCGTTTTAGCATATTGAGTTGTATCCCAAGAAGGAACATTTTTACCATCTTTAAATTGATTTAAAATGCTTGTATCAACAGTTTGGTCTTGTGTAATATGGCTAATAATAGACGCTGCTTCAGCTTTAGTAATATTTTTGTCAGGCCTGAAAGTATTATCAGGATAACCATAAATCAAGCCTAATTGTTGTGACTTAGCTACATCATCATAAGCCCAGTGAGATTCTTTCATATCACTGAAAGTGCTTTTGAAGCCTGATTTGCTGGGCTGGTGATTTAAAGCCCTTAGTAATGCAGAAGTGAATTCCCCTCTGTGTACTTCATTTTCAGGCTTAAATAAGAACCCATCATATAGCAACATTACTCTGTCTCTAACTACAGAGTTAATTTCAACAGTCGCCCAATGCGAGCCGTCAACGTCGGTGATCTGATCAGCTTTAACTGAGTTACCAGTGATAAAAAGCCCCAGCATCAACAAGAACATAATTACAATCTTTTTCATTTTATACCTCATATCGGTTATGTACATTAACTTTTCCCTACATTGTATATCACCAGATGATATACATCATATCAGTCATTATATCATAAATAATTTTCGTGCAATTGTAAATTTACAATACAATAAGTATATGTTAGCTTAAATTTCCTGCTATATCAATACTAAATCAACTAAATGATGTAAATATTTGATAAAGAAATATTACAAAACATTAAGTTTTGTTAAGCCAATTTCTAAAAAAGTCTAATCCAGCATCAGAACTTTTTTCAGGATGGAATTGTACAGCATACAAATTTTCTTTTTGTATGGCTGAACAAAAATTGTCATAATAGACAGTTTTTGCTGCAATAACAGCATTTTCGTCAGGTTCAACGTAGTAAGAATTCACGAAATAAAAGTAATTATTTGTCAAAAAAAGGTCATTTAGATTCGTCTCAACTTTATTCCAGCCTATTTGTGGGACTTTCCCTTTTGTAAATTTCTTGACTTTTCCTTTTAAAATCCCCATGCCTTTTACTTGTGGTGCTTCCTCGCTTTCCTCAAACAAAATTTGTAGTCCGATACAAATCCCCAAAAAAGGTATTCCTTTTTCAATTACTTGTTTAATCGGCTCAATTAGACCTCTAGATTGAAGATTTTGCATTGCCTGCGCAAAATGTCCTTGCCCCGGGAAAATAATACGCTCAGCATTTAAAATATCTTCAGCCTCAGACGTAACTATATACGGGCAATCCAGATATTCAAGCATATTTAAAATACTTTTCAGATTACCTGCATTATAATCAATTACTGTGACCGTTCGCTTTTTCATTTTTAGTATGTGAATCCGTCAGCTTTCAAGCGTGATATAACTTCGTCCAGTTTTTCAGGCGGCACAACGATTGAAATACGAAAATAGCCTTCACCGCATTTGCCAAAACCGTCGCCCGGCACGAATACAACACCTGATGTTCTCAAAACATCGTCGGTAAATTCTCTTGAAGTTTTGTATCTTGGTGGAATAGGCAGCCATAAGTAGAACGTAGCCTCAGGGACATTTAAATTATCCATATCCCAGCCTAAGTCCTTGAAGCCTTGTACCAATATTTTTTGGTTAGCCTGAAACTCACTGTTTAATTCTTTAGTATACTTGTCGCCTTCTTCTGAGTTGAGAATCGCGGCTGCTGCTTTTTGCATAGGCTTGAATAACCCCGAATCAATAGTCGATTTAAGTTTTGAGAACATCGCAACAGCTTCAGCGTTACCGCAAACCCAACCAATACGCCATCCTGTCATTGCATACGGCTTTGATAAACTGAAAAATTCCAATGTAACCTCTTTGGCACCCGGAATTTCCAATGTGCTGATTTGTGGTGGAGTATTACCGAATGTGACATCTAAATAAGCAGCGTCGCTTATCAACAAAATGCCTCTTCTTTTACAAAACGCGACAGCGCTTTCCAGATATTCTTTCGTGGCAACAGCGCCTAACGGGTTGTTAGGATAGTTGATAATCAATGCTTTAACTTTTTTAGGGTCATAGCCGTCTTTTTCAAGCTGTAAAATAACATCGTCAAAATTAGGCATATATTTATTCTCAGGGGTCAAACATACTGAATAGCCAACACCACCTGAAACTTTAATCATTTCTTTATAAGACGCGTAGCCCGGGTCAGGAATCAAAATAATATCACGCTCGCACTCGTCGAATTTAGGATTAATTAATTCACGAATAATATTCGCGATACCTTCTTTTGAGCCGATTAGCGAACAGATTTCGGTTTTTGGGTCAACTTCAACATTGAATCTGTCTTTCATTTTTTTAGCAACAGCGTCCAAAAAGAATTGCTCACCTTTTGGAGTCGAATAGGTATGCATATTCGGCTCGTCCAAAGCCTCTTTCAATTTATCAATAACAAACTTTGGCGGTGATTTCAACGGCGCACCCATATCAAGCGCAATCGGCGCACGGCCTTTAGCTGTCAATTCCGGCGTCAACGCAATAGTAGTTTGTTTAATTTGAAACATAATATAAGTTTCGAGTGATTGTACGTAATCGTTAAATAGTTCTTTCATCTTTATATACTCCCTTGTTTAACTTCTTTTTGGTACGCCCAGGCACTGTGGTTGTGAATGCTTTCAAAAGCCTCAACCTCAGTCTCGAAGGCGGTAATAATATTATTTGCTCTCAATTTGAGAACTATATCACGAATGACATCCTCAACGAACTTAGGATTTTCATACGCTTTTTCGGTAACAAATTTTTCGTCTTCACGTTTCAAAAGTGGGTAAACCTCGCAAGAACCACACTCTTCAATCATGGCAATTAAATCTTCAAGCCAAATTTGCTCATTTTCAGGATACGTAATTGTAACCTTAACAACAGCACGCTGGTTATGAGCCGAGTACTTGGCAATCTCTTTGGAACACGGACATAGCGTCGTTACGGGCACTTTCACGCCAAGAAGAAATGTATACTTGTCACCTTCTAAAATTCCTTTAAAAAAACAGTCATAGCCTTGGAGTGAGCTAATTTTACTCACTGGCGCCTGTTTTTTAATAAAATATTTGAACGAAAACTTAACTTCAGCAGACGTTGAATGAAGTTTTTTTTCAACTTCTTTCAAAAAACCTTTTATATCGTCAGACAGCAACTGTTTTTCATTCCATATATTAAGGATTTCCATAAACCGCGACATATGAGTGCCTTTGTAGTGTTTTGGCAGATTCACAGTTACTCTTGCCTTAGCCGAAACCGTCTGATTTTCCGCGTCTTTACGTTGAATAATGAGTGGAAGTTCCACATCTTTTATTCCTACTTTTTGGATATCAATGCCTCTTTGGTCAATTGTGTTTTGGACATCAGTCAGTTGTTTTGTCATAAAATCTACTTTTTGTTATCAGTCGTTCAGCTCAATGTTATCAAATGATTGTTTTTCGAGTGCCAGTAAAAGCTTTAAGGCAGCAATACGTTGGGTTTTAGGTGAGGCGTGGCGCAATAACTCCATCGCTTTAATCATCGTAGGGTCCTTGTCATACCATCGATTGCCCGTTTCCGAGTATTCCGAAACAAGCTCGGAAATGTGCTCAATTACATCCTTAGCGACTTGCTCTTGCAAATCAATTAAGAAATCACAAGCCTCAGCTTGCTTGTCATCAGGCTGAATACGTAAGAGATCCAGCGCCTCTTTTAAAATCGTATCTTGCTCGTACCAACGTCTTTTATTTTCTTGCATTACATACCTCAGGTTCTACCAAACAATTATATTAGAATCAATAAATATATTCAATCAAATGCATAAGCTTGTTTACAAATCTGTTAAATTAAGTGTAAGCTGGGGTACATCATAAGCTTCGGCTAACGATTTTTTATTCTTGGATAAATCTTTTGAGTAATCTTTTTGCAGCTTAGTCATCAGCTTTTCCGCGCTCGTAATGACTGAATTTGGCAGTCCTGCCATTTTTGCAACGTGAATACCATAGCTTTTGCTTGCTGAGCCTTCAATTACCTTGCGCAAAAATTCAATTCCGTTTTCGGTTTCTGTGATTGTGATTCTGTAATTTTTAATCTGAGGAATTGCATCAGCCATAACGTTTAACTCATGATAATGTGTTGCAAAAATAGTTCTTGCTTTAACTTTAGTTGCAATATACTCAGCAACAGACCACGCAATCGCAACACCATCATAAGTACTTGTGCCGCGCCCAATTTCATCGAGTAAAATAAAACTTTTCTCC
>JAVBNU010000005.1:0-165900 GCA_031551265.1 Candidatus Gastranaerophilaceae bacterium
AGCAAGGATTGTTCTTAATATTAACAAAGAAATGAACCAATATATTCCGATACTATGCCGCAACGCTATGGACGAGTTAATAAGACTTCGACACCAGGGAGAACCTTATGTCAAACTTAAAGAACAGGCCGATAAAATTGACTATTTATTAGAATTGATTGCGCAAAAAAAGACAGCGAAAGCGGATGACAACGAAGAGCATTTTTTGAGAGAACAAATTGTCTCACACACAACGGAATTTACGGACGGATTAAATGAAATGGTTCACAAACTTCTTGACGACAGCACCATATCTTTAGCTGACAAAGAAATGCTGAATAAACACTTGCCAATAAATCAAAAGAATGCAAAAACACAATTTGACAGCCACCATTTAAGAGAATTTTTAAAATTAAAATATGACAACGCCATTAGAATTGCGCAAATTGAAAAATGCGTAAACACACTTATTCAAGAAGGTGGTTTTACTATCACTTGCAGCGTTAAAGAGTTCTCCGATGCAGATCTGCGAGAAATAACGGTGGAAGATATTGTTAACCAAACTGGCAACATTTTGAGCCAAGGGAAGAGAACCTGCAAAGGTAAAACTCATCACTAATCTATTATAGTGTGTTTTAATTACATATTATTATATTGATTCAAGAGCTTTTCAGAAATAGTTCCTTTTGGAGATTTTGCAAAAAACTTAGACATTTTATTCTTAAGCTTTTCATGCTCTTGTGGACTTAAACCTCCTTGAGTACAAAGAGACAGCAATGTTTGAGCTCTGAAATCATTTATTCCCGGAGTTTTCGGTGCAAGGTGCCTGATTACACTTGTGTTACCAATTGCTTTTGCCCAATCTAAGATTTCTTGCCTACTTTTCCCTAACTTTTTTTGTTGTGAAATATTATGTTGTGCATAAAGTTTATCAGCTTTTTCCCAACCACCACCTATCAAATAATTAACTAATAATTCTCTTTTTTGTGGGGAAATAGGTTTAAGTTTATATTTGTTATTTATATCTTCAGATAAATTTGTTAAATTAGGTGCGCTTACGACTATATTAGTTTTAATTTCTTTCTTTCCTTCGTGCCATTTATGTGTGTAAGTTCCTCCTGTGTAGATTCTTTGACCACTCCAAGAGTTAGTGACGTAATCCCGACGCTCTTCACTGCGTTCTATGAAACCCTCATGTTCATAGACATGCTTTATAGGTGTATTTACACTAATATAAGGATTGTTTTCTAATATGGTTTTTAATATTTCTTCATCACCATCACCACGTAAAAAATTCAAAGTAATAAATGAACCCTGAACTTTATGGTCTCGATCGTAGAACGCGCCTTGATAATTGCGAGGATAATTTGGTAACTCAACAGTAACTATTTCATTAAAATTGATATACGGGTTTAGTGACAAAGCTTTAATCAATTCGGAATTGTTTTCTCGTTTTGATATATTTTTAAACGTGCTCAAGTCAGCAGGAAAATTTGGACTCTTTAATATATTTATTAAATCTTTGTCGGAAGCTGTTTTAGCCATTGAATTAAATAACCCTAAAAGCATACTTGGCGAAATACTTGCTATATCTATTGCATTGCCTTTACTTTTTGAAGAAGAATAGCTATCGCGATCAACCGCACCAAAGCTTATATTGTTATAATTATTTTTTGTAACTGAATTTCTCTGATTAGAAATAACGGCATAAAGATTGACTAAGTTTAACATACTCGATTCCTCATAAAATTTGCTCTACATGTGCATCAAAAACTGTAAAAAAAAAACTGTGCTAGTATTAAGCATTTATCGCAATAAAAGTTTACAATATATAAACGGCGAGTTCTAATTAAAAGTCAGGGTTGGGTTATTGCCCATTAAAATAACCAGATTATAAAGTTTCCATCAGTCACTTATAATGGCAGTATTGTTAAATGTGGTTATATTCGTTAACCAGTTTTTTGATCCAGCTAAAAATCGTGACCAAGTCATACGGTTTTGGCAGGTAAACGTCAGCGCCGGCGTCAAAGACTTTTACTTTGTCATGAAAAACTGATGTGACGATTATTTTAGTTCGTTTGAACTCAGCATCACTTTTTAATTTGCAGCATATTTTCAAGCCCGGCAAATCCTCTTCTAATCCAGCGTCAAGAATAATCACAGCAGGTTGAAAATCAGCGGCCATATCAAAAACTTTATCGTAAGAGTTAATGATTTCGGGATTGTAGCCCTGAATTGTGGCAGCCGTATGAAGCAAGTACGACAGTGACTCGTCAGGTTCTACTATCAGAACATTTATGTTTTTTGTAATCTCGGATGAAGCCTCTTCAGTTGTCAGTTTTGGACGTTCGTAGACGTATTTCGATTTGCTCTCGAGTTTAGCAAGCTTGTGCGTCGAAATGAGTGAGTGTATCAACTGCCTGACATTTGTGTATTTTTTGTGTTCATTGCTGATAATCCCGATACTGGTCGAGACCAACGAAACAGGCTTTTCGGCTTGCTCGTCACCCTGAATAACTATATAGCCGCGGCTTGCGTCGTGCTGGGTATAAAACTTGTCTGCAATCAAATCAAACGCATAAATACAATATGACGCTATTTTTTCAACGGCCTCTGATTGCGTGATTAAAATAAAATCATTTTTGCCTAAATGTCCGAGATAATCGTCCTTGTCCAAAGCTGAGGTGATAATTGCCTGATAGGTTTGCAACATTTTATCAGCTGCAATGTCGCCATAAATTTCACGGTAGAAGTCGAAATTATCAATATCAATGAGCATGACCGAGAATTTAGACTCGGGGTCTACCAGCAAACGTCTCAAGTACTGATACGAAATTTTTGAGTCGAAAAGCTGGGTCGTCTCATTAATATTGCTTTCGAAATGCCTGCGCAGATGTGCGTTGATACGTGCTTTGAACTCGTCAGCGTCAATTGGTTCGCTCAAAAAGTCGTCAGCGCCTGAATTCAACGCATTAATCATATCGGGCATGTGAGCCGATTTTGAGAGCGTTATTATAACAGGTCTGAAATTATAGCTCAAAATCCTGATTTTTTTGCACGTCTCAGCAACATCGCCATCAATGCTGTCCGAAACTATCACCAAGTCAGGTTCGTACTGTGTCAAAACATCAAGCGATGACGCAATTGTCGCTTCGCAAAAAACCTTTATACTCAGCTGTTCCAACAACTTTTTGTACTTTGTTGAAAGTTCTTTGCGATTATCAATAATTAATACTACTTTGCTAAGCATTTTGCTGTTCTTTCAGTTTTTGTGCCGCCTGAAATTCAGGCGTGGAAATCGGAAACAAGACTTCAAAAGTACAACCGTCACAACCACTTGCAACATTGATTTTGCCGCTCATTTTTTCAACGAGGTTTTTAGTAATAAATAATCCTAGCCCGCTACCCTCGGTTTTGCGAGTTAGAGGATTATCAAGTCGTGAAAATTTTTCAAAAATTTTGTCCAAATGCTCTGCCTCAATACCTATTCCGTTATCAACAATTTGTATTGACAAGTCAGGCTCTTTGACGCGGACCTTAACAGTGACCGTCGACTCCGGCTCCGAATATTTGGCCGCATTTTCCAAAAGGTTGACCATTATTTGCTGGAATTTATCAACATCAACAAAAATTTGCGGCGCAACATCAGGTATATCCAGCGCAAATTTATGAGTCGGGTATTGCGACTTAATAATCTGGATTGTCTGCTCCAAAATCGACCTGACACTCAGAGATTTATAAACAAACAAAGCACTGTCCGACTGCATTTTAGAGATTATGAGCAAATTTTCAACAAGCTTTATCAACCGCTCAGACTGCCCTTTGATGATTTGTAAAAATTTTTCACGCTGCTCGGGTGTCAGCTTATCCGAAGATGTCAAAAGCGTGTCTGCAAACCCGCGAATACTCGTCAAAGGCGTGCGCAGCTCGTGACTAACCGTTGATATGAAATCTAAATACTTTTGCTCCAAATCTTTCATTCTTAGATTATATCAAGTATTTAGTCGAATTTAAACATCTAACCTATTTAAGCTACCTTAAGTTTAAACCCCAGTTCGTGCAATATTTTCACAATAGTCTCAAGCTGCGGTTTAGACTCTCCATTAAAAATATTATATAAATTTTTTCTGTTAATTTTTGCTTTTTTAGCAAAATTATTGACACTATCACGTGCTTTTATCACACGTTCCAAGCATTTAAAAAATTGTTTAAAATCACCATCAACAAGATACTCGTCAAGGCTCGAACTCAGATAATGCTTCTGAGATTCTTCATCTTGCAGATAATTATTCATAAATTCATCCATACTGATTGAATTTTTATATTTGCTCATTATTATTGCCTTTCCAAATTTTTAAATATTCTTTTGCTTTTTTAATATCAGTTTTTTGAGTAGATTTATCACCTGCATTCAACAGTAACACAATGACATTATCCACTTCGGCAAAATATATTCTATAACCTGTGCCAAATTTAAACCGAAATTCAAGTATTTCACTATCGAGTCTTTTAAAATCACCGTAATTGCCTTGTTCAATTCTTTCTAATCTTTTGATAATTCTGTCTTGAGTTATTTTATCAAGACTAAAAAGCCAAGACTCAATTGGTGATTTATCATTAACTCTGAAAATTTCAATTTGCTTCGTATTATCATTGTATACCACAGTACCCAATTAGTCAACCGACATTTATTTTAAGATGAAGGAATGGTAATACAAAATGTCGGTGAATGAGACGCACCCTACTTTAAACGGCAAAAAAATTAATTTTATTCGCCGGCGACGGACATCATTTCGGGTGTGATACCTTGTTCGTGCAGAGTTTTAATAAAGTTTTCAGCGGCTTGTTTTTGTACATCGGGCGGCACAACACGCAACAACTCGACTGTTTTCGAGATGGTAGGATTTTTGTCATACCAGCGTGAGCCGTTTATTGGCTTAACCATTTCATAAAAATTATCGATTGTATCTTTAGATACTTTTTCCTCGATTTTGACCAAAAACACTTCGGCTTGCACCATAAGCTCGTCTTGATAATTTCTCAAGAGTTCAATTACTTCCAGCAATATCGGATCGTGGTCATACCACCGTTTATATTGAGAGTTCATTTGAATTTCCTTCAAGGTTAGTAATTAAAGGACTATTTTCTTCTTGTACATCATTATATCTTATAATACTTGCGCCTAAGTTGCTAAATTTTGTTACAAAGTGCTCATAACCGCGGTCAATGTGGTGTAGAGAATCAATTTCACTTGTACCCTCAGCCATAAGCGCCGCAATAATCAGCGACGCGCCTGCGCGTAGATCGCTGGCTCGGAGATTGGCGCTTGTAAGTTTTTTCACTCCACGCACGAGAGCGTGATTGCGCTCCTGATGGATATCAGCGCCCATTCTGCGCAGTTCAGGAACTTGCATAAATCTGTTTTCATACAGGCTTTCAGTAATGATGCTGACATCGTTTGTTGTTGTGAGCATTGCCATCGCAATTGCCTGTAAATCCGTCGGGAAGCCCGGATAGGGCTGAGTAACAATGTTAATCGCGCTCAGTCTTGACTTGGAGCTGACTTCAATCGCTGTTGGCTCAATCAATTTCACGGAAGCGCCCATTTTAATTAACTTGTCCGTAAAGAACGTTAAATGGTTAGGGAATACGTTCCTGACAATACCTTTGCCTTTTGTTGCAACGATTGCAGCCATATATGTGCCTGCTTCAATACGGTCAGGAATTGTCGTGTACTCAATACCGTGTAAATCATCTTGAGACACGCCGTTAATAACAATTTCAGAGGTACCTGCACCTTCAACATCTGCGCCCATCGCGATTAGGAAATTAGCCAAATCAATAATTTCAGGTTCTTGTGCGGCATTTTGAATGCGTGTTGCACCTTCAGCCAAAACGCCCGCCAACATTAGGTTTTCAGTAGCACCAACTGAAGGAATATCCAGGTAAATGTCTGCGCCAACCAGTTTGTTAACTTTTGCATGAACGTAGCCATTTTCGATTTTGATTTTTGTGCCTAAAGCTTCCAAGCCTTTGATATGGAAATCAACACGGCGTTCACCAATTGCACAACCGCCCGGTAACGCGACTACAGCCTCTTTACAGCGTCCGACCAGCGCGCCTAAAACTATAAAAGAAGCACGCATTTTACTTACGAGTTCATAGCGTGCAACGTTATTTGTTATGGTTTCTGCATTTATTGTTATGCATTGTTTGGTTTTGTCATATTGGGTTTTTACACCCAGTTCCGAGATTACGTCTAACATAATCTGAACATCAGTCAGCTCGGGCACATTATGAATTACACTGGTATCTTTCGCCAAAAGTGCTGCAGCCATCAGCTTTAGAACCGCATTTTTAGCTCCGCTTACCGATACTTCTCCTTTTAGTGGCTTGTTACCTTCTATTTTTAACTTCTCTGACAATTCGTCTCCCAAAATTTGCTCATGTATTCATAACTTTCTTAATCATATAACTAAAAAACGTATACGTAAATAGGTTGGGTGATTTTATTATTCACTAATTTTTCCAAATCCCTGAAAAGACTAAAGGGGTTGCTTTTCTTCCAGCCGTTCGGGCTGCGTGATAATTACGCCTTTAACATTGGTCAAATCTTGCAAAGGCGGATTTTTAATATACAAAGATGTGTTGACAGCAAGTTGTGGCGCGAGTTTAGCGGAATACTTTTTGATTTCTTTCAGCTGTACCAGGCTCGGCGATACACCACTGTTCAAAATACTGAAATCCTTGTCGGCAATGAGTTTTTCCTGTACGTCTTGCCAGATAATCGATTTATTTGACATGTCAATCAGAGATACGTATGTGATTAGATTATAATGCGGCCTAAAAGAGTCTGAGCCGGCAATGTTTATCTTATTCCAAATTGTACTTTCGAGAACATGGCTTTGTATATCCAGCCCGCTTGAAATCATTAGAATATAATTTGCTTTAAGGTCTTTGTTTACTTGTTCCAGCCAGTTTATATCAACTATATACGTGTTTTTGTAAGTCGGATTTATATTTCTATACTTTGGCTTGACCATGTTGTTATAGTCAAACATGTTGATAGCTCTAAATTCGTTGCGTTTGTTGATTTCGTTTGCTAAATCCTGTGCAATCAAATTCGAAGCATCACTATACAAATAATAATATGTTGACAGAGAATTTGAGTCGCCTGAGAGCACTGCTATAAGCTCCTGAGCGTGGCATTTGCAGCCGGTTAGCAGTAACAAACATATTAAAATTTTTGGAATTATTTTCATGGCAAGTCTCCCTATAAATAGATTATGCTATTTATAGCGTTTAGGGTAATCCCTTGATTAATTGATTTTTAGTAAAAAAAATCAAAAAAAAAATGTTTGTGAGTACAAACATTTAAATGAACACGAGAGTATTAAGAGAGAGAGTATATGGATAAAAAAATCATAAAACTTTCTGCAATTCTCATAATGAAATATATCTTATTTGAATTGATATTTGATTAATTCCTAGTCTAAAACGTAAATTGAAATCTTCCTTAAATCTTCCTTACATATATATAAACAATTACCGAAGTAGAAAATTGCCTTTTTTTATAAAATTTTTTTAAAAAATTTATGTTAACTTTGTAAACTCGTTGAGCCACAAGCATTTAAGGGCTTGCTAAAAGAATGAAAAGCTTTACAAAACTTCATACTGTAGGCAAGGTAGATTCGACACCTTCTATCAGTTCGGTTCTAAACCGGCAATGATAGGACAATGCACCATTTTTACAAGTTTTATTCAATGTTATTAAACCGTCTGGTCATGGAGAACAGGGCAGCTATCTGTTTCCAGCTGTTCGTTCTCGATACACTGTTTATAACCGAGCGCTAAACTGGCAACATTGTTTTGAAACATGTTAAGTACAACCCACCCACAAGGGAGCAGCGTAGTAAGTCCAACCCCGAACGAAATGCATTGCCAAAAAACATCTTTTATGGCGCCCATAGAAAGGATTATAAGAGCACAGGGCACAAGCCCAAGGGCCACACCAATATAAAATATCCAAAAAAGGCCTGACGCCGTAAAGGCACTATCTGCGTACGCGTTTTTGCTTTTGAGATAAGAATTTCTTTTCATCAGATTGACAAAACCTTTTACATTTGGTTCAAAGACTTTGATTGGAATAATGTAAATAAGCATACGTCCCGGAATAGCACCTATTAAAAGTAAAAGTAGGGCATATATGGCCCCTATAGCATTGCGGAGTTGGCGGATTATCCCTAATAGAAACCCGTCGAACACGAAAAGAGGTGCTATAATTATATAAACGAGCGAAAAACAAAGAATAAATAGCACTGAGCTTATCTTAAAAATACTCGATGGAGAAAGTTTTACAGCCTGTTTATAAATTTCAAAGCTGTAGATTTTTTTGTTTAAATGTATATCATCACTCATTACGCACGTTGCCAATACGATAGGAACAATCTGGAAACAACTTACCGTGAAAAGAGCAAATACAATTATCGAAACACAAACTTTTGAGCTTAGAATTAGCCCTATAACAGACGGTAAATTTGCAAACATTTCATTAGCCATTTCATAGGAGCCAATGATAAATAAAGCAATTTCCAGAACAGAAAACAAAATAAGCAAAGATATACTTACTGATGCGCATATTATTTCTGACCAAGGCAATTTAATCTTTTTAACAGCACTGACTGCGTACTTTTCAGCCTCTCCAAAAGTTTCACCGTAAACCCCTTTATTTTTTGCCATTTCCAATTCCTTATAATTCACCACTCTATCCTTCCTTATTATATTATTTTTTGGTTTTAATAAAATACAGTATAAACACGATTTGTAATTGTCCTTGATGAGTAGTAGTTTTTATATCATTCATTTGTGCATAAAAAAGAGCACAATTTTAAAAATTGCGCTCTTTTAAATTTCAGTATTTTTTATTTGAAGTGCCTGCTCAATAAACCGGCAAAAGCTTGACCGTGGCGAGCTTCGTCTTTGCACATTTCATGCACTGTGTCATGAATCGCGTCATAGCCAAGTTCTTTAGCTCTTTTTGCGATGTCTAATTTACTTTGACAAGCGCCAAATTCAGCGTCTACACGCATTTGAAGATTTTTTGCAGTTGAGTCTGTCACAACTTCACCAAGTAATTCAGCGAACTTCGCAGCATGCTCAGCTTCTTCAAAAGCTATTCTTTTATAGGCTTCAGCAACTTCAGGA
This sequence comes from Candidatus Gastranaerophilaceae bacterium, assembly GCA_031551265.1. GTDB lineage: Bacteria > Cyanobacteriota > Vampirovibrionia > Gastranaerophilales > Gastranaerophilaceae > JAVBNU01. Next base: position 9,184 of record JAVBNU010000005.1, read on the forward strand.
TAGCCTTCTCTGTCGGCTTGTCTTGACATAGCAAGGTACATACCGACTTCCATGCATTCACCCTGAAAATGTTCTTTTAAGCCGCCTACTACTTGATCATCAAGCCCTTGCGCTACGCCAATTTTGTGGCCATCAGCAAAAGCTTTGGCACAATCGCTGCATCCTGCCGCATTTTCTTCCATTTTATTGAATTTTTCAGCACCAGCGCCACAAAGCGGGCATTTTGCCGGTGGAGCGTCAGCCTCTACCGTGTAACCACATACTGAACATACAAATTTTGCCATAAACTATCTCCTTACTTTTTGATTTCGATTATAATATTAACATAAACATTAAATCAAGCGTATCAACTGAGATTGTGGTAAAATATACTGAGATATGAACAAAGAGAAGTGGAAAAAAATTAAAGTAGAGTTTCGTACAGACCTGTTGTCTGCATTAGCGTCAGCTTTGTTTGTTTTTCAGCGAATCTTTACACGCATGAAGGTAATTAATTTTCCCACAACACATCCATGCATTTTCGCACTTTGGCATGCGCATCAATGCGCAATCTGGTCAATAAAAGACCACGATCGACTGTACTCATTAATCAGCAAATCAAATGACGGCAAAATAGTTCAGGCAGCAAGTCATGCAGTCGGACTAAAGACAGTTTCAGGCTCTAGCACTCACAGAGGGGCGCGGGCTGCGATGAGTTTGTTGGAAAAATTGGAGCAGAACAACAGCATTGCTATCACAATTGATGGCCCTAAAGGCCCTAAATACGTGGTAAAAGACGGCGTTTTAAATATAGCAAAACTCTCGCAAGTTCCGATAGTTCCATTTGTTTGGTATTGCCCTTCATTATTGTGGCTGAAATTCAATACCTGGGATGAGTTCAGATTCGCAATTTTTGCTTGTAGAACAATCGTTGTATACGGCGAGCCGATGTACGTTCCGGGCGACACCGCGAAAGAAGATATTGAGCATTATCGTTTGAAACTTGAAAACCAGCTTAAAGACTTGTATGAGGACGCTCAGCAAAATTATTACAAATATCTCGCACAAAAGTAGGTTAAGAAATTGTTTGTTATGAAAAAATGTTTAATAAGCCTGCTAGTTATGGTTGTTTTCGTATGTGGCTGCAATGCCCAAAATAAAAACACGATAAATACCGAGGCTCCAAAAATAGTGCTTGCTGAAGCTTTTTCCGAAGGACTTGCCGCGGCATATGACGGCAAAAAATGGGGTTATATTAATACAGCAGGCGAATATGTAATTAAACCTCAATTTGGCAGCTATGCCGACCAAGATGGCCACATAACAGCATTACCGTTTGTTAATGGCACTGCAGCGGTGATTCTTCCGGCTGTAGAAGTCGAGTTCGATGAAATAATCAAAAACGGCTTCGCGTTGATTGACACAACAGGACAAATCATAAAACGATATGACCATATTGGCCGTTCTTATAATGGTGAGTATGAGGTGCAGATTTCTGACCGAAAATACACCATAAACAGCAAAGGCGAACGTATTAAGTAGACTTCACTTATAAACTATTTTTATTTTTGATCACAGGTGAAATATTTATGCGTTTTATATCATCGAAAAGTTGTTTTTGCTCAGGTGTCAGCATATGCTCAAAGCTTTCTACGTTTTCTTTTCTGACTTCATTGGCCTGAGATTTCAATTGACGAATTTCTATTTCATAACGTTCAAGCTGTTTTGCACGAGCTTCACCCGGCGCATTTTTTCTTTTTATCAAGTCAACTTTTGTCTCGATAATTTTAATCTCGTCCATTATCGGCTTAATTCTGGCTTCACCGTCAATTCTGTTATCTTTTGCTTGTTGAATTTGCTCATCTGAAAGCATCAAATAAATCTCAATATCAAATTTCTCAACTTTTTGTTTTTTCAGAGTCAATTTTTTGGTATTGTCATTCTGCTCATCATCTTTTATCATTTCGTCGCCCGACAAATTATTCACAGGCACAAACGCTTCTTCATTCGTCTTATCGTAATTCATTTTAAGAGGTTTTGCTTCGTTCTCACATGGCTCCTCAATTCTGCATGCATTATCTTTATCACCTTCTACGGTGGGAAGGCTGTCAGTAGGTTTCTTTTTAAACCAGTTAAATAATCCTTTTTTAGACGGAGCGGCTTCATCCTGTTTTGAATGCATATCTTCGCCTATAACTTCAGAATTAATAAGCGCATCATCAACGCTCAAGATGTCAGCTTTTGCAGCTCCAACGGACAGCATAAAAACGGTCGCTAAAATTATTGATGTAATATTTCTCTTAAACATGTTATCTCCTTTTTCGACGTTATAAACAGGATATGTATATCATAACACAATCTTAAAAATTATAGATATAGTTTTTTTGTCGTATAAATTTTGTCAAAAGTATAATCTACTTTTTGTTGCAAGAATTTTGATGAAGAAACCTCTTTCGCTAATAATTCAATAGTATCCATAATCTCATCATCAGCATTGCGATAAATAAACATATCAATCCCAGCCTCAAGCCCCGCAACCAATGCCTCTATCCTCTCAAATTCCGAAATTCCACCCATAACCATATCATCTGATAAAACCAAACCCTTATAATTATGTTTCACAATCAAATAATCGTTTATAATTTTCTTCGACATCGACGCCGGAATTTTTTTCTCCTCAAAACATGGATAATGGACGTGTGCAACCATAATCGCCGGAATATTGTTTTTCACTGCTTCCAAAAATGGTCGAATATGAACATCCTCAAGAGTCTCAAAGTCTAAATTCACAACAGGCATCGTCAAGTGCGAGTCCTTATCAGTCGCCCCATGTCCGGGGAAATGCTTAGCTACCGGAATTATTCCGTTTTGCATATATGTTTTTGCAACCAATGTCGCATATTTAATAACCTCTTCCGTATTGTTTGAATAAGCGCGTTCGTCGATTATCGGGTTCGCATCGTTTGTATTCACGTCAAAAACAGGTGCATAATTCATGTTCAGCCCGTAATTTTTAAGTTCCTTAGCAATTTCCCGAGTCTGTTTGATTACAGCATTCTCGCCCTGTTCAGCTATAAATTTTGCAGATAAATATTTTTTACCCTCATGGATATTCTCCGTACGCTCAACTCTGCCGCCTTCTTGGTCTATCGATAAAAATAATGGAACTTCTGAACTCGATTTTATATCTTTTACTAAACTTTTGAAATTCTTTTCTGATATAATGTTATCAGTAAAGAAAATGACACCGCCGAGATTATTTTTGAGAGCGTATCGGAAGTTTTGATTTTTATTCAAATCACTACCACTCAAGCCGAGTATGAAAAGTTGATAAATCTTGTTTTTTATAGAGCTGTTCATACGTTAATCATACATTTAGTTGAGGCAAAAAATCAATAAATTAACTATTCTAAATACTATGGGGAAGATTCTATTATTATGAAAAAAATCACAATAATTTTATTGGCAATATTCATACTGGCAGCTTGTTTACTGCCAAACAGTGCAGATGCAGCCAAAAAAGCCGGAGGCGGTAAAAAAGCTTCAATTTCTAAAGAAGATATGGAAGCTCTGACAACATCTGTCGATGAATATACACGTAAAGTATACGCTAACTCATTGTTTTCTCCAAAAGATATAGAAAAGATTATTGAAATAAAACTCAAACTCGACGACGCAATGCTGGCAACACCCAACCCCGAATTCGCCCCCCTTTATTTTAAAATAGGGAATATTTATCGCGCAAGAGAGTATAAAGAAGAAGCAATCGACTGCTATCAGACGATTATGGAAAACTTTGCAGACACAGCTTTCTATCCAAAAGCACGTAAAATGCTCGAAACAATGGGCGTAAAAGTACAAGAAAACAGACTCAATTTACCCGGTGACTCCACCTCAATGGATGATGAGTTAGTCCCGGCTGCAGTTTAAAATTTATACAATGTAGGATGCGTTTCACGCACCGAATTAAGTGGTGCGTAAGACGCACCCTACAATTATGTTTAAGCTTTTTGTCATTGCGAGACACCGAAGGTGTCGTGGCAATCCAGTAAAATCTTGTTTATGGATTACTTCGTCGCTAGCGCTCCTCGTAATGACGGTAAAATATAGGGTGGGCAATAGCCCACCAATAAACCATTACACTTTAGCCGTTGCTTTTTTCTCGTTCAAAACAAGCCCGTAAACTAAGCTGTCTATAATCGCCATGTACGAAGCTTTGATAACGTTTTTACTAACGCCGACCGTATCCCACTTGTTGAATCCGTCAGTCGTTTCAATATTTACACGTACAGTTGCGCCTGTAGCGCTTTCACTGTCAAGAATACGTACTTTAAAATCACTTAGTCTGTATTTATCAATCTCTGGATAAATCGGCAAAAGAGCCTTTCTGAAAGCCTGGTCAATTGCGTTAACCGGCCCGTCACCCTCTGAAACAGTATGGACAATTCGGTCTTTAATCTGCAATTTTACTGATGCTTCAGTATTTATTTTTATACGAGAATCAAAGTGGTCGCTTATTACACGCAAATTCAAAATCTCAAAGTAATTCGGCTTCATGCCTAAAAGCTCCATAACCAAAAGCTCAAACGAAGCCTCAGCGCCCTCAAAAGCGAAACCTTTCCACTCAAGTTTTTTAATGCTCTCAATAATTTTTGGAATATCAGCTTCGTCAATTTTTTCAACGATACGTAAATCTTCAAATTTTTCTCTGATTGAAGCTGCGCCCGACTGGTCGCTGATTAATATTTTTCTGCTATTCCCAACTGTCTCGGGTTCGACATGTTCGTACGTTTTTGAATTTTTGCTGACACCACTCGCGTGAACGCCTGCTTTGTGCGCAAATGCGCTTCTGCCGACAAACGGAGCGCCTGAATACACTGCCATATTCGCAATTTCACCGATTGATTTCGCCGTATAGACCAATTTAGTTAACTTTTCACCCAGTACATCGTAGCTTTTTTTAACTTGCAGGTTAGGAATAATCGAACACAAGTTAGCATTACCACAACGCTCGCCATAGCCGTTAATCGTGCCTTGCACTTGCACAATTCCTGCATCAACAGCAGCAACTGAGCTTGCTACAGCCATATCGCTGTCATTATGTGTATGCACACCGAATTTAACATCAGGAAACGCCGTCACAACATCTTTTGAAATTTTGTATACTTCAGTATTAATGCAGCCACCGTTTGTATCACACAAAACTATGCGCTCAGCGCCTGCCATTACTGCTGCCTCGATAGCTTTCATCGCGTATTCGGGATTAGCTTTGTACCCGTCAAAGAAATGTTCGCAATCAAAGAACACTCGACGACCTTTTGAACGCAGGTATGAGACACTCTGCGCAATCATATTGAGGTTTTCTTCCAATGTTGTATTCAGCGCGTGTTCAACATGAAAATCCCAGGTTTTGCCAAAGATAGTTATAATTTCAGTTTCAGCGCTCAATAACATTTCAAGCACCTTGTCTTCTTCAGGCTTGACGTGAGGTTTTTTCGTACAGCCAAACGCTGCGATCTTTGAATGCTGAAGTTTCAGGTCTTTAACCATTTTGAAAACTTCAACATCCTTAGGATTAGCGCCCGGCCAACCAGCTTCGATAAAATCTATCCCTAAATCATCAAGCTTGTGAATTATTTTCAGCTTGTCTGACGAAGAAAAATTTATACCTTCAGACTGTGCGCCGTCTCTGAGCGTTGTATCATATATTTCAATTTTTTTCACTGTTTAACTATCCTTTTTTTGACTTAGTAAAGAAGCCGATAATTTTGTCCAAAAGCCCTTCTTCATCACCGCCTTCATCAACGTAGCCGGCTGACTGCATGTGCTCGACTTTCTTTTTAATAATTTCAGTCTCATCATTTACAGGGGCTTTCGACAAATACTTCTCATAATATTTTAGCGCATTTTCTTTTGATTTGCTCTTTTCATATAACATCGCCACTTTTTTCATCGAATCATAATCATGAGGCGAAAGCTCCAGAACCTTTTTCAGATGCTCAATTGCTTGTGCCTTGTCGCCTTCTTTGTCATAAAACGCAGCTAACTTTTTGTAAGCAACCGTATTTTCAGGATCCACAGCAGCAAGCTTTTCAGTAAATTCAATTGCAGGGTATTTTTCACCCAGAGTTTCGTATAAATTAACTATTTCTGTAATTGCAAGCGGATTTTTTTCATCCTGATGATACGCGCTCAAATATTCAGCCAACGCCATTTCTGTCTTACCGCTAAGCGAATAACACTTACCCCAGTTGTAATAAGCATTGTACTTATCGTCTAATTCTTCATATACTAATGCCTTCATCTGATATGGCGCAGGGTTAAGCGCGTTGAACTTCTCCAGCTGTTTTATTGTCTCAAGACACTGCTCAAAATCTTTCGCATTAAAATAGTACTCAGCCAAGAGCGAATAATAATCCACACCCTTGTTAGCAATTTTTTGTATACACTCAAACGCTTCATCATTTTTGCCCGATGCCAGATACGCCTTAGCTTTCGCTTCATAAGTTTGCGCATGCTCAAGCGCAGCCTCAGGATTATTCTGCTTCGTTAAAATAATAGCAAGCATTTCTTTTAAATTTTGATTCGCAGGGAATTTTTCGATGCCGCGTTTCAACGTATCTACTGCCATACCTGCATCTTCACGTTCCAGCAACGCAGCCAAACGCATGTAAATATTTATATTATCTTCAATATTCAACGCTTTGTTATATTCTTCAATCGCATTGTGCGGCTTGCCAACAATCTCGTACATCTGCCCCAGCATAAAAGTCGCATCCATAGTATCTGAATCGTTTTGAGCGTTTTCTATCGCCTTTTTAAAGTCAGTAATCGCGTGTGTATGTTTTTCTTCAATAACCTTCAGCTTCGCACGTGTCATATAATGTTTGAAACGGTCGTTTGAGTAATACAAGTCAGCTAACTTTGAATAAGCGCCCAAATCCGAAGGATTTATCACTAAACATTTTTCCCAATACTCAATCGCCTCGTCATTTTTACCCAACAATTCAGTAATATGCGCGATACATAAAATTAAATCCATATTATCAGGATGCTTTTTGATAGAATCCATATAAAGGACATACGCTTTTTCGTACTCCTCCTGTTCTTCGAACTCCTGCCCTCTGTTTAAAATTGCTTGAACGCTGACTGCCATGTTTCATTTCCTTTGATAACTACATTTATAGTATAAGTTTACAACAAAAATAATAAACGTGAATATACTCCTCGACAAGTTAGCACAATTTATGGCTAGTCGTCAGGCAGACCGTCTACTTTGAACAATACTCCGTCAACTCCGCGCTGAGCGTAGTATATTAGCAAATTTATGTATTTATCATCTTCGTAGATATCAAGCACTTTATTACAGAATTTAATCGATTCACCATAATTTTTCAACTGGAAATTAAGCCGCGCAAGTTCGACTAAGTTTTCATAGTCGCGGGGATTGTTTTGGTAGCGATTCATCGCTCCTTTAAGGCGAGTTTCCTTGAGCGTGCTCTCAGCATGTGCGCTGTTATTAGAAGTAGATTCAAAGTAATCTACAGTCACCTGCTTTGTCAAATCAAAATCAACCCCCTTAAACGGAAATTTCATTGTATTATATATATTCCTGGTTGATATCTGATAAATTTTCATTTTTCACTCGATATGTGTCTTATTTATATAAAATCCAAACATAAAATAATTTGCGCTAACATCATGTTATGATATAAAAATGGAATTAAAAGAAATTATTTTATTTGATTTAGACGGCACAATCACAAATCCCAAAGAAGGGATTACAAAATCGATTCAATATTCGCTCAAACATTTTGATATTGAAGTCGAAAACCTCGATGACCTCACAAAATTTATCGGGCCGCCATTAATGGACACTTACATTAAATATTACGGGCTTAATGATAATGATGCGAAAGTTGCTATCGAAAAATATAGAGAGTACTTCGCAGAGTATGGAATTTATGAAAATGTCGTCTATGACGGAATGAACGAGTTATTGGCAAAGCTGCAAAACAGCGGAAAAAGACTAATTGTAGCTACATCGAAGCCGGCTTTTTACGCGACAAAAGTTTTGGAATACTTTAATTTGGATAAATATTTTGAATACGTTTCAGGCCCGGATATGAACGGCAAACGCTCTCGCAAAAACGAAGTTATTGAATATGCCATAGAACAATGCAAAATCTGTAACGTTGACAACGCAATTATGATAGGCGACAGAGAACATGATGTACTGGGCGCAAAAGAACATAAAATCGAATGTATCGGAGTAACATACGGATTTGGCGGCTTCGAAGAACTTTCAAATGCCGGTGCCTGCCACATTGTCGACAGCGTAGAAACGCTTTCACAACTTCTAATGCCCTCTTGATACGGGGTAATAGAAAGTCTTTATAGTAATTTAAAATGTTGCGAAATATTTCGAATTTTTTAAATCCGCGCAATTTCATGACCCAAATTTTTTTTATATATATGTAGGTAGTTATAAAATTAGTGTGTTAGTAGAATTTTATGAGCAATGCAATTAGTACAGCAATATTTTGTGCCAGAGGTTGTGACAAAACGTTTCACGACAACTCAGCCCGTGCTATTCCCACAACAGGGCAAGCCGTAAACCTCATGAGAAAGGTATCAATTTTTGATAATGCTTTCGGTACTTCTGCTAAAACCGCTGTCGAAGCTTTTGAAACCGCAAAAAATGCAACAGGACTAACAGGTTTTGCTGCACGAGGCGCTGATTTTGTCGCACGAAATGTAAATCCTGCTATCGGTGTTGCAACAGGAATTAAGATTTTATGCTCTAAAGATAAAGAAAAATCCTTGATGACTGATGGTGTAGGCTTCCTCGGTATGCTAGCCGGTGAAGAGGCCGCAAGACATATCATTAAAACTTATGGCTGGACTATGGGCAAAACTATTGTACACGCTGCAAAAGCACTTGGATGTACAAGCCCGCAGGCTAGTGTAGCAATTTGGGCAGCAGAAGGCCTACTATTTGCAGGCGCATCAATAGGCGCCTGGATAGGCGCTGCTAAGCTTGGTGGAATGTTGCACGATAAAATTAAAAACGAAGGCAAAGACGAAGCTTCAGCAAAAGATGAATCTCAAAAACAAGAAGAAACAACTAAAGACACTGTTGACGGAAATAAAATTGTTAAAAATGAACCCAGCGCAGCTGCGCAGCTAAAAAATGCGACAGCTGCCACGAGAGTAGAGTCTAATGGCTCAACAAAAGAAAGCGGAACATCATTACCAGGCACCGCAAACACCATACCGGCGTAGAAAGAATGTAGATGTGGGGTGCATTTCACGCACCATTATGATTTCGGTGCGTAAGACGCACCCTACTATTATCCAAAATATCACAACACGCAGGAAATCACTACAATTTAGGAAAGCATTGTAGGGTGCAGTCACCACTGCACCAAGATTATAATGTTGGGGTAGAAACCCCAACCTACTTTCAGCATGACGCAAGCTTAACTTAAGAATGCTTATAAGCCAATAGCAAGCCGTCAGGTAAATCCAAAATTTGTGTTTGATATTGAGAATGATTACTAATGCGCTCTACAAAAGGCGCTACTTTTTCCTTGTGCGACAAAATATTGTCTGCCGCAATCACACCACCAACCTTGAGCATAGGATGGATTAAATCAAAATATTTTATATACTCTGACTTATTCGCATCAATGAACACCATATCGTAAGTGTCATTGAGTTCAGCCAAAATTGTAGTAGCAGAGCCCAATTTTGTCGTAATCAAATCTGAAACTCCGCATTTTTCGAAATTGGCTCTCGCCATATCCAGCCTGTTATCCCAAAACTCAATAGTTGTGAGATGACCGTTCACCAATTTCAGCGCTTCTGCAATCCATATCCCTGAATAACCGTTTGACGTACCTAATTCAAGCACATTTTTAGCGCCCGAGATTTTTATCAGCATACTCAAAAAATTGGCTGTAACGCGAGAAACATTCCAAAAGTTTTCAGCTGTACTCTCAAGCTCTTTCAATACCCGTTCCTGAATATCATTCATTATCTATCCTTTAGGATAATAATATTATTAATAGGCACATTCACAGGCACAACCTCAACAGGGCGAACCTGACTAAGGTCAAAAATCACGTAGCGATTATCGGTAACGTTTGTAATAAGCGCTATATTTGAGTTAGAAACTTGTGTAATTCTTTTCGAGAAGCCTTTGAGCGGTAGTTTCACCGTACCTTCACGCTCGTTTCTATCCAAATTGATAACATCAACTTCGTTATTTTTAGCGCCTAGAACGAATAAGCGATTACCGTATCTAATCATATCAACAGGCTTGTCGCTTACCTGAATTTTCACAGAACTGTCTTTTGCGCCAATTTCTTCATCAACCATCAAAGGTAAAATTGTGTTGTTATCTCTGTATGGTAAGTCTTTCTTTGCCGGTCTATTGAGTGCACCGTCTTCTTTTGAAGAATAGTCTAGCGAGGCAGGAGCATCAGCTTCTGTCAAACGCACTTTTTCTCTTTTGAGTTCAGCACTTTTTACTGATTTTTCTTCGCCCGAAAATTCTTTCGGGTTGTACGGCATAACCTGCAATTTATTTGCTGTTCTCAGCAGCGCGTACACTGTGTTGCCAACGAATAAGAATTTAGATGCGTTCGGGAATTCTCCAATCAATGTGCTGATATATTTGTCTTTCAATTCTATACAGTATAACTTTGAAGATAATTTATCATAGTACAACAATCTTTTAAAATCGTCCGACAACGCAAGCTTTTCAGGCATACCTTGCACTTGGATTTTTTGGACAATTTTCATTGTTGATATGTCAATCACAAAAATCGAATGGTCATCCAAACTTGTTACAAACGCAATTCTATTATCAGGGGTAATCAGGATTTCGTTAGGTTGAACCTCCAAATCAATCTGTTTAATGATTTCTTCGGCTTTCATATCAACTAAATCGATGCTTGTGTTGTTTGTTTTGGCAATCATAACATAAGCTTCGTCACTTGTAGCTTTCATATCGCGTGCTATGCTGTCTAATTTGAGGGTAAATTCAGGCTCACCCGCATATGAAGGAATTACATTAATATATTCTGTGTCGAGATTTGTTACTAAATATTTTTTATTTTTAAGCACAGCCGGAATATCACGATCTAAAACTTTTGCTTTTGGGCGGTTAGCTGTAGCAGTTATACGGCTGTCCTGAGTTTTTGTGGACATTACAGTTTTTGTTTCAACAATAGTTCCCGTCTCAACAGACGCCGGCACAATCGTCGCAATAGGGTAAAGCGGGATTTCTAAATCACCTAAAATTCCGCTTAATTCCTCAGGTAAAATTAACCCGTGAGGAACAATCAAATCCTGCGGCAACAAACCAGTTTTTACTTCAATAGGGTAGCTTTGATAGGCTGCTACGCTTAGTTTTCCACCTGCTGCAGGTACCAGTTTTAATAACACAAAGTTATTATTAAACACGACAACATTTGGCTTTGTGCCAAAATCTTGTGTTGCAGGCATACTTGTTTTTATGCCAAGACTTGCGTTTACCATTGAAATAGCCGGAAATACAGGTAAGTATTTCGTACCGTCAGGTAATATTATCAACCCGTCAAATCGAAATGTTGATTTAGGGAATTTAGCCGCTATAAATTGTTGGACATTTTGAGGAATCGTAGCTGAATATGCAGACGTTACAAGGACAAACATTGCTGTTAGTAACGTTAGTAATCTAGTTAATTTCATACATTATCCTCTATTAATTATTGCCCAGTACATTCTTTACTTTATCTAAAATACTCTCATTTGTAAATTTTTTATTTGTCGATATTTCATAAAGACGTGCGTATAATTTTTTCTCTTCATCACTCAGGTGCGTGGGTGTTTTTATTTTTGTGACCACAAATAAATCGCCTCTGTGCCCTGCTTGTCCTAAATATGGTATACCCTGATTTTTCATAGTTAAAACTTGACCTGACTCAGTTCCGGCCGGTACATGCAGTGGAGACTGACCTTCAAGAGTCGTTACTTGTATTGTATCACCTAATACAGCTTGAGGCATGGAAATTAATATTTCGGTGTAAATATTGTAACCATCGCGCTTGAAATTTTTATCTTTCTTAACATATAGGACAATATACAGATCTCCTGCCGGGCCGCCGTTAATTCCTGCATTACCTTCGCCTGATAATCTGATTTTGGCCGATGAATCAACACCCGCAGGGATCTTTACATGAATATTTTTTTCAACCTGCACATTCCCAACACCACTGCATTCACGACAAGGCTTACTGATAACTTGACCGCTGCCGTTGCATTTCGGACACTCGCCGATTTGTGTGAATTGACCCAAAATCGTGTTGGTTGTTTGTTGAACCTTACCTCGCCCGCCACAAGTTTTGCATGTTTCAGGACGCGAACCGGCTTCGGCTTTTGAGCCGTTGCATTTTGGACAAACTTCCATATGTGTAATTTTTATATCTTTTTCTACACCAAATACAGCTTCTTTAAATTCAAGCTCGAGATTATAGCGCAAATCATCGCCTTGCTGCGGGGCATTAGGGTCGTAATAACCGCCGCCAAAACCGCCAAAGCTGCCGAAAAACGTCTCGAATATGTCATTAAGGTTCCCAAACCCGAAATCGAACGGACCTGACGTACTATAGCCGGCATCTTTCAGCCCATCTTCGCCATAACGGTCATATAGTGCCCGTTTGTCATCGTCCATCAAAGTCTCGTATGCTTTGCCCAGTTCTTTAAACTTTGCTTCTGCATCAGGCTCTTTATTTACGTCCGGATGGCACTGTCTTGCTTTTTTGCGAAATGAACTTTTTATCTCGTCTTTTGTTGCGTTTTTATCAACTTCCAATATATCGTAGTAGTTTGTACTCATTAATCTCACTCACTCGTCGCTACATTCACCAGCGCCGGTCTCAGGACTTTGTCACCATATTGGTAACCTTTTTGTAATTCGTTTATTATCATATGTTCTTTATATTCTGATGTTGGCGTTTGCATCACTGCCTCGTGGAAATTAGGGTCAAATTCGGTATTTTCTGTCTGAATTTCTTTTAGTCCTAACTTCTGCAATGTTTCTTTGACCTGTTTGCCTAAGATACCGAAACATTCTTTAGTAGTTGCTACGTCATTAACATTTTCACACGATTTGTTAGCTCTGTCAAAATTATCTAAAACTTCGAGCATTTTTGTCAAAGTTTCTTCCATACCGTATTTTAGCCAGGCTTCTTTTTCTTGAGCCTGTCTTTTGCGGTAATTGTCAAAATCGGCAGCCAGTCTCACGTACTGATTGTGCAAGTTGTCGTATTTTGCCTGTAATTCATTATTGCAATTGTTTGCTGTATCTTCCGCAGCACATTCTTGCTCCGAGTCAGCACAAAACGGATTATTAGACTTGTCTGCCTTATCCATATTTATATCTTCCGGGTGTTCGTTGTTATGATGTTTTTTCATAATCTCTTTGATACCTTTTTAAGCTACATACCTTTAATTATATGGCATGAATAAATCGAAACAAGATTTATTAATTATTTTTTAATGTTTGAGGTTACGTAATTTAAAGCTGTGTTTTAGAGAAGTAAGACTGATAAACTGTCATCCCGGAATTTTTGAAAAAAATATCCGAGATCTATTAAGCTTTTTTTAAATTTTAAGTGTGAAAAAACTTATTACCTAACTGGCAAGATACCGGCTCAAGGCCGGTATGACGCTGAGAAAATTGTAAGGTGGGTTCCCAAACCACCAAAACTTAATAATCTTCGGGATTTAAGTAACGATCAAGGAACATGTCGCAAAAAGCTTCAATATATTCTTCACCACACAATTCATCAGAGGCTGTCTTATCAAATTCTCTTGCAGCTTTATCGCACATTTGTTCAATCTTATTAAGTTTTTTTGCGTATTTTTTATGTATTGTTCCATTTTCAATATGTTCTTCAAGACGTCTCATACATTCAAGTAGCGCCATCTTATTATGATAAGGCTGCCTGATTGGCTTAGGCTTTTCAAATGCTTTTTCAGGTTTGACGCCCCTTTTATTGAGTTCTTTGGTTATTTTGCCTAATTTGTTCAACCAGCGTTCACGCTGTTCCATTGCCAATTTCGCTTTTATTGAATCGTCCATCATGCCAGCATCATATTCAGATTCGTCACCTTGTGCTTGTGCCCTTCTTCTCGCACAGTCCTCACCCACATTTTTAACATCAAAATGCGATAGAGAAAAATGTACATTTTTGTAGTGTGCAAGCAAGTGTTCAGTTGTGTTATCTTCAAAACTGCTTTCACGCAATCTGTCTACCACACTTTGTGCTACTCTTGCAGCGTCTGCTTTTTTAATATTTTCAGGTGTATTTAAACCCCATTCCTGTAAGCGTTCTTTGAACTCAGGAGATATTTGCGTTTTAGCCATATCATAGTCGACCCAGTATGGATTATCAGTATCGCCTTCTTTTTTATGTCGCTCATAGGCTTCATCATCGGGTATTAGGATATTAAAGGCAGCAGAATTACGTACTGTATCATCTTTGTAATCTATATCACGAAGTATACTTTCTTTGCTATTAAGGATTAAATAATATAATTCTTTTCGCAGCTCTTGAAGTGAATCAAAGCCTTGTTCTACCTCTTGGTCATTTCCAACGTATTGCGACATAGATACTTTAGACTTGCTTACAGATTTTTCAAATTCCTCATGTGCTCGTTTTTCTCTGCTATGTTCGACAAAATCTTTCAAAAATTTTTCAATTATTTTTTCATCACTCATATTGGCAGGTGCTTGCTCAATCATAGCTGCCGCTGCGGGTCTGGATTTTTCCATAATTTCTTTAATTCTTTCAGGTGATATTTCTTCGCCTTTTATTATTTTATGTATTGCAGCAAAGCGTTTCAAAATTTCACTGGAAACTACGGCAGCTCGTGAGTTTTTATCTTGTTGCGCTTTCTTTTGCGCATCAGTCAAAATATTGATGTCTCTACCCATAGCTCTTTGAGTTATTGCCTGTGCGACACGAAGAGCTTTGAGCTTTTCTACTGTTTCAACAGGTAAATCCCAATCTCTCACGCTACAAATGAGGCTTTCAGGAATTTCAACTTCTTGCATATCATAAATGTCCATATCCGTCATTGACGACTTTAATGATGTTTCTTCATCAGCCTGAGGAACTGCATATGATTTATATGTCGTACCTTTGTAAGTCGTTTCGGCTTCAACCTCTTTGCCGCTGGCCAATTGATGATAGATATATTTTTGCAGCTTAGCAGGTGAATCAAATTGATGTTGTTGCCTATTTGTATGGTCTTTGCATACAATCTTTTCTTTTTTATCAGGAGCATCGCCCTTAGCGCCACAAAAACTTATATTATTGGATAAAAACATAATTACACCTTCCGATATTTTATTACACACATATACTTTTTAAGGCTAACCGGCGTCAAAAATTGCTAAATTCATACGAATTTTAATTCAAATAGTAACACTTCGTAATAATTATTTAGAACTTGTGTATAATTCATTTTAGGTTACAATTAAAGCAACTTAAGAGATTAGGCAATGAGAAACGCAACCGAGATTATTAATAAAATAAAAAAGCTGAAACAGGATAAGAATGCTGTAATTTTGGTGCACGCATATCAAAACATTGAGCTTGATAAGGTTGCTGATTTTGTTGGCGACTCACTGTATCTTAGCCAACAGGCGGCAAAAACCGATGCGGATATCATTGTGTTTGCAGGGGTGTATTTTATGGCTGAAACGGCTAAAATTCTGTCGCCTGACAAAAAAGTTTTACTACCGCGCTTGGAATCAGGCTGCCGCATGGCTGATATGATTGATTTAATGCAATTACGCGAGTTTAAATCAAAAAATCCCGGCGTTCCTGTCGTATGCTACGTAAATTCTTCAGCAGAAGTAAAATCAGAGGTTGACATTTGCTGTACAAGCGCAAATGCCGTTAATATCGTTAAATCTTTGAATGTACCAAAAATCCTTTTTGCCCCTGATACGTATCTTGGTGCCTACGTTGCGTCACAGATTGAAGGTGTTGAAGTTACTACTTATCCCGGCTATTGCCCGACTCATATGAATATCAAGCCCGAAGATATTTTGGCACTAAAAAAAGAGTATCCAAACGCGCTCGTGCTCGCTCACCCTGAGTGTCGTGGTGAAATCTTGAATCTTGCCGACTATGCCGGCTCAACAACAGGCATCATGAAATTTGCCGCAAATAGCAACGCAAAAGAATTCATCATTGTCACAGAACGCGCGATAGTTGAGCGTTTAGAACGTGACTTTAAAGATAAGAAATTTATTCTGGCTTCACCAAAATTGGTATGTCCGAATATGAAATGGAATCAGCTTGAAGATATTTTGAATGCGCTTGAAAACGAAGTGAACGAAATTATTGTCGATGAAGAAATCGCTGAAAAAGCACGTGCGCCAATTGAAAAAATGGTGGAGATGATGGGGTAATTTATACTGGATTGCCACGTCGGGCTATCGCCCTCCTCGCAAAGACAAAACGTAAACTGTAGGGTGCGTCATACGCACCGAATAAAAGAAAAATGATTGAAGAAATTTTAAAACTATACGATTTGAATATTGAAGAATTGGTTGAAAAAGCAGCCAGGGTAACGCGTGAAAACTTTGAACCTGTCGTCGAATTTTGCAGCATAATTAGCGCCAAAACAGGCAGTTGCAGCGAAAATTGCAAATACTGTTCTCAAAGCGCCCATAATAAAGCCAAAATTGAAGTTCATCCCTTGGTTTCAGTTGAAGATGTAAAAAAAGCTGCATTGAGCGCAAAAGAAAACGGCGCAACTTATTTTAGTATCGTAACATCAGGCCGCTCTCCTCAAGAAAATGATTTTGAAAAAATTCTCGATATGGTACAAGAAGTCGCGGCAATAGACGGAATGAGATGCTGCTGTTCACTTGGCTTAATTAACGATGAACAGGCAAAAAAGCTCAAAAACGCCGGCATGGCGCGCTATCATCACAATATTAACACAGCAAAATCGCACCACGACTTTATTTGCTCAACCCATACTTTTCAAGACAGAGCCAATACTATCAAAATTGCCCAAAAACATGGCATTGATGTTTGCGCCGGCGTAATCATAGGGATGGGAGAAACTCGTGAGCAGCGTGTAGAAATGGCAATGCAGCTTGCTGAACTCAAACCTGTTTCTGTGCCGATAAATATTCTCAATCCCATCGAAGGCACGCCTCTGGAAAATTATGGCGACAAAATTGACGAAGAAGAGATTTTACGCACTATTTGCGTGTTCAGAATAGTAATGCCAGATGTCTGGCTGCGTTTTGCGGGCGGCAGAAATACAAGATTTTCATTAAAAAACCAGAAACTAGCGCTCAAAGCCGGTATTAACGCCCTGATTGTCGGTAACATGCTAACCACTACAAGCGCGCTGCCGCATGAAGACGCAAAACTCGTTACTGATGCAGGTTTAGAGATTGTGACAAGCTAGTTATACATCACTTCTACGTTATCCAAATTTATTTTTTGGCGTGTTTGCCATAGCTCATACTGAGTTTGTAAGTCTAGCCAAAACTTTGCATCCGAATTGAAGGCCTTTTCAATTTTTAGTGCCATGGTAGGAGTGACAGCGCTTTTACCGTTTATTAAATCGTACATTGTTTTTCTTGAAACACCCATTTTAATCGCAGCAGTCGCAACTGAGATATTTAATTCGTCTAAATATCCTATCTTTAGTAATTCTCCGGGGTGTGCAGGATTATACATTTCCATAAAATTGCCTTTCTTTAGTGATAATCTAAATAGTCAACGACGTATACATCTTCATTTTCAAATTTAAAAATGACACGCCAGTTGGCTTGAACAGTGATTGCATGATAATCTTTTAAGTCACCTTTTAGTGCGTGTATTCTAAATGTTGGAATATTCAACATATTTAAATTGGTGGCTACATTCAAAGACATGAGAATTAACTGCAATTTCTTTGTGTGTTGTGCTTGAATGCCTTTTGTATTACCTGTTTTAAAGAAATTTTCAAGCCCTTTGTGCTTAAACGATTTAATCATATACTCAGTATAACAGATTTTTTGTATAGTGTAAAGTAACACTATACAATTAGGTTACAAAAAATTTATAATAAATTGACATTGAGGCTTGTGGCTAATAAGATTAAATCAATGAGGAAATAAGGTGAGAGTCCTTAGCTGAGCCGCAGCCGTGCCTTCTTTTGTCGATTGAGAGCTTGCTCGAAACGCGCAAAATGGCCTCACGAAAGTGAGACAGTCGGAATACTCATAATATCAAATGCCGATACTTCGAGCTTTAAGTTCAGGCAAAAGCTTTAAGTATCCCGGTTTGCAAAAAACAGGGATTTTTTATGTCTATACAAGCAGTTACAGTACAAAAACAACAAGCAGGCACATGCCCGCACGGCGCACCAATGGGCGCATGCCCGCTATGCCGGGGAATGGGTGGCGGAGGCGGGAACGTTGATCGTCATGACACAAGACGTCGTGCTGGTGAAATGACATGGAACGAATGTTTTGCCCAAAGTCTTATTCTCAATCAAATGAAACAAAGACAGCTGCAAGAAGCACAGCAAAATCAAGCTCAACTGGCATTTCAGAACAATGCGGTTGCACAAATGGCAGGCAGATTCGCAGCATTTGTCGGTAATGTTGTCTCAAATATCGCCTCAAAGGCCCTTGAGGCGATGAACAAAACCCTGATACAACCGGCTTTGAACAGTATTCGTAATCTGGTTAATGTTATCAGAGAAAACCTACAAAACCTTACACAACAAGTAAAGCAAGTCCTAAATGATATTAAGCAAAAAATCATTGATATTTCGGACAAGCTGGCTGCAATTTTTGGCGAAATGAAAAATGCTCTTGAAAAGAGTGTTGCCGATAGATTCAAACAGCTAACCAAAAAAGTTTTAAGTCTGTTTGCGTTTATTGACACTGAATTTGCCACAGATGATGAAGATGAGCGTGTAGAAGATGACAAGCGTGCATTTGAATTGACACAGATTAAAGAAAAACGCTTATTAAATAATGATGTTGGGGTGGAAACCCCAACCTACAATATATAAAAGTAGGGTGCGTCCCACGCACCGCAAAAAGGAAGTAAATGAACGGAATCGAACGATTTAACAATTTAGAATTACAACGCCAAACGCGAACGCTGACAACGTCTCAAAGTGAACGCGCCGCTGAAATGCGTAAAGGCGTGATTGTTGACAACATGATTAACGTAAAGCCAAGCCTTAGTGACGTTTGTGATGCTTTGATTATTTCAGATAATGAAATTGATTTGAATCAAATAAGTCGGAAGCCCCAGCAAAAAAGTACCGATACAGATAAATCATATGTTAAAAGCGCGATTTTGCCACTTTGCGCGGCAACAGTCGGCTTAACGGCAGGATTGGCGGCAATCACCGGCGGGCTGCTGTTAGCGGCGAGAAATAAAGCTAAATTGCCGGCATGGAAAACGCTGCCCGAGGTTGCTCGTAATATTAATTTAAATGACGAAAAGTTTTTTGTAACTTATGCTGCGCTTCAGAACCCCAATGTCAGAACTATTGTCGGCGCGTTGGGAGTTTTTGTGTTTGCGTCTGCGGCTTTAATCGCAAGAAATTGTGTCGATGGTTTTAAAGATACATGGATTAAGCGTCAAGAGGCTGATATTCAACGCAATTTACAGGAAAAGTTGATTAAAGTTGAGGCGCAGACCTTCGCAGGCAAGATTAATTTTATGCGTGGAATGTTAGCTGAAAAAGCAAAGGAATTCGAGGAATTGTTGAATACAGATGCGCCGCCCACTTCGCAGAAACATCCGG
Organism: Candidatus Gastranaerophilaceae bacterium; assembly: GCA_031551265.1. Classification (GTDB taxonomy): domain Bacteria; phylum Cyanobacteriota; class Vampirovibrionia; order Gastranaerophilales; family Gastranaerophilaceae; genus JAVBNU01. The sequence goes on from JAVBNU010000005.1 coordinate 29,005, forward strand.
CATTCAGGAAATTCATTAATTTTAAGGGCAACTACGATTTCTTGGCTGAAGAAAAACCGCAAAAAAAAGACTTAACCTTACCTTTATTAGCCGGCGTTACTACTGTGGCTGTGGTCGGCTTGACTTATTTGTCACTGAAAAATTTACAAAAAGCGGCAAAGTTGATTGACACACACAAGGCTAACGTTCTAAAAGATCTTGAGCAAATGGTCGGGCGCAGCAATGTGGATGAGAACGGCTTAACATACATAAAAAAAGCGCTTGCTGCTGTAAACCCTAAATCGGAAGAATATGGCGGAATTTTGTCAGTTATAAAAAAGAAAGTTGATGGAGAACGCTTTGGCAAGTTTGAATCCGAGTTGAAAACAGAGTTGGAGAAAATTTCACAAACCCCGCCTGAAGCTTTTGCAGGAACACCAAGCCCGCGGCCGTCATACTTCTCGTATATTGATAATATTTTAGGGCATTTTTACAACTGGGTTGTGAATTTCGACAACCCGTTTTTAGGCTCGCTATTCGCAGGTATCGCCGGTGTTTCAGGACTTAGTTACGTGGGCACTCGCGCTGTTGAGGCTGTTCGCTCCGTACAAGTCAGCAAAGTCAACGCAAAAACTGAGTTAGATTTACAGCAGAGATTGGTTGAGGTCGAGATAAAAAACTTTGAGACCAAAAAACGTGTTGCTGTTGCACCGTTGGTTAGAGAATTTAAGCTTCAATCGCGAGGCGAAAAAGACAAAGACAGATTGAAAAATATGGCGGCCAATATTTTATATGAAATTAAAAACGGCCCTCCTTATATTTATTCTTAGAGAGGAAACGAGTATGCTATCACCTGTTAACACTTACCCCCGATATATTCCGATAACCCGGCAAACGCCAAGCTTGTGCAGCGCAAACCCCAACAATAGCCCTGAGTATCTCAATAATTTGGTGCAGCAGCTCGGGACAAAAGTCGAAATGCCCAATGCACAGCGTAATTACATTATTTTTAATAACGAACTTGTGAGTAAAATAGTGCCATATCGCGAGCACGCTATTTTTTATGTTGATAATTTTTTGAAAACTGCTCAAACCGAGCAGCAAATTTGTGAAGGGCTGTATGTTTTGGACAGAATGCTTGATATGCGTACAAACGGTATAGCGCTGACTTATCCGACAATTTCGAGATTTAATAACACTGACTCGCCTAATGTTCAGGTTATGCTTGCAGGTATTTATCGTAAAACACAAGTACCAGATGCGTTTGGCCCGTTGATTAACATGATGATTAGGAATGCGCAAAAGCCTCAAGCGACACAGCCATTTGACCCTGCAGAAGAAATTGGCGGCGCAATATTAGACTACATCCGTAATGCTTCAACAGCTAATGCTTATAAAAACTTTACATTTCCTGTATAAATAGCAAATTAAATTTTGTTTGGTTTTAAAATTAGTATTAAAACAGGAAGTGGAATTATGAAAATTTTACCCGTGAATCAAAATATTAAATTTGGCTCGCCTGCCCCGTTAACTTTTGAAGACAGATATTTGTATCAGGAGCACTACCCGATTTATTTATCTCAAGAGGTAGGCTCGGCTGATGAATTCATCAGAAAATGCAAAGAACAAAATAAAAAAGATATTGACGCCTCTACAAGAATGGATGTGCGAAGGCTCAATGTAGATTTTTTGAGAGAAAACTATGCAAAAATTCAAGACAAAATTGACGAGTTGAGTGACGACGAGCTTGCAGAAAATTCTTTGAGCAAGGCGCAAGAAAAGTATAAAAATGATTTGCTCACCGCAGAAGAAAAGAAAAATGAAATATATTCACAGTACGTAATGGCAAACCGTGAATACACTAAACTAGAAAATAATCCCGACAGACATATCCGGAAAAACTTCCATGAACTTATGGGGAAAAAAGTAGGCGAGGTCATGCAACAATACCGTGCGTTGACTCAACAAAGTATCAAGCCATTATAGAAAAGGAATAAAAAAATGTTAAAAATCGCACCCTACCAAAATAACGTTAAATTCGGCTATTTTGACGCGACATCAGAGACAGACAGAGCAAAATATGTTGATTATGCCAAATATCTAAAAGGCAGAGTAGGTCTAAAAGAGGAGTTTCTCATTGCGGCGATGAACGAAAAAGAAAAATGCAAAGACGATACCATGTTTGGTGAAAATAGATTCACGCCTGAATTTATAAACAAAATGTACAACGCTATCCAGGAAAAGCTAAATAACGTTATAAACGGCGAACAAATAGAGTTAGCGTATACAAAAGCGCGCATAGGTTATGAGACATTAGTCAAAGAAACCGAAGCAAAGCTAAAAGACTTAAAAGATAACGAAGATGCACATATTGCTAAAAGACAGCAGAGCGAAATGTGGCAATATTTTTCTAATCTTCAAGCAGCTAACGAAGGCCAAACAGGACGTATTATTCTCTGGCGCGTTTGGGAAAGAATGTTCCCATCCCAAGAATCTAAGTCTTAATATAGTCATACACATAAAACATATGAAAGGAATCAAAATGTTAAAAATCGCACCCTACCAAAATAACGTTAAATTCGGTTCAACAACCCAACCTGAACTCAATAGCAAAAAATATATTCAACTTGCTCAACAATTAAAAAAAGAAGTAGGCTCCAAAGACGAGTTTTTTGCTAAAGCGATACGAAACGTAGGTGGCGAAAACAGTGGTTACTGGTTCCCGGATTTAACACAAGAAGAATATGATAAAGTGCAAACAGGTATTAAAAATGTATTAAATGGCACACAAATAGATAAATTCGACAAAGAAGCCCGCAAGGAACACGCTGCAGAAGTTCAAGCAGCTAAGAGGACTCTCGATGATTTGAATAACAATGCTGCAAAATATATTAAAACAAAAGTGGCTGACAAGATGGAGCAACATTTTTTCGAGATTTGGCATGCCTTCGCAGATGAAACCAGCAGAAATACTTCAATTGCCGCCTTTGAAAAATTCTTCTCATCTAAATCTTAAACTTTGTTGAGAAATTCAGACGTTGGCTTGATTCCATGTAGTACAAGGCTGCCCCGGACATTGAATTTGGGATTCAAACATTAATCGTGAATGCACGGGGTCTCATGCTATGAGATCCCGCATACTAACGTTTTATGAAAAATGCATAAACCGCGCTGCGGGACAGCGAAAAGATAGAATTATATCTTAAACTTAGTTGAAAAATTCAGGCGTTGGCTTGATTCCATGTAGTTGTAGTATTTTGTTGTTGTGTCGACTTCGAATTCGAGCTTGTTAGTAAAGGTTTTTGGCTTATATTTTAAGCCAAAGCCGTGCTGGTATGATTCTTCGGTCAGATTTTGCTTATGGATATATTTTAGTGAGAGTGTGTTTGTTAAAGCCAGTTCCGGCAGGATGTAAATTTTATTAATTGAGCAATCGTCACGCATATTACGGCTGTTTGAGTATTGGGTATTCAACTTAAATTTTTTATGCCGATATTCGCTGAACAGCCCGACGGTGTTGACGCCACTGTTATTAACGTCATACGCATAATGCCCTCCACCGAGCCTTAGTGTGCCCATATCGTACAGGTTTATGGGTTTTGTGCTGATTACCGAGCCTGCTGAGGTTGTACCGTTGGCTGTGGAGCTAAAAATCCCGGTTGAATAATTAAAATACTGTCCTGAATAGTATAATTTAGCGCCTTCGTCGTGTCTTGTTTCGCGTTCGCTGATGAATCTGATAGTTTGTCCGTCAAAATCGGACAGCTCGACTTGTCCTGTGGAAATCTGTATTTGCGGCGCTATGTTGTAGTCTGCTGCAATTGGGATTGCACGATTCATATGAGGGAATTTTGTCTTTGAGTCATAAATTCTAAACAATTTATACTCGTACTCCGGCATGAGCGCAAAATCAGGCGTGGTAACCGAAGACGCATCGTAGTTATCGATACGAATTTTGTAAACTTTTTTAGGCTCTCGGAGCAAATTCTTATCAAACTCAATCGGCTCAAGATTAATCCCATGTATCTCAGGAGTTGAGCCGACTTCGTCCTCGACAATCCCCTCTGCCCGCGCAAAGCCGTTATTCAAGACTAATCCTATAAGTAATACTAAAAATACCAATACTCTCATACTAATATTTTCTTCGAAACCTGAGAAAAATTCCAGTATGTATGCAATGCTTAATACTCGACATATTTCAGGAAGTGTATTATCATAAAAATAGAGAACGCAGAGGTCTTAATGAACAACAACGTCAATAAATATAATGTTAACCAGCTTAGAGAAGAGTTCCGAAAAAATCTTGAAATCCTTCGCAATAACAATGATACGAAAAAAAATGTTACTTTTGGTTCGGAGGCTGATACTTTTTCCCAAAGTCAGTCAAGTGAAAATATGGTAAGTGGTATTTTACGTAAATGTCGCGCCAAGCTGACTAATGTCGATACTTTGCAAGGTAAAATTAAAAACTTGCAAAATTTTATTAACGATTCGGAAAAATAGTTTAGGGCAATTTTTTTGTGATTCCTGTTTTTATATAAATATCTACACAAAAACAGGAAGAGGAATTTGCAATGACGAATATTGGCAGCCATAAAAATGCCGGCAGCTACGATATGCCAATTAAACAACGCCGTATTGAGGTTTACAATAATCTCATCGAACAACCAAAGCTAGATAACAAGGGCAATAAGCCCAAAATGCCAAAGAGCCCGATATTGTTGTATCAAGAGAAAGAAGATGGGCTAATCACCTATGAACACTGGAGTGGTGATTATTTAGATGAAGAGCAGACAAAAAGTGAGTATCATTACGACGATGACAACAAAATAGCAATGTCGATTGAGCGCAGATACGCCCCGTTTTCAAACGCACTGTGTCGCGAAAACATTAAATATTACGATGTCGATGGTGAAATAGTTGCAGGCGACACACAAGAATTTGAGAATGGCGTCTTATCAGTTGAAAGTTCTTTTGACGTATCACCTTTTGGCGTAATGTCCAACAGACACAAGCTGTATCATAATAATGGCAATCTCGCCAGTGTTGATGTAACCCAAACATCCAAGGATCACAGCCTGCAGCATACTAAAACCCTGCATTTTTATGCAGATGGAATGCCAAGAGCCAGTACCGAACGGATTTTTGCATCACCTCACAGTTTGACCTGTGATATTCAAAATTATGACACTAACGGCAATTTAAAAACAATAGTAAGCGTTGAACGCCATCCTATAAGCGGTGAACTGCTCGAAAGAACGGTGACAAACGCAGCCGGTGAAGTAATTGAGCATAAGAAAAAAAATTAGAAATTATTTTTGGTGCAGCTGATTAATTTCTTCTATCTCTTCTTGTGTCAAATAATTCATGTTGCCTAAAAGTTTCGCGCCTAAATACACATCTGCGTAAGTTTCGATTGATTCGACGAAATAAAACGCTTCTTTCAGCGTTTTTGCACAAACAGCAATACCATGATTCGCCATTAACACTGCGTTACTGCCCTGAAAATGAGGTACAGTGTACTCCACAAGTTTTGATGAAGATGGTGCTGCATACTGCGCTAGGGGGATTTTGTTGAAATAGTACACAAATTCGCTTAAAATCGGAGCCTCCATTGCAATACCGGCGACAGAAAATGCCGTTGTTTTCGGGCTGTGACAGTGAATAAACGCATCAATATCAGGACGTGTTTTGTACGTTTCAATATGCATAAATTTTTCGGAAGAAGGCTTTCTACCGCCATCAAGCACATTCGCATGTTCATCAATCAACACAATGTCATCGTATGACAAATCGCCGAGACAGCTGCCTGACGCAGAAATCAAATAATTTTCACCACAGCGCATGCTTATGTTGCCTGAGGTTGCAGGAGTTAGGTTTTTCTTATCTAACAAATGCCCGCACTTGATTAGTTCGTCTTTTAAATGATTTAAGTTTTCCATATTATGATATTATCAAAAAATTTGTTATTATAAAAGTACTACACTGGGTGAGATAATTAAAAAAGAATGTAGGGTGCGTCCTACGCACCGATTAAAACACATAGTAAAGTAGGGTTGGGTATTGCCCACCAATCCAAAAGAAAAAGATATGTTTATCAAAACGCTAAAATTGAATAATTTCAGGAATTACGAGGAGTTGAATTTGGAGTTTAACTCCAATAAGGTCTTGCTTATCGGCAAAAATGCACAAGGTAAAACCAATATTTTGGAGGCAATACACTACCTGTCATGCCTACAAGCGTTGAATGCAGGGCACGACTCAGAGTTGATTACATGGGGTAAGGATTTTTCTAATATCAAGGCTGAAATCACAAAAGAATGTGTTGAAACAGAACTAGAGGTTATTTTAAACCCGCCGAAGAAAAAAATACTAAAAGTAAACGGCTTGAAGAAAACCAAAACGTCTGAATTCACGTCACAGCTTTCCGTTGTGTGTTTTAGCGTGACAGACCTGCTGCTTTTGCGCGGTGTGCCTGACGATAGGCGCAGTTGGCTTGATGTTGCAATCGGGCAGCTTTATCCGGCATATTCTGACAGGCTTTCAAAATACAATAAAATTCGCATACAAAAAAACAATTATCTCAAGGCATTGAAGAATAATATGCAGTTCGATGAAAAGCTGTTTTCTGTCTGGAACGAGCAATTAGTCACAGCCGGCAGCAATATCATTTATTTACGGATAAAATTTTTAAAAGAATTACAAAAAATAGCAGCCATCAAACACAGCGAAATCTCCAACAACGAAAACTTGCGCATTGATTATAATTCGACCGTAATCAGTGATTTTAATTGCATTTCTGACGCAATAATTTCTATTGAAAATATTGCAGCTGAATTTGAGCAAAAATTAGCCGAGCGCGAACAAGAGGAAATCATTCGCGCGCAAAGTCTTGTCGGGCCGCATCGTGACGATATTTCATATTTTATTAACGATGTTGAGGCTAAAAAGTTTGCCTCACAAGGCCAGCAGCGAACAATCGTTTTAGCTCTTAAATTGGCTGAATTGGCATTAATTGAAAAACAATTCGGCGAAAGCCCTGTTCTACTGCTTGATGATGTACTTGCAGAGCTGGACGATTTGAGGCAAAACTATTTGCTAAACTCAATAGAGCAAAATACCCAAACGATTATTACATCTGTTGATACGCTGCATTTTAAGGAAGAATATTTACAAGACGTTGAGTTATTCAAAATTGTAAATGGCGCTGTAGAATCACTTAAATGGAATCACAGATTGTAAAAAAATGTGGCGGTAAAAATGAAATCCCTTGCGAAATATTGAAAATAAGTTTAATATATTAACAGTAAGTATCAGTCCCATAGTAATTAACTCTTTAATTCCTAGTTGGTCAGTTATTTACCCAGTTTAACTAATCAAGGAGAAGACCAAAATGTACGAAGATGAATCGCTTGTATGTGAGGACTGCGGAGCTACCTTTTTGTTCACCGTTGGTGAGCAAGAGTTCTACGCAGAAAAAGGGCTTGTAAATAAGCCAAAAAGATGCAACGACTGCAGAAAAGACAGACGCCAAAAATCTAAGAAAAAACTATTTGATGTAGTTTGCTCTAAATGCGGCTGTGACACAAAAGTTCCTTTCAAACCTATGAATGGAAAAGATGTTTACTGCAAAGATTGTTACACTCAAGTAAACGCTTAATTTACAAGAACAAAACAAACATTTTAATGCCCTTAACTGATTCTCAGGCGAGGCATTTTTTTTGTTCATTTTTAAGTTTTATGATAACATAGTGCTATGCAAATGGATAATTTTAAAAAATATTTTTCTCTTAACCTTCTGTCTTTATTGGGCTACATTGCATTAGCTCTTTATTTGCAGTTTGTTTTTGTAAAAACGACTCCACACAGTTGTTCTACAGGGTATTGTATTAATGACTTAGCATCAGCTATAACATTTTCACTGCTTTATGTATTGAGTAGAACTCTAGAACCATTCTTTATAATACTAATATTGATGGTAATAGAATTTTTACTCCGAAAAAAATATGGAGACTTTAAAATTAGTAAAATAAATATTCCAAATTGGCTAAAAAAAATACATTCCTTGGTATTTTTGCTTGGAAATTATCTAATTCTATGCACGATATGTGTGTGCATATGTATTTTTATTGCTAGCATGATTGGAGTACAAGGATAGTCCTTTTGTTCATTTTTTATCCTTCATGTACTCTGCGAATTGTTTTTTGGTTCTAATGTGTTCCATTGTAATTAAAACTATAAGAAAAATGCCAACAATACCTGTAACTATATTAGATAACATTTCCATGTTCATTTTTCAGCCTCCGATTCTTTTATGAGTGACTTTATTTGTCCGTCAATATCTACATAATTTGATGATAATACATATGCATAATACAATCCAACAATAATAAAAAATAAAGTTTTCGGAGAAAATGGCATAAATGTGAGCCAAACTATTCCACCAGCTACCACCACCAAGCATTGTACTGCTAGATTCCGTTTACTTATTGCATCATTAAGTTTGTATTCTGTCACTTCCATAGTTTAATTATATAAAATTATCGCGTATTTGTCTATTTGTACTAAAATATAGGTATGAAAAGTATGAACGTACAAAATAAAATCGCTTTTTGGGGCTGCCCGCCACCTGATTTGATTGAAAAATATAAGAAACTCTATCCTGAGGCTGAGTGGTTCGATTTGGACCTCGATTTCGGTCATCCTGAGTCAAAGCTGCTGCCTGATGCGTATTGCAAAATTATCAAAAATATAATCACAAATTCGCTGTATTATAGAGATGAGATTATTGCGATTCTTGCGCCAATAGGGAAGGATAAGTGTGACAGCGGCTGGTTTGCGTCAGAGTTATTGAAGGATTTAGGTTTTGAGGTTGTGCAATGCAAGTTCGAGGAAAAGAATTTAAGACGAGAACCGCTAATTTCGACGTCTGCATTGCCATTACGTGAAAAAGTTGAATTGATAACGGCTTCAATCGTGAAACCTCATGACAAAAAGTTAGTGCAATGCAAGCCAACATTTGGTTTTTGGGGCGTACCGCCGAATGACCTGAGTATTTTGGAATTATTCCCTGATACAACTCACGTTTACGGTTGGACACGATGCGTTGACGCCAATGTCCCGGCAGATATTGAATTAGAGATGTTTGTCGATACTAACGTAGCAACAGTATTTTACTCACAGGCTTTTTGCGCTAAAGCACAGCTGGCAAAGTATCTAGCCGACAAATATAACGGGCTGTACATTGATATTGACGACAGGTCGACAAACTCTGTGAAAGCGAAAATTGAGGCATTTATAGAATTAAGATGAGTAAATTATTTTTAGATGCAGGAACAACTTGGTCAAAATTAATCGAAATTGGCAACGAAAGCCAATTGTCGAAAGATTTTGCGCAATATTTTATTAAAAAAGAAGCCGATAAAAGCTATTATATTGTGCCTTCAATTTTGATGAAAAAGACTCAATTAAATTATGAGCGCGTCACAGGCCACATGTCATTAGCAAGCAAAGATCAGGGCGCAAGCTACGTAAATGAAGTTATAGCGCTCTCAAAAGGCGCTGCAAAGCGCATCAAGGACGATAATTATATTATTCTCGATTTAGGCAGCCGCGACGTCAAATGGGTACAATTTAAAGAAAATAAATTCAGAGACTTAGACTGGAACAGCTCATGCGCCAGCGCTACGGGCGCGACTGTGGAAATGCTTTTGAAATTTTATGATATAAAAGTCGATGATTTGCAGGTCATGCCCGAAAAGTATAATATTACATGCGGTATCTTCGGATTAGAAAAAATCATGGACGATATAGCAAATGGTGAAACCGCTAAAATCGCTGTATCAAAGTTTATACACGGTATCGCCTTCAACGCATGGACTTTTGCAAAGCAGCCTAGTGAAATATACCTCTCAGGCGGTTTTTGCGACAATCAATGTTTTGTTGACTCCCTAAAAAAATATTGTAACGTAAATTCACTAGGACGTTTTGTCCTGTGTGACGGGCTTTTAGCAGAAATGTAAAGAAAATCACTGGTTGAATTAATTATTTGCTTGACAATTTCTCATTATATGGCATAATTAAACATGTAGGATTTAAGTGTAGCTGAAACACTCAATAACAAACACAATAATTTAGACACATATAAACTCCTAAATAATAAACACAAAAACCATTAGGATGCAGAAAACAACCCACTCGACAGAGTGGTTTTTTTTATGTTTTGAAATGCCTTACCTAACACTAACTGTCACCGCAAACAAGTTCGGCATGACGATTTATTTTGGTGCGTAAGACGCACCCTACATTACTATTGCATCAACTTATTCAGAAAGCATAGTTATCAATTTATCGGAGTACTTTTTTTGTTTAATAATTTGGTAGGCTTGATAGTCTATCAATAACTTTTCAGGGTGCTCTAAAATAATTATGCCTTTGGGCTTAAGTATATTGAACTCGGTTATTTGTTCTAAAGCCTCAGCATACAGGCCTTCTTGGTATGGAGGGTCAATAAAAATCACATCAAAGTTTTTACCCATGCCCTCTAGTTTTTCGGGCATTTTCAGAGCGTCACCGCGTAGAGGTGTTATGTCAACACTTAATGACTTAATATTTTGTTGAAGGGCATGCCATGCTCCGGCATGCTTTTCTATACAGACCACTTCTTGATAGCCTCTTGAAACGGCTTCAAACGCCATTATCCCGCTACCAGCAAACAAATCCAAAAAAGAAGCCTCTTCAACATCAAACATGCTCGCAAGCATGTTGAAAATAGCTTCTCTTGTCTTTGATAAAGTAGGACGGAGGGTCTGAATCTCCGGAAAAGTGATTTTCCTTGATTTTAGTGACCCTCCGGTAATCTGTATTACAGGCATATTATTTGTTAAGTCCTTGTGCTATTGGAAATCCAATCATACGCAATATAACATCATTTGCCTTCAAAAGTTGTGCGTCTCGTTTATTTTTGACGTCGTCTTCGGTTAATTTAACTTCTATATCAGGTTCGATACCTTTTTTGTTGATATCAGTGCCATTTGGAGTTAAATATTTTTGGATAGTAATATTTACGCCTGAACCGCCCTGAAGTTTGTTAATTTCTTGTACAAGCCCTTTACCGAACGATTTTTCGCCGATGATAATTGCTCTGTTGTTATCTTTTAGCGCGCCCGAGAAGATTTCACTGGCTGATGCGCTGCCTTTGTTGATTAGGATAACAATCGGCTTATTCGTGACTGAGCGTCTTGTCGCTTTAGTTGTGTTTTTGTAGCCGTCGCGGTCGACTGTGCTTACAATTGTGTTGCCGTCGAGGAATATATCCGAAAGTACTATCGCGTTACTCAGTAATCCGCCGGGATTAGAACGTAAGTCAATGATATAGCCTTTTTTGTTCTGCATTGAATTAAGTGCGTTAGCAAACTCATTCGCCGCGTTTTTGCTGATGAAAGAACTTAATCTGATATAGCCCACTTCTTCGCTAAGTTTTGTATTTTCAGGTACTTTAACCGACACTGCTTTGATTTCAATCTCGTCACGAACGATGTCGTATGCTTTGTTAGGCTGGTTTTCGCGCTTGATGAGGAGTTTAACGGTAGTGCCTTTTTCGCCTCTAATGCGGTCAGCTGCTTTTTCTACAGTTATACCTTTTGTGCTCGCTCCGTCAATTTCAAGGATTTCGTCCTCTGCCAACAGCCCTGCACGCTCGCCTGGCGTATCTTCAATTGGGGCTATGATAAGCAATTTGCCGTCTCTCACACCAATTTGAACGCCGATACCTTTGAGCGAACCTTTGATAGAACTTGTTTCTTCCTCAAATTCTTTTGGGTTTAAAAACTTTGTATATGGGTCGTTAAGGCTTGCTAACATTGTGTTAATTGCGACATACGCATCTTCTTCCGTTTTCAGATACGGGTCGTACTTGTGGCGCCATTGGTCCCATTCTTGTCCGTTGTTTGTCTGATCTACGTATTTTGTAGTTATTAATTTCCAGACCTGATCGTACAATGCAGCCGGATCAACTGCTAGTGCTGAGGAACTCAGCATTGTTGTAACTACAAATAATACTGTAATCACAAACGCATTCATTTTGGTCAAATGCCTTTTCATAAAAGTCAACATAATTTTTGTTCTGCTCCCACTTGTTTTCTCGTATATAATAGCATAAATTCTTCAATTTGAATACTCCACCAATTCAGTAAATTTCCTCTAAACTATAGGTCTTTTTGCTAGTAAAAAAGTTTAAGAATTTATAGCTATAAAAATAATGACGCATGTTTTTTAGAAATGTTTCAATTATTTTTTTGAAGCTGTGAAAAAACTTAATTTTTGGTATCATATTACTATGAGCGAGTATTATATAAAAATTAAGCAAAATAACGCTGAGGTTGAGTTTTCCACCTCCGATAAGGCTGAGTTTAATAATAAACTCGCACAACTTATGCAGCTTTCAGGGGCGTTGGATGTGCTGCCTGACAAAAATACGCTGAGTGAATTAAGTGATTTGTCTGTCGTTGAAAAACCTGAAGAAGCTCAGGACGAAACGCTAGAAGAAGTAAACGAGTTTGACGCAATTCTTGAGGAGGCATTGAAAAATGTTCAGGAGCAGGAACCTTCGTCAATGAAAAACGAAGATTTGCTTGCTTCCATGTTAAAAAGTGATGGCGTTAAAAATTTATATGAGAGATTGATTATTACGGCGGGATACTTACTGGAATTTGAAGCGACTGAAAGCTTTACGCTGAAAATGATTAATAAAAAATTATTCCCTATATTGAATGAGACTGTCGGGCACTCCGAAATACACAGCGCAATTAGCAAACAGCACATAAAAATTTCTCCACGCTCTGAGGACGGTAAAACGCTCACGGAATACGCTCTTACGCGCAGAGGCGAAGGTTATTACAATGAGCTCAAATAAAAAAGTTGTCGTTGCTATCAGCGGCGGCGTGGACAGCAGTGTGGCGGCGTTGTTATTGAAACAGCAAGGCTATGAGGTTATTGGTGTAACAGGAAAAATGCAGGACGACGAAAACTCAAATCTCGTTGCGCAAAAAGCTGCTGCACTTGCTCAAAAACTCGGCATTGAGCACCATGTGCTTGATTTAAGTGTTGATTTCCAAAAATGCGTAATTGATTATTTCGATGAAACTTACAAAAAAGCACATACGCCAAACCCTTGTATCGCCTGCAACAACAACATTAAATGGGGCAAAATCTTTGACTGGGCAATGAATGAAATCAACGCTGATTTTTATGCAACGGGGCATTATGCAAAAATTATGCAAAAAAACGGTAAATATTTACTGTATCCGACAAAAGACAGGGCTAAAGATCAGATTTATTATTTGTTTGAATTGACTCAGGAACAGCTTGCAAAAACACTTTTCCCGCTTGCTGATTACACAAAGGATGAAATTAAAAACATAGCTGATGAAAATAATTTAGTCGAAAAAAACACCTACAAAGAAAGTCAGGATGTGTGCTTTATAGACAAAAAAATGACAACACAACGTTATTTAGCCGACAAATTCGGCAAAATTCGCGGTGACTTTGTAGAAATTAATTCAGGTAAAAAATTAGGCGAACATAACGGTTATTACCGCTATACAATCGGCCAGCGCAAAGGAATCGGCATTGCATACACTGAGCCTTTATACGTGGTGGATATCGATGCCGCGAAAAACACCGTCTATCTGGGCATACGTGGTGATTTGTTCAAGAAAAGCATGGTTATACAAAACCCTGTAATGCACGACTGCGAGGGCGTCAAAGAGTTTGATGCACTGGTAAAAATCCGCAATAACATGTACATGCAAGAAGCGCATATCACACAAGCCAATCAATCTCTAACTATTAGTTTCAAAGAGCCGGCCTCGGCCATTACCAAAGGTCAGGCCACTGTTTTATACGACATCAGCGACGGACACCTAATCGGTGGCGGCTGGATAAATTAATAAACTCACAGCCACAATCTTGTGTTGAACTTTCAAGGTATGTTATAATAATGCTTGTAGTTTGTACTCAAAAATAAGAGAGGATTTTATGAGAAAAATAGAAGCATTTAAAAGCAGATTAGCTGAAAAAACTGCAATTAAAGTGATTGCGGGTATAGATAATTTTGATATTGAAAGTGTAAGAAAAGTTGTGAGCGCAGCTGACAAAGCAGGCGCTGATGCTGTTGATATAGCAGCCAGCGCTGAGTTGATTGCGATGGCTAAAGAAATAACAAATTTACCGATTTTTGTTTCTTCTATTTCGCCTGAGGAATTGGCTGACGCTGTTGAAGCCGGTGCTGATGCGATTGAAGTCGGCAATTTCGACGCTTTGTACAAAAAAGGGCTGAGAATGTCAGCAAACGAGATTCTTGAAATCGTTGAGACCACATTGGCGATGATTAATAAAGAAGAAGTGTTTGTATGCGTGACAGTTCCCGGGCATATCGACGTAAATGAACAAATCTGTTTAGCAAAAAAATTGGAAGAATTAAATATTGATTTGATTCAAACAGAAGGCGCAGCTGTGGCTAACGTGAATAACAACGGTGCGAGAGGACTTTTGGAAACAGCTCAGGTTTCGATTGCGAACACAATTGAATTGGCAAGAAATGTTGAAATCCCTGTAATGACGGCTAGCGGCATTACCACAACAACATCAGCATTAGCTTTTGCAGCCGGCGCTTCAGCGATTGGTGTTGGTTCTTGTATTAACAAGCTTTCTTCAACTATTGAGATGGTTGCGGTTATCAAAAGCTTGATTAACACAACTAACCGTTCACAATCAGTTGAATTAGTATAGGCAATTGAGGGTCTGATGTCTGATATTGAGTTAATCGAAAATATTAAACTGGCATTTGACCTGCAAAAGAAAGGTCAATATCGTGAAGCGATAGCTGTACTTTACAAGGTGCTGGCTATAGAGCCTGACAATATTGAGGCGATAATTCAAATTGCGTATTTATTTTATGCGCGACATGATGTTGAAATCGCAACGGAATATTACGAAAAAGCCCTTCAGCTTGAGAATAAAAATGCTCAGGCGCTTGAGGGGCTTTTGACTATTTATATTTCAACCAAAAAATACAAAGAAGCTTTGAGAATTGCCAGCAAGTTGTGCGAAATTTCGTCCGACGTCAACTCATTTATCCAATTATTATACATACTCTGCTTAAATGAAGAGTATAATTTGGTCATAAAAACTTTTGAAACTTCACAGTATAAGGATACAAAAAGTGAATACGTATATTTTTATCTGGGATTATCGTACTTCTATTTAAGAGATTATGACTCTGCCGAAACATACTTGCATAAGGCATTGAAGCTTGATGACCAACATTCTGAGTCAATGTATTATTTGTCTAAAATATATTTCGACAAAGGTGACTTCCAGAGGGCTGACGACTTGTTGAACTCATTGCTCAGTGTGCGTCAGAGCGCTAAGGCATACAACTTAAAAGGCTTAATTCAGCTGCATTATAATAACAACGCAAAAGCGATTAATTACTTCACTTTTGCAACGAAAATTAATAACAAAATTTCTGAGTACTATTATAATCTTGCGGTAGCTTATTCGCTGAACGGCTGGTTGGTTGAAGCCGAAAATTGTTATCGAAAAGCAATCATGCTTGAGCCTGAAAATATGCTGTATCACTATACTCTGGCGTATTTATACTACGAGACGCGCGAATTTGCAAAATCACAGGATGAATTGAATTATATCAGGTCAGCCAAATCTGATTACTTGGATGCAAGGGTTTTGGAAGCGCTGATTATGCTTGAGGATAATCAAGTTTTGCAAGCAAAAGCTAAACTGGAAGCGCTAATAACCGAGGTTCCCGAGTATGATTTTGTGTTCTACGCGTTGGGCAAAGCTAACAGGGCGCTGGAGCTCTACGATGAAGCCATTTTAAACATTAAAAAAGCAATTGAGTTGAAGCCCAAATCACTCGATTACAAAAGTGAGCTGGCTGAATATCTGATTTTGAAAGAGTCCTATGATGAAGCGCTACAGATTGCTGACGAGATTATTGAAATTAATAAATATTTTATCCACGCGTACCTGTTGAAAGCAAAAATATTGCTGCTTCAGGATAAATACGACGACGCGCTGCCTATTGTTGAATCGGCGATTCGTCTGGATTCAAACGAAGATAGCGCATACTTTTTGAAGGCACAAATACTACTCAAAAAGGATATGAATAATGCTGCGGTTGACAATATTAAAACCGCAATCACGCTTTCACCGAATGAAATTAAGTATTATCGCTTTTTAGCAGAAATTTATTCTGCTGCATCCAACTACCGTAACGCGTTGGATTATTACAGAGAAATTTTTGACAATGTTGTCGATAACCCTGAATTGTACATATGCGCGGCTGAATGCGCCGAAAAAGTCGAAGAAATTCAACAAGCAAAAGAATTTTACCTACGTGCGTACAGAGTTGCGCCAACTAACCCCAAAATAATCATCGGATACGCCGATTTTCTTGTGCGTCAGGGCAAATATAAAAATGCGTTGAAATTTTTATATAATATTGTAAAAAAAGAAAACGCATTACCGGCGCAAAGTATGCTTATTCCCAAGTATGATGAGGTTAAGCAAGCTTTTTTACGTCAGGCGTCTGCGTTGGATAAATTAGTGTATAAAGCTTTTAAAATCTAGCCTACAACGCTTCGATATCTTCAAATCCCGGTGAGCGTGATGGCAGGTTTCTGTATGCAGGGTTCGCGATTATGCTTTTGCGAATGTATTTGTCCGAATAATTGCCTTTGACAAATAACATTTTCAGTCTTTCCTCGCGTTGTACAAGAGGATGCATTTTATCGACTTTGTCAGGATTAGCTTCTGAGAGTTTTGTCCAAACAGCGGCTTCCATTGTCCAGGCATATGTTTCTTCGTTTATGGAGTTGTAAGCGTCTTGATGCAAAGCCTCATGGGCTAACAATGCCGCAAGCGCGATTGGAGGTGCATCTTTATGCTTGTTGTTGATATTAATATATAATTTTTGGCTTACTTTGCTGCCAGCCGCGTCAAATTCCTTGAAGCTGGGATTAATTTCTGATAAGTCTTTGAACTGAACACGAATAGGGCGATTTGTCAGATTTGAACCCAGAATAGCCTCTCGTGAGTACGATCCAACTGTATTTTGCAATAATTCTAACGCCAGGATAACATTGCGATCTTTGGTCACACTTTTGTAGGTTTTTTCAAGTTCCAACCATTGCTTGTCAGAAATATTGTATTCTCTATAGTCTATTTCAGCACTCAATTCCGCTTTGGGCGACTTTTTTGGCGGTTCGGCTGCAAATGTCATTCCTTGCATTACTAATGCTTGTAACATAACGGCAACGGCTATTTTGGTTAATTTTTTCATAATACTCAACTCTTCTTATTTTGGCTAACAATAATATTATTACATCATTTTTATTTTAAGGAAAATTTTTTTTAATTCAATTTTAAAAATCCCCATACCCCGGTATAATCTTTCTCATACTTTAGTATAAACTTTTGTAACATTTATCAAAGTTTTTTCAAATTTTGCCGATAATATAAACAAGAAAAGTACACGTAATAGGAATGGAAAAATAAAATCTATGTCGATGTTTTCGAGATGTGACAAGTTAATGAACAATGACCCGTTTGAGGAAATTTTTGCTCTGAATCTGGGTGACTTTTTGACAGAGCACCTTATTTCGGATGAACTTGCGTCGAAAATTAAAGATAAAATAGGTCATGGTCCCGATAACCTTAAAAAACAGCTTCAAGAGCTTGTATCTATCTATTCGATAGACAATACGTTGAATTTATTAGGTTTCAATTATAACGAAGATTATGTTATTTATAACGCAGTTGCAAAAACGCTTTTACAAATGGTAGAAGCTGAAGCTTGCCACGTTTTTCTCGCTAAAGATCGTTTAAAAGGACATTTTGAGCATGACCTCGTGCTTGTCGGCTCCTCTGTGGATTGTTGTAACAAAGATTACGCCTATGATATTGGTCATAACCTCAATGAGGATGACTGTGTTATTCAAGCGTTTCATAGTAAAAAGCCTGTTGTGGTCAACGTTTGGCAAAGTGCCGAATTATTCAATCCGATTGAAATATTGAACGAGCATATGGTCAAAACTTGTATGGCTTTTCCGATGCACCACAGCGGTGAGTCTTTAGGCGTTATAGTTTTGGAAAAATATAACGACGCAGAAATAGCTAAAGAATATTTCAGCTTGATTGAAGCCACTGCTACGTTATTCGCGGCTTCTCTACACTTGCAAACTCTCACGGAAGAGGCAATGGCGTTAATTAAAAAAGAAGACCCTCGTGAGTCGATTTTGAAGCATTTACGGGCTGAACTCACCGTTGTTATAGGTGATTTAGGTGATGAACAACAGGTGTTTGTTGAAAAACTCGCCAAAGCGGTTGATTTAAAAGGTTCTTATGAAAACGAACATTCTGCTAAAGTCGCGGATTTGGCCAAAAAAATCTGTGTAGACTTAGGTTTGAACGAAAAAACAAAAGATTTGATATATTATGCGGCGCTTTTACAAAACATAGGTAAAATTGTTCTGCCGCAAGAAATTTTCGATAAAAAAGAAAAATTATCAGACGACGAATGGCAAAAACTCCAAGCCTCACCGAATGTTGGCGTAAATATTTTGATGAGAATAAACTTCTTATCCGAGGTCATACCCTACATTCACTACAACAAGGAACGTTGGGACGGTAAAGGAAAACCTGAGGGCTTAAAAGGCTTGAGCATACCGTTTGGTTCAAGAGTCATCGCCGTTGCCGATGCGTATTGTGCCCTGGTTACACCAAGACCATTCCGTAAAGCATTCACCCATGAGCAAGCCATGGAAATCATGAAGGAAGAAGCAGGTACTAAGTGGGATCCTACTGTAGTAAATGCTCTATATAACATTGACAGGAATTAATAACGTAGAGAAAAAATTATGAAAAAATTAGCGGTAATTTTTATTATTATGGCTCTGGCAATTTTGTCAGTGCCAAATGTGGTGTTTGCGGCAGATGCGAAAAGCGATACTCACACAATTGAATATGTTTCAAAAGATAGCTATGTAATACGTTCGGAGTTGACATTTCCGAAAACGAAAGCTGCAAATTACCCGCTGGTTGTACTTTTACACTCATATGGCCTATCATCAAAATTTTGGGATGGATTACCTAAAAAGCTAAACAATGCCGGCTATGCTGTTTTAGCAATTGATTTTCGCGGTCACGGACAAAGTATTTATTTGACAAATCTGAAACAGCGCTCATACATGTACCTGAGCAAAGAGACGTTTCAGCAATTTCCTAATGACGTATACAATATAGTGAACAAAGTTTACGATACGTACAGTAGTGTTTCTAAAAACGAAACATTCTTTATAGGCGCTGATATTGGCGCGAATACAGCTATCTACGTGGCTGATATGCTAAAGAAAAAGCCTGCTGCATTGGTTTTAATAACCCCACAGGTTGACTTCAAAGGGCTTTATACGCCTATCAAACTTGCCGAAGCGGGTGTTGTACCGGTTTTGGCCATTGCAAGTGCCAAAGACGCTTATTCGTTGAGTCAAATAAACGACCTAAAAAAATACGCACAAGGAGTCGTGAGCTTGCTGCGCTTACCGGCCGGTGGCCCGGGCATGACAACTATAGCAACAAACTCAAGCGCCATGGACACAATCATTAACTGGCTCGTGCAACAAACAACCTCAACAGTGAAATCAAGTCTACAATAATTTTAATCTATATTAATAAGCTCAACCAAGTTCATAACAGGCTTATCTGCAACGCCAAGCTCGAGCAATCCTTGTTTCAAGCCTGCGACACATGCCGGACAGGCGGTTAAGACAATATCACTCTCTGTGTTGAGTATATTTTTGGCTTTGACTGTTGATATAGCTGTAGAAATATTGTGATGGCGCACAGCAAAATCACCGGCAACACCACAACAGCTGTCGTATTCGGTCATTTCAGTGTATTTTAAATTTTCAATATTTTTCAAAATGTCGTTTATGTCGCCATCGTAGTGGCAAGGCTTGTGGAATGTCACTGAAGAGGTAGATTTCAGTGCTTTTTTGTAGTTCATTACTTTTAGGAAATCCAAAATGTTTATTGATTTTTCACTCATTATTTTAGCCTTGTCCTTTAGACTTTCATCGGCGAATTCAGTGTATTTTGAGAGCATATACGAGCAGCTTGCACAATCAGTGATAAAATAGTCATACTCGTCAGGTAATTGTTTCAAATTTGTTTCAGCCAGTTTCGCGATTCTGTCGATCATTCCTTTTGAGCTGTAGCTGATACCACAGCATTCAAAATCTGCGCAAGTAACATCACAGTCAAGTTCGTCCAGTATGTTTAGTACAGCGTTTTTTGTTGACGGGTTGATGTATTTATTCACGCATCCTTGGAAATATACGACTTTTAAGGCTTTTTTTGTTTTCGTTTTGTTTTTTTTGCGGTGAACGTTTTGAGTAGCGAGTGTATTGCCTAATAAAATTAGTCTGCCTAATTTTCCGAGTTTTATTATTTGGTTTTGTAACTTACTGATTATTTTATCAATACGTAAAAATCTATAAGTATTAAAAGCTATGCTCGCGCAAAACAGACATGATTTAAATAATGTGTACGAAGTTAATAAATTGTATAGAGAATATTTATTATTTTCGTATTGCTCAGATTTAACGGCTGTTAGGATTTCTCGCGCATCAATGTTGCTAGGGCAAAAGTTTTTGCACGCGTTGCAATGCAAGCATAAATCAACGTATTCCAGAACTTTGTCTGATAATTTAATGTGTTTTTGTATAACGCCGTTGAGCAAGATAAATTTGCCGCGCGAAAGCGTGCACTCATTCCCTGTTGCTTTATATATCGGGCATGCCTTTTGGCACAGCCCGCATTTTGAGCACTGGTATATATTTTCTTCTAATTCGGCTAAAGTTTTCATAATTAAATTATATGTTAAAAAAACCAAATGTTTGCAGCCCCGAACTTTAAAGTGTGAGTGAACTCATGAAATGTTAATATGCGAGGCGGCGAAAAAATACAACTAAGCACAACCTCTCATGACCCTCTAAAAATGGGGCTCGTATATGCAAAATATATATGGGCTTGACATGGGCTTTACCATGGTATGACATGATTTGAAAGCAATTGTAAAAAAATGTTAAGATTATAATTTAAATAATAATAAAAAAAGCATGCTTATATTATCATAGTAGTAACAAATCCCCAAATCTCCTCCCAAGAGTATAAAGTATCAGCTGCGATGCAGCTTTTTTTTTGCTTCTACTCACATTCGATAGGTCTACCATTCCACAAATCGAAAAAAACAAATTTTTCTGACTTGTGCAATGGTCTCATTATAGTCTGCTGATTTTTGTTAAAAAATAACCGAAAGGGCTATTTACTTTTCAAATGCCAGTCATATTAATAATATTTTATTTTTGTATATATTTTATAAATATTTTCTGAATACTAATATTAAGATTATTTAAAGAAACAAGCATGTGCTAAAAAAAGTTTGTTATAATAAAAATTCGATTTAGTTTGATTGGAGTGCAAAATGACCAGTATAGGTATACTTACAGATGATGAATTTGAGGCACTATTAAGCAAGTATCAATATAAATTCCAAAAAGGTGATTTAGTTAAAGGTACTATTACAGGATATAATCCTGAGGGGGTTCTTGTTTATATAGGTGCAAAGAATGATGCGCTTGTTCCTGAGCGCGAAGCAGTTGTTGATCCTAAATTCAAAATGGAAGAAACATTGCGAATTAATGATGAGTACGAATTTTTGGTAATACGAGAGGAGGATGAGGATTCAAGATTTCTGCTCTCTTATAAAAAGGTTGCTCAAGCTTATGTTTGGAAGGAATTGGAAGAACTAAAAAACAATAACGCGACGGTTGTCGGCACAATTACATCTATTGTTAAGGGAGGTGTATTGGTTGATGTTGGCGGGCTCAAGGGGTTTGTGCCTCTCAGCCATTTACGGATGAAAGAATCCGAAATAGTTGTGGGTGCCGAAGTTGAGCTAAAAATCCTCACTTTAGACTCAGCTGCAGGCAATTTTATCTTGTCCAACAAAAAACTATTCAGTGACACGCAGGAAATCTCTAAAAAAGAGATTTTCAGTAATCTCAAAGTTGGTCATCAAATTGAGGGTGAAATTGTCAGAATCACTGATTTTGGAGCATTTATTGACCTCAATGGCATCGATGGATTGTTGCCACTGTCACAAATTTCATGGCGCTGGGTTGAACACCCCGGTGATATTTTGAAAGTCGGCGAAAAAATTAATGTATCAATAATAAGCGTTGACCCGGCTAAACATCGCGTAAGCCTTAGCTTAAAAGCACTGGAAGCTGACCCGTGGCTTGATATTGAAACCCAAATCGGTGAAGGCAAAAAAATACAAGGCAGAGTCACACGTATTAAGCACTTTGGCGCCTTTGTAGAGATTCTGGACGGAGTCGAAGCTTTGCTGCCTAACTCAGAGGTTGTTGAGTACCAAAATAAATGTGATTGCATAATTGATGCCGGCACATCTATTATGGTTACGGTTACGAAATTCAACCTGCAAGACAGACGTATCAGTCTCGCAGTAGCTTACGATTAATCTTCTGCGATATTGAATTTTTAAGCTGTTTAGTTTATAACAAGAGAATGCAAAAGAACGCTTCTGCATTCTCTTATCATAATAGAACCAGCGAGAAAAATTAAATGAGAATTACCATATTTGGCGCAAATGAAATAGGATGTCTCTTGGCAACGGAGTTTTTTGAAGACCACGATGTGACTGTAATTGATAGAGAAGAAAATCGTGTTGAGGATTTTAATAAACTCGATATAAGTTTTGTCTATGGTAATGCTTCTAACATAAGCACACTAACGTCAGCGCAAATCGAAGAAACAGACTTATTCATTGCGTGCTCGAATCTTGATGAGGCGAATATTGTTGCGTGTATGACAGTAAAGAAAATTTCTCACGCGTTTTGTGTGTGTTTTGTCAGCAACCATGAGTATGTTGATTCTCTTTTAGTCCTGAAAGGCAATGAGTACAAGACCGGGTTGTTGATTGATAGCGTTATTTGGCCTGAAGAACTTTTGACTCAGGAGATTTTTAGAATAATAACTGTGCCGAATGCGATAGATGTTGAGAATTTTGCACAAGGTAAGGCGCGAATGCTTGAATATCGCATCAAAGAAGAGTCACAGATTTTAAATAAAAAAGTTAAAGAGTGTGTGTTTCCTGAACAAACCCTGATTGTCGGCATTACCAGAGATTCAACGTTGTTTATTCCTGATGGTGATACTACTTTGATGCTTAACGATAAAGTTATTTTCATGGGCACTCACAGCTCGCTTGATGTCTTAGCCAGCTTGATTTTTAAGGCTAATGAAAAAGTAAAATGCGTAACTATCATAGGCGGGGGCAGTATCGGGCTGATGCTTGCTAAACAGCTTGAACAAATTGGTGTCAAAGTTAAAATAATAGAAAAAAATTACAAACGCGCTGAGCAGTTGACTGAGGAACTGAAAAAGGCGCTAATTCTTTCCGGTGACGGCACAAATATTGAGTTATTAAAAGAAGAAGAAATCGAAGAATGCGATGTGCTGGTCAGCGTTACTAACAACGATGAGAAAAATCTTTTGTGCTCGCTGCTTGCTAAACAGCTCGGGGTAAATAAAGTTATTACGCGCGTATCAAACACTGCAAATGTGGCGCTGTTTGAAAAAGTTGGTATTGATGTTGCAGTATCGTCAAAATCTGCGGCTATAAAAGAAATAAGAAACGGCTTTATAGAAACTGATTGTCAAATTCTCGCTACTGTTGAAAGCGGTCAGGGTGAGATTATCGAAATCGAGGTACCTGAGCGCTTAAATGATAATATGATTATGGATTTGCATTTGCCGGTGAAAGCTATCATCGCCTTTATTCAGCGCGGTAACACTGTGATTATACCAAAAGGTAATACACAGATTAAAGCGGCCGATGATTTGGTTGTTTTTACAACTAAGGAAAATTCTATAAAAGTTAAAGACTTTTTTAAAGATTAGCAGGGTAGTTTATGAGATTAGCGTATGTTTCCGAAGCCTTAGGACTAGTTTTAAAAAGTATTGCAGTTGTGATTCTTGTGCCGTGCCTAGTTGCGCTTTATTATAAGGAATACAACGCTATATTGCCTTTCGTTGTTGCGTCTGTGGTGTCTTTGATATTAGGTGTTTTGATGGACAGAACGAATACGACTGTTGACAAATTGAATGATGTCAAAAAGACGGAAGCGTTATTTATAGTTTCATTTGCGTGGATATTATTCGGCTGTGTGGCGGCTATACCGTATTTGTTCTTTAAAATACCGATTTTAAACGCCCTTTTTGAGGCAGTATCGGGCATAACAACGACAGGCGCTTCGATATTGGATAATTTGTCAATTTATCCAAAAACGATGCTTTTTTGGCGTTCTTTCACGCAATGGCTCGGCGGTATGGGGATTATAGTTTTGTTTATCGCTGTCCTGCCTCAGTTTGCGGTAGCCGGGCGGCAAATGTTCTCTGCCGAAGTGCCGGGGCCGACCGAGGATAAAATCACGCCGCGTATCCGATTCACGGCAAACGCTCTGTGGAAAATTTATGCAACGCTCACGGTTATTGAAATAATTGTTTTAAAACTTTTGGGGATGCCGATGTTCGATGCTGTGTGTACCTCCCTATCTACATTGGCTGCCGGCGGCTTTTCTCCGCAGGGTGACAGTGTTGCAACGTATGGTTCTTCGGCAATAATGTGGGTTGTTGCTATATTTATGTTTTTGGCAGGTACGAGTTTCGCTATGCAATACCGTGTCGTACTAAAACGCAATCCTTTATTGTTTTTCCACGATGAGGAGTTTAGGTTTTATGCGTCAATAATACTGATATTTACTGTTTTGGTTGCGGCGTCTCTTATTTTAAATACTCATTACCATTTTTATGAGGCTATAAAACACGCATTTTTTAATGTTATCTCAATTATTACCAGTACGGGGTTTGCGAGTGCGGATTATTTAAAATGGGATATGGATGCGAAGCTTTTGCTGTTTATTTTAATGTTTGTTGGCGGTTGTGCGGGTTCTACTGCGGGCGGTCTTAAAGTGGTACGTGTTTTATTTGTGTTTAAGTACTTAAAACGCGAAATCAGCAAAATTCTTCATCCAAACGCTGTTTTGAATATAAAAATTAACAAGATGGTTTTTCCTGACGAAGTATCAAAACAAATTATCGGCTTTGTATTATTTTATTTGGTGGTATTCGCTGCATCAGCAATCTTGATTACAATTATAGAAAACAACTACGTTATAGGCGCGACAAGTGCAATAACGTCCTTAGGCAACACAGGGCCGGTTTTCGGGCTTATTACGCCATATGCCAGCTGCAACTCACTGCATGACGGTTCCAAAATAATTTTTATGATTAATATGATAGTTGGCAGACTAGAATTGATACCGTTTCTAGCGATGCTGCACCCCGACTTTTGGGGCTGGAAAAGATAGGGAAAATGGTCCGCTTGAAAAAGTTACTTATTCATGCTAGAATTTAATTATACAAGGAAAATCAAATGAAACAGTACACAGCAATTTATACTGAAGAAGCCGCTAGTCAACTACGCAGTTTAGATTTGATAAATCGCGAAAAACTAACAGAAGCTGTGGCGATATTTGAACAAATTGGTATAGCATATAAAAATATTAATTCTCTAGGTAAAGGTTTATATGAAATTAAACCAAAAGGCGTAAGAGCATATTTTAAATATGCTGGAAATCGCATCATAATAATAGGAATTGTAGTTTTAAAAAAGACTCAAAAGGCTCCAAAAAGGTACATTGAACAAGCAATTAAAAATATAGACAAATATACCCAAGAATATAAGGAATTTTTCAATGAATAATAAAATTATAACAAATGATGATTTAATAAAAGAACTACCCTTAGAAGCACAAGAGCGTATTCGTCAAAATGTGGAAGATGCTGTCAATGAATGGGGCGGCAAGCGTGCAAACGCAGGACGCAAAACCAAAACCGGCACCGTTTTGAAACTGTGCATAAAAGTTACCGAAAAAGAAAAAGAATTCATCAACTACGCTCGCAGCCATAATCTCGACTATGACCAGCTAATGCAAGGATAGATTATTTTATCGCGACTGCTTTTTGTTCAGGCTTGGCGGTTGGCGGGAAGTCAGCGTTTTGTTTTGCGTAGTAATACACAGCAGTTGCACTGCCCAGCAGGAATATAGCAAAAATAATCGCTGCGACTTTTGACCAAATTGTAGTTTGCAAATATCGAACGTTATCTTTGTAGACCGTGTTGATGACGGATTTTGAAAAATCTTGATTCAGTTTCTTTTGGTTATAAATCCAGTTATTTTTCAACATTTGCTGCAAATCGTACACTCGCTGCAATTCCTGACGCGCGAGGGGGATTTTCATTATGTACTTTTTAAATCTCACACTGTCCTCAAACGGCAGCTCGTTGTCGAAATAGGCTGATAAATTTTGTTTATAATATTCGTACTCTTTTATTTTGAGCCCGCCTGAAGCTGTTTTTATTTGCTCCTTGTTTTCCTGGTACGAGGATTTGAGCGTATCCACAAGCTTTTTGAGGTAATCATATTTTGTGCGACAGCCGTTGCAAGTTGCAAGATGGTCTTTGACGAACTCTTCTTGCATAGTTGTCAGCTTGCCGTCAATAAAGAGTGCAAGCATAGAGTTCACTTTAGAGCAAATCATATTATCATTCATTTTTAAATCCTCATATTTTAGCTAAGTTTGCTTATTTCATATAATCTTTCAAACTTTCCTGAAGCTTGGTTCGTGCGCGAGCTATGCGTGATTTTACGGTGCCGATATTTGTGCTTGTTACGCTTGCTATTTCCTCATAGCTCAACCCCTGAAATTCCCTTAGAATTGTCACAACCTTTAGCTGCTCGGGCAAGTGTGTAATTGCGTCTGTTATAATATCGTCTAACTCCTTGGAAAGAGAATGTTCATCAGGCTTTTTCTTTTTATCCACGAGCAACGCATCATACGGTGAATATGTGTCATTATCCTCAGTTATTTTTTCAACAGGTACCAGCTGAGGACGTCTGCTGTGTTTCCTCAAAGTGTCGTAATAGTAGCGAATAATGATTTGATTTAGCCAGCTGCGAAAGGCTTTCGGGTTTTTCAAATTTTTTAGATTGCGAGTCATTTTACAAAGAATTTCCTGAGTATTGTCATGAATATCTTCTTTGCAGTGATCCATGTAATATAAAGTTGCGTAAACGTTGCGCTGCTCACGTTTAATCAACTCCTCAAGCGCTTGAAGATCATCGTTTTGTGCGTTATGAACCAGTTCTTCCTGACTGTAATTTTTGTATGCCTGTTTTTTGAAAAATACTACCATGCGTTCACTTTCTGATGCCGACCTATGTAAATAATTAATTATTCCGACGCAAATTTATAGTATCTTTGTTATATAATCAAGTAGGGTATTTTATTATGTACAGAATTATAGATGTAAATATAAACAGGGCTACCGAAGCGCTGAGAGTGTTGGAAGAAATAACACGTTTTGAGTTGGATGATGAAGGTTTGTCGGAACAGCTCAAAAACATTCGCCACAAAATTTCTACGTGCTTTGATAAACACTATGAAACAATGCTTTGTGCTCGCGATACAGAGAATGATGTTGGAGTTGGCATTGAAAATCCGAGTGAAAAAAACTCTATAATTACAATTTTTAAATCAAATATCAAACGCTTACAGCAGGCTCTGAGAGTATTGGCAGAATACTCTGTTTCTACATCTGACACGAGAAATCGTACTATTTTTGAAAATGCACGCTATGAGGCTTATACGTTGGAAAAAGAAATTTGGGAAAAATTATCCGAAAACTTGAATAAGTTTAGACTGGCAGATAAAAAACTGTATCTGGTTACAAATTCAGATAAGTTTGAGAATGAAGATGATTTTATTGATGCTGTTGCAGCAGCGTTGAAAGGCGGAGTCCAAATTGTTCAATTGCGCGAGAAAAAACGTCCTGCAAAAGAAATTATTAACCTCGGCAAAAAAATAAGAATGCTGTGCTCGGAGTTTAACGCACTCTACATTGTGAATGACAGAATTGATATAGCACAAATTACCGAAGCTGATGGCGTGCATTTGGGGCAAGATGACATCGATGTACATAGTGCAAGAGAAATTTTAGGAAAAAATTTTATTATAGGTGTATCGACTCATGCGCCAGAACAAGCGCATAAAGCCGTCTTAGATGGTGCCGATTATATTGGCGTTGGACCGATTTTTGTGACACCAACGAAAGAAGGACGCGCAGCAGTCGGGCTTGAGTACGTCAAATGGGCGAGTGAAAACGTGAAAATCCCGTTTTTTGCGATTGGCGGCATCGATTTAGAAAATGTTAAAACAGTTATTGACACAGGCGCAGAGCGCGTTGCGGTTGTGCGTGCGATTATTAGTGCTGAAAATCCTAAAAATGCGGCTGAAGAGTTTTACGCCCAAATCTAAAATAATTGCAATTTGAATACTTAAGTTTTACAAGACAAGCCAATATGTTTTATGTCATACCGCAGCGCTATGCTTGATATTATAATTTGGGCGTTTGTGTGCGGTATCTATCCAGATAACATACGGAGTCTGTTTATTAGAATCGTTGAATTTCTATGTTGGAAAGACCCCGCACAGAGTACATTTTTTTAAATAATATTCATCTGGCGCTGCGGGGTTGTACAGCTAATTTGTTGATGGATAAGCTAAAAATCATTTAAATTTGTAAAAAAATATCAATAAATCAGTGTTTTTATATATTGTTTATGGCATTATAATATTGAGCTTAGTGAGGCTCGGAAGTCAAGACAGGTGCTAAACCTCTAAGTTTCTCGGAAGAAAGATGTCTGATTTAAAAACAAAAGCTGTAATTCTTGCTGCGGGTAAAGGTACAAGGATGAAATCGTCCTTACCTAAGGTGCTGCAAAAAATTTTTGATAAACCCTTGTTGGGATATGTCATCGATGCGCTGCAAAAAAATAATAAAATAGACTATTCATATGTAATTGTCGGACATCAGTCTGAACTTGTTGAAAAATATGTAGAGTCTACCTATGAAAATGCGAAATGTATTTTGCAAGAACCGCAAAAAGGTACGGGGGATGCGGTTGCAAAAGCTTGTCCTGAGTTGCAAAATTTCAAAGGTAACGTCCTGATTATATGCGGCGATACGCCTCTTGTGACGGCTGAGAGTATTGATGGATTCATCGATTTTCACAACAAAAATAACGCGGACTTGACGCTTATGACAGCAATTTTTGAGAATCCGTACGGGTACGGACGGATTGTTCGTGATAAAGATAACTCCCTAAAATCAATCGTTGAAGAAAAAGATACTAACGAAGAAATTAAAAAAATCAAAGAAATCAATGCGGGCATTTACTGTATTAATTGGGAAAAATTATCTCCTGCATTCTCAGAATTAAAAAATAATAACTCTCAAGGCGAGTATTATTTGACTGACATAATTGCCTGGGCTGTGGCTAAAAAGCTTAAAACACAAGCATTTATACTCGATGATAACGATGAACTTTTTGGAATAAATTCTAAAAAACATCTCGCAGAAGCAACGAAGCTTTTGAATAACAGAACTTTAGACAGACTAATGGATAATGGCGTTACGATTGTAGACCCTGAAAGTACATTCATTTCGGATGATACAGAAATCGGCGCAGATACAATTGTTTATCCAAATACGTTCATCAACGGTAAAAATAAAATCGGCAAAAACTGTAAGATAGGGCCATTTGCGCATATTCGCGACGGCGCAATAATCGGTGATAACGTACGTATCGGCAATTTTGTGGAAATTAAAAAATCAATCATCAAAAGCAACACAAACGTGTCGCACCTCAGCTATATTGGTGACAGCGAACTCGGAAATAATGTGAATATAGGCGCAGGAACGATTACAGCAAATTACAATCCTATCACTAAAGTAAAAAGCAAAACAATAATCGAAGATGGCGCAAACACAGGCTCTAACAGTGTGATAGTTGCACCTGTTACGCTTGAAAAAAATTCAATGATAGCAGCCGGCGCTGTTATAACAAAAGATGTGCCGGAAAACACTCTTGCACTCACGCGTGCACCGTTAAAGCTTGTCAAAGGCTGGTTTAAAAAAGCATAATTACATAATCATCAGGAGAAATAAAAATGGAAAAAGGAATGACTCTTTTAGAACAAGAAAAGCTAATTTACCCGACTCACGACATTAAGTTGTTCACAGGACGGGCGAATCAAGAGTTGACAGAAGAAATTGCTGATTACCTCGGTACATCTGTTGCCCCAATGGATATAAAAAACTTTGCTGATGGTGAAATATACGTACAAATTAAGGAAAGCGTCCGCGGCGACGATGTTTTCATCGTTCAGCCTGTATGCAACCCGGTTAATGAAAATTTGATGGAGTTGTTAATCATTATCGACGCGTTCAAACGTGCTTCTGCAAAATCTATAACTGCTGTAATTCCTTATTACGGCTATGCAAGACAAGACAGAAAAACTTCCGGCCGTGAAGCTATTACGGCTAAATTGGTCGCTGATTTATTAACAACCTCCGGCGCAAACAGAGTTCTTGCAATGGATTTACACACAGGTCAGATTCAAGGCTTCTTCAATATCCTTGTTGACCACATTTTTGCGACTCCTGTTATTGTAGACTACATTAAAAGTTTAAAAATTGACCCTGACAAACTTGTAGCCGTAAGCCCTGATACAGGCGGCGTTGCGAGAACAAGATATTTTGCAAAAGAGCTTGAGTGCCCACTTGCAATCATTGATAAAAGACGCGACAGACACAACGAAGCTATTGCAGACCACGTAATCGGTGAAGTTAAAAACAAAGTATGCGTGATTTTTGACGACATGATTGACACTGCAGGCACAATCTGTGAAGCAGCTAAATTATTATTAAAGGAAGGCGCAGATGATGTATATGTTTGCGCTGCACACGGTATTTTCTCCGGCCCGGCTCTTCAACGTCTTGAAGATGCGCCGATTAAAGAAGTAATCGTCACAAATACTATCCCGACTGACAAAAATTATTTGCCTAAAAAAATCAAAGCGCTAAGTGTTGCGCCACTTTTGGGTGAAGCTATTTCGAGAATTCACAGTGACGAGTCAGTCAGCTCGTTATTCGGGTTTGAAAAAACTTATAAACAATAAACTAGCCAACTGTCAGTTTGATTATACTTACATTTCAAATAAAATACAAAAAACAAAATTAATCCGAAGAGGTACTATGCAAGGCAGACTATTAATCGTAGATGATGATACAGAAATAAGAGAACTACTTGAGTTTGATTTATCTCATAGCGGCTATGCAGTAGACAGTGCTTCTGACGGGCTTGAGGGCTTGAATAAAGCGTTGAACAACACTTATGATCTGGTGTTGGTTGATGTGATGATGCCAAAAATGAATGGCTATGAGGTTTGTGAGGGCATCCGCAAATCAAAACCTACGCTGCCTGTGCTTATGCTGACTGCAAAGGGTACCATTGATGATAAGACTCAGGGCTTTGAGTGCGGTGCTGATGATTATTTGGTCAAGCCGTTTGATATTCAGGAAGTTCTACTGAGGGTTCGTGCGCTTTTGCGTAGAAATAAATCTGAGAATGTTGAGGAAGCTTCATTTAAAAATGAAATCTTGAAAATGGGTGATATAGAAATTTTCCCGGATTCTTTAGAGACGCAAATCCAGAATAAGCGTGTTAAGCTTACTCCTATTGAATTTGAGATTCTTTATTGCCTTTTGCAGCATTTTAATAACGCAGTTAACCTCGCAACTTTATTGAACGAAGTCTGGGGCTACGACTCCGATGAAGATGTGCGAATGTTGCGTGTTCACGTCGGTGGTTTGCGACAAAAGATTGAGTCTGATACTAAGAATCCAAAATATTTGCATACAGTAACGAATGTTGGTTATAAACTAACTCCACTAGGGTTGGCAGAATGAGATTACCTAAAATTAAACGACTAAAAATTGTTGAGCAGATAACGATTGTTTTACTCTTGTCTGTAATTATTCCGATGGTTATCAGCTGGCTAATAATCAACAATATTAACCAACAAGCTGTCAGACGCGAGCTTAAAAATTCAGCTATTATTACGGCCAATGCCATCAAAAGCAGCATGGAAGCGCTTTCTAAATCAAATGCCAGAAAACTTGAAGAAATAAGCCTGGCAATGAAATACATGCCACGAAAAAGCAGTCAGTATATCTATTTGAACGATATTTTGACTAGTAACCCGAATTATAAACATTTTGAGATAATTAATCCCTCTGATGAAGAGTATGCAAGCCTATCGTCAGATACAGTGTTGTACGATGTAAAAACGCGCTTTATGACAATTACTGAAAAAATGACGGATAATTCGTATTTGCAGGCTGTTGTCGACATAACTGATTTTGAAAATGATTTGTTCAGCATTTTGAAAGAAGATAACAGACAGGTATACATAATTAACCCGAACAATGAAGTTATATTATCACATAACTACAACGAAAAAGATTTGACAGATACACTAAAAATGATGCCAAAAGAGATTGTTTCAGGCGAGCCGATTGTTTTCGGCGACGAAAAAAACCAACCTCTGGTATACTACAAACTAAGCAAGCCCGATATTATGATTATCGTTGATACAACCGAAGAAATCATGAATACAACGATAATAAAATACCGAAACAGAATCATACTGGCATTTTTGATAACAGCTTTTACGATAATTTTGGTGGTCGGACTTTACACGTCATATCTCTATGTCAACATTCGCCAGCTGATGAAAGGTATCATCGCGCTCTCAAAAGGCAGCTATAAACGTAAAATCAGGCTGTTAACCAATTTATTCACTCCGTATGAAGTCGTGTTTTTGGCAACCGAATTTAACAAAATGGTCGGAGAAATCTATAAATCATACAAACAATTAAAACAAAAAAACCATGAACTGAAAGTATTGGATGAGTTTCGCTCAAACTTAATAGATACAGTAAGTCACGAATTCCGTACCCCGCTAACAAGCATAAAAGGCTATACATCAAGGCTTTTGAGAACTGATATCGAAATTGATGAAGAGACAAAAGTGAATTCGCTCAAAGTCATAAAAAGACAGTCAGAACGCTTGAGTACGATGGTTGATGATTTGCTTGTTATTCCTGACATTGAAGGCGCTAATTTGAAAATCGAAAAAGATGAAGTCGATTTGCATGATGTGATTGAAACTTCTTCGCTTTCTGTCTCGAAATATGCTGAAAACACTTATAGGATTAATATTTTACCCAATGTGCCAACAGTTTTTGCTGATAAAGACAGACTCGAGCAAATTATGATTAATATTTTTGAAAACGCCTCTAAATATTCCTACCCCGACACCCCAATCCGCGTAGACATAATGACAGAGGGTCTGTTTGTGAATATTATTGTAACTAATCAGGCTGACTATATTCCCAAAGAAATGTTAGGCAAATTATTCGATAAATTTACACGAGTTGACGATAAAACAACACGCACCACAAGAGGCACAGGCCTTGGTTTGTACATTGTAAAGGGGCTTGCCGAAAGTATGGACGGCTCCGTCAAAATCCAGTCTACAAAAGATAATCAGTTTGTCGTCACAATCAGTATACCGGCTTTCCGCCGCGCCCCCGTAAGTGTTTAAAAACCTTTTGATAATGGTTTAGCGCAAAAAAAACAGCTATTTTTCGTAGCTGTCATTCATCTCTCTCTCTTTTTCCCCGTGCCTAATTTTTAGTCCAGTAGTGCCTCTAATATAGTTGCATTTTTGTTTGCCAATGTGTTTTCACGTACTTTGTTTCTGTGAATGTAAGTACGCAAGGCTTCACGGATTAATTCACTTCTTGAGCGATTTTCCTTATCCGCTACATTGTCTATCTCGTCTAAAAATTTCTCGGGCATTGAAATCAGTACTCGTGCCATGTTGTTCTCCTTCTAATATGTTATTTATTCTCGTCTAATTTTATACTTTATATATCTCTCATATATATAATAAAAATTTCGGACTAAAAAAAGTGCCCTTTTTATATAAAAAGTATTTATTTGTTTACAAAAGTTAACACGCAGAATTTGTCGGATTCATGGAGCAAACGCAACACCAAAGTAGCTATCACTCCGTGACACAAGGCATTAAATTATACTTATATCGTGAATAAGCGGAGTATCATGCTATGATATGCCACTAACGTTCGTATCAAGAATTCCCGGATGTTCAATGTCGTGGCATGACGCAAAGCAGAGTAGGGTGCGTTCCACGCACCAAAAATATAAAGGTGCGTAGAACGCACCTTACAATCTTCATTTTTCTTTTTTTATTTTTGTATGAGAGTGCACTCCTGCAACACATGCACCGAAAAGGCCAGCAAAAAGAATTAGAGGCTCCCAGCTTGATTCTTCTGATGCAACATCGCCTGCACCCTTAATCGTATCCGCGAAAAATTTGTCTATTTCTGCATCTGATATTTCAATTTTGCCTGCTTCTTTCCAGTCTATATTTGACATATCAAGATCGGGATGCAATTCTTCATATTTTTTCGCTTTCAATTGCTGCCTAATTTTATCTATAAAAGCGTCACTTGCCAAACGTCTGCCCGTATATGGGTGTTCGGGTAAATGCGCAAAAGACCCGACATTTTCACTATGAGACAGCATTGTTTTTTCGGCTATGTTTGTTGCTACTTCGCTAACGACATGCGAGCCCTTTTTCATTACGCCATCGAGGCGAATCGCGCCATAGGATACATTACTTGGTTGTGCAGAAATTACATTAATTTTCATCGGTACATCCTTTATTTATACGCGATAACTTGTCTTTTTAAGTATTATAATCTCACTGAAAAAATTTTGTTGCCATTTTACTTAAAAATTTACATTATTTCACATATAATTTTTAAGTAAAGGTGCCGAAACACTACTACCTGTTAGAAATCCTTTTGAAAAGCTACTTCGTCAGTGATTGTTTATACTGGTGCTTGTTGTATAGATATACGCCCAAATGTCCGAACGCTGTGGCAGCTGTGAGGTAGCCGAATACTTTGTGCGCTGTGCGTGTTTGCTTGAACCACGCAGTGACAAGTGTGGCAGCAGTTAGGCCTATCGCGCTGTAGCCTGTAGTTTTTAAGTTAATCCACGGTTTTTTAAGCGGCTCTGCGACAACAGGAGCAGAGGTGGCCGGTGGTTGCGTTTGTGTTTGAGTTATTTTAAAAGCTTGATTAGCGTCATAATTTTTTATACTAGTGATTTTCATATTTCACCTCATTGAATAAATTCTGAGAGCAACGTATTGCTGAGCAAAATTCCTTCGGTTGTCAAAGTATATCCTGACGGAGTTTTTTCCAAATGCCCTAGCGACGTGTACTTATCTATTATTGTCGCATAATCCTTCTCAAAATCAATGTCAAACTTCTTATTTATATAAGAAATATTAAGCCCTTCAGCTTTGCGAAAACCCAAAAATATTTCTTCCTCAAGCATTTGCTGCTTTGTTAATTTCTCTTGCGACTTTGGCTCTTGCGAATTTAGCAAATATTTGTCGATATTTACTTCGTTTGCATAGCGATGCTCATCGATATAACCGTGTGCAGCAACGCCAAAACCGTAATAATTACTGTTGTTCCAATAATTTAAATTATGTTTTGATTCGCAGCCGGGCTTTGCGAAGTTACTGATTTCATAATGTTTAAAGCCAGCATTTTCAAGAGTTTCTTTGGACAAAAGATACATATCAGCCTGCATATCATCATCAGGCAAGAAATCGGGTCGGTGGTTGTAGAAATTGCAGCCTTTTTCAATTTTTAAACCGTAAAGTGAAATATGTTGAACGCCCAACGAAAGCGCTGTATCCAAAGTCTTTTTGTACCCTTCAATCGTTTGATTTGGCAAGCCATAAATCAAATCAATACTAATATTCTCAAAACCGGCATGCTGAGCGTGTTCAATTACACGAATAGCTTGTTTAGCCTCGTGAGTACGGCCGATTGAGGACAAAATTTCATCGTCAAAAACCTGTACGCCAATGCTTAGGCGATTAACGCCCAGTTTTTTCAAACCGGCTAAATAATGACGTTCAATATCATTAGGATTAATTTCCACTGTTAATTCAGTATCGGAGTTGAAATTCAAGCAATTCAAAATTTGTTCAAAATCACTCACCGAAAGCGTAGACGGTGTACCTCCTCCGAAATAAAGTGTTTTTAATTCCTCGTTTTTATAATTTGCTTTAATTTCAGAAATCAAAGCATCGAGATAAATCGTTTTGAGATTAAGCTTGTCAAAAGATACAAAGCTGCAATAATTGCATTTTTTCGTACAAAAAGGGATATGTATATACGCGCTTTGAGTCATCTAGCTTTTCTCCTTGAGACTAGAATATAAGAAAAAGCTAAATTTTACAACAAGGGAATATGCGGCAATATACTAATCAAAACGAATAGGGATTACAACAGGCTGTCTTTTTAAGAACAGTTCTTTGTTTAGTTTTCTTCCTTTACGATAGTTGCAATTGTCTTTTTTGGACTCAACATCACACTGTTGATACATGATTAAAAACTTCATCAATTCGGGACTGAACATTAATGACTCCTACACTATTACACATATATATAAACACAGAAACATCAAAAAAATTGCTTTTTTACAGGCAAAATTTACATAAGTTAATCATTTAGAGGTTTGTTTGTCTCCTCGCCGCGATAAAATCACTATCCCTAAGAATTTTCAATATCCAAAAAGTGTCATCCCAGAAGCCTTGAGTCTTAGTGAGCGTTGCGAACATTAGACTCAAGTGCTATCACCTCGTAAACATCCCACATTAGATAGATCCCGTGTCAAGCACGGGATGACAGCTAAATTAAAGTCAGGTACTCAAGAGTAAATTAGTAATAAGTATGCCACTGACCTACTCCTATAAGATACTTTTTTAAATTCTTTTAATTTATAATATTTTTATACGGAGGGTTTATTATGAGATATTTTTTATTAGTATTAACATTTGTTATGACAATGACTTGTGGCTTTGCAGCAGATTACAATGTATACAAACTCAACAACGGCCAGACTGTTATTATAAAAGAGATTCATGACAACCCTATAGTGACGATTGACACCTGGATTAAAACCGGCTCAGTTAACGAAACCGACAAAAACACAGGGGTTTCACATTTTTTGGAACATCTGTTTTTCAAAGGCACAGAAAAATATCCGACCGGCGAATTTGATAAAATCCTTGAATCAAAAGGCGCAATCACTAACGCAGCAACTAGCAAAGACTATACTCACTATTACGTTACACTCCCTTCCAAAGATTTTGAAATGGCGTTGAACATGCACGCTGATATGCTGCTGCACCCTCTGATACCACGCAAAGAACTTGAAAAAGAACGCAAAGTCGTGCTTGAAGAGATTTCACGTTCAAACGACAACCCCTCAACTAAACTTTATGAGAATTTAAATACATCTATATACCAAACACACCCGTACAAAAGAAAGGTTCTCGGCACACCCGGGGTAATAAGCACCATCACACGCGAAGAAATTATGGATTATTACAACAAACACTACGTACCACAAAATATGGTTACGATTATCGTTGGCGATGTTGATTCAGCAAAGGCAATCAAACAAGTCGAAGGTCTATTCACAACTGAAAACGGCCAAAAATTCATACCCACTGCGCGTAAGGCAGAAAAACAGCTGACTAAACCCATTGAAGTCATCGACAAATTCAACGTTCAGTCCTCATACCTGCTTATGGCCTTTAGGGGCGTGGATTCGACGAACAAAAAAGATGCAATCACTCTTGATGTTCTGGCAACAATCCTTGGCGACGGAAAAACTTCACGTTTATACCAAAATATTAAAGAGCAAAAACGACTCGCATACGTTATTTCGGCCGGACATGCAACCAGCAAAGACGACAGCTTATTTTATGTAAGTGCAAACTACAAGCCTGAGGACTACGACAAGCTAAAAAGCAATATTTTAGCCGAAATCAATGCGCTCAAAACAACACCTATAAGCGAAGATGAAATTAAAAAAGCAAAAAGCATTATTGAACGTGACACGTACTACTCACGCGAATCAACCTCAAATATAACTAGCGAAATCGGCTATATGGCAGTCTTATACGACGATATTAAATCATACAAAGAATATGTCGATAACGTGAAAAAAGTTACAGCAAAAGACTTGCAGGAAGCCGCTAAAAAATACCTCGATACAAATAAAATGGTCATATCCGTTCTGAATCCTGAAGCCGAGGTAGATTCGAAGAAAAGCAGCAGCGAAAATCCTGAAATACTCGTCAGCGAGCAGAAAAATCCACCCGCGTTAAAACCGATTAAAACACAGGGGACAATTTCTGAGTATAAACTGAGCAACAACGCTGATTTAATTCTTAACAAAAACATGGCTAATGATATTGTTGCGATTGAGATATACGCAAAAGGCGGCGAATTTATAGAGACAAAGCCCGGCGAAGCCTCTCTTATGGCCGCGGCAATGCTCAAAGGTACAAAAAAATATTCTATGCAGCAATTGATGACAATTCTTGAAGAAAACGGGATTAAAATGGACGTTGGTTCAAGTTCAGACGCTTTTTCAATCTCAATCAAAGCTACGAAGAACGAACTGCCGCTGATTTTTGAAGTTCTAAACGAAGTGGTCAACAATGCCACTTTTGACCCGCAGGAAATTGAAAAAATAAAAGTTGAAAAAATAGCCGCAATTAAGCGCTCACGCGATAATCCGATGAATGTCGCAATGGAAGAGTTCAAATCAAGAATCTGGGGTAGCTACCCGTATGCCAATACCGGCAAAGTCTATGAAAAGACATTCCCAACTATCAACAGAGATGACCTCACTAAGTTGTACCAAAAAATGTTCTACCCTGAAAACCTTGTCATTTCAGTAAACGGCAATGTTGAGGCGAATACGCTCGCGCAAAATTTCGACAAAATTTTCAAAGGTACGACTGGCACAAAGCTAGAAACTAGCGACTTTAGAAAAGAATTTAAGTACTTGCCAAGCCAAGAAAATGTAAAGATTGATAAAGCCTCAGAAGCAGCTTGGCTTGTACTGGGCTGGCCGACTGAAAGCTGGGGAAATCTAAAGGATTACGCAACTTTGAAAGTGATTAACTCGCTTCTGGGCACCGGCATGAGCTCACGTATGTTCACGACTCTTCGCGACCAGCAAGGTCTGGCCTATCAAGTCGGCTCATCATACTCCTCAAACATAAATCGTGGAACTTTTTTACTCTATATCGGCACAAATCCAAAAAATATTGAAATCGCCAAAAAAGGTATGCTCGGCGAGATAGAAAAACTCAAAAAAGAATATGTGAGCGATAAAGAGCTGAACGAGACAAAAGATAAAATTTTGGGTAATTATATTATCTCACAGGAGACCAACATGGAAAAAGCCGAAACCCTTGGCTGGTTTGAAGTTGCTAATCACGACTGGAGATTTATAGACGAGTTCCCTAAGCTCATTCAATCTGTGACGGCCACGGATATAATCGGTGTTGTGAATAAATACTTCAGCAAACCTTATTTGTACGTTTTGGTATCACCCAAAGCGCCAGCCAAGTCGCAATAAATTACAATTATTACAACTCAATTTTGTAAACAGCTTCTTTGAATTTTGGCAAGTTGTTTATATCTTTCAGCGTCTGCAAAGCAAGCAGAATAATTTCCATCTTTTGCTTATCCTGAACGCAATCTTTTACATCAGATAGAAGCATATTCATATGGTAGCTGTTTTCTGAATCAGATTTTTTCACAGGTAAAGAGCGGCCATTTGGATAATAAATTTCCCGTTTATAAATAGTGTCATGTTCAAAATATTCAACGAAAATTGGTGATTTTACTTTAATAGAAAGCTCTTGGAATAATTTTTCAGGATGCGTGACAACTTTATTTTTTGTAGGGCAAGCTCTCTTGGCGTTTTTGGATACAGACAAAATTGTATAAATATCGCCAACTTTCCTGACGACACAATGAGGGTGAACTATGGCTTCATGGTACTCAATCGCAGCACTGGCAAGATCAAAATTAAACAGCTGACTATGTTGAACCTGCAAAAAATGTGCTAAATTTTCTAAAATTACGTCCGAAGGGAAGCTTGCACCGTTTTCGATTCGGGCAAGTTGACGTATGTTTATCTGCATCAAATCCGCAAGTTCTTTTCTACTGATGTTTTTGGCTTTTCTCAGAAATTTTATATTCTCGCCCAATAGTTTTTTTATGTTTGACATGTTTGTTCAATCTCTACGTTTTAGTGACAAAAAAGCGGCATTATATAAATATACCGCTTCTTAAAATTTTATACAATTGTAATAACAGACAATGTAAGGATTACTCAACAGGTTTTTTAACGTAGAAATTCAAGCCGATAGGTTTATAGCTGCCGTTTTCATTTCTCAGTCTGTAAGCTTCTTTATTCAACTCGTTGATTTTTTGTCTCAGGGTTTCATTTTCAGTTTTACAACGGATTAACTCAACCACAACCTCGTCCATACCATCAAGTTTTTCATCAATAACCTGAGAAATTTTGTTAACAAGTTTATTCTCGATGTTGGTCATAGCAACCATAAGCTCTTTTGGTGCTCTGGATGTGATGTCAACAGGAGCATTATCAAGCTGTTTTGGTGTAGTCGGATAATTTACGATTTTAGCTGTTTCAGCTTTAGCAACAGAAGCTGAGTGCAGAGTTTTAATACGCTTTAGGACTTCAACATCCTCTTTTGAGAAGTATGTTTGACCTTTAGTATCCTTTTTAGGTATCAAAGAAATTTGTCTGCACAAATCAGCAATCTCTTTATTATCAATTCCTAACAACCTTCTAACCATTTTAGGAGTCAGTTTTTCAACATTTTTAGTAGGTAACTTTTCAATACAAATTTCCAAGATTCTTTCCTCTTTTTCTGTTCCAGTGAATAATCAACTTTAGTGATATTATATTAGAAATTTATGTCAAAGGAAACAAATTTATCTCTTTTCTTTACAAAAGGTTAAAAATTTGACACACAGTGCCCAAATTCTTTTGTAGTGCTAGGAATACGCCCAAAATGATTTCGTAACATGTCGTAAAAATCAAGCAAAAATAAGCTTTACATGATTTAACAATTTTTTATATTAAAATAGCTGAATGAGCGACTTAATTTCCAGATTAGAACAGGGTAATTTATTCAAACTCGTACTTGGTGCAGCTAACGAGTGCAATGAGAGCATTCGAAAAAACGTAGAAATCTACGCTGAAACCGATGTTGATATTTTTGATTTGAACCCCTCTGAAAAAGCCATAAAAACCGTATTCCAAACGATTTCTGACTGCAACAAAAATCCTGACGATTACTTATATTGCGTAAGTCTCGTTGCAAAAGGGGACAAACACTACCAAAAAGCAGTCGTTGACAACAACAGATGTGCTACATGCGGCACCTGCATCGGGATGTGCCCTCAGGGTGCGATATATTTTGACGGTGAGGTGAAAGTTGATGAAAAAAAATGTATCGGCTGCGAGCAGTGCCATTGCGATTGTATAAGCTACGAATCAAAAACAGAAATCGAATTATCCAAAGCCTTAGACATCATTAAACAATACAAAATCGACATGATTGAGCTGCACATTTCCACAACAAATATTGATGACATTTTTTCAAAGTGGCAAAAAATTATCGCCAATTTTGACGGAATTTTGAGCATTTGTGCGGACAGAGCCAATTTTTCGAATAAGCAACTTTTGGACGTATTATCAAAAATGATAAAAATGGCGGGGCGCGAGCGTGTAATTATACAAGCTGACGGCAATCCGATGTCAGGCGGCGAAGACACATATGAACCAACGTTACAGGCCGTTGCTTGCGCAGATTTGGTCAAGGATTTAGGCACATACATTTTTATTTCGGGCGGCACGAACTCGAAAACACCAGAGTTAGCAAAATTATGCAATGTCCGCTATAATGGAATAACTGTCGGCTCTTACGCCCGAAAAATCATCAAAACCGACTCACGCTCAACAGCCATCGAAAACGCATGCGAATTCGTAAACATCATCAAATCGCGTCATTCTGAGCCGTTAGGTGACGACTTGCACAAATTATACAATCCTTCGCAATGTCTCAGGATGACAGAGGATTAGACAGGTAATCATGAAAGAAAATGTTAAAAATTTTTTAATTAAGCATAATCTTTTGTCTGAAAAAACTTTTCTGGTGGGATATTCAGGCGGTTATGACTCAACGTGTCTTTTACATATTTTGTCTGAATTGTCCAAAGATTACGGGTTTAAACTGGTGGCATTGCACCTTAACCACAATTGGCGCGGCGAAGAAGCCGAAAAAGAACAAATAAATTGCCAAAATTTATGTGCACAAGCCGGAATTGAATTCTATACAAAAACTTTACCAAAAACCGATAAATGTAGCGAACTGGCGGCGAGAGAAGCACGATACGAATTTTTTGCCGGGTGCGCTGAAAAATTCAATGCCGAAGCAATTTTCACAGCCCATACAAAAACCGACAATGCCGAAACTGTCTTATACAGAATAATTAAAGGTACAGGTATCGAAGGATTACGCGGTATTCCCGAAATTCGTGAGGAAAAAACATACAAAATTTACAGACCTCTTTTAAATTTCTCGCGTGCTGAAATAGAGAAATACAATTTAGATAATGGCTTAAAACCTGAGTCAGACTCAAGCAATTTTGACATAAAATATGCCAGAAACAATATCCGTCACAGTATCATGCCGGCATTGCAAAAAATAAATGACAACGTAGAAAACGCTTTGAATACTCTGAGTTTATTGGCTTCGTCGGAGTTGAATATTGTCGATGAGTATTTACAACAAATAAAAAGCAACATAACCACGCCGTCTACGACGGCTCGCGATGACACCAAAAGTAAAAAAATAGACACAGACAAGTTTTTAGCACTCACAAAGGATGTGCGCCAAAAAATAATTTTTGAATTAATAAAAACCGTAAAAGAAAGCTATGACTATTCAGATGTCGCTGAAATAATGAATTTCATTGATGCAAATCAAAACTCAAAAAACGGCAAAATAGCGTCTATAACAAAGGAATGTTGGCTTTTTGTATCGAACAAATATATTTATACAACTTGTGATATTTTACCTCAACAGGATTGCGAAACCTTAGAAATTCCGGCTGAAGGCACTTATCCATGCGATAATTATGTATTAAAAATTGAAAAATACAATAATGAAAAAGTAACTTTTTCGGCAGCAGATTTCACTATTTTCGTTGATTTAAGCAAAATCAGCTTCCCTCTGGAATTACGGAAAAGGGATATCACAAAGGAAGATGCAGACTATATACAGCCTTTCGGGATGACAGGGAAAATGAAACTCAAAAAATACTTCATAAATAGACATATAAGTCGTTTTGAACGTGATAAAAATTTACTTTTATGCAAAAATAACGATATCTTGTGGGTCACGGGAGTGGGCATAAGCGAAAAACTAAGAGTGGTTGAGCAGCCCACACACAAGATTTCACTGGTTTTAAAATAATTAAGGAAATAAGACTATGGACGAGATAAAGGTTTTATATTCGAAAGCCCAAATTCAAAAAAGAATTGACGAAATTGCGAAAGAAATCAACACACTATACAAAGGTGAAGAAGAAGTGATAGCAATATGTGTACTCAAGGGCGCATGTATGTTTTTTACCGATTTAGTGAAAAGCATCACTGTGCCGGTGAAGTTTGAGTTCATAAAGCTTAGCAGCTATGGCGATGACACAAAATCAAGCGGGACTTTCCATGAGGTCACACTTAATTTAGGCGACCTGACCGGCAAAAACGTTATATTAGTCGAAGATATAGTCGACACAGGACACACGCTGCAATTTTTAAACAACTATCTGAATGAAAAATACAAAATGAAAAGCTACAGAACCGTTGCGCTACTGAATAAAGTCATTGCACGCAGCAAAGATTCAAATGTAGACGCTGATTTTTACGGTTTTAAAGTTGACGACAAATTCGTCGTTGGCTACGGGCTTGATCATCAGGGTTTTTACAGGGAATTGGATTTTATAGGGTACTTCCCGAATAAATAGTCGGTAAATATTTTCCGGCTAATTTATAATATTCTAAAATCGCTTTATCGAGGCTCACATAGCTAACACCACTCCCCGGGATACTGCCGCCGAGGATTTTATCTATTTTATCCAGTTTTTTGGCATCACGTGGCTCTATATCCATACGATGAGCATTTTTGCCAAGAGAATATTTCGGATTATCGACGTAGAACTGTGTATACTTGAACATTTGTTCAGATACCGAAAGTGACAGCCTGGAGTGCAATTTCCCGTCCACAAATGCCTCAACATCAAAAGGTTGGCCATATACAATCGGATTTAGAGATAGTCCTGCTTTTTTGAAATGACGCATTAACATTTTTGTGTCACCCATCAATATATACGTGGTAAGCCAAACAAGCTCCTGGTTTTCATCATAGGCTCTTGTGTCAACCTTATTTCCATCCTCACCATAATCAGTCTCAGTCTTGAGATTGCCTTTTTTATCGTATATTTTTCGCGACACAATGCCCGCAGCATCTCCATGATCCTCAATAGCGCGCATGTGCTCTGCGCCCACGCCATGGTGGTAGGTCGTTGTTGTATAAAAACCGCTTGGCATCACTTCGGTTAGCTTATAAAGTCTGTTATTTCTAAGTTCTTGTATTTCTTTGCGGCCATCTTCCAACTCGGTCAAAATAATTTCCGGTTCTTTTCCAAGCTCTGACCGTGGTTGCCCAAATGAAACCGTATCGCTCGGAGGCTGATAGAAAGATAAGTTTCTTGAAGGCAAAGCAGTGGAATACGTATTAAATTTAAAATTTGTCGGGCTAATTTTCATTTTTCTCGCTTTT
This sequence comes from Candidatus Gastranaerophilaceae bacterium, assembly GCA_031551265.1. Classification (GTDB taxonomy): domain Bacteria; phylum Cyanobacteriota; class Vampirovibrionia; order Gastranaerophilales; family Gastranaerophilaceae; genus JAVBNU01. The sequence goes on from JAVBNU010000005.1 coordinate 73,981, forward strand.
CAAATGTTTACCTAACAGCTTAAAATAATTATTGAACGTATTAAAATATTGTTTGCTATAATCTTGATCGTTCTGTCTGGAATACGCAATTCTTAGTGTGAGATCCATTTTTTCAAGTTTTAACACATCTTTTGCCGGCATGTCGATTCTAATAGCTTTATCGCCCAATGAAGCATCAGGAATATCAGCTAAAAATCTCGTGTATGACACTTCATTGTCTTTAAAGAACAATTTCGTTCTGGAATGTAATTTATTCTTAACAAACGTTTCAATATATACGGGATTATCGTATAAAAACAGTGAGGGTGGAAATCCTGATTTTGTCAGTTGACGAATAGCAAGTTTAGGATTGCTTATGTTGAAATAAATTGAATGGCGCTCAGGCGCAGCTCCAGGGGCAAACAGAATATTCTCCAATCTCTTGCCTTTGGGATCATATGCTGTTTGAGTCCGTATGTTGCATTTTTTATCGAAAACAAGGCGCAGCTTTTGACCATCCTCAGCAACATAAGTAACAACAGCCGGCGTGGCGTCGTCGCCTTTATATTTATGATAAGACACTGTTTGTATCTCATTGTCGGGAGTTTTGCCAACGGTTTCTCTGATACGTCCTTTTTTGTTTTTCACTATTTTAGAGTAGATTATGTCTTTAAGCTGGTCGGTATGTGGCGTTTCGGAAACAGCCTGCGATGTTTCACCAAAACTAACCGAATCGTACTGAGATTTCACGCAAACAGCAGGACGTGCAGCTGTTTTCTCTCTTTGAATCCTAATAGGATTGTAACATTGTATGGAACCAATTTTCATATCTTATTTTTCTCTTCTAACACTTCACATGTAATTAAAAACCAAACATAAAAAAATTTGCTAGTGAAAAAAGAAATAATCATTTTTTTATATTTTTATTGTGAGATAATATTACCATGAGTGAGAAGATAATTATCAGGAAGGCGAATCAACACAACCTCAAAGATGTTGATTTGGAATTGCCAAAAAACGAGTTAATAGTTTTCACGGGGGTTAGCGGTTCGGGGAAAAGTTCTCTGGCGTTTGATACTATTTTTGCTGAAGGTCAACGACGTTATGTTGAGAGTCTTTCGACTTATGCGCGCCAATTTTTAGGACAAATGGACAAGCCTGATGTCGAGAGTATTGAAGGGCTATCACCTGCTATTTCAATTGACCAAAAATCAACCAGCAACAACCCACGCTCAACTGTTGGCACAGTTACAGAAATTTATGACTACTTGCGCCTTTTGTTTGCGAGGGTTGGCACGCCATATTGTCCTGAATGCGGCAGTGATATCAAGCCGCAAACTGTCGATGAAATTGTCGATAAGGTGATGAGTTTTCCTGAGGGTACTAAAATTCAAATAATGGCGCCGATTATTCGCGGCAAAAAAGGCGAATATCAGACGTTGATTGAAGAATTAAAACAAGAAGGCTTTATAAGATTGCGAGTTGACGGCGAAATTTACAACACTGATGAATCTGACATTGAATTGCAAAAAACAGCCAAGCACAACATTGATATTGTTGTCGACCGTATAGTTGTGAAACCTGATGCGCAGTCACGCATTGCTGATAGTGTGCAAATTGCGCTGCAAAAGGCTAACGGGCTTATGACACTTGATGTGCTTGGTGATAAAGAATATTTATTCAGCGAAAAGCTGGCATGTGCACACTGCAACTTAAGTTTCGAAGAGCTTGCGCCGCGTATATTTAGTTTTAACAGTCCTTATGGTGCTTGTCCTCAGTGCCACGGCTTAGGGGCACATTTTGAGGCTGATGCAAGTTTGCTTATTCCTGATATGACAAAATCGTTGCGTGAAGGAGCGATATATCCATGGGCGCGTACAGGAAACTCGTATTATCAGGAACTTTTGTCATCAGTTGCGACTCATTTTGGTATCGACATGGATGCGCCATTTGAAAGTTTATCTGAAAAACATCAAAAAATAATTTTGCACGGCTCAGGCAAAGAAAAAGTAAAACTACATTTTCAGAATTTCAGCAGAAACGGCTGGAGCACCATTAATAAGCCTTTTTGCGGGATAATAAATTATTTTCAGGACAGATATAATGAAACAGGCTCCGAGGATGTCAGAAATGACATCGAGAAATACATGGCGTCAATTCCCTGTTCAGCCTGTCAAGGAACAAGATTAAAGCCATTTTCACTCGCTGTAAAAATTAACGGCAAAAATATTCATGAAGTTTCTAAAATGCCGATAGTTGATTGTTATAATTTTATTTCCGGATTATCGTTAGAACTTAGTGATTATCAAATGGAGATTGCAAAACAAGTTTTGGAAGAAATCCGTGCAAGACTGAAGTTTTTGATAGATGTTGGGCTGGATTATCTGGATTTAGCGAGGATGGCAGGGACTTTATCGGGTGGTGAAGCCCAGCGAATCAGACTGGCGACTCAAATCGGCAGCGGTTTGTCGGGCGTGCTTTATGTCCTTGACGAGCCATCCATTGGCTTGCATCAGTATAACAACGATATGTTGATAAAAACTTTAATGCGTTTGCGTAATCTGGGTAATACGCTGATTGTCGTTGAACACGACGAAGATACGATTAAACACGCTGATTATATTGTGGATATTGGTCCTTATGCAGGTGTGAATGGTGGAACCATTGTAGCAACAGGTTCGCAAGATGATATTATAAAAAATCCTAAATCTGTGACCGGCAAATTTTTGAGCGGCGAGTTGAAAATCCCTCTACCGAAAAAACACCGTGAAGGTAACGGGCTATATCTCAACGTTATCGACGCTCATAAAAATAATTTGAAAAATGTGAATATTGATATTCCAATGGGAAAAATGGTTGCAATTACAGGAGTCAGCGGCTCGGGCAAATCTACTTTAATGCAAGATATTATTCAAGAATATGCAATTCATAAACTCCGTAAAAATAAGCCAAAACCTCAGGGTATAAAAGAAATTATCGGTTTTGAGCATATTGATAAAATTATTGATATAGACCAATCTCCTATTGGCCGTACACCGCGTTCAAATCCCGCGACTTATACGGATGTGTTTACCCATATTCGTGATTTGTTTGCACAGACAAATGAATCTAAAATGCGCGGCTACAAGCAAGGACGTTTTAGTTTCAACGTCAAAGGCGGCCGTTGTGAAGCTTGTAACGGTGATGGTGTTATAAAAATTGAGATGAATTTCCTTTCTGACGTATACGTTAAATGCGATGTATGCAAAGGCAAACGCTACAACCGTGAGACACTTGAGGTTAAATACAAAGGCAAAAGTATTTCGGATGTTCTCGAGATGAGTGTTGCCGAAGCGTTAGAATTTTTTAAACATATACCTAAAATTAAAAATCGCTTGCAAACGCTATATGATGTCGGGCTTGACTACATAAAACTCGGTCAAAGTGCGACAACACTCTCTGGTGGTGAGGCACAGAGAATTAAGCTAAGCGCTGAGTTAAATAAAAAAGCGACAGGCAAAACGCTTTACTTGCTCGATGAACCGTCTGTCGGGCTGCACTGGTACGATTTGGATAAGCTGATAAAAATCTTGAACAAGCTGGCTGACAGCGGCAATACCATTTTGATAATTGAGCACAATATGGATGTCATAAAAGTTGCTGATTATATTATTGACCTTGGGCCGGGGGGCGGCAGTCAGGGAGGTCAAGTTGTGGCAACAGGCACACCCGAAGAAGTTGCGAAAGCAAAAAACTCCCACACGGGCGACTACCTTAAAAACTGGCTGAAGTAATCAGAATATAAAGGAACGAGGGACTTAAAATTTTGCATATTTTTAATTTGTACCCCTCACCCGAATTTCTATTACTCGCAAACTCGTAATGAAATTCGACCTCTCCCGCATTGGGGCGAGGTGAGGGCTGTAAGCAATTAGGATGGGCTATTGCCCACCAGCTTTGAAGCTATTCAAACCAATCAATCAATGCTTTGCATTCGCCGAAATTGAGTTCGTTCGTGTAGCTGTTATTCTGCAAAACTTTATACGAGAGATTGTACGAAAGCGGTTCGGTGTTGATACCTGAATTGTCGAGCATTGCCTGCGATATTTTTTTCTCTGCAACATCATAAACCTGACTGTAGTTCAGGCCTAAGCTTGCGCAACAAGGCGCTGTTGCTTTATCATCATCTGAGAATATCAATAAGCCGTAACTGCGACACACCAAGCCGCGGTGTTCGTAAATACAACATTTTTTGTCAACTAAAAACGGGCACTTATAAAATTTTTCCGTGTTATTTTCATTTTGTTGCAGTTTTTTAGCTGTCGAAATGTTATTACTTATCTTGCCTAAAATTTCAGGGTGTAGCTTGCTCATCCCGAGTTTCATATATGCAAACTCAAGTTGTGAAATCGGATAAAGACCGGTTTCACAACACATTGCGCAGCCTTCTTTACAGCAAATATAAGGTTCTTGCGCGGCAAAACAACTGTCTATATACGCCTGAATTTTATGTATGTATTCATCATATTTTGCCAACATATTCAGGGATTTACCTCATTGAGCATATATTCGTCGATGTATTCGTCTTTAACGGTATATAAACCTGCTTGTGTGTTTAAAAAATTGGTCAGCATAATCGGTACGAATTTCCCGTTAAGACTGTTCAAATCAATGACAAATTCGTTTATGCCGTATTCTTGAAAAATATTGACATAGTTGAACATATTTAGGATTTTGTCTTTGTACATATGCATTTTACAGAAACCGTCAACGACAAAAGGGTAAACTTTTTTTAGCGACGGGTCTTTTAGTGCAAAGTGTCCGTTATGACAAGGAGCTTTACAGGATAGACGAGAAATTATTGCAGAATCATTATTCAAAGGACAAAGTCCTAGGCTTGGGATTCTTATATTGCCGGCTATTGTTAGTTTGCGTCGTGGGATAAAATTTTTAATTTTTTTCACGCATTGTTTAATATTTTGCGCACTGCTGAACACACTTAAATCGACTGCTTCAATCGGGTGCAGATTGTAGAGACATTGTATGGACATACTGTTTAAAAGATTTATCCCATAACCGATTTCAATCGGAAAACGATGGAGCTCATCGTCATTTATGAATGCCCAAAAATAACCGATATTGTTAGCGATAATACTGGTCGGATGAGGTTCACTCAAACAAATATTTTTTACGTAATCATACACACGGTCAAAATCACGCTCTATCAATATTTTTGGTGTACTCAAATTAAATTGTATACTATGTTCAGTGCAGAATTTTTTTACATAGTCTATAATTTGATTGAAGCTGCTTTTAGCCAGGTCTGCAGTTGAGAGTATTTCGCCGTATTCGATTGAATAAACAGGATTGAAGCCGAGTTTATTAATGTATTTTTTCAATTGTTTCAGCTGGTCAATTGAAGAAAGACGTAAATTAATTTTTGGTAAATTCAGAGATTGATAATCAAAATCTTTTACTAATTTTGAGCGTTTGCACTCCCATTCATGGCGTTGAATATTGCGGCTGAATTTAAAATCAGCGCCCTGTGTACTCAAAATTTCACCGCTGAAATGATTGGTTTGGTACAAGCCTTTGCGAACGTGCTTGAATGGTAATTTTTGATTTTTAAACATTTTAGGTTTGGCAATTATTTTTTCGATAAGATTGATACCGTCCAAAATTGATTCGGATGTATCAAAATCACCTTTGATGACCACTGCATCAATGGATTTCATTTTTTTGAGATCTTCAATACACCAGGGCAAATTGTCCGTGTCGATTGCCAGAGATAAATTAGTATATTTTTTTATTTTGGAGATATTTTTTAAATAAATTTCTTCAGTAATTATCAGCTGGTCGATTTTATGGAACATTTTTACAAAATCGATTCCGGACAAATTATGAATATCAAAATACGAATCTATGATAATCTTGAACGGTAAATTTTCTGTCTTAATTGTTTCCAAAATCGCATAACTATTGATAAAAATTCCGTCAATTTTTGTTGTGCGTAGGTATTTGATGAATTTTTTTATTTGAGACAAATCCTCTTCCGAAATATTGTGTTTAAAATTCACGTATATTTTGGCGCCATTTTCATGAGCCGTTTTGATAAATTCATTTATGTACTCAAAATTATTATTCAAAAATTTGTGATGATAAACATAGAATATATTACATTTACTGCTTTCCGTAAATGTAATTATATCCTCAGGTTTTTTTATGGGGGAAATTATAGCTATCTCTTTCATAAGAGTATTATACAATTTTATTTCAGAGTTGAATATATTGAAGTTAAAAAAGTATACAAACTAGCAACTTTTTCCATTCAGCGATTTATAATAAGTATAGAAAAAAAGGAATAGTCATGAAAACACCACCGATATCAATAACATCTGCCCGCACGCAAGAAGCTGTAATAACGGCAGTAAAAAGAAATCCTATGATGGGTCATGCTGACGCTACAGCATATAAGCTGAATACATTATGCCAGTTTCCTCTGGAAACACTGGAACGACAAGCTGAAAAAATCTCTCAAGATAAGCAGTCAGGGTATTTAAGTGATTTAATTAATACTGCAATTCGCCTTGTAAAAGAAAAAACTGCTGCTGCTAAAAAATAAAAATTCAAATTAATAAAAGTACACAAATCGCTTTTTTGTAGCAATTTTTTTTATTCACAAACTTATAATAGGTAGAATTTCAAAAAATAAGAGGAAAAATGATGTCTACTATATCAAGAATAAGTTTTGGAGCACCACCACCGCGCCCAACAGCCGCACAAATAGTGAATACTGCCGATGAAATCGCCAGCTTAGCAAGGATTTTACAAAATGCCAATGAAGATGATTTAATGAAAGTTGCTAACAATGCACTTAAGCGCAATACACCTTCTGAGATTATGACATTTATCTATGATCGTATTTTAGACGCGAAAGCAATGGCCAAAAAAGCAACTCAGAAAGCGCCACAATCTTAGTCAAAAAACACCTCGGCAGGATAGTAGCCGGGAGCGACGTCTAAACAGGTTACAATTGCTTTTTTGGCGTTTTCTTTTTGGTGTAACTCCATAAAGCATTTTGCTAGCAAAAAATGAGTCTCCGGGTCACCGTAGCACGTCTCTTTTGCCTTTTCCAGAAAAGAGAGCGCATCGACTGTGCTGCCATGATTGAATAAAACTCTGCCAAAATATTTGTAGCATTCGCCATTGAGTTGTATCAACAGCCACAGCGAGTTTGCAACATTTTGAATGTAGTCAAAGCGTTGAGCGATAATAAAATTGCTCAAATCAATTTCCAAATAATTCCGCAGCTGAAAAAAAGTCGGGTAAATTGTTATATGCCCTTCCAAAATTCCCAGCAGTGATTTCCCCCAAGCAATCATCGAATTATTGTCCGAAATCCCCAGCCAAAGTACTTTTGCTCTGGACAAATTGCCTAAAAGCAACTCACAATAACCTTCTAAAAAAGGTACGTTTAGTTTTTTATATAACTTCGTGGCTGCAGCATAATCACCCGACAACATCAGTATTTTTGCCAGTTTTTCTTCTTCACAAGCGTTTTCTTGTGTTGAATAGTAGCAGATTAATTTGTCATAATTTTTGTTTACGTATAATTCTTGGTAAAATTCTGTCTTATCCATGAAGCTTTACTTTAGTCGTAACCGATTTGAGTTTAGTGTCAGTCTCGTTTTTCTTTTCTTTGAGAATCTCCTGCAGCTTGTCGATATCACTAAAGGATGCATTATGACTGTTTTTGTTCATCTTTTTGACTTCGTTATAAACTTCTTCACGGTATACAGAGACTTCCTTGGGAGCTTTGATACCAATTTTAACAGAATTATTATAGCTTTCTATTATGACAATCTCGATATTGTCACCAATCATTAATTTTTGACCGTTTTTTCTTGTTAATACCAGCACAGCTAACTCCTATGAAATTTCAAGTGTATTATGTTCAGGGAACAGTGGGGTTCTTGTTGAGTATTCAGTGTTCAACAAGATGATTTGCATTGCTTTTTTGTTTGCGAAATTTATTACTATCGGGCTGACCAAATTTATCGTTGCGTTCTCAGGATGCCCGACAGGAATGTTCGCAATATTCAAAATAAGCAAATCCTCAACTGAATTTAAGTCTATTGTTGCTGCATCGTCGTCGCCAATTTCAAAAACGTAGTTGATATTGAAATAACTCGCATATGTAACAGGAAACGCAAGCTCCATGTTATCAACCGACTGCAGCCATTTGAATGGCGAGTTTTCGTCATGTTCGATTAAAATATATTTGGTAAAATCTTCAAAACCTATGATTGGTTTCACAAACGTAAAGATTGTATCCTCGTTTACTTCTACAACCCCAAATTTTTCTGTAGTGATCTGCATATAATTACCTTCTTTGAATTAATAGTTTCGGTTTTGATTGTCATCAGTGAACAATCCGGCGTTCATATTACCCAGCATTGATGACATCATCATTGTTTTTATCATTTCGGGATTAACGTTTTGCTGCCCCTGTCTCAGTGACATCAAATATGGCATCATCATGGCGTCATTTTGTTGGTTATTGTTATTTCCTCCAAGCATTGCCGCCATTTGCATCATTTCAGGACTTTGATTTTGTTGATACATTGCATATGAGTTGTCCGTATAACCTGTCATTTGCAATGGATTCAAACCAACCTTAGCCAAAGTGCGTACTGCGCTTGCGATTTCCTCATCAGTTGGCTCGGAGCTATTCGCAGCACTGCTAACTAAGTTTTTTTTTTCCAAATCCGTCGGATCTGAGTTGTGTGATTTGTTATTAGTGTTAACGTTATCAGTCTTTTGCTTGTCATATTTTATATAGTTGTAAACTTCAGCGTTGTAAGTGTTTTTCTTAACATCCAAATCAACCTGCCTGATTTTACTTGCTACAGGCTGTGTTGCGAATTGGTTTCTGCCATAGATATATTTAATATCTTGTTCAAGCACGTCAGTCTCCACTGCGTTACATTTGTCTTTGTCTTTTGTACAAATCAAGCCCATTTGAGCGTATGCAGTTAAAGTTTTGTTGGTGTTTAACTTGATAACATTATTATAAGCTGCCTCAGCCGGCCCTGTCCGTCCAAGCTGTACATTAGCCATACCAACATAGTATTGAGCCAAAACATTGCTGCTATCCGTTTTTAAAGCTTGTCCCATATCCTGCAGGCAGCCAAGGTAATTCCCCGACTTGTACTTAGTTATGCCGCTTTTTACCAGCGCGTTGTTCGTTACTTCCTTTGCCGCATACGTTAACGGTGTTGCTGCAAATAATAAGACTAATCCTAACAATACAAAATTTCTTTTATTCATTTCTTTCTTTCCATAATTAAATTACGTATACTCTTTATATAAGGGGATAAAAATATAAATCAACTTTATTTATATTATAGAGCCTTTTGCGAATTTTTCTCTAATGTGTTCAGTTGAAATATAACTTTAATAAAATCATACAAACAGATGAAAATTCAAAAGCAGTGTTAATTTTTTGTCTGTAAATGTGTATAATAAGAGTGTGTTTAGTAATGAGTTTGTAGAGTAGGCTAAAATAATGAAAATCAAGATTAAAGACGCAGCACAGGAGCTAAAAGGTTGGAGTTTGTATAAACTCTCTCAAATGTTGGATATACCCCAGCAGACCGTCTATTCCTGGGCAAACGGTCGTACTCAACCATCATATCACAACATGGACAGACTTTGTGATGTCCTGGGCTGTAGCATTGGAGAACTATTTGAAGCCGAGCCGGTGCAACAAAAGCTGGATTTAGGGATTAAATAACTTGTAGTAATGTAGGGTACAGATCACACCACTGCACCAATTCGTAGGTTGGGTTGAACAACTTTATTCAACCCAACGATTATCAGTTTTTTGACTAAAACTTTTTACTTACCCCGTAAATTAATTCCGAACAACCTCTTACCAAGATGTTGAACTGTCGGGTTTATCAATGCGAGATCAGTCGGTACAATTTTTGTCCATCCAAGAGGCGCGTCACACTTCTCAGGATTGCCTTCAGCCAAAACATCTGCAGCTTTAACAGCTTTAGCATATATATCTTTGGCTTTTATCCTTTTCACACCGAAATCTGAATCAGCATCTAGATATTTTTTAGGGTCTTTCATAAGTTCAACCAAACTGCCCCATTTTTCACCTTTTTTTGTTGCAACAAAAAGAAAGCCTTCAATCTTAGTAAGCAGTCCTTTTTTAGGTATTATGTGTAGATCAATATCTTCAGCCAGGCCCGTTTGTTCTATTTTTCTTATTGCTACCGTCATGGCTCTGCCGCCAATTTTTTGAGCCGTCTTTGCTGAATGCACATGTAATGCCCCGAACGACACATTTGAGTTGTTTGAATTGCTAATTTTCATCATGATTTTTTCTCCCTTTTCTGTGGTCTTATTTGCTTAAAAACCAAACATAAAAAAATTTGCTACCCTTACACATACACATACACATACACTCCTAATATAAATGGTGTTTCAGGCAAAACAAACTCGTTTTTACATTTCTTAATAACACAAGCTCAGAAGGTAGGTTTGGGTTTCCACCCCAACATCGTGATTTCGGTGGGTTAGGAAATCCACTCTACTGCGCTACTGCACTGGTGAGTGCACTTTATGAACCTAGTTTTTTTTAAATTTTTTATTATTTTTTAAAATTTCATTCAATGCTTTCGCAAACCCATCATCATCAATGTGTGGTGTAACATATTTTGCCGCATATTTAAGTGATTCAACGCCGTTCCCCATACCAATTGCAAGACCACCTGCTTTATCGACAACCCTCATCATTTCAATGTCATTTTCACCGTCACCTAGTGAAGCCGCGTTTTTTAAGCTTAATCCTAAAATATTTTCTCCCAGATATTTTAGGGCATTACCTTTTGAAACATCTGCATTCACTATTTCGCAAAACCATGGCGCCGAAGCAAATATATTAAATTCGCCTTGCAATTCATTTTTATAAAAGCTGCCTATTTTAAACATATTTTTGTAGTCTCTTGAATCAGATTTAAATAATATAGCTTTTATTGGAGATTTACCCTGCGCAAAGAAGGGGTTAAATGAATCTACTTTTTGGATATTTGCAGCACCTGAGTGAACAAATTGCACATCATCACAACAATATGGCACACCATCGAAGTACAGAATTAAATGTGTATTCGGGTCAGCATTTTGATATTTCTCAGAAGCGGCAATAATTGATTTCGCACCATCAATGCTTAAAGCTCTTTCATAAATATTATTCCCATTTCCATCTACTATAATTGCACCTTGCTGAGTTATTATATAATTTGGCGTGATACCCAAAGAACGAAGTATTGGCAATGCCTCGTTGTCACTTCTACCTGTGGTTAAAATAAATTTGATGCCATCATTTTCAAGTTGTTTTATTGCGTTTTCAGCAGACTTCGGAACAATACCATTATGTGTCAAAATCGTACCATCTAAATCTGCAAAAATAACGTTTATAGGATTCGGAAAATTTTTAGAAATATTTGAAATATCTTTAGAGCTTGACTTAAAAACCACAGTGTCGTATTGTTGAGATGCTAAATCTGTATATGCTTGCCTTTTCGCTTTTGGTGTTAAAAAAGTATTTGGACAAAATGTCGAAAAATGAATTTTCATGCCTCTTCCTAAATTGACTATGCATATTTAAAAACCAAACATAAAAAAATTTGCTAGTCGTTTTTAAACTCTTTATTCTCCGCTGATTTTTTAGCTGATTCGATGGTTTGTCTCATAAAATCCTTAACTTTATCAGCTAAATCTTCACCTAACTGCATAAACATTGAATCAACAGCATTATCTATGACATGTTCAGCATTATCTTCCGATTCCCCTAGAAATTTTTTCAAAACCTGTTCGCGAATCTCCAGAAAAATTTTGAGCTTAAGAGGCATTGCATCAAAATCCCCTATTTTTATAGTTTCTTGACCTTCTTTAAATTCGTATCTTACTGTTTTATCCCTTTCTTGCACAATTGCATTTACAACTTCGTCTTTATCAGTTTTACCAACATTGCGTGCATCATGATTCATAGTTACCTGTTGAATTGTCATTTTAAAATTTGGGGGACCAAATATTTCTTCATGTGAATAACCAGGGTTCAAATTCATTATTTCCTTAGTTAACATTAAATGAAGAATACCTTCTTGTGCGGGGTCACCCATGATTTGATTCAAAGCCGTTGAAGGTTTTATCCCTTTAGGGCGAGGCTTCAGGCAATCATCCATAAATGACCTCTCCTGTTCATCAAAAGAATCTTCTCCTTGCTTAAAACTCATTTGCTGTCGATTAAAGTTAGCTGCTTTATTTCTTGTTAGATAAATTGGATTGCATGATACTGGTTTAATTGTCAAATACATATTCCGTTTCCTTAATTGTAAAGTGGGTTCCCTCCCCCCCCAAATGTTAATTAAAAATATTCTTTGAAAATTTTCATTGAGCAATACTGGCCGCACATCGTGCATGGTGTTCCGTCTTTAATTTTTTCGAACACGCATTTGTCGATGGCGTATTTTGCTTGCTCAGTCCAATCAAGGTTTTTGCGCGCGATAGACATTTTTCTGTCCATTTCAATCGCTCTTAAATTGCCTTTTGCCACATCAGCAGCGTGTGCCGCGATTTTGCTTGCAATAATTCCTTCACGGACCTGCTGGACATTAGGCAGTCCTAAATGCTCTGCAGGCGTTACATAGCATAAGAAATCCGCTCCGTGGTAAGCTGCAAGAGTCCCGCCAATTGCTGATGTAATATGGTCGTAACCCGGTGCAATATCGGTAACTAACGGTCCTAAAACATATAATGGCGCGTAATCTGTTAATTTTTTTGCTGTTTCAATAACTGATGGGATCAGGTTCAATGGTACGTGTCCCGGGCCTTCCACCATTGATTGTACACCAGCTTCACGTGCACGTTTTACAAGCTCACCAAGCACAATCGTTTCAGCAACTTGTGCTCTGTCACCTGCATCAGCGCCGCATCCGGGTCTCAATCCATCACCTAACGAAAGCGTGCAGTCATATGTGCGTGCAATATCCAGCAACTCATCATAGTATTCATAAAGCGGGTTTTCCTGCCCTGTTGCTTTTATCCAGCAAGCAATCATTGAACCGCCGCGTGATACGATGTCAGTTACGCGTCCTTGTTTTTGCAAAGCATCAACAACGAATTTTGTTACGCCGCAATGCACTGTTATAAAGTCTATGCCGTCACGGCAATGTTTTTCTATATCTGAAAATAATTTGTCTTTGCTTAGTCTTGAAATATCTTTGTATTCGTCCAGAGCTTCTTTACCAGCCTGATAAATCGGTACCGTACCTATTGGCAGTGCAGTTGCCGCGATAATTTCTTTTCTTACGTCATCCAAATTTGCGCCTGTCGACAAATCCATCAAAACATCTGCGCCTGTCGCTTCAATAACTTTTACTTTTGCCAGTTCTTCATCAAGTGTACTGCGTTCCAGCGAAGTGCCTATATTTGCGTTTATTTTGATTGTTAATCCTTCGCCAACACCTGTTGGGATAACGTTTTTGCGTTGGTTATTTTTTAGTATAACCACTCGTCCTTGTGCTACTTTGTCACGAAGAACATTAACATCGATACCTTCTTTGAAAGCAACTGCTTCCATTTCAGGTGTAATATTGCCTTTTTTGGCTTCAATAAGTTGTGTTGTCATTTTTTACTCCGATAATAATTATTACTCTATCATAGTTCAAGAAAAATTATTATTCAAATTAATATTTCTCCCCCACTCCCCGATGCGGGAGAGGGGTTGGGGTGAGGGGTAGAATCACTTTAAAAAATATTGTACCCCTCACCCTGTTTTCTAACATTCGCCTATGGCTCATATTGAAAACAGACCTCTCCCGCACCGGGGAGAGGTCTGTTCTACTTCTATCAATATTTTTATCTACTTAAAATACCCACCGTCAGCATAATATTTTGAGCAATACTTCCCGCTGCCTGTTTTTGAACAATCTTTTTCTACTTCTGCATAAGGCTTATCGTAGCCAAACTCTTCGATTTTCGATTTGAAAACATAAAACCCGAAAATATCTTGTCCGAACTTATTGGGGGGTAAAAGACCATTCACGTCAAAAAACAGCTTGGCGCAAGGTGTCGTGTCATCACAATTTTCGGTTATACTTGAAAAGCCAATCAACATATCTTTGTCTTTTTGAATCAAATATTGCATCGTATCACTGGACATTTTAGGCACAGGCTTGTTATTCATATATTTGTATTTATAACGTTTGGAATCAACGTCTCTAAACGTACCTTCGCCGAGATATTTTAAATAATAATGAAATACTTCATATGACGAAATTTTACTGTCCTGATTAGTATCACGAGCATAATCTTCGTTGAATATTTTTACCAAATGGAAAAAATATTTGGTATCTTTTTCTTCTTTTTTCCATTTTGAAATTAGGTTCGGCTGAATATAACTCTCCGAAATTTTAGGCACAAGCAGCGCTACAATTAGAGATATGAGAAAAATTATTATAACAACTTCTACGAGCGAGAAGGCTCTTTTTCTGTCGTTATCTTGCAATATCTAGCCTCTTTTTTTCTTGCACGAGTGACTCGTACACCCAATCAGGAATGAAGTTTTTACCCATTATTACATTGCCGTTGTTGGGGTTAGGCGAGTGGAAGTCCGAACCGCCTGTTACGATTAGCCCCAATTTTTCAGCTAAAGTAAAATAGTACTCTACCATAGCCGGTGAATGCTTACGATGATATGCCTCAATGCCCCTCAGTCCATAATGCATCAATTCTTCGATAATTTCTTCCGCAATATCGATATCATACGGGTGAGCAATAACAGGTACGCCACCTGCATCATAAATGATTTCAACGGCATCATGAGGTGAGACGGTTTTTCTTTGCACATAAACGTCCGAGCCATCATGAATAAATTTTGCGTATGCTTCCATCACACTGCCTGTACCACGAGCCATTGTAATAGCTTTGGCGATATGGGGACGGCCGATACTGCCACCAACTGCAACTAACGATTTTATTGTATCAAAAGAAACTTTTATACCGGCTTTTTTGTTCAAAAGATGTATAATCTGGTTCGTTTGTTCAATACGCGCATTTTGCTGCGTCTCAATAAGCTTTTTAAAATCGCTGTGCTTGGTGTCCATAAAGAAGCCCAGAATATGAATCTCATAGTTTTTGTAAATTGTGTTTATTTCCACACCGGGAACTATTATTAGCTCTTTTTCCGATTTTTCGGCAGCACGATTTTTTGCGTATTCAACAGCAATGTCATACGATAAAACATTATCGTGATCAGTCAATGCAATAACTTCAAGCTCGCACTCGACTGCAGTGTCCACGATTTTTTCAGGTGAAAAGGCTCCATCTGAATAATTCGTGTGAATATGTAAGTCTGCTTTCACATCTTATCCTTTCGTCATCATTTTTCCTCACTAAACATTTTTTCGTACTGAATTCTTTTTATGTTACAAGCCGAACCGTCAGACACATTGAGAGTCAAATACACAGCGTTTACCTGCGTTGTGCTGCCATCTGCAACCTCAAAACGTTCAGGTAACCCTGTAAGTAGCCTCTTTAGCGATTCTTCGTAACGCATACCTATAATTCCATCATTCGCGCCGCAAAAACCGGCATCCGTGATATAGGCCATTTTGCCGTTCATAATTTGGTCATCGGCAGTTTGCACATGCGTGTGCGTACCTAAAACAGCGCTTACGCCAAGAGCTTCACAATATTTGCCAAAGCAAAACTTCTCAGCAGTCGCCTCCGCATGAAAATCAATGATTATTATAGGTGTTATTTTTTTCCATTTTTCAATTTCTTTTGCAATAATAGCCCAGGGTGAATGAACAACATCCATAAAAACCTTACCCAAAAGGCTTATTACAACGATTTTAACATTATTCTTTTCAAATAGCCTGGCGCCAACTCCCGGCACCTCATCAGGATAATTCAACGGACGAACCAATCGTTCGGAATTATCTATAAACGCATAAATATCTTTTTTGTCCCAAATATGATTGCCTGTCGTAAAACAATCAATCCCCATCTCAGCAAGCTCCTTATGATTTTTTTCGGTTAGCCCAAAACCATGAGAAGCGTTTTCGACATTCGCGATAATAAAATCGCTATCTTTGTCGAAAATATTCAAAGGATTATTTTCCATAAAATCGGCGACAGCCCGTCGCCCGGGGCGACCAACTATATCACCGAAAAAAAGTATATTTATTGTATCAGTCATTATTTATTACTATTATTTTGCTACTTCGGTAGTTCTGATTTCACGAACAACGGTAACTCTGATTTGTCCGGGATAATCAAGCTCTTCTTCGATACGTTTTACGATATCACGTGCTAATTTTGCACTTGCAAGATCATCGAAGAGCTCAGGCTGTACGATAATGCGAACTTCTCTACCTGCCTGAACAGCGAAGGATTGTTTTATACCTTCATAGCTGGATGCAATTTCTTCAAGTTTTTTGAGACGTTTTATATAAATTTCTAATGTATCTCGTCTTGAACCGGGTCTGCCGGCTGAAATTGTATCTGCCAGTTTAACCAGAACTGCTTCAATTGAATTAGCTACAACATCATCATGATGCGCCTCAATCGCATGAATAATTTCTTCGCGTTCGCCAAAGCGTCTTGCAAGCTCAACACCCAACTCAATATGTGTACCTTCTTGAGTTTGGTCAACGGCTTTACCGATGTCGTGCAATAGGCCCGCGCGTTTTGCGACTTTGACGTTCGCTCCGATTTCGGCCGCTATCATACCGGCGATGTGTCCGACCTCTAATGAGTGTTTAAGGACATTTTGCCCGTAACTTGTGCGATAATATAAACGACCTAGAGTTTTTACCAGTTCTTTATGTAAATTCACCACACCTAAATCAAGTGCAGCATTTTCGCCTTCTTGCTTAATTTTTTCTTCGATTTCTTCACGTGATTTTTCAACCATATCTTCAATTCGGACAGGGTGAATACGTCCGTCAACAATAAGCTTTTCTAAGGTTAACTTCGCTATCTCACGTTTGACAGGGTCAAAACACGAAAGAACAACAGCCTCAGGCGTATCATCAATAATTAAATCAACCCCTGTCAGTGTCTCGAGCGTTCTGATATTTCTACCTTCACGCCCGATAATACGACCTTTCATATCGTCAGACGGCAAATTCACAACCGAAACCGTTGACTCTACAACTTGATCGATTGCGCATCTTTGCATTGTTGTGCAAAGAATTTCTTTAGCTTTTTCGTTGGCTGTTTCTTTGATTTTGATTTCGTGTTCGCGAATAAGCTGCATTTCTTCCTGGCGTAAATCGTTTTTGATTTGTTCTAAAAGGATGTTTTTTGCTTCCTCTGCAGACATTCCTGCCACACGCTCTAATTCTTTTATTTGTTTGTCGATTAATTCCGCTAAATAATCTTCTTTGTCCTCAAGTTCGCTTTCTTTCTTTTGTAGTGCGCAATCCTTGTCTGTTACTTGTTGTACTTTATTTTCAAGATCGTCTTCTCTTTGTGTCAGCCTGGCTTCTGTTCTTGAAGCTTCCTGTTTGTGTTCTCTTATATCTTCGTTCAGTTTTTCACGTTCGTTGCTCAATTCTTCTTTTGCCTGAAGTATAGCAGCGCGTTTTATTGTATTTTCACGTTCGGCTGCATCTTGCTCTTTGCTTGTCAGAGTTGCTTGCAGCTCTGAATTTTTTCTCGCAAGTTTTCTGTTTCTGTTATCGAACCAAACAAGAACAACGATAAGTATTGGAATGACGATATAAAACACATTTAATATATTTGTATTTTCGATTGTCCTGTACCTCGTTCTTATGTATATCTACTATTCCCTTGTTGCCTCACGGCACAAGGGTTATTCCTCTTTTCAGATTAAATCAGTTTTTACATAATTTATATAATAAAAAAATTATCTACAACTTAATTTTATAGTACCATGATTAAGCGCATTGCACAACTATCTATGTAACATTGGCTAATATGAAATTACATAAAAAAGAGGCAGATTTTTGTCTGCCTCTTTCTAAAATTATTTAAATTTTATTGACCGTATGCTTTTACCGTGACTTTTTTGAAGCCTACAATATTTTTAGTATCTGTGTCGTAGTGTGATAAGCTTTTCACGCCGCCATTTTTCATAGCAGTAGCTACGCTACAATCACCTAATGCAACAACTCCAAAATAACTCGTACATGTTGCCGAGCCACATTTTGCAGGTGTTACAGAACCTGAACCGCTGCCCGGCTCTTGAGCGCTTTTATATATAAAACCCATTACTGATTCTGCTTTCACTCCTGTTGCGAAAACGATACTAAACATAGCTGCTAAAGCTAATACGCATACTAATTTTTTCATACTACCACTCCTTTTTTTCTTATACAATTCAAATTAATTATGCAATTAATTTGAGGTCAAACGGATATTTGAACTCTTTGTTGTTATTAACTGCACTGGTGGCTTGTAGACATACAACCAGATTGAACACCCACACACCAAGATATAGCAGCTGCCCAACAAGTGGAATAATATTTACTACCACAGCTATAAGTATCAAAATTTGGAAATTAAGCGTTCTGAGCAAGAATTCTTGTCCGAATTTGCTTAAGTTTTTGTTTGTATAAAAAATAACCGCACTAGGGATAACGCTGACAACAATACTCAAAAGAGCTGCAATAGCTAACAGCCTTCTTTCATCATCATCAGGCATTGCAGGTCTTTCGTGCTCCTCAATGTGATTTACTTCCTGTACCACTTCCGATGCAGTCTCTTGCTGGTTAACGTCCTGATTGTTTACTTCTTCATTACTCATACCGAATTTCTCCTATAAAACGACAAATTTAATTTACTTACACAAGTATAGCGAAAAAAGTCGAATCTGTAAATCATGGCTATTGAAATACAAAGTTAATTCTTGCCAGGTCACCCTGAAACATTCGATTGCAAAATTATGCTTTAATCGTTCATGTTCAGGGTCTGTCGGATTGTCTATCATAATCCACGATTATCCGACAGATGCACTTGTTCAAGTATCCTGATATGTACGGCTCCTTTGTCGCCTACATCTCAAGCCTGAACACAAACGTACTATACAAAACACGATAACTAGCGCTTCAGCATGACTAAAAACGTTTAGGAAATTTACACCAGCAATGCCGTGAGTGTATCTATTGTTTTAAATTTTTTTGGGGAGAACTGCGCTATGTAATCTTTTAGCAAATTGAAACAAAACGCTGAAATTGTCTCATTTGCCAGCTCATCGTAGCGAGTTTTATCTGTGAAATCAGTTTGCTGCAATGTCAATAAAAAATCTTTCAGCTTAACATTCATTTTTTTTAGTGAAACCAAACTACCTTTGCAGCTCTCACATACGACACCGCCGTTTTTGAGTGAAAAATAAATTTCTTCATCTGATAATTCGCAATTACAGATTGCGCATTTTTGTAATTCAAGCGCATAGCCCAAAATATTCATCATTTTTAGTTGAAACCGCATAACTGCAAGCATTACTTCAACTTTTTCGCTGCATTCCGCTATTCTGCTGAGGCACGCATAGAACAAGTCAAAAATTTCTTCGCTGCTCGGATCATTTTCAACGCCAAAATTCATAACTATTTCAGCACAATACATTGAGTACAACAATTTATCCATATCAACGCGAATTTTATTGAAAGTGTTTAACGCCTCAGCCTGTGCAATAGTATTGAGATTTTTACCCTTATAAAGCATCAACCGATTGGCGACCAATGTATCCATACGCCCACCCAGTTTGCTTTTAGGCTTTTTGCTGCCTTTTGCTACACCACGTATCAACCCCTTGTCTTTTGAATACATTACGACAATTTTATCGGTTTCACTTAACGGGTATGACTTTAAATTTATTGCGTTGGTTACAAAATTTTGCATCTCTTCTCTTTATCTAAGGTTTTTCTGTTCCGTGGAAAGCTCCTCTCAGCATCTGCTGCAATTCATTTTCCTTATTACTGTTTTTCAAAGCATTTTCTTTCGTAATAATGCCATTACTCGCAAGCAAGTGCAGTGACATATTCAAAGTCAGCATTTCGTTGTAGGTGCCCCGTTTGACCAGATTATATATCTGCTCAAGCTCATTTTTAGCAATCAAATCCTCTACTGTAGTCGTTACAACCATTATTTCACAGGCCGGAATTCGCCCTTTAGTATCAGCTCTTTCTACTAATTTTTGTGCGATCGTTCCTCTTAGTGTTTGCGATAGCTGCTGACGTACATAGTCTCGGTTTTGGGGTTCAAACATATTGACTACACGGTTTACCGTTTGTATGGCATCATTAGTGTGCAGCGTTGCAAATACCAAATGGCCTGTCTCAGCGGCTTTTAGTGCACTCTCGACAGTTTCTCTGTCTCTTATTTCGCCGATTAAAATAATGTCGGGATCCTGACGCATTGCGTATTTTACACCCGAAGGAAATGACTCCGTATCAACACCTATCTGACGTTGCGTAATCAGGGCTTCTTTATTTGTGTATAAAAATTCAATCGGATCTTCTATAGTTACAATATGTTTTGCATATTTAGCATTAATCGTATCAATTATACTTGCTATTGTCGTCGATTTTCCTGAGCCTGTCGGACCTGTAACCAGGACTATGCCATTCTTTAATTCAGTAAATTGTAGCAAGCTTTGTGGCAAATTCAACTCACTTATACTTTTTATAGTATATGGAATGCAGCGACAAACCAAAGCCGTTTTCCCTAATTGACGACACAGATTAACTCTGAAACGGGAGACACCTTTGATTTCATACGCAAAGTCTAAATCATAAGCACTTTGTGCCGACATTCTTGCTATCTTGGGTAAAATAGCATCCATCGCCATACCTAATTGTTTTTCTGTTACAGAAGGCAAGTCCATTCGAATGATTTTTCCGTTTTTACGCATTATCGGCACTTCATCTACACGCAGGTGAATGTCAGACGCGCCCTTCGCTACTGCTTGTGTCAGGCAGCCGACTATGTCAAACTTGCCACTTTTATCTGGTTCCATGATTAATCTCCCAATACTATCCTAATTGTAGTGGCATTTTGAAAAAACACCAAATCATTTAAGAATATTTTACACAAATAAATTAAAAATCCAATCCTATATCAAGAGTACCCGCTTTGGAGATTAGAGAGCTTGAGGAAATAATATCAGCGCCGAGTTCGGCAAAGGACTTGATATTGTCTAAAGTTACGCTGCCGCTGATTTCAATTAGGGCTTTTTTGTTAATAAATCCAACGCATTTTTTTATTTCAACATCTGTCATATTATCCAGCATAATAATGTCAGCTCTAGCTTCTAAAGCCTGTTCAACCTGGTCAAATGTATCACACTCAACTTCAATTTTATGAGCGTGAGAAGAATTTTTCCTAACTGCCTCAATTGCGTCTTTAACCGATCCTACAAGGGCTATATGATTATCTTTCAACATAATACAATCGCATAAATTGAAACGGTGTAGCGAGCCGCCGCCGGTTTTTACTGCATATTTTTCAAATAATCTGAATCCGGGTGTATTTTTACGTGTATCCACAATCCTGGTGTCATACCCTTCTAAAGCTTTCACAAACTTATTTGTGTATGTAGCGATGCCGCTCATTCTTTGAATGTAGTTTAGTGCAATGCGTTCGCCTGTTAAAATTGTGCTTGCTTTGCCTTTAATCTCTGCAAGCAAGTTATTAGCAAGCATTTCGTTGCCGTCTTCAAAATAAAACTCAATTTCAACATCCTTGCTCAATACTCTGAATACTGTTTCAAAAACTTCTCTGCCACAGAGAATACCATCTACTCGTGTATTTAGGTATGCCGCTATATTTCTGTCATATTCAGCGATGCTGCCGGTCGAAATATCGCCATAGCCTATATCTTCCGAAAGAGCATTTTTCACATGTTGTTCTATTATAAAATTATACAGCTGCAATGTTATCCTCGATGATTGTATTTAATGGTTCTGAAAGCGATGAGTAGCTATGTTTTGCTTCGTCAGAGCATACAGGGAAATCCGCACGATAATGTGCGCCGCGTGATTCCTCACGTGCCAGTGCAAAGTTTGTAATCAATTCCGACACAGTAATCATATTTTTAAGTGCGTATTCTTCTTTTTCTAAACATTTTTCTGTGTATTTGAATTGTTGTTTAATATTAGAAATTTGTTCTTTTGCTTTGAGAAGAGAATCTTTGCTGCGAACAATACCTACATTTTGCCACATAGTATTTTTTAAAGTTTCTTTCAGTGTTTTAGCATCAATTCCGTAATATTCATCTTCTGTCTGATATTTTTGAATTGTGTCTCTGATGTTGTTATCAATTTGATTTGAAATTTGTAAATTAGCGAATGAAAGGTAATTCGAAAGCTCGTACGCGCAAACCACACACTCAAGCAATGAATTACTCGCGAGCCTGTTCGCCCCATGCAACGATGTACAAGCCACTTCACCGATTGCGTATAAACCTTTTAGTGACGTTACTCCCTCGACAGTTGTTTTTACACCGCCCATCATATAATGTGCTGCAGGAGCAACCGGGATATAATCCTTTGAAATATCTATGCCGTTTTGCATACAAATATTTGAAATATTTGGAAATCTTTTTAACAATTTATCTTTATTTATATTAGTTGCGTCAAGGTACATATTATTGGCGTGAAGTTCTTTCATCTCGCTATAAATAGCCCTTGTAACAACATCTCTGGGAGCTAGTTCACCGGCCTCTGTATATTTTGTGACAAAATTATTGCCGTCGCTGTCCACTAATTTCGCGCCTTCGCCTCTTACTGCTTCTGAAATCAAAAACTGGCTTTCATCATTGCTGATAGCTAGAGCGGTAGGGTGAAATTGTGTGAACTCCATATCTTGGACGATAGCGCCTGCGTTGTAAGCAATTGCAATGCCGTCACCTGTTGCGACTTGTGGATTTGTTGTGTGTCTGTAAATTTGGCCTGTGCCACCTGTTGCGAGTACAGTTGCGCCTGCATAGATTATTTCGTATTCTTTTGTCAGAGCATTAAACGCAACCAATCCTCTGCAGGTTTGAGCATCGTCAACTAATAATTCTACAGCCAGAGTTTGCTCGTAAATTGTTATATTTTGTTCCTGACGAATTTTATCAACAAGCGCTTTTTCGATGAATTTTCCCGTCGCGTCACCACCGGCATGCAGGATTCTGTTCACACTGTGAGCGCCTTCAAGGGTAAATTTTAATTCGTTTTTCTCGTCACGATCAAAATCAACGCCGATTTCTAATAAGTCTTTGATAACGGCTTCTGAGTTTTCAGAAATGTATTTAATTATATTAAAATCAGAAAGCCCGCAGCCTGATTTGATTGTATCCGAAATATGCAAGCTGATGCTGTCTAAAGAATTTTCGGAAAGTACTCCGACAATCCCGCCTTGTGCGTAGCGAGAATTACTCTCATTAAGGTTTGATTTAGTAATGATAAGTATCCCCTCAGGTAAGTTCATCCCCTGAGCAGACTTCAACGCCGCATACAAACCTGCAATCCCGCTGCCTATTATTACTATGGAGTACTTAGAATATTTCATGATTACATCTCATTCGTTATAATAACCATTTTAATATAAAAATAATTTTTTTCATTAGACAATTAATTTTGCCCGGATGGACTTTAACCCATGTTAATAAATATAATTACTTTTTGTTTAATATTTTTTGTAATTTTTCTTCCCATGCGTAGGCTGTTTTGACACTTGTCTCTAGTGAGTTTTTGGGATTCCAGCGCAAAGTGTTTTTTGCCTTGCGTGAGTCAGCAAAAAGTGTTGCAGGGTCACCTTCACGACGTTCCACTACATCTACATCAATTTTTAAGTCTAAAACTTTTTCGCAAATGCTAAACACTTCTCTGACGCTGTTACCGTTTTCTGTGCCGAGATTGAATACTTCGGATTTATCATTGTATTGTAAAAATTCGTAAGCCAACAAGTGCGCATCTGCAAGGTCGTTTATGTTTACGTAGTCTCTTATACACGTTCCGTCAGGCGTCGGGTAATCTTCGCCAAAGATTTTGAAAGTTTCACCTTTATTAAATACTGATTTCAAAATATTAGGTACTAAATGAGATTCAGGGTCGTGCCATTCGCCGATTCGCTCTTTTTCATCAGCGCCAACCACGTTGAAATAACGCAATTTGACGGACTTCAAGCCATAGGCCTTGTCATAATCCTGCATAATGTTTTCAACCATTAACTTGGATTGTCCGTATGAGTTTATTGGATTCTTAGGGTGTTTTTCGTCCAGCGGCACATACTCAGGCTCTCCATAAATAGCACAAGTTGAAGAAAATACTATGTAGCTTACTTTGTGTTTTAGCATTGTATCCAAAAGATTTAGCGTGCCAAATACATTGTTACGGTAATATTTAGCAGGATTTTTTACGCTTTCACCAACCAACGAATATGCTGCAAAGTGCACCACAGCATCAATTTTGTAGCTTTCGAAAACTTTTTCTATGTCACCAATATTTTTTAAGTCGCCTTTTACAAATTCGACATTGCCGATTTTTTTGAGTTCTTCAATAGTTTCAATATGACCGGTTTCAAGATTGTCAAAAATTACTAAATCGTAGCCCGCATTTAAAAACTTAACTGCCGTATGACTACCAATGTACCCTGCACCACCTGTAATTAATATCATAATCTCTCCTTTGAATAACTTTATAAATTAATTTTACTATAAAATTATAAAACTTGCTTTTTGTTAATTATAATTGCCTATATCAATTTACTCCAACATACAAGTCATCCCGTGCTTGACACGGGATCTATCCAAAGAAGATATATAGCACCTAACTGGCAAGATCCCGGATATTTTTCTGCAAAAAATTCCGGGATGACAGCCACCTGATATCAAAAAAAGTTAGACATTTTCATCTAACCCATCAGAAAAATTCAAATAATTTGATGGGTTGAATGAAATTGTTCAATCCATCCTACAGGGCTGTCGCATAGAATAATTTCTTTGCTCTATTATACGTCACCCTGAAACATTTATTCTTGTAATTATTCTTAAAACGTGAATATTCAGGGTCTGTCGGATTGATAACCATATCCTACGTTTATCCGACAGATGCACTTATTCAAGTATCCTGAGATGTAGGGCTCCTGTGTCGCCTACATCTCAAGCCCGAACAGATAAGTTCATTATAAAATGCAACGTTTGGCGCCTCGGCATGACAGCAAGTCTTATTGCACCTTACATATTTACTTCACAAAAAAAGAGACCGACTTTGCAGCCGGTCTCTTTGAATATATTACTTACGTAATTATTAGTATAGAATTGTAAGTTCTTCGTTCGGGTTCAAAGATGAATCGTTAGACAAGCTTGGTACGATTGTATAAAGAATCTCGTCGCCGATTTCATAAATAATACCGAAAGTACCGCTTACAAGTAGTGAACCTAAGTCAAGTAACATTTTACCTAAAGATACAACGCTGTATCCGGCACTTTTGATACCTGAACCAGGATGTAGAGTTAATGTTTCAACGAAGATGTTAGCGAAGTTGTCACCAAATTCTTCTAATCTATCAGCGATAACATTAACGCCTGTACCTACTGTACGACCGGCAACACCAACTACTCTTGCAGAACCTGTGAATGGAGCTCCTACAATTCTAGCAATGATGTTTGGATTTTTAAGAACGTCTGCTCTTGCTTCTGACATTTTATCAGGGAAGTAAGCTTTGCAGTCGCCGTCTTTAACACGGTTGAATTTGACTTGTACGAAACCACATCTGTTAACACCTGGTCTTTGTACTTTTACAACTTCACCGCTAACTTCAGAACCTGCAGGGAATGATTTACCTTCAACAGTAGCTGCTTGTAATAATTTTGCAGTAAATCTGTCACCGATGTTTGAATGTTTAGCACTGATTCTGTCGTTCATTTTTATTTTTAAACATATAGGTTTATAGTCTTTGATTGCTTGAGGAGCATTAGCATCAACGCCTAGATTTTTGCCGTATGCTAACTCTTGTCTCAATGTAGCAACTAAGTATGCAACTTGTTCTTTAGATAAATACTCATCTTCAACAACTTTTTTCTGATCAGGCACTTGCTCTAAAAGATTAGATGCAGCAACTTCTCTGGTTGGTGTGTTAGCCCAGGTTGGGATATGTTGAATAGCTTTACCTTTGTATGTTGGTGTACCTGAGTTGTTGAAAGGTACATCAATAATTTGAGCGATTGTAGCAAAAACTTCAGCTTTTGTTACAGGTTGGTCAGGTCTGAAATTGTTATCAGGGTAACCAATCATAATACCTGCGCCCAAAGCTTTGTAAATCCAACTTGCAGCCCAGTATTCATATGAAACGTCATCATATTTTTTTGTAGGTTTTTGACCAACAGCGAAGCCTTCAGCTAGGATTACAGCTAATTCAGAGCGTAATACAGGCATTTTAGGGTTGAATTCGCCCATTTGTTTTTCTTTGATTAAGCTCAGTACGTCTTGCGCCCAAGCGTTAGCATATACTGATTCTTTGTTTTTAAAGCCCATTCTGTTTGCAGCTTTGTTAATTTTACCGCCAACTACATAATTGTAATCACCTTCTGTGGTATATGTTTGGTTTTCATCCATAAAGAATGATGGGTGAGCATACGCTTCAACTTTTTTATCAGCACATTCACAAGTTTTTTTGACTTTGCAGCCGCAGCCCTTTTGACATCCTGCAAACGCAGTTGATGCTGTGAGTGATAAAACCATCAGCAACGCTACCAGTTTCTTGAATCTTTCCATAACTTTCTCCTATAACAGTTATATCTTCTATGTCATAATTTATATATGCAGAATTATCCTATAAGTATAGAAAAAAGTCAAGTATAAATTCAAATATTAAGCGTGATTTGATTGTATTTTCTGCAGTGTTTTGCTGTCCATAAAATAAGGATTTAATTGATTTAATTTTGGCTGCGGAGCAGATGCTGTATTTTTACCTTTGTGAGATATTTTTTTATGGAGTTTGTTAGTAATAAATATATTCAGAAACGGCACGCCAATGCCAAGAGCCAATGCCGAGTATGCATACCCTGCAAGTTGAGCTTTATTTACGCAGTTTATTCTCGTTTTAGCTTTTTCCGGCAGTAATTCCAGCAGCTGTTTGAACGACTTAGAGGCTTCATCACCGGTGAATACATGTTTGGCCTTTTTAAGTTCTTCAAATAAAATTTCTTCGCTACTTTTGACAGATGTGTTGGTAATCCAGTGCCAGAATTTGTAGAGAGAACCGCGTCCTTGTTTAAACTCGCTGGTATCATAATTTAGTAAATTTTTATCGCCATAAGCACGCGCAACTAATTTTGATACGAACCCGCCCAACAGCAGCCAGTTAGCAAAACCCAGAGTATCTTTAATGCAGGTTTCACGGAGTTCATTACCATCACGTGCTGCTGCCATACGACTCATAATCGTCAAGCCGTAAATCATTTTAAATTGCGCTAAGTTAGGTACAACTCCGGAAAATTGTATTCTGTCCGATAGCTTCGCGATTGAGCGTTCACCGATTGATGCCGTTGCAAAAGCACCCATACCTATTGCGGCAAGGAGTTTTTTGAATTTAAAACCCGGAGAATTGTCTGCCTGCTCACCTTGCACGCCGACAAAACCTTCTTTGCCGGTTCTCAGCTTCGTTAACCAGCGATTAATCGGCTGCATTGAAACACCTATGGCGATCGGGATGGCTAAACCGCATAATGAAGCTGCAAGCTTATTTCGTTTCAAACCTGTAATTAGCTCTTGGCTGACATTTTCGCCGCCTGCTTTGACAAACGAACGACCCACTGCCACAAAATGGTCAAGCGTAGAGCTTAGTGAATTATCAATCGGAGCGAGGCTTCCTATTTTCAGTTTGCACGCCTGATTACCCCCCGATTCGGAGGTTATAATCGCTGTGAGTTTTTGTTTTGCCTCTTTACCGAGGGAATATTTGGCGCTTGAATCATCTGTTATTGCTTTTTCAAGAATGCCTACAATCTTATTTTTTGCTGTTGAATCTTCAATCCTGCGCCATTCTTCGCCGTTTAAAATTTGTAAATTATCACAAAAATCTGCAGCGAATGCAGCCGCTTTAGAAGCATGACCTTTTGATGTCTGTGCGTTATTATATAATTCACCCAAAGCCTCAATAGTTGAGCCATTAGCATAAATTTGGTCTGCTTTTAGGCCGGGGTATTTGCTATTCAGGAGTTTGCCCAGTATCGTAGCCGCACCTACACCCCATATGCCAAGCAGGGCAAAGTTGAGTGTGCTGCTGAATTCTCTTACAGCAGTTTCTGTAGCAGCGTCAAAACCTCTTGTGCTGTCAATAGCAGTTCTTGGCAAGCCCATAGACGCCGCATCAATACCTATACACGCAATCGCCGGATTTGCATTGAGAAAATGCAAGCCCGTTGTCAGAACCTCGGTCGGGCCCTTGAAGCTTGTATATTGGTTATTTTGTTCTTTTTGTGTAATTCGTACTTGCATATAGTGATGTTTTCATTAAATTTTTATATTTATTTTAAGTTCGTAAATATAAAATATTGCTAGTTTGTAGAGTTTTGTAAACCTGAGAATTTTTGGAAAATTTGAGGCGTGCCTCTTTTATGGTAATAAAATAAGTCTTTTATTGCCTGAGTGTTTTCCGATACTTTCTTTTGCTGTTCCTTGCGCTCATTGCGCTCAGTTTGTTTTCTAGTATACCACGGAATAAGCAAACCAAGTAATAAAGTTGAAAATCCTAAACTGCTAAGCTGACAAACTGTTCTCAGATTTTTTGTTTTTACATGATTAGCGACTTCATCAAAGGATTTGAGATGAGCGTCACCAATCCAGTTAATAACTTTTGAGGCCACGCTTGCATCTTTTCCAACCACTTTTTTGTAATTGAGTAATTTCACATTGTCGTCGAGTTTTTCGAAAACAGTAGCAGTTAATTTAGCAGCATAATCGCCAAGCCAATAAAGGCTGGCAAATGTAGCAATATCACGAACCACAGTCTCACGCAGCTCGTTTTTATCCTCAGCAACAGCCATACGTGAACCGAAGGTTGCGGCCGAAATCCAACGACACTGGTCAAGCGTCGGGAATATTCCTTTGAACTGGAACATTTGCATAGTCGGCATTTTCCACATCGAAGTCACAGCAACCCCAAGCATTGCGCCTACGGAAAGCAATTTGTGGAAAAATAGTGATTTTTTATCTTCATCGCTGTGAACTTTAGGCTTGTGGTCTTTGCTGCCAAAATCTTTGTAGATGGGCGCGCCATGCGAGCCGGAGGTATATTTTGTGATTGCACGATTTATACTTTGCATTGACATTGCAAGTGGGATAATGATTGCAAGCCCTATGATACTTTTTGAGTTGATTAAGTTTCTGGATTTCATTTTGAAATTAGCCAGATTATCGCCAACTTCATCAAGTTTAAATCTACGTCCGAGTTCAATCATGTCACCCAGCAAGCCTTCAAGGTTAGAGCCGAAATTTTTGCCGTCAATTTTTAAGATTTCAGATGCCTGAGTCAATTTGACTAGTTTTGAGTAAGCCCGGGTGACACCTTCCGCAGTTTGTTGTTTATCTTTTACAATTGCTTCGGTGACTATGTTTATGGCATCGTTTAATTTTGCACCCTGGCTTGAATATGCAATTTCTTCTTTACCTCTGATTGCGCTGACTTTGTGCAATACGTCCGAGACATAGGACTTTATACGTTCTTCTTTTGTTGCCCCCCCAGCTTTATCATAAAAATCAGCGAGCGTGTTAATACTGCCCTCGTTTGCCCACACTGATGCCATGTTGAGATGTTTGAGGCCGTTCATGGCAAGTGGTTGTAAAAGTTTAGCCACTCCCAATACGAAAAAGCTCGGTATGAGACAGTTTACTATAAGCCCTGAAGATTCACGCCTGAATGTCTCAAACGCTGCGAACCCGTTGGTTCTCGCATCAAGAGCTGTACGCGGACCAATCGCTGTAATGCCGTCAATAATCGACACGTTGAGCATCGGGTATTTGTCGCAATAGCTCAACACAGCAGTAGCCCCGTCAATTATACCGCCTTTAAATGACTGATTCTGATGGGGGGGCGTATTGTTATTAATACTTTGTTGGTTTACTTTTATTGAATTATAACTCATAGTCTAGTATGTGACGACTCTACGTATCTACTTATGATAACAAGAGCACATTAATAATAAAGCCCAACAAAATAAAAATTGCCTCAGGCAATCGGATTTACTTTTGTGCAATTCTGAAAACCTTGCTATTTTTTATTTAAAGATACGAAATATTGAGGATATAGAGACCCAACCATCAAAATAATGCATGTTTATAAAAAAAATAACATCAAATCCGCGTGGTAAATTTTTGTCTCAATTATTTAATATAACTTAATACATGTCCACTTTTTATTCAAATCATAATTCAAATTTTAAATACTAAAAAAATATTTTCTTAATTATCCTTGGGATGGTTTTTTGTTTTTATTGTGAAACTTAAAATGCCATTGATGCAATTTTATAAGGAGATTCAAAATGATGGATGATTATATTCATGAGCTTAGAACAACAGCCGAAAAAGCTGAGAAATTTTTCGCAAACCGCCTAGCATTTTCACTAGGCCCTGTTGAATTAAAAGAAAAAATGACACAACAAAAACTTACAGAAGCGCATGAAAAAGTAGTTCTAATTGACGTTCGTGCAAAAGAAGACTACGACGCAGGACACATCGCGGGCGCGATTTCTATTCCTAAAAAAGAACTTAAAGGAAAAATCGGTGAACTATCAAGAAATGATATTCATATAATTTATTGCTACAATCCATATTGTCACTTAGGCTCAAAAGCTTGTTTAGTGCTTGCGCGCGAAGGCTTTCCTGTAATGGAACTTTGCGGCGGCTACGATGCGTGGGCTAATTATTTCAGATTCGATATCGAGAAGTAATTCTCTTATTTCTAAATATTAGACTAATTAAAGCATTAATGCAGCGCTCTGTCATACCGCAGTGCTAGACGTTGCAATAATTTTAAGCGTTTATGTGCGGTATCTTACCAGGCGAGAAAAATACGATATAGCCAATTGCGTGTTAGATGGACAGACCCCGCACAGAGTAAGATTACTTTGAAACCCTACGCTTAATGCTGCGGGGTGACGTGAAAGATGAATACTATAATTAAACAACCTAATTTTAGAACATAAAGTCCAACAAAAAAGCCGCAATCATTTGACTGCGGCTTTTTTATATTTAATAATCAATTACGGCTGATTTACTGCTTCTTTGGATTTATTCTTCAAGAAATTAAATAAACCTTCTTGAGTTTCTCGTGAAGCAGCAAATTTCACGTCATAAACACCTTTGGTTGCGCCGCCAGCTAATCCGCCAAGCCCTCCAAGAGCTGTTCCGAGTAATGCAAAGGGCGGGGGCTCAAGTGCTACCACACCTACAGCCGTACCGACTACGAAGCCACCTGCTGCTCCACCTGCACCGCCGGCAAGGGTACTTCCTACCGCATGAGCAACAGGACCATCAGCAGTTATATAACTCATTAAATCATTACCGGCTACAGGTTTAGGGCTTACAGACCAATGTAAGTTCTCTTTAAAATGTTGATTCATTTGATCCAGGGTGATTAATAGCTGTGGAGCATTTTTGATTTCACCACTATTACATTTTTCCAGAATTTTTCCTAATAATTTATCGGCTGAACCAGCTGTTGTCCAAGTTTTTTTGTAGTCAGAATTTTTCAAATCAGATATAACTTTAGCTAGTTCTTTGGTATCGTATAATTTTTCTTTTGTATCAAGGGCAACGGAGTCGTATATTTGCTTTAAATTCTCTTGATAGAGGCACTCTTGACTATTAGAATCGCTTGGTATAAATCTATGAAAAGTTGTATTTGGAGTGTTATAGTGAGTACTCTTAAGGTTTCCTATACCGTTTAATATAACTTCATTAATTTTAATATCATTTTTAACAGCTGTTGGAATGGTTATGTCGGTGTTACGAATTTCTTTCACTGCATCAGCCGGCACAGTAAATTCTATTTCTTTACCCTCGGGTGATGTAGTTGTAACTTTTGCTGAACGGTCAGCCATGATTGAAACTGACGTTTTTTTCTCTGCAGGTTTTTCAGCAGTTTTTTCTACAGGTGTATTTGCAGGTGTGCCAGCAGCCGTTGCGCCTTGTGGCGGTACTAAAATTGTCATAAAATCCTCCTAAGTTTTTCCTAATTCCTAAATGTAATATCCTATGTGTTTATAAAAAAAATTTGAAAACAAAAATTGCCTGACTTACTCTATTCTATTCTATTCTATTCTATTCTATTGTTTATTATGATTGAGTTTCAGGTATTTAAAATTGGAGTTTACATAACTTCACAACTGTTTTTCGGTGCGTAGGACACACCCTACATTTCTACATTTCTTTGACATATTGCCCCTCGCCCCTGTGCGGGAGAGGGGTTGGGGTGAGGGGTACATTCGTTATTCACAAATCATTTTTTTGAGTTCTTCGATTGTGTTTTCGAGGATGCGATTGGTTGCGGCGTCAGATTTTACTTTGTCATACGAGTATAAAATTGTGGAGTGTTTTTTGTCGAAAAACTCGCCGATGCTGACTAGATTTTCGTTTGTTAATTCTTTCGCCAGGTAAATCGCTAACTGGCGCGCGTTAGCAATTTTCGCCGCACGCGCTGTGCCTAAAAGTTCTTTTTCAGGGATGTTAAAATATTTACTTACGATTGCTAAAACCGAATTTAGCGTGACTTGTTTGCGATTTTCATCGTAATTAATCGCTTTTTTCACAACGTCAAGCGTCAGAGGCGTCTCGTAAATACTTGCATAGGCAGTAATTTTATTAAATGCGCCTTCAAGTTCACGCACATTGCGCGAGTATACAGTTGCTAGGAAATTAATTATTTCAAATGGAACCTCGATTGAATTTTCTTTCGCGAGATTACTTAAGATTGCCATACGTGTCTCGATATCAGGTGGCTGGATATCGGCTAAAAGTCCCATCTCAAAGCGTGAGCGCAATCGCTCGGGTAATTCACCAATATCTTTTGGCGGCCTGTCACTTGTAAAGACAATTTGTTTTTCTTTCAAGTACAGTGATTCAAAGGTATTAAAGAGTTCTTCTTTCATTCGTTCTTTGCCTTCGATGAACTGAATGTCGTCAATTAAAAGCACATCAATATTTCTATACTTTTGTCTAAATTTATCCATTTTTGTGTTTGTATCACCGCCACGCATAAGGCATTGTATGAGTTCGTTTAAAAACTCTTCCGATTTGAGGTATTTAACCCTCAGCGCAGGGTAATTATACAAAATGTAATGACCAATTGATTGTAATAAGTGTGTTTTGCCGAGTCCGGAGTTGCCGTATATGAATAGTGGATTATATTTTTTACCGGGTGATTTAGCCACAGTCATAGCGGCTGCGTGGGCAAATTTGCTGCCTGAGCCAACGACAAAATTTTCAAACCTGTATTTTAAATTCAGATTGCAAAATGACTGCATTTGTTTCAGATTATCGTACTTAGAGTCTGATTCGTTTTTATCTGTAGCTGCTTTTTTCTCGTCTTCTTTGGCCTGTTTTGAATATTCTTTTTCGAGTTTTTGCCGCAAAACTTTGTCGACTACCATATTAAAATTTATGTTTTTCCCAAGAACTTCTTTGAATGCATCGGTAATGACAGAATAGTATTGTTGTGTAATGATTTGTTTAGCCATCAAATGACCTGTCAACACAGTAAACTGATTCTCATCGTATGACTGAGGAACCATTGGCACAAGCCAGGGCTCAAACGTGGAGTTGGGTATTTTTTCACCAACTATTTCTAGTACTTCATTCCAAATTTCGACGACGTTTTGCTTTTCCATGTGATTAATTATACTATGAGGCTGCGGAAAAAGTTAATTTTTTTTAAATTAACTTTTTCTACGCCTCCATACGACAGTTTCAAAAAGCCGAAAACGAACAGTTTTCGGCTTTTTTCACACAGTTTAGGTCGGTCACGAAAAAGTTAAGAAAAAAACTTTCTAAAACTTTTTTCGTGACCTCCTTTAACCAATTTTAAAAACTTGGCGAAAATGGCATTTGTAAAGATTTCTATATTATTACTATAAAAATAGCAAATTTTTTCCTTCACAGGGTTTATAATAAGGGTAAGATAAGGTAAGGTGTAGAATTATGGTTAAACCAATCAGTGTAAATATGAATCCCGCAAATAGTGTTTCTCAGCAAAATTTTGGCAGAGATAATCAACGCTCCGGCCCGAGCACCTATCAACTGGTAAAAAGTGGTGCACGTGATATTGTAACCGGCGGTATTGTTGGTGCTGCTTGGGGTATCGGAGGTCACGTATTTAGTAAAACACCATGGAAACTTCTTACTCAAAACGCCTGGAAAGGGGTAGGTCTGCAAGCTGCCTCCTGGGCTGCTGCATTTTTGCTGATTGATATGGCTTGCAAGTTTACAGGACGTTTGTTTAGCGACCGCTAAAATTTGCCCCTAAAACTCAATACTTAAGTATTAGAAAGTTCAAACTTTTTTATAATTCTAATCCTAACATTGCGGTGTTATTATGGACATAACACGGATGTTTTTAAGGGATAATGTGATGCATAATTTAGCGGCTTCCAGCGCTCAAACTTTAACTTTGAAGTTATCTTCAGATGATTTGTGCATCGAAAAATTATCTCAGCTGGAAGACATTCTATATGCAAATCCGTGTATACAAAAACTCGGGTTTAATCTTTCACAGATAAAGGTTTTGGGGAATGAATTTTTCGAATGGCTCGGACAAATTGCAAAATACAAAGATATTTCCGTGTATAGCTTGGATGCAGAAAATATGGTACTTTTCTACCTAATGGATTACAGCAAATTTGTTTCACTTTTTTTGAATGAAAAAGATTTTTTGCGCAATAAACACATTCTTGTAAAACGTCGATTGCGAATTTGCAGGTAACTTGAAATTTTTTGGATATCGGTTATAATTAAAACATAAGGGGGAATACCCCATTTGTGGAGCAAATGTGGTATTCACTTCGACCCTTATACAAAAAGTAAAATAACTTCAATGAAAAGCTTTAGACATACTAAGGCTTTTCTTATTGTTTCCTTTTTCATACTTCCCTCCTTTCCAACCTGTTTCTTCGTAAACAATGTGTGTTGGGGAGGTCAGGTCTTACCCTATACCTTAGCTATTGTGTTTTTCTGCGATTGTGGCGGCTAGTTTGTCGAGTTCTTCAAAATCTTTTTGAGTTGGCTTACCTTTTGCTAAGTAGCCGTCAATTTTTTCGACTTTTAAATTTTTAAAACTTTCAAGCAATTTCTCTGCTAAAATCCCACCCCAGCCAAATGAGCCAATTACAGAAATAAATTTAATATTTGGTCTCAATGCGCCGATTAAACTTGCTGCATAAATTGCAGTCGGGTGAGGGCCTGCTAAAACCATTGATGAAGCGAGTACAAGTGTTTTTGTATTAACCAATGCCATTGCGATGTCGCCTGTATCACCTGTTACGATATCAAAAGTCTCGACTTCAATTCCGCGTTTTTCTAAAGCTGCTTTTAAGTAATTAACCATTTCTAAAGTGCTGCCATACATTGATACGTATGGAATAACGACTCGGTTTTTAACTTCTTCAGACGTCCATTCAGAATATGCATCCAAAATGAATGCAGGATTTTTCCAGATAGGGCCATGTGATGGGAAAATCATTGCAGGTGCTAAATCTTTTACTTGTTGAGTATATTTAGCGGCAAAGTTACGGAACGGCATCATAATCTCAGCATAATATCTTTTTGCAGCGCAATATAACTCTTTTGACTCATCACCAAAAATTTGTGTTGTCGGGTAATGCGATCCAAAAAAGTCTGTCGTGAATAGAATATTTTGCTCAACCAAATGAGCAAACATCGTATCAGGCCAGTGAACCCAAGGAGCCATCATAAATCTGAAAGTTTTGTCACCCAATGAAAGCTCGCTGCCTTCTTCGATTACCTGAAATTTTTCATCAGGAACGTGTATCATAAGTTGAATTATTTCTTTGCATTTTGCATTTGTAACAACGATTGCTTCTGGATATTTTGCCAAAATTACAGGCAGCCCACCGGAGTGATCTTGTTCTCCGTGACATGAAATTATATAATCAATTTTTGTGATATTTGCTTCATCCAGCTTTGCAACAAGTTCATTGACCTTCTCGGGATATACTGTGTCAATCAATGCAGTTTTTTCAGAACCTTTGACCAAATATGAATTATATGTAGTTCCTAACGGCAGCGGTATTAATTGGTCAAAAAGTTTTCTGTCAGGATGCTGTGAGCCTGTGTAAAAAATGTCCTTTAGTATTTCTTGCATTGATGTTTTCCTCTAATAAATTTCACAGCTTCAATATAACAACAACAAATATTTTTTACAACGCAACTCCTGACATATGCAAGATTATGCTCTATTTTTTTTGCTGTTATTACTTATCAATTCCCGCAAGAATTCTGTTTCTTTGTTCATGTGGTGGAATCGTGCGCAATATTTGAGTTCTTCGTCGTCACTTGCATCAAAGTAATGCGTTAGGTGCACAACGGGCTCGTCTTGACAAAAACTGAATCCGTAAAAATCAATATTGTCAAAATTTCCAAATTTTCTATAATATTCCCAAATAAACAATAATCCAGATGTTGCCATACCTATACCACTTGCTTTTATCAACGAGTAATGACACTCAGCATCAAAATTATACACATTTTCACCATTTTTAAATTGACGATAAAGTATATCAAGGATTTCTTGACGAACGGTGTCATGATCAAAATCAGTCCTCCAGATATTAAGCTTGTATTTTTCTTTTCTGTCTATAATGCCACCACTGCCTACAGCACGTGTCCAAATATCTGTTTTTGAGCCATAGTCATTCTCATAGCCTTTTATTTCGTAATTATTAAATCGCACAACAATGTCATGTGAATCAATTTCTGCCCCTTTAGCTTTGCCTACTTCAGAAGGAGCATTTCCCACAAGAGCGATAGTTTTATCTTTTAAACTTTCGTAGAATACCTCTTTTTCGTGGCTTTTACTCAACTCATCATGTATGTATATCGTTTTTTCTATCGCCTCATTAGAAATACCGTTTTCTTGTGCGAATCTCGCTACAAGCTTGCAAGTTTCAATGCCCGTTAATCCTTTGTACGCAATGTATGTATCAAGAGCAATTCGCGCTTTTTGCACCTCGCCAGCTTCGATCAAGCAGGCTACATATATCAACCAAAATGGACGAAAATATGAATGCCAGGCATGCGGCGAGCTGGAAACAAATTCAAAATACCTCATCAAGTCTTCTCTGTCAGCTACCTCTTTGGTTTGCCACATTGTGCACACAAATCTATCCGGTATAAGAAAGTTACGCAATGAGCGCACCGCCTTCACAGAATTATATCTTTTAAATTTGAATCCACAAATCGATACTTCTTCAAAACAATCCGAAAGTTCTTTTATCGAAAAAAGAACTTTCGAAATTTTTCTCATAAAACTACTCATACATAACCCTCTCTGTCTTTTTATTATTTTAATACAAGCAGATTTTTTTAGCACCATTATACTTTGAAATTTTTCTGCAAAATATCATCTTTTTACATCTTAACAATCTATAGACCGCAAAGATTGTTGGTGTATAATAAACTTGTAAGTTAAATGGGGAAAATATGAAACTGACATCTAACATCAAAAACAAACAAACAGACTTTAATTGTGATTTAGCCCAATCCTTTGGAGTGTATAAGAATGAGACCGAATATGAATTGATGGAATATATGAGTTCTGTCAACATTGCGTGCGGGTTTCATGCCGGCGAACCCAACGCAATCAAGCGTGCACTGCTGGCGTGTAAAGGCCAAAATGTCGCAATTGGCGCACATATCGGCTTCCCCGATATCGCCGGTTTTGGCTATCACAATATGGATTTGAGCGCTGAGGAAATTGAGGCAATCGTAATTTATCAAGTTGGTGCTTTAGCATCTTTCGCAAAGTCATTCGGGCTGGAAATTGAGCATGTAAGACCTCATGGCGCAATGTATAAAATGGCTGCCGAGAATTTTCAGTTCTCACTAAATCTTGCAAAAGCTATCAAAAAATTTGATAAATGGCTTATTTATTATGGCGCCGCAGGACAAACTCTTGAAAATGTCGGTGAAGAACTTGATATCAGAGTTGCACATGAATTATTCTTAGACAAAAAATACAATTTCGACGGAAGTGTGAATTTTGCAGCCAATGACATTATCAGCACACCAGAGTCAATGAAACGCCTTAATTCAATCATAAATTACAACGTTATTGACAATATTGAAGGTGGCAAAATGGAAGTCAAATACGACACAATACATTTTTCAAGCAAAGCCATAAATTCGATAGAACTAGCTGAGGAAGCTACCAAAATCGTCACACCGTTCCCTGTTAATTATAATAAAGTGGAATCATCAGGCTGGGTGAACTAAAATATTAATATAAAGGAAGGTCAAATTGAAAATCGTCAATAAAAACATAAAAATGCCAAAAGAAGCAATATGGTTGTTGCCCGGGCTACAGATTAAACGTTGGTTCTTGATGATTATGACAGGCACAGTGCTTGCGACCTTAGGATTGTGTATTTTGTTTGATCAGCAACCGATTTTTTTCTTTGTTCGATTGATTAAAGATATCGCTAAAACTTTTCCACCTGAAATTTTAGGCACAGGACTAATAATTCTGGGGGCTTTTGCATTCTTACAAGGATGGCAAAAGTCCAGCTATTCGATACTTGACGTTAAAGGCGACCGTGAAAAACACTCCATTTTTGAAGTATTATATCGCAGACGTATGTTAAACCGCGGACCTAAAATAGTTGCTATTGGCGGCGGTACAGGATTATCAACATTATTAAAAGGTATTAAAAAAATTACAAATAATATTACAGCCGTTGTTACTGTTGGTGATGATGGCGGTAGTTCAGGACGTTTGAGAGAAGAATTAGGCGTTTTACCTCCGGGTGATATCAGAAACTGTATCGCTGCACTTGCTGATGATGAGGATTTGATGACCGAGCTTATGCAATACCGTTTTAAAAACGGCGAGGGTCTTGAAGGTCATAGCTTCGGAAACTTGTTCCTCACAGCGCTTTGTCGTATTACAGGCGATATGGTTAATGCAGTTAAAGCAACGTCCAGCGTTTTATCAATTCGCGGGCGCGTGTTGCCCTCAACGCTTGATGATATGCGTCTTGTGGCTGAAATGGAAGACGGCACTATAGTTAAAGGTGAGTCACTTATTCCTGAAGCTAAAAAGAAAATTGTGAAACTGTCTACTGAGCCTAAAAATTGTAAGCCTCTTCCCGATGTTATAGAGGCAATTCAAGATTGTGATTTGATTATTTTAGGACCCGGAAGTCTTTATACAAGTGTTATTCCAAACTTGTTGATTAAAGAAATTGCGAAAGCTATTTCTGATTCTCATGCTAAAAAGATTTATATTTGTAATATTATGACTCAACCCGGTGAGACTGATGGGTATAGTGTTTCTGACCACGTAAAAGCCATTTTAGACCATGCAAAATATCCGAATATCATAGACACTGTTGTAGTTAATGATATTCTGCCTGAGGCATTAATCCAAGAATACAAAGCAGCTAAGGCTATTCCTGTTGAAGTTGATATTGAAACTGTACAAAAAATGGGTATTAATGTTGAAAGCAGACGTTTAATAGAAAATGAAGCAAAACTCGTCAGGCACAGTTCATATAAGCTTTCACGTGCTATTTATGCGTGGTACCGTAAAGTAACTAATAAATCAGGGCATCACGCTAAAGGTGAGCATCATGCAGAAAAAAGTCTCGTCTAAAACTTTTGCGCAATATAGAGCCGAGCAGCGCAAACTTACACTTTTGACGGCTTATGATTATTCAACAGCAAAATATCTTGATGAGGCCGGAGTTGATGCTATTTTGGTAGGTGATTCGCTTGCAATGGTAGCTTTAGGATATGAAACTACGCACAGCGTAACTATGGACGAAATGAAAATCTTTACTGCCGCCGTAGCGCGTGGTGTTAAACGTGCAATGGTAATTGCAGATATGCCGTTTATGAGCACTACAATATCGATTAGCGAAGGTGTTAGAAACGCTGGTGAATTTATCCGTGCCGGTGCAACTGCCGTTAAAATTGAAGGCGGTGATGACTATACAGTAGAGCTTGTAGAACGTTTAACTACAGCGGCGATACCGGTTGTATCGCATTTAGGTTTTACGCCTCAATATTTACACGTTTTAGGCGGCTATAACGTGCAAGGCAAGTCGCACGAACATACACAGAAAATTTTAGAACAGGCGAAAAAGCTGGAAAAAGCAGGTGCATTTGCAATCGTGCTCGAAATGGTACCGGAAGAAAGCGCTGACTACATTACACGCAATCTTTCAATCCCAACTATCGGCATAGGCGCAGGCCGATATTGTGATGGGCAGGTGCTTGTTATTGATGACCTTTTAGGCAAGTATTCAGACTTTACCCCCAAATTTGCTAAGAAATACGCTGATATGAGCAGCTTAATTTTAAATGCCGCAAAAAATTATGTTGAAGATGTCACCAAAGGTAAATTTCCGGCTAAAGAACATATTTTTAATTTGAGCAGCGAAGAAAAATGTAAACTTGTTTAAACCTCGCCCTAGCGCAGAGTTTTTATCCTGCCCCCTTTGCGGGGACTCTGCCGAAAAAAATGATTAAGTATCATTTTTTGAGAGGAAAGGTCCGTAGGACCGGAAGGGGGGTATTTTTGAAAAGTTTCATGAAGGATAGAGGTAAAATTTAAATTATGACCACAGTGTTAAAAAAAATTGAGGAAGTTCGCAAATTCGTAAAAAATGTCCGTGCTCAAAACAAGACTGTCGGGCTTGTACCTACAATGGGCGCTCTACACGCCGGTCACGCTTCGTTGATAGAAAAGTCAAAACAGACAGCTGATTATACAATTGTGAGTATTTATGTGAACCCCACACAATTCGGTGTGAATGAGGATTTTTCAAAATATCCTCGTACGCTTGATGAAGATGTAAAAATTTGCACTGACAAAGGCGTTGATGTTGTTTTTGCGCCGAATACAGCTGAGATGTATGGAATTGGCGAAACTGACAGAGATTTGCTGTCCGACAAGTATTTAACATATGTCACTGCCCCGTATCTTATGTCTGACACGTTGTGCGGTAAATCACGGATGGGGCATTTTGACGGCGTTGCAACTGTTGTGACGAAATTATTCAACATAACAACTCCTGATTATGCATTTTTCGGTCAAAAAGACGCGCAACAATTGATAATAATAAAAAAACTCGTGAAAGATTTGAATATTCCTGTCGAAATTGTTTCCTGTTCGATTGTGCGAGACGAAAATGGTCTTGCGCTAAGTTCGCGAAATACATATCTCTCAGAAACAGGAAAACAAAAAGCGC
Organism: Candidatus Gastranaerophilaceae bacterium; assembly: GCA_031551265.1. Classification (GTDB taxonomy): domain Bacteria; phylum Cyanobacteriota; class Vampirovibrionia; order Gastranaerophilales; family Gastranaerophilaceae; genus JAVBNU01. The sequence goes on from JAVBNU010000005.1 coordinate 115,451, forward strand.
TGATTTTGAGTAAAATTTTGAATAATACAAAATCTCTTTATGAAACACAAAATATCAATGATTTTGAGCAGATTTTTGAAACGGCATTATCAATGTTGCCTGTTGATGTTGAACTGGAATACTTTGAGTGTGTTGATGCGACAACACTACAAAAAAATGAAATAATTAAGCCCGACTCTCTCATCGCAATCGCCGCCAGCGTCGAGAATGTACGATTGATTGATAATATGATTATAAACTAGCGCATAAAGTATGATGCGATTTCGTTTTTGGGTATGAATTTTGAAATCGGACGGCCGTGAGGACAAGTTGCAGGCTGGCGTGTTGTGCGCAGTTTTTTTACTATATCTTCCATTTGCCACGCTGTTAAAGCTGTATTTGCTTTAATGGAGGCTTTGCAGGACATTGAGATTAGTATTTTTTCTTCAATGCTGCCTTCTTCGTTGTAAATTTCGTCCAGTAATCCTGTTACAATGTCGGCTGGTTGCGCATGCGCTATTAATTGCGGCAGTTTCCTAAAAGTGATTTCAGTCGCTGATAAAAATTCTATCCCGTACCCGTATTTCTCGAGTTCGCTAGAATTTGTTTTTAAAGTCTGGACGTCAGTCGGCTCTAAATCAATCACGTCAGAAAAAAGCAAGACTTGAGATGCAATTTCCTGTTCGTCTTTTAATTTTTCATAGTAATATCGCTCTTGGGCTATATGCTGGTCTATAATTTCTAAATTATCGGTATTTTCAACCAGAATGTACGTGTTGTCGTATTGTCCGACAATTTTAATTCTTTCCTCAATCTTAGGCTCTTCAATCGCAAGTGCCTGCTGCTCAACTGGTTTGTACATTTCCATTATTTGTTCTGTTTCAACAGGCTGGCTAACGTATGTGCATTCTTCCTGCCTTTCAAGTGTTGGTGTGAAAGGTTTTGATGAAAAGCGATTGAATGAGTTTGTCTGCGAATAAGTGTTCAACAAAGGTGTTTCATTTTCAGCTGCTAAAACAGGTGTTACCCCTGAAAGCGCTTCGTTCAACGCCGTGTATACGAAATTGAAAATCTGGTTTGGATTTTTGTATCTTACTTCGCGTTTTGTGGGGTGAACATTCACATCAACATCAGCCGGTGGCAATGTTATATTCAGCACTGCAAAAGGATACTTGCCTTTGGGGATAAGGTTTTGATAAACGTTTGAGATGGTTTTCAAAATAATCGGGCATTTAACAACGCGCTTGTTTACGAACACGTGGATTGATTTGTTACTTGAGCGTGTATAGGTCGGATTAGAGACGTAGCCTTCGATTGAAAGACTTGAAAGTGTGTCCTCTTTTGAAACTTTTTTCAATTCGTTCACAATATCGTTTGAATATAATTCGCCGATGGTGCTTAATAATGAGCTTGTGCCGAGCGTTTGCAGGCTTGTGTAGCCTTTGTTTTTGAGGATTAGTGCAACATTTGGGTTTGATAATGCAATGGCCTGAGTAATTTCCGTTATATAAGCCATTTCTGTCTTTTCATTTTTTAGAAATTTTAAACGTGCAGCAACATTGTAAAATAAATCCTCGATTTCCATGGTTGTGCCGTTCGCACAGCCCGTTGGGGTTTTTATCATGTTTGAGTTTTCACAAACGGCTTTTGTGCCGGCTTCGTTATCTTTTTGCTTGGTTATACAGGTTACTTTTGCGATGGAGATTAAGCTCGCCAGCGCTTCACCTCTGAAACCCATTGTGTTTATGTCAAAGAGGTCTTCTTGTTTGGATATTTTACTCGTAGCGTGTTTTGAGAAGGCCAGCTCAATATCGCCTGGGTCAATACCTGAGCCGTTATCGGCGATACGGATATTGCGACAGTCGTTTGAGACATTAATTTCAACACGGGTTGAGCCTGCGTCAATTGAATTTTCTACGAGCTCTTTTACGACTGACGCAGGGCGTTCTACAACTTCTCCTGCCGCAATCTGATTGATTAAATTCTTATCTAAAAGTTTAATTTTTGCCATCATCTTCCATATTAGACTTTTTCAATTAATTTTTTCCAACAATACCTGTTAGTGGTGACGATGCACTGGCATATGCTTTAGCTGGTATTCTGCCTGCTTCAAAAGCGAGCCTGCCGGCTTCAACACCTAATTTGAATGCCTCTGCCATTTTGACAGGGTCTTGAGCCTGAGCGATGGCGGTATTAAGCAAGCAACAGTCAGCACCTAACTCCATAACCAGCGCAGCATCTGAAGGAACGCCGATACCCGCGTCTACCACGACCGGTACGTTTGATTGTTCGATTATGATGTTGATATTTGCGAGGGTTTTTACGCCTTGTCCGCTGCCGATAGGTGAAGCTAACGGCATTACGGTTGCGCAGCCGATCTCTTCAAGTCGTTTAGCCAGCAGTGGGTCTGCATTTATATATGGAAGAACGACAAAGCCTTCGTCTATCAATATTTTTGCGGCTTCCAGTGTTGCAATCGGGTCGGGCAATAAATATTTTGTGTCAGGAATAACTTCCAGCTTAATCCAGTTGTTGATTCCCATTGCGCGTGAGAGGCGAGCAATTCTCAGAGCTTCCTCTACCGTTGCACAGCCCGCTGTGTTGGGCAAAAGCCAATATTTATCGGTGTCAATGAATTTCATTATACCTTTATGCCCGGGGGCGTTCGTATCAACACGTCTGATTGCTACTGTTACAATTTCTGCACCGCTTGCTGCGTGTGCTTTTTGCATTGTTTCGTAGTCAGAAAATTTACCCGTCCCGACCATTAATCTTGAGTTAAAAGTTTTACCACCAATGGTTATTGTCATTTTTTACCTCGCCCGATTTTCTTAGTACAAATTAATTATACAACAAATGATTTTTAATAGCATTGGGCTGTTTACGTCCTGTAAACTATGCTAAACTAATTTAGAAAACAGGGATATAGTTATGAGAAGAAGTCTAATTGTAATTTTTGTGTTTTTATTGGCATCGGGCAGCCCATGCTTTGCCGAGCAGTATAGTCAGGCCGCTATGAATCAGGCTTTTGCGATTATTCAAGCTAATCCCGGTTTGATTGACCAAACCTTGAACGAGTTGAAAGACAATCCTGATTTGCTGAACAAAACATTGCAGGAAATTCAGGCACATCCTGAGCTCATGAACCAACTTAAAACTATAGAGCGCAATAAAGAGCTGCAGCAAAAAACCCTTGAGAGCATGAATCGGAACCGAGACGCTACAGCCGTCGTAACTGAAAGTATAATCAGTAATCCCGCACTCGTTAAAAAAATTCAAACGACTGGCCGATAAAATAGTTGGTGCGTAGGACGCAACCTACAATTAATACATATCGCCGGCGCTAAACGTGAATGTACCGCTCTTCGATGCATTGCGACCAGGGTTTGTGAGTGGGAAACCATAGTCGATGCTGAGTGGCCCGACACCCGGAATAAATACTTTCAAGCCAACACCTGTGGTAATTGCATGAAGTGGTCTGTCGTATATTTTGTCAGTTATGCTTTCATCAAAGATTTTACCTGCATCAGCAAATACTGTGAATCTGACATTCTCTAGGAATTTAAGTTTTTCTCTGCCGTCAATAAATGGAAGCGGTAATAGTAACTCAGCCGAACCTGATACAAAACCCTGACCTGTACCAACAGCACTCATTTTGAAACCTCTGATGCTATATGGTCCACCTAAGCGATAAGCAAGAACTTCAGGCATTTCGCCGTAGAGTCTGCTTCCGGCTTTCGCGGCCAGTGAAATTGCTGCTTTTTTCGTGTGCGGGATAGGTATGTACTGTTTTAAGCTACCCATCAGCTTACCGTGAGTGGAGCCAAAGTCACTAAGTCCAACAGCTTGATCAAATCTAACAGAAGCAACTGTACCAGTACGTGGAGCGATGATATTGTCACGGGTGTCAAACACTAAGCTTGGTGACAGATTGATAAAGAAGCCGCCTTCAAGCTGTTTTGCACGTTCCGAAATAGGAATACCGTTTGCAGCATATAAATCAGCGATTTGTTTAGCATCGCCTTCTTTAACTTTTATTTGTTCACCACCTAAGCCGAATGAGCCGGTTAAGTTTTTATATGTTTTGAATTGTCTGGATATAATTGTATCGAATCCGTAGCGTCTCTCGATTGCGAGCGGGATTTGGTATGATGCGAAATCTCTAAAAAATGCTTTTGCCAGAAAAGAGTTGTCCGTACCCATTAAAACAGGTTCAAAGAAACTAAGTTCAGCTTGCCAGGTTGCGCGGTTGAGCATTGAATCATCTGACATAATCGTACCGGTACCTGCCATGAAATTGGCTTGTAATCTTTGACCACGACCAAGGAAGTTGTTGTCACCGAAGCTTGCTGTACCGAAGAGACCTGTTGCTGTGTCAACACCCCCACCAACGGAGATTGTACCGGTTCTTTGCTCTTCAAGTTGAATCGTTATGTTATATTTGTCGGGTTCATCTTGATCTTGTTCAATTGTACGGGTAACGTCTTTGAATGCCTGTGTTGCGTAAAGTCGCATCAAGTCTTGCTTCAAGAGAGTTTCGTTATACGCGCCGCCCTCTTCAAGCAAAATATTTCTTTTGACAACGAAATCTTTAGTTTTTTTGTTGCCTTCAACGTTGATACTTTTTATGATACCTTCGTCAACTTCAATATTTACAACACCATCGGGATCGTCTAAAACAGATTTAACGCGAGCCAATATGTAGCCTTTTGAACCATATAATTCATGAACTTTTTCTAACGTTTCGTTCATTACAACCAAATTTTGAGGTTGGTTTAAAAGCGGCATCAATACTGCATTAATTTCTTCACTGGGCACAGAATTATTACCGTCAATAGTAAAGCCCGTGATAGGAATATTTTCTTCTACCGAAATTCTGATTGTAATGCTTGTATCATCGTGAATAATAGGAATAGCGCGTATTTTTTCCGTGAAATAACCCATATCATAAATCGCTTTAAGGTTTTGCTGCACAATATCACGACTGTACATATCACCGGGGCGCATGCCCATTTTATTTATCAATGTTTCGGTGCTTATAAGCTTGTTGCCTGTAATTTCAATATTTTTTATATAGACCATTTTTTGGTCAGGTGATGTACTCTTGCTTGGAGTAGGTTCATTATAGTATTGTGTTGTTGGCTCTTGTGGTTGTGTGGAATCTTCTTCCTGAATCGGTTCTGCCTGATCTTTTTTCTTTTTTTTGCTGAACCAGCCGGCTTTTACTTCTTTTTCTTGTGCAGGCTGCTCGACAACCTCTTTTGTCTCTTTAGGTTTATTCTTGCGCTGCCAGAACCAGCCTGTGTTCTCAAGCTCTGCATTTTCTCTGGCTTCAATTCGTTTTAAATCCTCTTCATCAGCCAAAGGATTGACTTTCGGATGCCCGGTTATAATCTGATAAGCTTCTTCTTCCGTTGTAAGCTGTTTTATCGGTTCATCCTTATTGCTTTTGCTACCTAGTGCTATAGCCTGCAAAGGTTGTGTAAATAACAAAAAGAGTAAAATAATTTGTGTATATATAAATATTTTCTTAACTTTATTCAATCTTAGTTTCTTCCTAAGCTCAATTACTATTCTTCCTAAGAGACAACTCACTGTTTATATGTGGTCTATAACCAGCTTATCATAACTATACTAAAGTTAGTAGTAAATTTCTATATTTTTCTTAATAAATCGTATAAATTACTTATTTCGTTTGATATATGGGTTTTTCTTGAATCGTATTTATTATGAAGATTTGTTAAAATGAATTGTTTTCTGAAAACGCCCTGATAACAGGAAAAAATAAAATGTCTTTATTTTTATAAAAACAAAATGTGTGAAATTTTTTTATGTTCTATTTTAAATAGATATAGCAATAACAGGATTTTATAAATCAATATGAAATTAAATTCAATATCAAGTTCGGATTTTAAATTTTCACAAAAAGTTAATCATTGTGCGTGCACTCAACAAAAGATTGCCCATGCGGCTAGTATTTGTGCTGAGAATCCCATGTCGGCTGCAAATAAAACTTATGCTTTAAATTATAAAAACATTTCATTCGGACATACCAAAACAGAGCATGACAGCTGGGGGGCAAAAATTGTTAAGGATAAAAATTCGCCCTATTACGGCTGTGCAACGTTTAAAATTGCCAGTTTCCCGCCTGAAAATGGTGCAACACCTCAAGTTTTTGTGGAAATTAAACAAAGAGATTCTGACCTAAATACTGATGAATGCTGGAATAGTTCGATAAAAACCTATTATATATCTAAACATCCTAAAGTTGTGAAAGTTGAGCCTACTTGCCCTGAAAAATCTACGATATACCCTCTACGCCATACCAGCAACGGGATTTACGAGTTGAAACTTGAACCGGGCATCGTTGAATATGGTGATGAATACAGATTTTTAGTAGCACCGAACAGAATCGACTTAAACCCTGACTTACCGCCTAATATCACAGGCGTTAAAGACCCGTACTCCAACTACCAAAAAACAATTTTCAGCTGGTCTACCGTATTTGACCATGACAGCTATAAGTGGAGCGATAACGAAACAAAGTGGCAAAATAACAAATGTCCTGAAAAAGTTTCACGTCTCGCAAAAAAAGAAAAAAATGGAATGACTAAAATGGAAGATTTGGTCATGTACGAGATTAATATCCCTACATTCAGTAAAGAAGGTAATTTTGAGGGTGCAATAAAAGAATTACCAAAGGTTAGAGAGTTGGGATTTAATGCCGTTAAGGTCATGCCTACTGAGGGCACATATGGTGCAAATTGGGGCTATGATGGCACGGATAAAAATGCGCCAAGCGCACATTTAGGCGGCCCTAACGGAGAAAAAGCATTTGTGGATGCAGCACATGAGCATGGGCTGAGCGTTATAAAAGATATGGTGCCAAATCACATTGGGCCGGAGGGCAATTTCTTAGAATTTACAGGCGATTATTTAATGGATTTGCCTAAAGATCATCCGTTGAAAAAATGGGGTGACCCGTTTAACTATGAACAGCGCGGGCATACACAATATGTTCAGGATTATATATGTAATGCAGCTATGCTTTGGCTCGATAAATATCACTACGATGGCTTGAGACTTGATATGACTTCAAGAATGGGGTCTGATAAAACATTGAAAAAAATGGCCATGGAAATCCATTATCACTATCCTCATGCAATTTTAATAGCTGAAGATGAGCGTTTAGAGCAAGATAGAGTTATTACGCCTCTGACACCCGAGGAAGAATGCTATAATAAGCCCGAGCAGGTTCATGATGAGGTGATTAAAAATTATGAAAGCCATCCTATTACCGATGCGTCTAAGTATTTGAATATAGGGATGGATTCACAATGGTATTTTGATTACCACCACTCACTAGATGCGCTTTTGCGTGATGATAGCAGCGCATTTTGGCGTTTCATCGGTGTTATTAAAAATGCTAAAGGTCGAATGGTCTTTAATACCAGCCATGATGAATCCGGTAATAATGGCGGGTTGAGAAAAGCTGCTCATATAATCAGACATACACTGGATTTAGCAGGAAGAATCTCAAGTCAGAATGGTTATGAAATATGGACTAGCGCAGACAAAGCCGCGCAGGAGCTGCTTTATTCAGGTTTAAGCGGTGACTACTCAGACATGCCTGAGAATGAGAGAATTAAGTTTTTAAATGACTTGAAAATTCGTGAAGACAAATATATTACTCCCGAAAAATTAGATGAAGCAGTCAAAAATGCTTTTACAGCCCAACGTTTAGGCATGGCTATCACACACACAATGCCGGGACCGAAAATGGTGCTGCAAGGTGAGCCTTTTGAGGTTGCGCCTTTTAAATTCTTTAGAAGGGTTCATAACCAAGAAATAAACGTTGATGCATCGGGAGAAAAAGGTTATGATGTTGGCGAATCTGCATATCAGGCCTCTATAATGGGGCGTTTCCACTATGACGGGCAGGACAAACTGGAACTTTTTATGAAAGATTTAAACAAAATGACAGCGGCGAATCCTGCATTACGTGACGGTAAAATTGAAGATGCTCTTGATGTTCATAGCCACACAAATATTTTAGGGCTTCACATGACCCACCCTAATGGTAATGAAGTTTATACTATAACCAATTTTGGCGGCCAAAACTACCCGGCATACGGCATCAATTTCCCTCCCGGCAAGTGGAAATTATCTTTGCTAAGCAACGATGAGAGATATGGTGGTACATCTAAATTTGATAATGCAGAAATTCTTTCCCATGGCGAAAAAGGATATTATAAAGTATTTGTCCCGGAGCTTAACAAAAAAGAAGTAAGAGTCTACGTCAAAGTAGCCTAAAGTATGGTGCATAAATCCACGGATTTAAAATTAGACTATTTACCTAATCCTTATGTTATCTTTTTTATTATTGAAAATTTATGATATCAATTATAGAATATACATAGAGAGCATAAAAATTTGTGAGGTCCGATGTCTAGAATTAAGAGAATAATGCTGTTGCTGCTTACGTTGCTTGGCTTGGGTTTGTCCGTAAAATTGTTCTATATTTATATGGATGTAAACTTCAACCCACAGCATGCACCCAGTTTTTGTAATATTAACAGCTATGTAGATTGTGATGCGGTTGCTAAAACATCGCATGCGCTTTTGTTTGGCATTCCTAACGCGCTTTGGGGAATATTTTTATATTTATTGTTCTTGTTCCTAATTTTCGTGGACAAGATAAAGAAACTAAAATTCTTACCGTTTTTAGAAGTGTTCAAAAACCCTCTGTCATATATTGCGTCGTTGGGTGTTTTGAGTTTTGCGGTATCAGTGATACTTGCTTGTGTTTCCATTTTTGCAATTGAAAAAATATGTATTCTTTGTTTTGTGACATATTTTATCAACCTGTTTATAGCAATCATTGCGAGAACACCGGGCAAAGATAAAGGTTTTGAATTTGATATAAAAACAAGTGTTGCCGACTTATTAGATGGCATAAAAAAACCGATATATTTGATAATGCTGTCGTTTTGTGTTCTTATTTTTGGCGTATTCGTGGCGGTAATTAATCACAGCAAAGTATTTTCTCCACCAAAACCTGTTGGATCAATTATGCAATACGCTGAAATGAAAACTAACCCCTACAAAGTTTCAGGAAACATCTTGGGCGACAGACATCCTAAGGTGATAGTCAATCTTTACACTGACTATCAGTGCCCGCACTGCCGTATACTTAATATTATGCTGCATCAGGCTATGCAAGACGTAAAAGGTGTTATGATTGTTCACCATGACTTCCCGCTGGATACTGAATGCAACCCTTTGTTGCGGCATTCAATGCATAAAAATTCATGTATGCTCGCAAGATATTCACTCGCTGCCGCAATGCAAGGCAAAGCATGGGATATGAGCTCTTTGTTATTTGATAATAAGTTCCAGTCCGAAAAGGATGTCTTGAAAACAGCTAAAAAGATTAAAGGGCTTGATATTGAGCAGCTCGAAAAAGACGCGAACAGTAATATTGTTAGTGTTGAGTTGAAACAAAATATCAATGCGGCTATTGAGCGCAATGTCAAAGCCACGCCAACCATGTTAATTGGCGCTCGAATTTACACAGGAACAATGCCCTATGATGAGTTAATAAAAGTATTAACCGCTAACGGGGCAGAGCCAAGAAATAAATAAAACGGATACTTATGAAAGAACAGGTTCTATGTCATGCATGTTGTGCGGTATGTAGCGCATACCCGCTTCAGAAAATAATCTCTGATGACTATGAACCTGTTTTGTATTTTTATAATCCGAATATCTACCCGAAAGCTGAATATGAACGCAGACTTGAGGAACTGAAAAAATACTGCGAAAAATATAACTACAATCTCATTATTGACGAAGACGATGAGGTTGTCTGGCAAAATTTTATCAAAGGCTATGAAAATGAGCCTGAAAAAGGCAAACGATGCAAAAAATGCTTTGAGATACGCTTGGATAAAACCGCACAAAAAGCAAAAGAATTAGGCGTAAATAAAATTTCGACAACACTAACCGTTAGCCCGCACAAAAGCTCTGAAATGATTTTTACTGTTTTATCGGCGCTTAAAACGAAGTACTGCATTGAATATCTTGAGTTCGATTTCAAAAAAGAAGATGGGTTTTTAAAGTCTATGCAAACCGCAAAAGACGAAAACTTTTATCGCCAAAATTATTGTGGATGCCGGTATAGCTTGCCACTGTAGGGTGCGTCTCACGCACCGAAACTAATAACTTACGTCAGCGAACTAATTTCGACTTTGACGCGGTTATTGAAAGCGTCTTTTATATCGTGTGACAGATCATTTGTCGGATTGACCCAGAGGTTTGCATCGGCTAAGATTTTTACTTGATGTTCGCCGTTTTTTACTTTCAAAATCAACGGGTCATCGCCTTTATGTGAAACAGTGAGATCTTTTAGACGCACTATTTCTTCAAACGAAAGCTCTTCATCCAGCTCAAGCGTTACCAAATTACTGTTATCAACCGATTTTACGTTATCAATAATAACACTCAGCTGTTCTTCGCTTTGACGGTTGATTTTGCCCGAAATTATTACCTTTTGCTCGTTGTCTAAGAAGGAATTATACATCTGCAGTGTTTTGTGGAATGCAACAAACTCGACTTTTCCTGTCAAATCCTCAATTATTCCTGCTTTTAAGAATTTTGTAGGATCTTTTTTGGTCGGAATCTGACGAATTTGTGAAAGCAGCCCACAAATTGTCACAGGTCTTTCGTTTGGCATTTCTGCCAACTCACTTATATTATGACTGGTCAAAAACGGTAAACTGTCGCGTATGCTGAACAAAGGATGGCTGGTTACGTAAAAGCCGAGATATTCTTTTTCAAAAGCTTGTATTATTTTGTCGGGATATTCTTCATCAGTGCCACTCAGCTGGAATGTTGCCTCCTGAAAATCGGGATTTTCAGACAAACCGGCAAAAAGGCTGACCTGCCCGCTATTTTTTTGCTCCTGAACACGTGAAGCGTGTTCGACAATGTAGTCTAAATTTTCGATTAATTGTTTACGGCTTTTTTCGATTGAATCAAAAACACCTGCACGAATTAAGCTCTCTAAAACTCTTTTATTGAGGCATTTTGTGTCGACCCTTGTGCAGAAATCTTGTATTGATTTAAATGGTTCTACTTCGCGTTCTTTTTCGATAGCTTCAATAACAGCACCACCAACGTTTTTGATTGAGGCAAGCCCGAATCTGATAGTGTTTTCGTCAGGCGTGAATTCTGCCGATGATTTGTTGATATCAGGCGCTAAAACCTGTATCCCAGCCTGTTGACTCTCTGCAATGTATAACTGAGTTTTATCCTGATCTGAGCTTACGCTTGACAATAGCGATGCAAAATATTCCACAGGATAATGCGCTTTTAAATATGCCGTTTGGTAGGCTACAAAAGCATATGCGGCCGAGTGCGACCGGTTAAAACAATACTCTGCGAATTTTTCTATCTGTTCAAACAATGTTGTAGCAGCTTTTTCAGGCATATCATTTTTGGCAGAACCCTCAACAAACGCGGCTTTTTGCTTCGCCATCTCATCAGCTTTTTTCTTACCCATAGCACGACGCACCATATCAGCTTGTCCAAGTGAATATCCGGCCAAAACTTGGAATATCTGCATGATTTGTTCCTGATAAACAATTGTGCCGTATGTATCCTTCAATATCGGCTCAAGTAGAGGGTGCGCATATGTAATTTTTTGACGTCCGTGCTTACGTTCTACAAAATCCTCAACCATGCCGGATTCTAGCGGCCCCGGCCGAAACAGGGCAACGAGTGCACCCAAATCTTCAAAAACACTCGGTTTTAAATCTCTTACGAGTTTTTTCATCCCTGCCGACTCCAGCTGGAAAACACCATCGGTGTCACCTTTTGTAAGTAATTCATAGGTCGGCTTATCATCAAGTGAAATTTTATTAATATCAAGTTTTTCGCCTGTGCGTTTTTCAATCAATTTGAGCGTGTTATTGATTATTGTCAAATTTCGCAGCCCGAGAAAATCCATTTTTAACAAACCAAGCTTTTCGAGGTTAGACATTGCGAATTGGGTTATGATAATGCCCTCTTTTGAAGGTTGCACGGGTACGATTTGATCGAGTGGAACGTGTGAGATTATGACGCCTGCAGCGTGCATACCAATATTGTTTTTCAACCCTTCGATTGAGTGTGCCATATCTACTAAGTTTTTTATTTTCGGATCAACATCATATATCGCTTTTAACTCCATACCGGGCTTGAGCGCATCATCAATTTTTGTGCCGGGGGCGCTTGGAATCATTTGTGATAGCTTGTTTGACTCAGCAAACGGAATATCATACACGCGCGCAACACTTTTGAGAGCGTTACGTGCTGCAAGTGTGCCGAATGTAATAATCTGACAAACCTTGTCCATACCGTACTTTTCGGTTACATAGTCGATAACCCGACCACGTTTTTCTACACAAAAGTCAATATCGACGTCGGGCATACTTACACGTTCTGGGTTCAAAAATCTTTCAAACAGCAGGTTGTGTTCGACAGGGTCAATATCAGTTATGCCAAGAGCATACGCAACAATACTGCCAGCTGCCGAGCCTCTGCCGGGCCCGACCGGAATATCGTTAGTTTTTGCGTAGTTGATGAAATCCCAGGTGATTAAAAAGTACGCTGAAAATCCCATTTGTTCGATAATTTTCAACTCATATTTATAACGTTCTTCGATTTCTTTTGTAATTTCGCCATAGCGTTCTTCTAATCCCTCGCGCACCTTAAAATCGAGGTAAGAATCAGTCGTGTGATTGCCCGGCACTGCATATTCAGGCAGCGGCGAATTGCCCATATCGAGAATTAAATGGCATTTTTCTGCGATGTCAACAGTGTTTTTTATTGCGTCCTCAAATGTCTCGGCATCAAGCCATTTAAAGGCATCGCGCAATTCCTCTGCAGTTTTTATATAAAATTCATTATTAGGGAACCTGATTCTTTTTTCTTCGGTTTTTAGCGAGTTTGTCTGAATACATAGCAGAGTGTCGTGCCAGTCAGCGTCTTCCTTTTTAGGGTAGTGACTGTCGTTTGTTATTACTAATTTTATGTCTAATTCTTTTGCGATTTTAATCAAGTCCGGGTTAGACATTTTTTGTTCTTGCAGACCATGGTCTTGCAATTCGATATAATAATCTTCTCCAAAAATTCCTTTATATTTTTTTGCGACCTCAAGCGCCACGTCTTTTTTGTCTTTTAAAATATTCCTTGCAACTTCACCCTGCAAGCAAGCTGAAAGACAAATCAAACCCTCGCTGTATTGTTCGATAAGCTCGGTTGTAATGCGAGGTTTATAATAAAATCCCTCAACGTGTGAAATACTCACAAGTTTTACTAAATTTTGGTAGCCCTGTTTATTTTTCGCCAGCAGCACAAGGTGGAATAATTCGTTGTTATGCGGGTCCTTCACTGATAAATCACCGTTATAAACGTACATCTCACAGCCGATTATCGGCTTAACGCCCATATCTTTGGCGGCGAGATATAAATCAATTGCGCCATACATCACGCCGTGGTCAGTCACCGCGACTGCCGGCATATTTTGTTCTTTGGCAATTTTGCACAATTCATTTATGCGAACTGCACCATCTAAAAGACTATACTCACTGTGTGTATGTAGTGGAACGTACTGCATGATACCAATTTAGCACAGACAAGCATGACTTTGAGTAAAGTTTTTTGAAGAGTCCTTTGAATTTTATACGGGCTATACCAAAAATGCTGATTTTATTGTTTCTTTATCAACATTATTTGCAATTTTTGTTTCAATGGACTCTAACCACGCACTGCATGCCTTGTATGTAGAGGTAGCAGCAACTGGCTTCAAATTAGCCAGCGCTTTTCTCGAATTTGACAGATTATCCACACAACAATCTAAGCCTGAATAGTGACAATCAAGCGTATTTTCACGTGCAAATAATGCTCCTTCCATGCCATTAACGATATCCTCGTCAATCATCTTTATAACGTTGTAATTTACTAAGCCACTTTGGCGGCCATTGTCATATATTTCAAACGGAAAGTAATATTTAGCGCCATTATGGCTATAAGATTTATCTCCGTTAACAATTTTTTTATTGCTAACACTTAAAGAGACATTGCTTGAGTTCCTATTTGGATCTTGGAAGTCATGCTTACGGCTAACATGTATAATTGTGCTGCTGTCACCCATTTTTTCGATTTCATTAATTTTTTGCTCTAAATGTGCGCTTTGCTTTGGATAATATTTTACTGCCTCACGAGCCATATTTAAGTCACGCTCACAAACGCGTGCTTTAAATGACAAATCTGCATTGTTAATATTTTGTACTTTCATATTCCTATTCCTTTCCTTACGATAATATTTAAACAATATGTTACAACTGTAACCTAAACCAATATAATAAGTAAATAATAGATTAACTTTGATAAAGTTTTGTAAAAAATAATCAAGATTTGATGACTAAATGATAACCTTTTACATTCAGGGTAATATAATTAAGATAACGATAGACAATTAACTGAATAGGTGAAGTTTGAGAACAGCAATTTATCCGGGAAGTTTCGATCCAATTACCAAAGGGCATTTGGACGTTTTAGAAAAAGCATCAAGTATGTTCGATAAGATAATCATCGCGGTACTCAAAAATCAAGACAAAAAAGGTTTTTTGCCTGTCGAAGACAGAGTTCGGTTGATTAAAGAATCGATTAAGCATCTGAGCAATGTCGAGGTTGATTATTTTGACGGATTAACTATTGATTACGCTCGTTCGAAAGACGCAACAGTACTAATCCGGGGCTTGAGAGCAGTTTCAGATTTTGAGTATGAAATGCAGCTGTCACAAACAAACAACGCTCTTGCCCCTGAAATACCAACAGTATTCTTGATAACAAAGCCTAAGTATAACTTTATTTCATCCAGTATTGTGAAAGAGGTCGCTTCAAAAGGCAGAGATGTATCAAAATTTGTACCCCCATCAGTTGTTGAGTATTTTAAAGAACAATCAGAGAAAGAAAGGTAAGAACTATGTCACAGCTTAAAATAAAAGAATTGTTAGTACGTGCTAATATCTTGTTAGACAAGTGTTTTCCTATTATGCCAGGCTATGCCGTTATAAAAAGAGGCAAAATGGAACGCATTTTAGATAAGCTTGACGCATCAGTTCCTGAAGATATAAAAGAAGCAGAGCGTATTTTGAATCGTAAAGACCAAATTATGCAAGACGCGCAAAGCCGCGCTGACAGAATTATTTTGGACGCTCAAAGCGAAGCCAATCGTCTTTTGAGTGAGTCAGAATTATTGAGAGCTGTGCAAGGTGAAGCTTTGAGAATTAAAGAACAAGTAATCTCTGAGTGCGACGATATAAAAAGACAAACAGTTGATGAAGTTGAGAAAATTAAAATATCTGCATCTGATGAAGCGCAAAGAATTCGCGAAGGCGCTGAAAATTACGCTGAACAAGTTTTAGGAAATTTGGAACAGGATTTAGATAACTTACAAACTATCGTTAAAAACGGGCAGGATTATCTGGATCAAATGAAAGAAGATTCGCGCAGAAGCATGAGCAGCCCGATTTCTTCGTCGATGATATCTTCTCGCTACACTCCGCCTGTGCGCGAATACGCCGAGTCTGAAGTCGAGTTTGTTTTAGATTAATTTTAGTAAAGTAGCGCTAAGTTTTCATGTCATGCTGAACTTGTTTCAGCATGACGCCAAGTGCTGTCATATCTGAGCTATACCGCTATAAAAATTGTAAGGTGGGGTCCCAACCCCACCAAAATACTTAATTCAATTAAAAAAGAGACAGGAAACCTGCCTCTTTTTTGAATTATGAAATTATTGATTAGTGCATTTGATCCAGAAGGTCAATTAACTTACCTGTTTTAG
This sequence comes from Candidatus Gastranaerophilaceae bacterium, assembly GCA_031551265.1. Classification (GTDB taxonomy): domain Bacteria; phylum Cyanobacteriota; class Vampirovibrionia; order Gastranaerophilales; family Gastranaerophilaceae; genus JAVBNU01. The sequence goes on from JAVBNU010000005.1 coordinate 131,322, forward strand.
GGTCAAATAATTCTATTGCTTTTTCGCCGTCATGTTGCAGTTTTTCGAAAAACTCAACTTGTTTTGCGACGGGGAGGTATTCACTATCGAAATTTTTAACTGCTCGTTCGATTGCTCCATCAAATTTAGCTTGAACTTGTTTGGCGAAATCATTAGCCCTTTTTAGTAGTCCTTCGCCGTTTATGTTGCAACCACCCATCTCAAAGCCGACTATGCTGTCGGATCCTTGTGTATATATCTGTTTACCATTTTCAAAGGGGCTAGCTGCTTTGACAGTCGCATCCGTACTTATTCCTATAAGTCTTTTATCTGCTACCGTGATTTTGGGGTTCAGGGCCAATATACCATTTTCTTTACAAAACTGGCTCATTGGTAATTCTTCAGCTTTTTGTAAAGCGCTTTTTAGTGCATTTAAAACAGGAGCTACTATGGCTCTTGTAAATTGATGATCGTCCTTTATGAAACCTGCAAATTGTTCTAGTGCTTTCGGGTCGACCAGTTTTTCTTTGAAGCCGAAGCTGACGTTGTTGGCATTATTTGATTTTGCCATTCCCTGGTTAATTGACATTTTTTGGTTATTTACATTTACCGGGCTAATTGAGTTTACCATGTTTTGAGTTCCTTTCACTATTTATGTGTACACTAATATAGAAACGAAACATGAAAAAATTTGCTAGCGCTAAAAAAATATACTTACAAAACTTTACAAAAAACAAAAAACGAATAAAGAGTTTCGACATATATTGTAAATGAAGTTTGTGCGTGTCATAATTGGTGTGTTAAACACAATTAAGTTTTAAAGGAGAAAGAGAAATGCCAACATTTATCGAAGATGTAAAAGCAAGACAAATACTCGACTCACGCGGTAACCCGACTGTTGAAGTTGATGTGAAATTATCATGTGGTGTAGTCGGTCGTGCAGCTGTTCCATCAGGTGCTTCTACCGGTATATATGAAGCTCTGGAACTCAGAGACGGCAATAAAGACGTATACTGTGGTAAAGGTGTATTGCAAGCTGTAGAAAACGTTAATACAGTCATCACATCCGAATTAATCGGTGAAGATGCTTCAAACCAAAAAGAAATCGACCGTATAATGTTAGAATTAGACGGTACTGATAACAAAAGCAAATTAGGCGCTAACGCCATTTTGGGTGTGTCTTTAGCTGTTGCTAAAGCTGCATCTATGGCTTATGAAATGCCATTATACAGATATTTAGGCGGTATCAACGCTGTTGTGCTTCCTGTACCTATGATGAACATCATCAACGGTGGCGCTCATGCTGATAACAACGTTGACGTTCAAGAGTTTATGGTTGCTCCTGTTGGCGCTAAATCATTCGAAGAAGCTTTGAGAATGGGCGCTGAAACATTCCACGCTCTTAAAAAAGTTCTTCACGACAAAGGCATGGCTACATCAGTAGGCGATGAAGGTGGTTTTGCTCCTAATCTTTCTTCTAACCAAGAAGCTTTGGATGTAATCCTGACAGCTATTTCAAATGCGGGCTACAACACAGACCAAATCAAAATCTGTTTAGATGTTGCTTCTTCTGAATTCTACAAAGACGGTAACTACGTTTTAGAAGGCGAAGGCAAAACTTTGTCTAAATCACAAATGGTTGACTTCTTAGAAGATTGGGTAAACAAATATCCGATTATTTCTATCGAAGACGGTATGGCTGAAGAAGATTATGAAGGCTGGAAAATGTTAACTGAAAGACTTGGCAGCAAATGTCAATTAGTTGGTGATGATTTGTTCGTTACAAACACAAAACGTTTAGCTGACGGTATCAAAAATTGCACAGCTAACTCAATCTTGATTAAAGTTAACCAAATCGGTTCATTATCAGAAACTTTGGCAGCTATTAATATGGCTCACGAAGCTGGCTACACAGCAATTTCTTCACACAGAAGCGGCGAAACTGAAGATACATTCATCGCTGACTTAGCTGTTGCGACAAATTGCGGACAAATTAAAACAGGCTCGGCTTCACGTTCTGACAGAATTGCGAAATATAACCAATTAATCAGAATTGAGCAAGAACTTGGCTCAGCTGCAAGATATATGGGCTTGAAAGCATTCAACGGACAAAAATCTAATAAAGCTGAATGCTGCTGCTGTAATTAATGTCATTGCGAGGCTTTGAAAAAGCCGTGGCAATCCAGTAAGTACAGTTATTATTAAAATTTAAAAAAGATCGGTTCTCAAAACCGGTCTTTTTTATTTTAAAAATTGTAACGAAAATCAGACTTTTTGAAATTTAAGGGTATTTATATACTTTGTATATACAGATAGTGTATGTATAATTTAAGGATAAAAGTGTGATTATATGGTAAATGCAGTTAATAACGCCCGTAATGCGTGGTTTACGCAAACAGTAAATAATAATTTGCTGACATTAACACGAGCGCAGAGAAATGCTCAGACTAATGCAAATCTTTGGAATACAGCCAATACTGCTAACAATAACCAAGCAGCAGCTACTCAAAATATCGATACAACAACCATACCGCGCGACGGGGATGTGGAAAACCTTTTCAACTTCTTGCAACAAATGGGCATAAATGTTAATGGCTTGCGAAATTTTTTGACAAATTTGTTAAATAGATTTGCGTAAGCTTTAAAATATTGTTGATTCACTTTTTTGGCGAATAATTGGCTCGGAAAGTATTGTTTTTCCGTTTGACAGCGTTTGTTTTAGCCATGCAAAGAACCCTGTTTGTTTAGGCTCAATTTTGGCAGGTTGAAATTTTTGCAGCACGCTCTCGGGCATGTTTTTGCCCCACTGCCATACACTTTTTAGAATGCCAAAAACTACTTTTTGCTGCTCTTTTTTTAGCGTGTCGATATTTAGTGTTTTGCCTGCCGAGTATAGTAATTTTTCAAAATCGCCGCCATTTTGCATACCTTCTTCAACAGCGTCTGCCCATACTCGTGAAATAAGGAGAAGCTTGCTTGAATCATCGTCGTTTTTTGCCAGTCTTTGCAGCGCTTTCCATTGAGCCTTGTCGATAATTTTCATCCCAAAGTTCACATGTAAATGACTATTAGCTCTGTTTAGAGAGTGTGTATTACATCTATTTATTTGCATCAACTAAATCCTGGCACATATTAAACTGTACTTATATAATAAACGGCTAAATGGCAAAACTTGTTATTATTAAGACATAATTTTACAAAATTTAATATCCCTGAGTGGGTAAAAACCATTTTTTGTAAAAAAAATGTAATATTTGTCTCAACATGCGTTTTGTTCGGTGTATAGTGATTTTGGAAGAGTATGAAAAGCATGAAACAAAGGAATTGATAGTTATATGGGAAATTTTAATTTATTATCTTACATATTGCCACCTGAGGAAAAAATATTTTTTAAGTTCTTTGAGGATAGCGCACAAATATGTAAAGAAGCCGCGGTTTTGTTCGATGAAATTGTGCACAGTGAGATGAAAGAAGATCACATAATCCGAGCGAAAACTTATAAACACAAAAGCCATGATATTTTGAAAGAAACACTACTGAAAATCAATCAGTGTACGATTACACCAATTGACAGCGAGGATATTCAACTGATTGCAACACAACTCAACAAAATTACTAAAAAAGTTGTGAAATCGTGTGTGAATTTGAGAGTATACCGTTTGTCAAAATTCACAAAAAATATGAAAGAGCAGGCTAAAACACTGTTACAAGCCACGGATGAGTTGATTTATATTGTTGAGCACTTCAAAAAAGTTTCATCGGTAAAAGAAATGACTGATGCGAATATGCGAATGAAAGAAATTGAGACACACGGCGACGAGATATTGTATCAGGCAATGGATGACTTGTTCTCAGGCAAGCATGACGCGCTGGATGTCATAAAAATGCGTGATATTCACAAGGATATTGAAAATGCCTTAGACAATTGTTTCCTGATTTCGGACGAGGTCGTCAATATAGTCTTGAAGCAGACATAGACACACTGGAGAGAGAAAATGACAATAACAATAATATTATTAATAGCCGTTATCGCAGCAGCACTTGTATTTGAGTATATTAACGGCTTTCATGATTGCGCAAATGCGATAGCAACCGTAGTTTCAACAAGAGTTTTGACTCCAAAGCAAGCCGTTTTATTCGGGGCAGGGTTGGAGTTTGTAGGAGCGCTACTGGGCACACACGTAGCAAAAACGATTGGTGCAGGGATTGTTAACCCTGATTTTGTAACGCTTAAAGTTATTTTGTTCGCGCTTTTAGCAGCGATTACCTGGAACTTGATTACCTGGTATTTTGGCTTACCCTCAAGCAGCTCACACGCATTGATTGGCGGGCTTATCGGCTCTTCGGTCGTACACGCCGGTTTTGGTGTAGTGCAAGTTCATGGCGTTGTTGAAAAAGTTATCAAACCTATGTTTATAACTCCTGTTTTGGGTTTCTTCTGTGGTTTCTGCATAATGCTGTTGCTGTTAAGACTTTTCTACAAAGCTAATCCTGAGAAAGTTAACAAGCATTTCAGAAAGTTGCAATTATTATCAGCCGGTACTGTCGCGCTGACACACGGTATGAACGATGCACAAAAAACAATGGGTATTATTTCGTTGGCATTGCTGACAGGCGGTGTTATATCAAGAGGGTCGGACGGCGGTTTTGAGATTCCGATTTATGTAATTATAGTTTGTGCCATTACGATGTCACTTGGTGTTATGTCGGGCGGTTGGAAAATCATCAAAACAATGGGACACAAAATTATCAGGTTGAAGCCGATTAATGGTTTTGCTGCTGAATTTTCGTCTGCATCAATAATTTTTATTGCTTCAAATTTAGGTATACCACTTTCAACTACTCACCTTGTTTCAACCTCAATTATGGGGGTTGGTGCAACAATGAGAGCGTCTGCTGTAAACTGGGGCATTATTGGCAACATTGTCTGGGCGTGGGTGTTGACGATTCCTATTTGTATGGGACTTGCTGCATTGCTCTACTGGGTTGCTAACAGTATTTTCCATTTGACAATGTAATTCTTAAAAAACTTATATATTACTGCTGTTTTTATGGTAAGATATTATCAGAAGTTACGAGGAATGGAGCAGAGTGTGAAAAAGCTTAGTATCGTTTTATTAACTCTATGTGTTGTGGTGATGTGTGCTAATGCTGCTCAGGCTGCCGGTGGTTCTTCGATGGTATCTTATTTTAAGCTTGTTTTGCAGCCGATATTATCTTTAGGTATCGTAATATTAATGATTTACGGTTGTTTTTGGGCTTACTCAAAGATGAACAAATATAATTTCAAAAAGTTTTCTAACAGCAATGATAAAATGATTGAACTAAGCCAATTGTCGTTGATTTCTCATTTGCCTTTAGGGCAAAATAAGAGTATAAATGTAGTTGAGATTAACAAAAAATATTTAGTCCTTGGTGTCACAGCAGAGCATATTTCTCTTCTCAAAGAGTTCGATACACTTGAAGATATAAAACACATACAAGAAAAAATTGAAGATACGGAAATTTCGGGCAATATAAATGTTGCGCCTGTCGTGGAAAATCCCGGGGGTGGTGATAACAAAATCGACGAAATTTGCAAAAAATATATATAGAGGTGAAAATGACAAGAAAGTCAGTTAAAATAGCGAATAAAGTAATTGGTGATGGTGAAAAATGTTTTGTCATTGCCGAAGTTGGTATTAACCACAACGGTTCTGTGGAGCTTGCTAAAAAGCTTATAGACAACGCAATTGATGCAGGATGTGACGCTGTCAAATTCCAAAAACGCACCGTTGAAGTCGTTTATACAGCCGAGGAACTCGCAATGCCTCGCCAAAACCCTTTCGGCACAACAAATGGCGATTTGAAACGCGGGTTAGAGTTCGGGTACGACGAATATAAAGAGATTGACCAATATTGCAAAAAACACGGAATTATTTGGTTCGCTTCATGTTGGGACGAGGCATCAGTTGATTTTATAGAACAATTCAACCCGCCTTGTTATAAAGTGTCTTCGGCAAGCCTAACAGACGATGATTTGCTGCGCCACACAAAGAAAACCGGCAAGCCAATCCTGCTTTCCACCGGCATGAGCACGCTTGAAGAAATTTATCACGCAGTGAGTGTTTTAGGTGAGGATAATCTTGTGCTATACCACTGCACGTCTACTTATCCAAACGAAAATTGCGAAATTAATTTGAATGTTATTCCTGATTTAAAACGCAGATTCAGCTGCCCTATAGGATACAGCGGGCATGAACGCGGGGTTTCACCTTCAGTCATCGCTGTTGCATATGGTGCTGTGTCTGTTGAGCGTCATATTACAACTGACCGCACACTTTGGGGCTCAGATCAGGCAGCCAGCCTTGAAAAAGAAGGACTTTGCAGAATGGTGCGCGACATAAGGCAGTTACCTGTGATGGCAGGTGATGGTAAAAAAACTGTCTATGAGAACGAAATTCCTATTATTAAGAAGTTGAGAAGAAAGAAAACTATTTGTGTATAGAACACTAAATTTATCGAAAGATATAAAATTAATAATCTCCGATTTTGACGGAATATTCACTGATGGCGGTGTTTTCATTGGCGAGGACAGCGGAACATTCAAAAAAGTTAATTTCAGGGATTTGATGGGCGTCTCAGTTGCGTTGAAAAACGGCTATAAAATCGCATTCGTATCAGGTGAAAAAACCGCGGCGATTGATATTATTGCTGAGAGATTTAGCATTGAGGATGTGCATCAGGATATTCGTGATAAAAAAGTTGTTGTAGAACAGCTGTTAAAAAAGTATAATTTGAAATCAAGTGAAGCATTGTATGTTGGTGACGATATAAATGATATTAATTCAATGATGTTGGTTGACTATCGTATAACGCCCATGAATGCGCACTGGAAAGTAAAAGAAGTAGAAAATATTCAAATTACCCAAAGTAATGGAGGCTTCGGCGTATTCCGCGAAATAGTCGACAATCTTATTGAGTGATGGATTATGAAAAAGTTTTTTGAAGAGTTATTTAGAAGCATATCGAAATTTGATTTTTATGTTAACCACTATAAAACGCAAACTAAGATTATCAATCTGCCTTCGGTTGCGTATGTCAACTGGGGACTGTACTTGGCAGAAATCGGGCTTGTTGATGAAGCTATAGAGAAATTTAAAACTTCTTCAGAAATGGCTTACCCGGCGTCAGACGCGTTTGTCAATCTTGCGATAGCACTGGCTCAAGAGCAAAAATTTGATGCAGCTTGCGCAAACTTAAAAAAAGCTGTCAAAGCTGACCCTACAAATGTTAAGGCATATTGTTTGTGGGGCTCGATTTTGAGCGACAGAAATGAGTATGATGAGTCCGAAAAATTATTCAAAAAAGCGAATAAACTGGCACCGAAAAACGCTGATGTTTATTTGAATTGGGGGATTTCACTGGCAAAGCAAAACAAAAAAACTGAAGCAAAAGAAAAGTTTAAAAATTCGCTATACTACGACTCAATGAATATACGGGCAATATTTTTCATGGCTGTACTGGATATGGAGTCGGGCTTGTACAATGAGGCGCTGATGGAATTTAAACGTGTGCTTGAGTATTCGCCAACCGACGCAGACGCGTACCATTACCTGGCTTTTTGCGCGCTTAGCCTCGAAGATCTTTCACATGCACGTTTGTACGCGAAGGAATCGCTCAAACTCAATCCACAAAAGCTTGAGACATACGTTTTGCTTTCGGATTGTTATCTGAGGCTGAACGATAAGGAAAATTGTCTTAGAGTTTATGAGCTGGCTGACGCTAACTGTATGCACAGCAGCGTTTTGTATTCAGCCTGGGGGCTTGCATTGCAAAATTTTAAAGAGTATGAATTCTCCAATGAAATTTTACGTAAAAGTTTGCAGGACAACCCACATGACTTTAATGTTCTTTTCATTAAAGCAATTAACTACGTGAATTTAGACAACCAGCACAGAGCGAAAGAGCTTTTAGAGTACGTCGTTGAGTTGTCACCGAAACACACTGACGCGCTTTTCAACCTCGGGCTTGTTTACCACCGTTTAGGAGATTATTATTCAGCTATAAAATCGTTTGAAACCGCTATGGGCACTGAGCGTAAGACAGAGTACATGTATTATCACATTGCGAACAGTTATTTTGCGAAGGGCGAACACGAGGCAGCAGCCGGCTTTTACGCTAAGTCGATTGAATACAACCCTAAAGATGTGCCCTCACTGGTCAGTTATGCAAATTTAATGGTCGAGCTTAATAATTACAACGAAGCGTTGAGAAAAATCAGAACTGCGTATCAGGTTGATAGACAATCTCCAAGGCTGAATTATTTGTACGGGTTAATTCTTTTCAAATGCGAGAATTACAAAGAGGCGCTGGATAAATTTGAGCAAACCTTAGAACTTGATGAAAATTATGCTGATGCCCAATATGGCAAAGCTGAATCGCTTGTATACTCTGACAAAGTGGAAGATGCGATAGACTATTTGCGCGAACTTTTAGAGATAAGCACTCCCGATATTAAAATTCTATACTTGCTTGTACTTGCTTATTATAAGCTTGCACTGAAAATACCTTCCGACTACAATATAGGAACAGCAATGAATTATTGCGATAAAATTATCGAGTTGAATGCCGAAGACACGTTTATAAAAGAACGAAAACAACAGTTAAGCGAGTTACTATCTAATAAATAAACAGGAAGGTTTTAAATGGGTATAATAGTACAAAAATTTGGCGGAACATCATTAGCAGACGCAGAAAAAATCAGAAATGTTGCAAAAGCTGTTATTAGAGAAAAAAATAATGGCAACGACGTTTTAGTAATAGTTTCAGCAATGGGTCATACAACGGATTATTTGGTAAAACTGGCAAACGAAGTTACACCGGCGCCTTCAGCGCGTGAAATGGATATGCTGCTGGCAACAGGCGAGCAGGTTTCAATAGCCCTGTTATCAATGGCTATACAGGCCGAAGGTTATAAGGCTGTCAGTTTGAATGCTATGCAAATAGGCATAATCACTGAAAATATTCACTCTAAAGCCAGAATTATAGATATTAAAACCGACAAGCTTGAACAAAATCTTAAAGAGGGCAATATCATCGTAGTTGCAGGCTTTCAGGGCGTAACACCCGAGGGCGAAATCACTACATTGGGTCGCGGTGGCTCTGATACCTCTGCTGTAGCAATCGCGGCAGCTTTAAAAGCTGACAGATGCGACCTCTACACCGATGTTGAGGGTGTTTACACCACAGATCCACGCATTGTGCCTACCGCGTCAAAATTAGACGAAATTTCTTATGAAGAAATGCTTGAACTGGCCCAGGCCGGTGCCAATGTGCTTCATCCACGTTCGGTCGAAACTGCAAAACAGTTCGGTGTACCGCTTCGCGTCAGAAGTACATTTAAATTAGATAACAAAGGAACATTAATTATAGGAGTCAAAGATATGGAAATTTATAAACCCGTGGCAGGCGTTGCTGCAGATTTATCACAAGTAAGAGTCGTTATTTCCGAGATTAAAGACGAACCGGGTAACGCTGCTAAATTATTCGAAACATTAGCTGATAACAACGTCAGTGTTGATATGATTATCCAGTCTTATGCACGTGCTAACAAAACCAACGATATCGCTTTTACCGTCGATAAAGCTGATTTTGAAAAAACTATGAAAATTTTGCAAGATGTAAAAGCACAGCTTGGCGCAGGCGAGATATTAGTTGACGAAGATATAGCTAAAGTATCAATTGTCGGTGCGGGAATGGTTGACAGACCGGGTATTGCAGCAACAATGTTCAAAACACTGGCTGACGAGAGCATCAACATTAAAATGATTGCTACAAGTGAAATTAAAATCAGCTGTCTTGTAGACAAAGACAAGGCTCAAGCAGCAATAAAAGCACTACACACGGCCTTCAGCTTAGATAGCAGCGTAGTAGCAGAAGTTAAAGGTGATTTACCAAATTTATAGCTTAAAGTAGGGTGCGTCTCACGCACCAAAAAGAAATGATATATGAATACAACTATCTGACAGATGCTGAACACAAACGTTTATAATATAATTCAACGCATAGCGCTTCAGCATGACGTTAGTAAGGTGGGTACCCTTATCCACCAGACAATTTTTAAAGGACAAGGAGCGAAGTATGAAACAGTCACAACGATTAGAACAAATTCCACCGTATTTATTTGCGGAAATAGATAGAAAAATTGCAGAAGCACGCGCAAAAGGCATTGATATAATAAGTCTGGGGATTGGCGACCCTGATACACCAACGATTCCATCAGTTGTTGAAGCTATGCACAAAGCAATTGATGACCCGACAACTCATGACTATCCACCATATGACGGTACAAAAGAATTTAAGCAAGCGTCGGCTGATTGGATGAAAAGACGTTTTAATGTTGATTTAGATGCAAGTACTGAAATTCTTGCAAACATCGGATCAAAAGAAGCTATCGCACACGTTTTCTTCGCATACGTTGACAAAGGTGATTACACATTAGTGCCTGACCCCGGATATCCTGTGTACAAAAATTGTACGATTTTTGCAGGCGGTACGCCATATTTTATGCCATTGTTGGCTGAAAACAATTTCTTGCCTGACCTTGATAAAATTCCTGAGGAAGTGGCTAAAAAATCAAAAATTATGTTCTTAAACTACCCAAACAACCCGACCGGCGCGGTTGCCAACCTGGACTTCTTTAAGAAAGCTGTCGCGTTTTGCAAAAAATACGATATCTTGCTTTGTCACGACAACGCGTACTGCGAGATGACTTATGAAGGCTATGTTGCACCAAGTATTTTCCAGGTTGAAGGCGCTAAAGATATTGCGATTGAGTTCTTCTCTCACTCAAAATCATACAATATGACCGGCTGGCGTGTTGGCTTTGTTGCTGGCAACAAGGCGGCAATAACTGCACTGGGCACAATTAAAAACAATATCGACTCCGGCGTTTTCAAAGCAATTCAACGCGCTGCGATTGAAGCCTATAACGCCCCACAAGAGCAAATTAACGCTTTGAATGATTTGTATCAGGAACGCAAAGTTGTTATGGAACAAGGGTTGCGCGATTTAGGCTGGGATATTGAGCCTTCAAAAGCCACGTTCTACCTTTGGGTGCCTGTGCCAAAAGGGTTTACGTCTGAGGAATTTGTAACTGTCATGTTAGAAAAAGCTCACGTTGTAGTTCCCCCGGGTAACGGCTACGGCAAATGCGGCGAAGGGTTTTTCAGAATCGCGCTTACTAAAGATGTTGACGTTCTGAAAAAAGTTTTGCAAAGAATGAAAGATGCCGGCATTAGCTATAACATGACGAAGTAAAAATTTTAAAAAATATAATGAAAGTCGTTGGTTTTTAACTAGCGGCTTTTTATTTTTGCCCCTTTGCGCAGCTGTAGGTTGTCAATGACAGCCTGTAGGGTGCGCCACACGCACCGAGATTTTCAAGTTTAGCAATGTTGGTGCAGTTACCACTGCACCAACACCCGACGGTAGAAACTTTATCAGTGTCGTCGGGAAAATTATGGTGATTTTTAGGGACTTCTCCTCTAAGCAGTTGAGTTACGGCGTTTTCTCATCTTTTTATAGGAAATTTCATGAAAATTATTCATAATTTCGTATGATGTTGTATCAAGCTCGCACGAGTAATATATATTTATACTCCTTAGAAGACGACGATACACATATCCCTAATCTGACTAGCTATGAACCCCTAAATTCGTAGCTTTTTTTTGCCTAAAAACGCACAAAAAAAAGGAATCTTTTTGGTATCCTCATGATTCCTCGTGATTCCTCGATATTCCTCGTGTGTGAAAGGTTAGTGTGTATTTGGTAGGTTAGTGTATAATAAATCTTCATTTCAAGCATATTACTAATAGAAAATCTGTCTTAATATAGCTCGTATATAAATAAACGTATTTTTATAAAAAAAATTGCCTTTTTTAGGCAGCTTTTAACAAAAAATTTACATTTATTTACGAAATGAGTCCGAATGTCATTCCGCAGCGCCAAGCGTTGCAATAGCTTTTAGGCTTGTATGTGCGGAATCTATCCAATAAGCACTACCTGTCATAATGTTGGTAACCTGAAAGATACACTTGTACAAGTGTCCTGATATGTACGGCTCCCGTGTCGCCGACATCTCAAGCCCGCACACAGATGTCTAAATATGAATTTCATGCTTAACGCTGCGGTATGACAGTGAGTTAGGCAGTAATTAATAACTTGATACAAATTTAAGAGAAAAGCCATTGCTAGAAATTGAGCTTGTGATTTTCTCAAGAGAAACCAATTGAGGATTATCGCCGCGATATCCGATACTCCATTCGCCTAAGAATTTTGGTTTTTCGCCGGTGTACGCAAATGCAGTAACTACAAGTCTGTCAGGGTTGCTTGCATCCCAACCTAGTGGTTTTATATCCCACAAATAATCCTCAAGCTGCAAACCATGGTTATTCAGCCACCAATACTTAATAACTTCTCTTATAACTTTTAGCTCAGATGTCCGCTTTGTCGCAAAATCGTACACCAAAAGGTTGGTTTTCCACGTACCGTAGTCTTTGGCGCCAATAGCTTCCTTTAGAGCCAGCTTGCGCCCATCTGTCGACCAATCAATAACCGTTAGGATGTTTTGCTTGGTGGAATATGTGTCGGCCATCCCTGATTGGATTATAGGCTTATCGTCTTTTAAAGCTACGTTCGCATGTTTAAGCGTTTCGAGCGTATCCCCGGGGTTTTTGCTTGGTATAATGTATATTTCAGAAGAGGTTTTCAGATTTGCCTTATCAAAATATACCGCTGAATAGGCAACCATATCCGAACGTGGTGAAGCCACACCGATTGTGTTTAGCTGCCCTTTTTTGGTCAAGTCAGTCAAATTTAAGGTTCGCTCGCCAGCCGGATTATTGTACTTTTCGGCAAGCATTCTGGGTGCAGGCACTTCTTTAAGTTTCGGATCCTGAGGGAAGGTAGGGTCAGGTATATCAATATTTTTCTTCTCAATGGCCGTTGCATTTTCCAAATAATCTTCAGTCGTTTGAGGCATACGATTTACAGGATTTTTTTTATCGTATTTTTCTTGTTTTTCTTGCGCTTTTACACGTTTTTTAATTTCCTGATGCTGCTTAAAATCCTGAAAAAATCCCGCAGCACTGACACAAGCAATCATTGTTATATTCGCCACCATAACCAAAAACAGACAAAAAGCCAGTTTTGTCAGATGTTTACGCGCGTGCATTAAAAAAGCCCTTCTTTCATCGCATAAACAGCGGCTTGTGTGCGGTCTTTCACGTATAGTTTTTGTAAAATGCTGTGCACGTGCGCTTTTGCAGTTGCACGTGTAATGACAAGCTTTTCTGCAATTTGGGGGTTTGATAAGCCATCTACGATTAGTTTCAAGACTTCTAATTCTCTCTCAGTTAACCCGAACGTGTTTTTGAAGGTTTTGGCGCCATCGGCTGAGACCTTACTGACACTTTTTTGTTTGTTGACGTTTGATAGCACCAATTTTGCAATTGCAGGATCAAGCCAGCCTGTGCCTTCATTTATTGCTGTAATTGCCGAAGTTAGCTGCTGTGGTGTCGCGCCCTTCATTATATAGCCATCAGCACCCGCACTTAACGCCGAAAACACGTCATCCTCGTTTTCTCTCGACGTGAAAATCAACACCTTCATGTTTTCATCAAATTCTTTAATTATTCGCGTTGCATCAATACCGTTAACACCGGGCAAGCCTATATCCATAAGAATTACATCGGGTTTTAACTTTTTTGCTAATTCAATCCCATCCTCGCCATTATCCGCCTCAGCGATAAGCTCCATGTCCTCGGCCTTTTCAAAGACCAGCGACAACCCCATGCGCGTCATCATATAATCTTCTACTAATAAAACTTTTATATTGCTCATAAAACCTCTTAATTCAATACAGTTTCTTTTTGTGTAACTGCTTCCGGTAAAAGGAAGAAAAACTCACTTCCCTTGTTCAAATCACTCTCAACCCAGATTTTTCCGCCGTGCGCTTCGACTATTTGACGTGACAGGTATAACCCCAACCCTGTTCCTACTGACATTTTATCATGCGAAATTTGAGAAAACCGCTTAAACATTTTTGGAATATCACTCTTGGAAATACCGACGCCATCGTCTTTCACAGAGAACATCAGGTCATTCTTTTGTACTCTTGTTATAATTTCGATGTTTTTACCCTCGACGTTGTGGTTGATTGCATTAGCGCAAAGGTTCACCAATACTCGTCTAAGCTCGTTTTTATCGCCATTAATCTCAATGTTTTCAGTTGCTTTGATGTTTAGATTAAAATTAATATTCTTTTTGTCAGCCAAAGATTTTAGCTCTAAATGCACAAACTCGACAAGTTCATTAATCGAAAAATCGTGTTTGTATAGTGTAATTCTGCCTGATTCGTACTTGTAAACTTCCAAAAGCGCATTAACAAGCCCAAGAATATCTTCGTTGCTCTTTTTCATCGTATCGAGAATTTTTGTTTGTCGGGTGTCAAAATCGCCTAAAGTGCCATCAAGGAAAAACTCCAAAGTCTGAATTGAAGCCAACAGAGGCGTTCTCAAGTCATGTGTCAGAGTCGCAATAAAGTCGTCTCGCAAACGATCCAACTCTTTTTGTAAATGCACATCGCGAATAACGCCTACAAATCTGATATCTTCTGTGTTATCGGTAATAATCGGTGCAAAACTTATCTCAACGGGAATTTCGCGGTTGTTCATGTGATTTCGGATACTCACGTCTCGCAAGAATGTCTCTTTCGTCTCCTGCAAACACGCTGTAGCGTCTCTACCGTTTTCTGACTTAATGAATTCATTTATATTCTTGGCGCAAAGCATTTTTTCACCAAGCCCGATAATGTTTTCAAACGCCTGATTTACCTGCACAATTTCGCCATCTTGTGTTATCGTTAAAATGCCGTCAGCACAGTAATTTATGATGGCGGCTAATTTGTTGTTTGATTTAATTAAACTTGTTGTTTTCTCGGCAATAATTTCTTCTAATGAGTGTGAATAGCGTTCGATTTGTTCATTTGCAACTTTTAGTTCTTCTATTTTTTCGTGCAAGCTCGTCATCAAACCGCTGCGCTCAATGCCATTTTTGATATTAATTATAAGATTATCATTATCCCATGGCTTTTCAATGTATTTATACAATCCAACTTCGTTTATAGCTATAATAGCGTGTTCTTTATCGGAATAGCCTGTGAGCAAGATTGTACTCGCATGAGGAGAGTATTTTTTGCTCTCTGCCAAAAACTCAATACCATTCATTTGAGGCATCTTAAAATCGGATATTATAACTGCGACCGACGTTGTTTTTAAATAGCCCAATGCCTCCAATGGGTCGTTAAAGTAATCAACATCAGTAAACCCCTCCAATACCAAAAGATTTTTTAAGGTATTAGTAACCATTGGCTCATCATCAACTATTAATATTTTCGAACTATAAGTCATAACTCCCCGATAATTCTATACATTCAGCTTATTACATTTTCATGAATGAGACAAAAATATTAACAAATTTTTACTATTCTTAACCTTTGTTACAAAATAAATAGTGTTTGTAGAGGTTAAATTTTTCGTCATACCGCAGCGCTAAGCATGGCATATATATTCAAGCGTTTGTGTGCGGTATCTTTCCAGCAATGAGTATATTTTAAAGTTATAGACTTGTTTATTGGATAGATTCCGCACATACAAACTTTAAAATTATTGCCTCACTGGACGCTGCGGAATGACGTGATGTTATAGAATGCAAAGTGGTAACAGTTATCAATTACTAATACGGGATATAGCCCTTTGCTTTAATGAACTCCGTTTGGTAGTCCAAAATAAAATACCCGTCTCCTGAATCCGTGATAGTAGCTTTAAGGCGTGCTTGCTGCTTTAATTCAGTGGTATCTTTTTTGTTGTTTCGCTTCTCTTTTTTTGCGTTTTTAACCTTTTCCAACTCTTTTTCATTTTGTTGATACTCATCAATTTGCTTTTCTTCAATCTTAACAACAGGCACACTGGCAAGAATTTTGCGACTTTGTATCAAAACCAAAAACTTTCTGTCATTAGTTAACGCAACTTCATAAAACCCCGGTGCAATAGAATTTCCATCATTATCATATAACGTGAATGCAGTTCTAACGACAGGATTATCCGTGCTCGGATACGCAAATTTATACAACGTCGAATCACCCTCCAGCACGCCGCTCGGGTATGTCGGATACGGAAATATTTTTTCAGGATCATTCAGTACTGTCGCAATTAATTCAAACATAGTAAGAGTATAGCCCACTTTACGAGATTAAAATCTTATATTAACAATTGTAACAAAAAAAGCAAAAAGTGAATATATACAATTTATTTATTTTTTATATATATGTGAGTGTAATACAAAAACAATCAAAGGATTACGAAAGTGGCAGTAACATCAAAAAACAGCATAGATAAACGATTAGCTGAATTATACGCCGACAAAGTAACAGTAAATTTAGAACGAACGTCAGCCATTAATCCTGATGAAGTGTGGAAAACAATGCAGATTATTGCAAGCAATAATAAAGCGTTGGTAAAAATAAATTATAAATAAGCAACCTTTTCCCTATCCCTATTCCCTTACCTTTAACTTTTTGGAGTTTAAGGAGTCTTCTTTTAAAGTCTACAAGTGCCTGAATGTCAAAATTCAGGTTTTTTTTGCGGTTATTTATGAAAGCATTATTCGTTTCCGTCATCCTGAAAAGCCAAACTTAGCAACCCTACTATTTAAATAAGACAAATAAAACGGCAGCTAAATTTAAACTGCCGTGTGTATAAAAATGCGAATTGATAGTTTGCGTGTTATTTATTAGAACGTTTAAAAGTATCCAGCTCTAATTTTCTTGGCGGGCATGAACATGCCAAATCTTTTCTGAAAACTTCCTTATTCACATTTTGTGAATAGTCTTTTCTAAACGTATTTAAAGCGTTTAACGTGATTTTAGTGACTTGCATTTATTCCCTCATCGTGAAGTGAAGATACTATTATATACAATAAAATATTAATTGTAAAGAGTACAATTGTTATAAATATGTTAAAAAATGTTAAGCGAAAAACCAGCCAAAACGCAATTATAGCGAAAAACCAAAAAAAGTTTAACATTTTTCTCTTTTTCGCGCAATTTTCTCTGACAAAAATACTTTATATAAGTAGGAAGTTAAAAGTTAAAAGTAAATTAGCAACAGGAAAGATAGGATTTTTACTTTAGATTAGTTAGATAAATTTATATTTATTTTAAAAAGATTTTTCAATAATAATTTCTCGTATTCCCCCAGAAAAGTTAGTGTATAGAGTCTTAGTGCTTAAAATTTGGTGCTAAGATTTTTTTTTGCGTGATTTTATGGTCATACCGCAGCGCTAGGCTTTAAATTCATCTCAAGCGTTTCTGTGAGGTATCTTGCCAACCGTGAACAAGGGTGCGCTCACTAGCGCACCAACGTTGTTTGGTGCAGATATTATGACAAAAGCACCCAATGCAATTTTCTTTAGGTGCGTGGGACGCACCCTACGATCTATCATAGTTTTTTGGTGTAATAACATTTATTTTAAAGCTGGTAAGATACCGAATATTTTTCTGTGAAAAATTCCGGTATGACATAAAAAATAAGGCCAAGCATGTATCAATCTATAATACTTTCCTATAACTCGTCAGGTGAAGCTATTTTGCCGAGGATTGCACTTGCAGTCGCAATTGCCGGAGACGCAAGATATACTTCACTATCAACGTGCCCCATTCTGCCTACAAAGTTTCTGTTTGTAGTTGAAATTGCGCGCTCACCTGCGGCGAGAATACCTGCATGGCCGCCTAAACAAGGGCCGCAAGTCGGTGTAGATACTGCGCCGCCTGCTTCTACGATTGTTTGTACGTAGCCTGCTTCAATTGCTCTTAAATAAATATCTTGTGTGCCCGGGAACACGATTAAACGTACATCAGGGTGTACCTGACGACCTTTTAACAATTCAGCTGTGATTTTCAGGTCTGAAAGTCTGCCGTTTGTGCAGCTGCCGACAACTGCCTGGTCGATTTTTACGTTACCAACTTGTGAAATTGGTCTTGTATTTTCAGGCAAATGCGGGAATGCAACTGTCGGCTCGATTTGAGAAACGTCATATTTTATAACTCTTTCGTACTCGGCGTTGGCGTCACTCTGGTAAAATTTGTACGGACGTCTGCTTCTGCCTTTGAGGTATTCTTCGGTTGTTTTGTCAGGGGCGATGATACCGTTTTTAGCGCCGGCTTCGATTGCCATGTTGCAGAACGTGAATCTGCCGTCCATTGGCATTTCTTCGATTACGTTGCCACCGATTTCAAGTGACTGGTACAACGCACCGTCTACGCCGATATCACCGATTAAGTGCAGTACTAAGTCTTTTGCGCAAACCCATTTGTTGAGTTTGCCGTTAAATTCAACTTTTATGCAAGATGGAACTTTGAACCAGGTTTCGCCTGAAGCCATCGCACAAGCGAGGTCGGTTGAGCCAACACCTGTTGAAAATGCGCCTAAAGCACCATATGTGCAAGTGTGTGAATCTGCTCCGATTACCAGATCGCCGGCTGTAACTATTCCCATGTCAGGGAGCAATGTGTGCTCAATTCCCATTCTGCCAACTTCAAAGAAGTTGGTGAGTTGTTGTTCGCGCGCGAATTCGCGTATCATTTTTACTTGCTCTGCTGATTTTATATCCTTATTTGGTACAAAGTGGTCGGGTACGAATACAACGCGTTCTTTATCAAAAACTTTGCTGACGCCGATTTTACGAAATTCGTTAATAGCGACCGGCCCTGTAATATCATTCGCTAAAGTGATATCTACCTTTGCAGTTATTAAATCGCCCGGTTTTACTTCTTCTAAGCCTGCGTGTGCCGCTAATATTTTTTCCGTAATGTTCATTGCTCGTGCCATGTTTATACCTCTTATAATTCAATTATTTACAATATTGATTATAATACAAAAAAAACAGCAACTGCATACAATTTTACATAAAACTTGTCTTGTCATTGTGAGGAATTGCTACACTATATACTGCGTCATCCCGCACTTGACAAAGGGAACCGACGATACGAAGTGAGTCGCGTGACTCTGTCTCCGTAACGAAGTGAAGCGTGATGCGGGATCTATCCAACGAGAAAAGTATAACGCCGGCATGGAAAGATCCCGGATATTTTGTTACACAAAATTCCGGGATGACATTCAAATAGACATAAAGTGGTTTGTGCAAAATTTCAAAAAAATTAGCAAAAAAGCTGCGGGTATTTGCGCAGCTCTTTCGTATCAAATATAAGGGATTATGTTTAAGCGAATGTTTTGAAGGTTTCATCGACGTTTTTCTCGATAACCTTTTTAACAGCTTCCATTTCATTTGAAAGCGCTTTTTGTTCTGTATCTAACTGTTTCAGTCTTAATTCAAGGTTTTTATCTTGTTGTTGAATTTTTGCTGTTTTGGCGTTGATATCTGCCATTTTCTTATCGTATTCAGTTTTTCGGAACTCATAGTCAAGCATGGCCTGATCGTACGCATCATCATCTTTGACGTGTTCGTAGCCGAGCTTGAATGTGCGTTGTTCTCCATCGGGCATTATCGCTGAAATTTGGGTATATCTGCCTGAACTGTCTTTTGTCCATTTAGGATCTTTTAAAGAGTACGATTGAGAACTATCATTATATTCTGTTTCGTAGTATTCATAAGGTATTTTTCTTGAGTCGGCAGTTTTGCCCTCAGGAAGCTGCAAGTATGATGCTTGGACGTAGCGCGTACAGTTATCACTAATATAGTAATAAATTGTGTTATTTAATGTATTTTCTTCGTCTGAATAGTCAAGGAAGTCGATATACATATCCATTAATTCTGTATTACCGGCTGCTTTCGCTTCGTTCCAAAGCTCTTGAGTAAGTGTGATTGTCTGATACTCGTCAGGTACCTCGATATTCGTTTCTTTCGTCACGTAGAATGTTGGTTTTGCAATGAAATCTTTGCTATCTACAGGAATCATTGTTGAATTATCAGATTTTGCGCCGACAATGTACAATTTCGCATCTTCTTCTATAGAATCAAGTGCTTCGGCTCTTGTTATACGTGTGTAGGTCACAGCACCATCATCATCAGTCACTGCTTTGTAGCATATAATTTTTTCATCTGCTAAATCAGCGTCTAAATCCGTTCTTAATGACAGCGCGTCTGCACTGGTTTCAGTTGTTGAAACGTATTGCTGACCTGTGCTGCTTGAAGTTGCTTTTGTATAAGAAACTTCTTTTTGTGACTTGCCACCCTGGAAGTAGTATTGCAGACCTTCAGTATTGTCACAGAAATCTTGGGTTACTTTTTCTTTCAGAGGTTGATTATTGCCATCGCGAGCTTCCTGATATACTTTGACTTCTTTAGCTGTATCAGACAATAACTCAATATATTCAGCATTTTCATCAGTTGCCTCTACGAAAACTGTTTTGTCGTTTTCATCAGTAATAGCAAAATAAGTTGGAACTCCGCTGAGATATCTATCCTGGAATTCTTCACCATCAAGCTCGTCATCACTGATTTCATCAAGTTTATTTATATATTTAGATTTAGTCGGGTCGCTGATATAGCTATCCTCGGTTACTTCGCTATATGGCACTGTAGCAACGAAAGGCGGCTCATTTTTAAAGTTGCCGTTATCCAAAATGCTTCTGACCTGCTCACGAGAAACATCAGGAGTCATTTCGTTAAGCAGTTTATTATTAAGCATCAATTTGCCGTTTAATAACTCTAACATTACATTAAGCCCACCACTAGCCGGTTGGGAATATATCTGATAAAGATTCTCTGATGAGCTGACAGTACAAGTTTTAGATGAACCTAAGCCGTTGATAATTTCGTACTTAACATCACCATCCTGGAATGTATAAGTATCGTTATAATATTTTGTAACATCGGGTGGAGTAGGAACCTGTATTGCGAGCATTTGGTCGTACAAAATTGCAGACTGATTACTCAGGTTCGTTCTTTGTTGATTCACCTGTTGTCCTTCATATTCAACGTTGCTTTTTCTTGCTGTTAAGCCCAGGAATCTGGCTTGTGACGCTGACATACCCATTTTAGATGTTCTCCTTATATTTGATTACTTATGTTTACGACATTTTTTGAACAAAACTTTAGATTTTAATTCGTTTTTGTTACAAAAGTTTACCTAACATCCCATGCATGACACTTCATACATGGGATGTTAAGGATTAAACTTGCATTGTCAAAGGAGAATATACTTAAAGCACAAATGCCAAAATCATCAGCAAAAATCCTGCGACTTGCATGCCGGTAGCTAGATGTTTTTCGAATTTGCTCCCACCATATTGAGAAGTTTTTTGAGCCTGAGAGGCTGCAGCTATACGCTCAACTCTTGTATCCTCGTCATCACTGTTGTAAACGCGCTGGAACACTTTTGATTCAAGCTGCGAAAGGCGGTCGTCTACAGACATTGTCGGGTACGTGCGATTTAAATTTTCGCGCTCAAGTATTGATAATTCGTTATAAATTCCTGAATTAAACGCTTTTTGACTGTTTGAGCCAAAACTATTACTACCTCTGCCGAAAGGCTCATAGGGATTTGCATGCCCGTAATCCGGCACTATATTCACTAAACCGTCATCATCGTAACTTGCGACTGCTACATCTGTTATGACAGCGGTTTTAAGCTTGTCAACGCGCTCATTGAGCGGCTTATTCGGTGTTTCGCTCTTGAAAATTTGTTTTTCAAGTTTGGACACCCTCTTATAAATATCTTCGTTCGGAGTCGCCTTGCTAAAGATTTTTTGCTCAAGCTTGTCAACAATAGGGTATTGCGCGCTGCTGTCAGCCGCCGGCCCGATATCGTCGTAATCGTATACAGGGCTGCCACCCATATTGCTACCCGGGCTAAGCTTTTCAGGCGCAGTTGCGACTTTTTGTTCTTCCACAACATTCAAGTCTTTTATCAATTTCGATATTCTTGTAGCGCTCGCGCCCTGAGCCGCACTGCCATATGCGTATTTTTCAAGACGATCAAGCCTGGCAGCCTCACTCTCACCTGCATAGTCATATCCATATATAAATTTTTCTATTTTTGTTAAATTGGCGGCATTACCGTTGTTGGCGGCAGATTTAGCTGCCGGCGCGGAGTATGCAATGCTGAAACTCCCAAGTAAACATAGCAATGTTAGTACTAATATTATTTTTTTCATGATTCTTCAAAAACTCGTTTTATGTCTCTATATTTTAAACATATAAACTATTTTTGAGATAATTCCCATTGCCCAGTGTAATGCAACCACTGAGCCGGCAAATGGTAAAAATATTAGCATAATTACTCGTGAAAATGTCAAATCATAAGCTATTTGTAGCGTTTTGGCAAATAGATATATTACCCAGAAGTATAATAAAAGCTCAAATATCACGCTGAAAAAATAGCCTAGCCCACCTGAATATTTTAATAAGTTCAAAGGCGCCAGGAAAATAAGCGGCAAAACTGCATAAGCACTGATACATAAGTACGTTTGCAAATGCCCTGATTTGTCGAATATTTTCGCTGCCATTTCAAAAAATACTCCCAACAACAGCCACCAAATTAACCCGTTTATCACAACAAACAACGATGAGAATAAATAAGCAAATATACTGAATCCCTCAGGATAAAAATCATAATTAAGCGTGTAAATAAAAAATGTGACGAACGACATAATAATAATCGCTGACGAAATATCAGGATTCGCCTTCAGCTCCTCGAACGTTTCTTTCGGGTGCAAAATTACATTATAAACATTCGCTGCAATGTTGTTCATTCACTACTCCCACAAATAAAGCGGCTGCCTGCCCATTCGGATGCTCATCGGAAGATATTCCTCCAAAACAGACGGCTTTTTCTTGAATAACGCTTCGCTTGCGCCTATAAATATCTCGGAAAAGTTCGAATATTTATTATACGGCACCAAAGGTATTTCTTTATCTTTAATTTTAAATTTTTCTTTAGCCATCTGCATCGTAGCCTTATGCGCAACATTAATATCACCCAAGCCATCGACAAACCCATATGACAGCGCCTGTTGCCCTGTAAACACACGTCCGTCGGCGTATTTGCTGAGATTTTCAGCTGTTAAATCTTTTTTTGCAACACTATACAGGTCGTTACGTTTTATACGCCCCGCCGTGATATCAGCGATAAATTGTTTGTAGGAATCATTGATAATTTCTTGGAGCAGCTGTCTGTCATCGTCACTCATTGCTTTCATTGCAGAGCCGACATCCTTGTATTTGCCGCTTTTTATTACGTTTGGCTTGATTAATAATTTGTCTGAAAGAAGCTGATGCATATCAACACTCGAAAAAATTACGCCAATACTGCCTGTCAAAGTGCCTCTTTGCGAGAAAATCCTGTCTGCGGCTGATGCGATATAATAGCCCCCACTCGCCGCAATATCATCCATCGCAACAACAACCGGCTTCATTTTACGTGTCTCAATAATAGCATCATACACATTTTGCGACATACCAACCGTACCGCCCGGGGAGTTAATTTTTATGATAACCCCTTTAATAGAGCTGTCTTTACGGATTTCTTTCAACGCATCAATAATGCTTTGAGCACTCGTCGAAGGCGTAAAAAGACTGCTTTGCGTGCTTGAATCAATTACCCCATCAAGTTTCAAAAGCGCTATTTTATTGCGCGACATAAAGTTTTCTTTGATAGTCTGCTTCGTTTTTTCTGCCTTTGCAGAATCGGCATTTTTTTGTGTCGTTGCCACCACACCCGTCAAAAGACATAAGGTACATAAAGCGATGATTATTAGTGCTAAAACGTTTTTGTTATTCATTTTGTAATCCCGGTTTAAATCTAAAACTCTTTTAAAATATTTTCAAGCTCCGATAGCATAATTTCATGGTATCGTTTACAACTCTCATCTGTTTTGGCTTCAAAACGCAGCGTAAACACAGGCTCCGTGTTGCTCTGGCGAATCAGAGCGAAACCGTCCTCAAACACGATTCTCATACCATCGATTGTTATTATTTCTTTAATCTCAGATTGGAAAAGATTTTTATTTTCCTCAATTAGCGTTTCTAGCCTCTTCAATGCGGGTGCTTTCAAATCGTTAGGGCAATAAAAACGCAGCTCGCTTGATGTCGACATACTGTTGTATTCAGCGATTAAATCCTCTACTTTAAATTCAGGATTTTCACGTTTGTATTTCGCAATAATTTCAATTAAACGACAGCCGGCATAAATAGCATCATCAAAACCGTAATAACGGTCTTTGAAGAAAATATGCCCGCTCATCTCGCCGCCGAAAATCGCGTTTTCTTCTTTCATTTTCGCTTTGATGTAGCCATGGCCTGTTTTGCACATTACAGCTTTCGCGCCAACTGCATTAATCTCATCAAATAAAATTTGTGAACATTTAACCTCGGAGACCACAGCCGGTTTCTCACCGCGCTTGACCAAATCTTTTACTATATCAAGAGAATAAATCAGCAATAAAATATCACCGGCAATTTTATTCCCTTTTGAGTCAATAACACCGATTCTGTCGGTATCACCATCAAAAGCCAGCCCTACATCTGCCTTGTGGTTGATAACAGCTTGTTTGATGTCGTCTAATGTCGTCTCGTCGCTCGGATTCGGGTGGTGGTTAGGGAAATTTCCATCCGGCTCTGAATATAGCTCAATTACCTCGCAGCCCAAATCACGGTACAAACGCGGCGCAACAACACCTGCCGTCGCATTTGCACTATCTACAACAACTTTTATACCATTGCCAATTTGTGCAAAGTGTTGATGGGTCATTTTGTCAACGTAATTATTAATAATGTTATACATTTTTGAAACGCCGAAACGTGTCGGTTTTTCACGCTCGTTGAGTATTTCAAATGTCAATTTTTTGACTAATTTAATATCTTCCTCAGTCATCGAGGCTTTGTTAAAAGTCATTTTGAGACCATTATATTCGCTGGGATTGTGGCTTGCTGTGACGGTAAGCGAGCCGTATAATTTGTTGTCGCCCATTATATCTTTAGGCAGCGTGCAAAACTCGCTATAATAAGCTAAAGGAGTCGGAACAAGCCCGATATCCAAGATATTAGCGCCCGTTGACAAAACACCTTTCATCACGGATTTAGCCAGAACCGGTGAGTGGTTACGTGCATCTTTTGCCAATGATACCCATATTTTGCGGGGCTCATCGCCCGTTTTTTGCTCGATAAATCTTATATAAGCTTTCCCGACATAGTAGAAAAGCTCTTCCGTTACATCCTCGCCATAAATCCCTCTGATATCATTTTTGCCGAACGCAGTATCTTTTATGTTTGCTATCATTGCCAATCCTTGTGTTAAATCTCTAAGATGATTATACTATCAAAAGCGCATTAGACAACTAGTAACTCTTTTCTCCGTTTTGTATTTTGTAATTTTTAACCTGCCCCCTTTGCGGGGACGGTGGTCCGAAGCTGTAGGGTGCGTCCCACGCACCAAAATTTATTTCAAATTTATTTCAAGCTTATGTACAAAATTCTTTGGACAATCTCAAGCTGATTTGCTACGATTGAATCGTGAAAGAAAAACTTCAAAAATACCTGAATAACGAAACTTTTATGTTCTGGCTTTTTATTGCGCCGGCGTTTTTGGGTACGGTGATTTTTATTCTGATACCAATTTTGGCGTCTTTCGGACTCAGCTTTTGTAGATGGGACTTGTTAAATAAAATTTCCTTCGTCGGGCTTGATAATTATATTAATCTTTTTCAAGAAGCCAAATTTTGGATGATTTTGAACAACACCATAGTTTTCGCTGTAGCGACAACTATCTTCGCGATTATAATCCCGCTTGTGCTGGCTGCGTTTTTAAACTCGAAAATTCGTGGCGCTGAGTTTTTCAAAACAGTCTATTTTTTGCCTTTTGTAACCCCGATGATTGTTATCGCAATCGTTTGGGAATGGTTGTTTGACCCGAATATCGGCTTGATAAATTATTTGTTCAAACTCAATATTGAATGGCTTTATCACCCAACAACGGCGATGATTTCGATTATTATTGTCTCAGTATGGAAACTCATCGGCTACAACATGGTTATTTTTCTATCTGGATTTTCACTTATCGATGAAACTTTATATGAGTCGGCTAAAATTGACGGTGCAGGCGGCGTAAGATCGTTTTTCCGTATTACATTGCCGCTTTTAAGCCCGACAATATTTTTTGTTTTGATAATTACAATTATTTCGTCTTTTCAGGTGTTTGATCTGGTTTACCTCATGACAAAAGGCGGCCCCGAAAATTCGACCAATATTTTGGTCTACTGGCTGTACCAAAATGCGTTTGAATTCTTCAACATCGGCAAAGCCTCAGCAATAGCCTATGTTTTGTTCGTGATTATTTTTGTATTGACCGCAATCCAATGGGCAGTGCGCAAAAAATGGGTCTATAACGAATAGACGCTTGCGCGTCATGCGAATGATCAACGGAAATGAAGCAATACAGAAATTCATGAAACTGGATTGCCGCGCTCGTTCTGCAAACTCGCTCGCAATGACAGCATGTTCTTTTTGGACAGCCGTAGGGTGCGTCATACGCACCATTTTAAATGGTTGGCAATAGAATGTAGGTTGAGGTTTCTACCCCAAAATTATTTTTTTGTGGGGTAGGAAGCCCCTTCAAGAATAATCAAAATGTAAATAAAAAGTTACAAATTATGCCTTTACTAACAACGTTTTTTCTTTATGAACTTAAGATAAATATAGAGTAATTTAATAAGGGAATGGAATATGTTTATCACAAAAATCTCAGCTTCAGATGCTTCGGCAAATTTCAATACTGCAAAAACTGCACGGGGGGGGGCTTTTAGCTGATAGCACCCATATACAAAAACAAAATTCAGTTGAATATGCACCAATTTATTACAAACCTGTGAATATCTCATTCGGTAATGCTGAAAACGAAACCGAGGAGAAAAAATATGTTCTTCCGGTTAAGGAACTTCAAGATGAATACGCCAAAATCGACCTTTGGCTAAAAAACCTTGAAAAAGGTAAAAGTGATATGACGCAGGAAGAATTAGATACAAGGCTAAAAATAGAGGCTTCTCTGGCGAAAGCAAGCTTAGAAAACTGCCGCAAGATATATGGCAGATGGCGTGATGACAATATAGGCCCCTATGGCGTTGATACTAAACGAAATATAAGCGATACTATAGAGCACGATTATAATGGCATAGTTTGTAATTGTACATGTAAAATTGATAATATCGCGCATAAAAACCCTGAATATGAAAAAATAAACTTGCCTGATGCATATAGAGGCGCCCTATCCGGGTTAATGAATAGGTTGAATACTTTTCAAGTAGCATTTGATGAATCCCTTGATACAGATGAAAAAACACACACTCAAGTTATTGAAATAGCCTCAAAAGCAGCCAAAAAACTGGCTGCAGAAAAAAATATTAATTTTGAAGTTAACGCAGGCGATTTTGAGAAAAATCCTCTAATTCAATTTCAAGAGTCTTTGTCATATTTATCAGAGTATTTGATGTTTAACGATATTATGTCTGAAGCTGTTCGTTGTACAACGCCAGGTGGTAATGTGAAAGCTAATTATACTATTAATAACGGTAAGCTGAATGTTGAAGTAATTAGTGATGGTTTCACTCTAACCGGCAGGGAAATCAACTATGCCAGAGGTACTGCTCCGGGTGAGGCGCTTGATTCAAAATACCCGTGTTTATACCGCGCAAATAAAGTGATTCACGTTATGGATGTTTACTTGCCGGCATTGCAAGTTGAAACTATAACAACTCCAGAAGGTAAGCCCGGTACAAAAATATCATATAGTTTTGGCATGGAAAACAGAATTCCATACAAGCAAATTAATAAAGTTTTAGATGAAGGACTTGCTGAAATAGTTGCTGAAAAAGACCTAAACAAAAAATATCTAAAATATCATGAAATCCGTGACAATTTCAAAGACTATTGTGACGAATGGCGCGAAATTGTAATTCCCGGGCTTTCAGGACAAGGTATGAGATTATTGACTGAAGATTACGCGCACGAAGTTTTCCGCTGCGGCATTTTTTCACAATTAGATAAAAAAATGTTTGAAGATAATATTACTGCCGAAAAAATAGATGCAAGCTGCGCAAAAGGATTCAAAGCGTTGAAAGATTTGTTTGAACGCTATACTGACGTTATTAGATTTGGTTACACAAATCCAAAAGAGCGTAATGAGCTTGAATGGATTTATGATGCTGTACATTATCCTTTTTCCGAAGCTGCAAAAGCGAAAAATATCAATATTGTCAAAGATAGAGAAAATACACAAAAAATTCTTTGGGAAATTAAAAACGGATACGATGCCCCTCATTATATTGTATACACGTTGATGAACGGCTTGTTGCAAAACTCAGTCGAATCTACGCCTGAAGGCGGCGACATAAAAGCAAGTTTTGCGATTGATGAGGCAAAAAACTGTATGGTTTTTACGGTTGAAGACGATGGTGATGCTCCGAGATTAAATGAGCCGGTAAAATATTTTGGTATCGGCATAAACGACGTAGGTTACGGCGAAAAACCGGGACTGGGTTTTCATCTTATGGCTGTACACAGACACCTTTGGGAATCAAAATGGAATTCACCGGGTTTGAAAGTTGAAGCGCAACTTGACCCCAAAACGGGCAAAGGCAAACGTATAAGCGTTGATATACCGCTGAAAAATTATTAAAGTTTAAAAAATATTTGCAAGAATAAATTTATATGGTTAAATAATTGTATGAATACTGGTATTGAGCTTTTGTGGTTGAAGTACCGGCATGAATTTGACAACACCTACAAGCCCTGGTAGCTGCTGACAAGTTGAACAAAGTTCAACGAGGTTAGATAAAAACCGCCCGCGGTTGCGAGGATGACAATAGAATAAACAAGCCCTGGTAACAAGCTGGCAAGTTGAACGAAGTTCGACGAGATTAGATAAAAACCGCCTGCGGTTGCGAGGATGACAATAAAATATACAAGCCCTGGTAGCTCAGCTGGATAGAGCAACCGCCTTCTAAGCGGTAGGTCATAAGTTCGAATCTTATCCAGGGTGTTTTTCTCAGTTTTGTGTTGTTATTGATTCTCACTACTGACTCCTAAAGCTCATTTCACTCGCTAAGGATTCAGGTTTACGTGTTCAATTTGCTACGCAAATTGCCAGCACCCAGTTTGTTTCGTTTCGGCGATGCCTCAACGACAAACTGATGCGAATCTTATCCAGGGTGATTATTGACAAAAGAGGCTTTTAGCCTCTTTTTTGTTTCTGTAAATTATCACTATTTTCACTCTGCGTAGCAAAGTTCTCTGGCTAAGGGCGCACATCAGAGCCCCTGTCCAAGTACTACTTTATAGAATCAAGCATTTTTTGTATTTCTATTTTTTGAGGTTCATCGGGTTCGTATGACAAAATTAGTTCAAGTTGTTCTTTGGCTAAATCTTTTTTATCCAATTCAATATAGCACTCTGCCAAATTTTTTCTTGCAGCGAGATGAAAAGGAACTATTTTTAATATTTGTTTATATCCATCAGTTGCTTTATCATAATGTTTTTGGCGTTTGTATAGCTGTGAAGATAAATAAATGGCATTAAGGTCTTCAAGGTTCAATTTTTTTATGTAAGCTTCTGCATCTTTATAGTTACCCTTTTTAATTTCATACATAATTTTTACTCTATACGAATAGACATCACTTTCTTTTAAGTATTTTTCTGCCCGCGTTATACATTCCCCTGCTTTTTCTAAATTACTTTGCCCCATGTAAATGGCAGCTTCGAGCAAATATAATGTTTCAGGATGTTTTGAAGCTTGTTTAGCTTCTTCCAGATGTTCAAATGCCTTTTTGTAATCCTCTCGTTCCAAAGCTATAATCGATAAAGCTATATCTTTTCTTGCATCTATGTCACATCTAATTTGATCTGTTTTATACGCTTCATCTTTTTCGCAGATTTGTTGTGCATCTTCAATAAATAATTTGCTGGCATCTTCAGCATTTTTGTAATGCCAAATAGCCATGAGTGCCTCAATATACATATTATAAAATTGTATATCATATTGAAGAGAATGTTCGGCTAGTTTGCCAAAATTGATTAGTTTTTTCATATCCCCAAGACGACCATATGTCATCAATAAACAGCTATTATTTAGATAATTACTTTTATCAATTTCAAACCCTTTTTCAAAATATTTGACAGCTTCTTTCATATCATTATTTCTGGCATATATTCTGCCAAGATTACCATATGCAACGATACTTTGTGCCCCGAGTTCAATAGAGGTTTTGTAAGCTTTAATGGCGTTTTCGTTATCTTTTTTATCAAAAAGGTAGCTATCGCCCAATGATATAAATATGTCTGCCGACTTTGGATATTTCTTAGCAATTTTTTCCAGAGACTTTATTCTTTCATCAACAGAATCTTTTGAATATGCCTGTGAAATAACATAATCAACAATAAAATTATCAAATCTCGATTTTATAAAATCTTTGCTAGCATATATTATGACACATAGCAGTATAGTTGTTACAATTATCAGGGGGAATATAAATTTATTTTTCATCGCTAAACTGCCTATTTTTATTAAACTGAGATCATCCTACCATAATATGCTAATTTTATAATCATGTATAAAGTTGAAAATGAATAATGAATAATGAATAAAAAGCTATGCTATATTTCCCAGCAACCAAGTTCTGAACTCGTACATTCCGGGATGATTTTATTCTTTAGAGTATAGTTGAATTTCAATCTCGTTTAATAAAGGCTGATTTTTTGTTTTTATCCCGATTTTTTAAAGTTTCAGGAATGCTTTCACAATTTTGTCATTTAGGTAGCAAATTATTTTATGTTTGGTTTTTAAACAAATATGAGAATTATTCCAATTAACAACCTCTATCCTAAGATGGCATCGGCTTGCAGAAAGAAAGAACATGCCGGTAATACAGAGGCGCCTGAAGTCATTAAATACGCTACTCCACCTAGTTATTGGGTTAATACAAATATAGTGTGTTTTGGTAATCAGAAAACTACCGAAGATAATATTGAAATTTTGAGACAAACAGACCTTCTAGCTCCCGAAGTATTCAAAAGAATTTCAGTGGCTATCAATAAAATTGAAAAGGATGGAAAGACCTTACAATCAGCAGGTGGCCAATTTGGGAAAGTATATTTTTCAGATGATATAGCCATTAAAAAACCTAATATATGCCCATTTGAGCTTATTTTAGGGAAGATTATACTAAATGCTTTGGACAATGAAGCAGAGGTAATGAGCAAATTGCCAGCCGAATTCAATGGAGCACCTAAAATGCTTGCTTATCTTAAGAAAGGCAATGAATATTACCTATGTTCTCAATATGTGCATGCTCCACATCAATTAAAAGGGAATTCAGAGGAAACGAAGATGTTTCCTTCCTTATTTGACCATTTTTTTACTTTAGATGAAAGTGGAATTCTGCATAATGACCTCCACTCAGAAAATGTTATGCATGATGGGAAATCAATATTTTTGTTTGACTTTGGGAATGGTACATTGATTAGGCCAGAGGCCCAATGTACAGAGCAGCTACCTTATTGTAATAAGAGAAATAGTAATGCCTTTGAGTGTAAATGCCTGGAGGGAATGTATTCTTTACATCCTGAAGAAATTGGAGGAGTCTTGGTTGAAGAAGAAAAAAATATCGAGTATTTCAATGATTATTTAAAAGCAAAATCAAAATATTACACTAACAGGGCAGAACTTATCAAAAAAACTGCAGATCTCAATATCGCTGAGGCACAAAGGGCTTTTGACTATGAACGCTTGTGTGGAAAATTTTTAGAAAATCCTTCTGAAGATATTCTGAAGCTTGAGCGCTACATGCTATATTTGTGTTATTTCATCATTAAGGACGGCGATATTAAAGAAGGTATCGAGCAGATAATAGAAAGACTTTCACATACAGCTGATGGGGACATGAAAAAATATCTTGAATTTAAGCGTGAAATGGTGGACTACATGTTTGCAGTGTAATCTAAGCTACATTTCCCAACAGCCGAGTTTTGAAGTTGTGTATTATGGGGTGATTTTTGGTTTAGCTCTTTTAAAAATAAACATAATATCAGTTTTCATGGTGCAGTGCTTTTCTTGGGTGTGAATAATTTAGTCATATCAACCCCTTCGTGCTCAAGCAGTTTAATTTTTTTATCAATCCCTCCGGCAAACCCCGTCAAACTTCCATTCGAGCCCACAACTCTGTGGCAGGGGATTATTACAGATATTGGGTTATGCCCCACAGCGCCGCCTATCGCCTGACATGACATTTTTTCTTTGTTCATTTTGAAAGCCATTTCTTGGGCTATATCGTTATACGTAATGACTTCGCCATAAGGAATTTCGCATAAAATTTGCCACACACCCTGACGAAACTCACCGCCAATAGGCGCTAAAGGCAACTCAGAGATATCAGGCTTTTTACCCGCAAAATATTTATCCAACCATTTTTTTGCAGCAGCAAGTATCGGCGAATTATCTTTTTCCATCATTCTTTCAGGTATGGTGTCGCCATAGTATTTCTGCCCGTCCGTCCACAGCCCAACAAGGCTATTTTCATCACATGCAAGTGTAATATTCCCTATAGGGGATGCATACGTTGTCGAATAGTACATTACGTCTCTTTTTTCATAGCATTTATCTGACTTGATTATAGCACACTCATTAAAGAAATTCTGTTATTTTTAGACACAGTTTTTAAGTAAGATAAAAAGCAAAGTCCCTATCATCGGCTCAACCGCAGCAAGATGGGTTGAGCGAAATTACTCAACCCATCTTGTTGTTTAAAGCCATATTAATAAGTCAGATGAAAATATCCAACTCATCCTGCCAATCTATAGTAAGTCATCTATACTTGCAGTCTGCTTGTATCTGTCCCTCAAAACGTGGTTGTGATGTATTTCAATGTTTTTCAATATGCCACGCACATTATCTCTTGCTCCGTAATTTCTGAATGTATAAGAAGACTCAGTCTTTGCATCAAAAAATCTACTCTCAAGACCTATGATATCGCCTGAGCTGGAAGAGCCTTCATTTGTAACGTATATTACAGCATTATTGTCTACTTTTTCTAGTGCTGCGTTCACTTTATCAAGTGTGTTTGACTTTGCACTATTAAAGTCTATGTACGAGTATTCCAGCCGTGCTTTAAAAGATGGCGAATGGCTAAAAGTGTCAGCATTAAGGGAAGTTTTCAGTGTTACAGAAGGATTTGTCTGCATGCTTCTTTCAGCTTGTACTTGCTGCTTGGGGATAAAAGTTAAATTTTGGATGCTGTTAATTCTTGGCATAAATTCTCTCCTTTTTCACTAGTAATCTACTGTTCTGGGGATTTAATGGTATCACCCATAAATTATTAAAGCAATGATAAGGAAAGAATTATTAAGTTATTTTAAAATTGTAAATTAGAAAAAGAAGGTCAGTATTAGGTCAGGCATTGCCTGACCTGCCAGCTATAAATACAAGTTGTTCGCTGTTAATAAAAACTCTTCAAATTTGTTTTGAGAAAGTGAAAAATCAACAAGCTTTTCGCCATCTTTGCATAATGGAAGAATGCCTACAGCAAGCCCATTTAGTTCTTTTGTTTTGGCAATCAATGTCTTGTCGTCACCCATATATATAATTTCATATTCAGAGTTTTTGGCAGCAACATCAGCTATAATGTTTTCTTCTTTTGCATAAGAAGCGCCACTTTCATTACAAAATTCGTTATTCGAAAATCCGTAAATATCTATTGCTGATGACCCCAGGCCAAATTCTTTTTTGAATTCGTCTATTTGTCTGTCGGTTATTATTATTACTTTGATATATTCTTTGCGAGCAAAATTCTCTAACACTCTTTTAAATGTTGTATTAGCTAACGGAGAATTCATTTTCGGCTCTATCGAAGTTATCGTGCCATTATAATCAAAAATTAATATGACATTATCTTTGCGTTTGAATCTTCTTTCCAAATCTTCAATATTTTTCATTTAAAATCTCCTATTGCTGCAAAAACAAAAAAAGCTCTGAAAAAACTCAAAAATAGAACTTTTTGTTAGAGCATTTTATTACCCAATTATAGCAGAATTTGACGCAGAGTCAATTTTCCAGATAGCAAATCAGGGCTATTCTGCACTCCACCGTATGAATCCGGTGCGATAGACCTACCAGCTGGTTAAAAATGCATATTTGCTAAAATAGGGCAAAAGCTCCAATCGAACTCTGAAAAGCTGTAATATAAAAGAGCCACAACCTAATAAAAGCTGTGACTCTGTAAATGGCTCCTTGGGTGGGACTCTCTTGCTCCCTCGCCATAAACGGCGCTCCAGTCGGGAACTGACTCGTTCCCTCCTATCCGGCCTTGGCTCGGTCGCGCTCGAACCTAGACAAGGCTTCGCCTTGTGGTTCTCGTCCACATAGATACCCCCGGCTAAAGCCGGGGTTCTTTCGTTTACAGCTGAATTTTCAGCTGTCCTGAATCCTGGTGTCCTTGCATCTCGACATATCGTCTTATTGTTTCCTCGTCCAACCCTATGCTGCTCACGAAGTAGCCTG
>JAVBNU010000032.1:0-14440 GCA_031551265.1 Candidatus Gastranaerophilaceae bacterium
AAATAAAAAACTCATATTTATTAATCTTGAGGGATGGAATCGTGGTATAAATATGTTTAACTATAGTGGTGATATTACAACTCCTGTAATTGATATGATAGCTTCGATGCCTTTTGATATGGAAGCATCTTTTGAAGAACTATTTGACGCAACTTTAAATAAAACAGATTCACCGATATTTGACTATATAGCCCATCGTACTTTGAGTATTTCTAAAGAACCTCGTAGTATAAAAGAAATTGCTAATCAGATTAATCCTATAAATGTTTCACCGTTGGAACTGAACGCACTTATTAAAGCAACTGCTCAAACTTTTCCCACCAAATCAGATACTTCGATAGCACAAATAGAAGCTATTTTAACTGATTTTTTGCATAATCAGTTTAAAATTCATACTCCTCAAAGTTTGACTAATTCTATGCAGCTTATGCATAAAAAAATTATTAAAGCTGCGAAGTATCCTGAAAATATTTATTATGTAATTCCAAAAGAGCTAAAGAGCTTTGAGTGGGTTGCTTATCAGTACGCACATGTTAATAATGTAGCTCAAGACAGATTTATTAGATACAATGGTTCAGAAGATTTCTATGAGAAAGATTTGTTTAAAAAATTATCGGATAAAGCGACATTAGTAATACTTGATGATTACGCCGGAACAGGAAACACGTTTAACCATGAAGCTTTTCGTTATAAGAATTTTCGTGGAAATAAAAATACAGAAAAAATGCAGCTACTCTTTGCACCTGTCAATATTCATTCAAGCGCCATTAATGCAATAATGCAATATCAAAATGAAATTACAGAGATGTTAGAACGAGATAACAGAAGGTTTAATACTTCATATCATATTCCAAAAACAATGCATGACGGTATTGTGATTGCCGATAAAAATTCCGTTATTTTCCCTTATCGTAAAGCGATACAGCCTCTCTACAGTGAAATTATAAAAAGCAACGGTTATAATGGTGGATCAGGTGCTGTTTATTTCCCTTGTATGGGACCTGACAATAATTCATCTGTCAGTGCGATATTTGGGCAGTATTTTGTTCCTCATCCGGAGTGTATGAAATCAGCGGATAGATTTTGGACTGAGCCTGAATTGATTGCGCAGGTGCGGAAAATAAAAAAACTATTTGGTAATGAAATATCATTTCCTATTTATAATGTTGTAGCGCATCATAGAAAGCTTGAACAGACGTCTCTTGCTGATATATTGTCATCATTTTTGGGATTCTGATTACATTTTGTCTTATAGCGTGTTTTTAAATGCGAATGTAACATTATGTAAACAAAATATATAATTATAGCAATTATATATACTTTTTATACTTTATATATATACAAGAATTAAATAAACATGTTTTTTATTTAATAACATAACATAAAACGACAACTAACTTCCTAACTTCCTAACCTTCCCTTCCTATTACAAGTATTGCTCCCTACGGAGCATTTTTTTTTGCTTATACAAAGTAGCTGGAAATCAGCGCCTTAAGATTTTCATCATTGATTTTATTTAAAATATCATTTTGTTTAATTAGAGATAATTTATTTAATATCGCCAGTGTGGCTATAGCGTCGCATTTTATAATATCATTGCTGTGCTCTGTAAGTTTTAAAACGTCATCTACAGTGTCATTGATTTTAAATTCTTTTACTACTTCCAAGGCAGATATAATTCTTGAAGTTTTTTGATTTAATTCAGGCTTAACTAAAACTTTTTGAGTATTCCAAAAAGCTTCGCTCTGGTGTCTCAGAAGGCCGATAACATCGTTTATTTCAGTTTTAGTATCTCTATCCTCCGAGAAGGTGTATTCATCCGCCTCAGCGACCATAGAAAACTTAGCCAAAGCTTTGAGCAGTATCGTAGCTACTTGGGAATCAGGATTTTGAGACGAATTAATATTAACCAATTCATTTAAAATATCAAATATTTGGAAATTAATTATCTGACTAAGCGGGATAATCTCTGGAATACCTGAAATTATATGAGACACAGTAGCCAGTGCAATTTCTTTTTGCGACGACTTTAAAAGCTCAAATACATTAGCCAAATATGGTATTTCAGCTGCAATATTTTCAGACATTGCAGAATTTTCCATAGTTTGATAAATATTTTCTAACGCAGCTTTATTGCGGTATGCAACCAAAAATTTAACTGCTTTAAGCTTTTCAAATTCATCTGTATAATTTAGCAGGTTAATTGCGTTATTATAACTTTCTTGATTATTCATTGTTCCCAATGCTTGAGCAGCATTTAAAGCCAACAATTCATTATCGGAAAAAGCATACTTTGCTAACAAATCCTCGGATACAGTATCCGGAATGAAATAGAAATATTTAGCCGCATAAGCCTTTTGATTTTCGCTGCCGTTTTCTAACAAGTCATACATAGTGTCAGTCAGCTCTTCGTCAGCATTAGAAGCGAGGATTGAGACCATAACCTCATCATAGTCGGGGCTGTAGTCTTCAAAGAAAGCTAATAAATTTTTATAATTATTTTTATTACTTGCGCGTTTAATACGGTTTGCAACATTAATTTTGATAAAATCAAACAACATTTCCGATTTATCAAGCAATAGCTTAAAAGCTTCGACATTTTTAGTGTCAATCATTTTGGATGCAGCTGCGAAAGCTTCGTTTTCATCTTTTGCAGTAATATTCTTTACAAGTAATTCCGCTTCATTCATGGAATTATTATAGAACAGATTGCTCAAAAAAGAAATCAATTTTATTTTAAAAACACCATGACATTGATGTCCGCAAAAAGTACAAAGACCTGTTTCATTCAGGTTGTATTCTTCTATATGATAGCTATTTCTTATTATAATTGCGCTATGACATTTTTCACAATACGTTGTAGATGAAGCAACATTCGTGATATTACCTATATAAACGTACTTTAAACCTGTTTCAATCGCGATATTGTAGGCTCTGAAAAGTGTCTCTTTCGATGTCGGCTGCTTATCCAGCATTTTCCACGCAGGGAAGAAGGCGCTAAAATGCAGCGGCACATGAACACCCAAATTTGATTTAATCCAGCTACAAAGCTCTCTGAGCTCTTCATCTGAATCGTTTTCGCCCTCGATTAAAAGAGTTGTTAGCTCAAGCCATGTATCGGTCTCATGTTTTACATATTTAATAGTTTCTAAGACAGGCTCAAGAGCAGCTCCTGTAATCGTCTTATAAAATTCGTCTGAAAAAGATTTTAAATCAATATTTGTGGCATCAATATGTTCAAAAAAATCGTGATGCAAGTCCGGATTCATATAGCCCGCAGTCACGGCAACTGTTTTTATGCCTTTTTTATGACACTCAATCGCAGTATCACGTGCATATTCATAAAAAATAATAGGATCATTATAAGTAAAAGCAACACTTTTGCATTGATGTTTTACTGCAGCCTCAGCAATATCAAAGGGTAAAGCATAAGATAAGTTGGTAGGATTTTCTTTTGATTTTGAGATATGCCAATTTTGGCAAAATTTACAACCCATGTTGCAGCCAAGCGTGCCGAAAGAAAGAATTTTTGAACCCGGATAAAAGTGATATAACGGTTTTTTTTCTATAGGGTCGATAGTTAAACCAGTGTTATAGCCGTATGTCTCCAGCTTAATATCACCGTCAACATTTTTTCTGACATGGCAAAAACCGTGTTGTCCCGGCGCCAAGATACATTTGCGTGGACAAATTAAACATTGAACTTTATTATCCGGTAGTCTGTTTTGATATTTCATAAACTATATTATAATGAGTTTTACAATAATATTAAATGGGTAAATTAACTATGGAAAAAATTAAACAACCGTCCGTTGCAGGAATGTTCTATGCAGATAACAAATCTGACTTGCTGGAGCAAATAGAATATTTTAAAACCCACTGTAAAAATGATTATCGAGCAAAAACGCGCGCAATAATTGTCCCGCATGCCGGCTATATGTATTCAGGGCAGCTAGCATATGAGGGGATTCAGTATATTGATACTAACGTGAAAAATATATTTATATTTGCGCCGGCACACAGGTATGAAGTCCGCAATACAGCATTATCAAGCTATGACGAGTGGGAAACACCCCTCGGCACAATTGCCGTAAATCAAGAAATAAGCAAAATATTAGAAGAAAAATTCGGCGCGAAATACGTTGATGAAGCTTTTGAGTCAGAGCACTCAGCAGAAGTTCAGGTACCTTTTATTCAATCAATGTTTGAGAATGTTACTATTGTTCCGATACTGATTGGCTCTGCTGAAGCCGATATCGTGAAAAATATTATCAATTATTTTTATGATGCCCCTGAAAATGCGTTTATTATTTCGTCGGATTTGAGCCATTTCCACGACACAAAAGCAGCAAACGAGATTGACCATTTGACAGCCGAAATGATTGAGTCTAACGATGTTCATAAATTTTCATACGAGCAGGCATGCGGCGCTGTAGGGATTTGCGGATTGGTTACCTTTGCTGCTGAAAAACAATATTCGCTGGTACGAGTTGCAATGTCCAACTCAGGTGATGCAACAGGTGATAACGAGCGTGTAGTCGGATACGGCAGCTGGTTGCTTTATGAAGGCGAAAAAAATCAGTTTATAAAGGAACAATTCACCGACTACATTTTTGAGACCTGCAAAGCCAGTATTAAGCACGGGCTAGGGTACAAAGAAATGACTGTAGATGATTTGGACAATATCCCCGAAGTGTTTAACGAATATGGAGCTTGTTTTGTAACACTTAAAATTAACGGACAGTTGCGTGGCTGTATCGGCTCGATTGTGGCACATCGCACGTTAATCGAAGATATAATTTCCAATTCATACAACGCTGCATTCTCTGATCCACGCTTTAAGCCACTAGAGCAGGAAGAGTTTGAGCATATTAAAATTGCCGTATCATTGCTCAGTACGCCGACAAAAATGGATTTCAAAAACGAAGATGACTTTATGTCACAAATAGTGCAGGCTGTTGACGGTATTATTATCCGTGACGGCAATCATCAGGCAGTTTATCTGCCATCCGTATGGGAAGATTTGCCTGATAAGTACGAATTCATATCATCACTAAAAATGAAGGCAGGACTGCCGCCTGACTATTTTTCAGAGACTTTCGAAGCGTATAAGTACCACGTTATTTATGTAGAGTAAATATTCATTCTGAGCGCTAGCGAAGAATCGCAAAGTTTTTTGGTGCGTGGGACGCACCCTTGATTTCAGCTGTGCGGATTTTCTAATTATGAACTTAAAATGTACTTAAGCAACGTACGAACACCTGCTCCGGTTGCGCCTTTGCCGTACTCATTTTGTGGTTTTTCCAAAAATGCTGTGCCAGCAATATCAATATGCGCCCACGGTGTTTCCTTGACAAAGTTTTTTAAGAACATAGCTGCAGTTGATGCACCGCCATAGCGGGAGCCTGTATTTTTCATATCTGCTACATCACTTTTGAGCGAATCTTTGTACTCGTCAAACATAGGTAATTCCCATAGCTTCTCACCTTCGTCAGCACCCGCGTTAATCAACTTTTTAACAAGCTCTTCATTGCTGCCCATAATTCCCGATGCAGCCGAACCTAATGCGACCAAACAAGCGCCTGTCAGCGTGGCGATGTCAATGATTTCATCGACTTTTAGCTCCTCAGCATAGCACAGGGCGTCGGCGAGCGTTAAACGTCCTTCTGCGTCGGTATTATCAACCTCAATAGTTTTCTTGTTTTTAGCAGTCAGGATATCACCCGGCTTAAAAGCTTTGCTACCAACCATATTCTCACAAGAAGCTATTATTGCATGAACTTCAACATTAGGGCTGAACTTAGGCAACACAGACATAACAGCCAGCACAGCAGCCGAACCCGACATGTCATCTTTCATATTGAGCATTGATGCAGGTGGTTTTAAATCCAAGCCGCCACTATCAAACGTAATTGATTTACCAATAATTGCTATTTTTTTCTTTGGATTTTCAGGGGTATATTTTATATGAATGAATTTAGGCGAATATGCACCGCCTTGCGATACAGCCAAGAATGCGCCCATTCCCATTTCTTCAATTTCATTTTTTTCATAAACTCTTGTCTCGACATCAGGCAGTGATATTGCGACTTCTGCTATTTTCTCGGGCGTCACATATTGTGGCTGGTCATTGATTAAATCACGTGCAAAATTAACCGCATCAGCAATTATCATGCCGTTGGCAAAGCCCGAAATCTCGTCATTAATTCTATCTTCCCAAACATCAGACAGGATAATATTTTCGGTTTTCGTATTGTCATCCTCTTTAGTTTTGTATTTATCAAAATCATAATTGCCAATCAATAATCCTTCTGTAATTACACGGGCAACATCATATGCACTGAATTGTGTATCATTTAAGTTAATCATCGACAAGTCGATATTTTTGTTATTTTTAATGCAGGCACATTTTTTCACGATTTTAGAAGCTAAAATGCGTAACTTACTCAAAGTTAGTTCACTCTTTTTGCCAAGTCCAAAAAATAGAACTTTATCTGCAGGTAATTTACCATAAGTTGCAATTTCACAGAATTTACCATATCCACCCTTAAATTGTTCTTTTGCGACAACAAAATCTACAAGCTGACCGCTTAATTTTTCATTAAGCTGCATCAAAACGTCAGAGAGTTCTTCTCCCTCATACAAACCGACTAAAAGTATGTTCGATTCAATCTCCGAATATGATTTGGCTACTAATTCTATTTTCATGTGATGCTCCTTCAATATTTATACTTTGTATGCAAAAATTATATGACATTTTAACACAACCTGCAACATAAAACGTCAACATCGACGTTTTCTAGAACTGACCGCAGCGAGGTGAGATATTTTTATATGTTTCTTTTCTTGCCCCCTTGCGGGGGAAAGTGCCCGAAGGGCGAAAGGGGGGTATTTTGTTGGGGTAGAAACCTCAACCTACTTTTGCAAATCAACTATTTAAGTATTATCTGCCCTTGTACTTCTTTTTGAGCATTCAGCGAGTTTCTCAAGCTATTGCGTAATTCGGCAGCCGTATTTGATTTATAAAATTTACCGCTTGTCGTCAGAGCGGCACATTTAAGCTGACTGATTGCCTCTGGATCATCAATTCCCAGTGCGATAACATCAATAACAACGTCGTCTCGAGTTTTCATCATCTCTATTGCGAATTTACATGGGCTTTCGTCACAGTTTTCTTTCCCGTCAGAAATTAGTACGATATGTTTTTTCCCGCCATAGCCAATAAAATCATTTGCAATGCATTGTTTAAGTGAATAAGTAATTGGTGTAACTCCACGTGGTTTAAGCGCATATAAAGCGTCTGAAATTTTGGCTGCCGAATTTGCCTGAGGAACGACAACAAGATCTGATGCAGTACACGCTTTATAAATAATTGCTGAATCTTTATGACCGTAGACTCTAAGTCCAACCCTAATATTTTGAGGAATATACGGCAGAATACTTGAGAGGTTTTCCATCGCAACCTGCATTTTTGTTTTATGGCCCATGTATTCGTTCATACTTTCTGAAAAGTCTACTATAATTACGACCATCTCATCTTGACTTAGTTTTTTCATCTGATTAAAATCAGATGTCACGTTGTAATTTTCAGGTTCAGAAAATACTGCACTGCAAATGAGAACGTTAATGATGATAGTCAGTATAAAAATTATTAATGATATTAAAGATAGTCTTTTAAACATTATTACAATCACAATAGGAGTTACATTATGGAACTGTTTGAAGCAATTACTACTAGAAAAACTATCAGAGAGTATGAAAATACTCAACCACCACTAGAGGATATCAGAAGGATTATAAACGCAGCAAGACTCGCCCCAAGTGCAACAAATACACAGAATTGGGAATTTATTGCAATCTACAATAAATATATTTTGAAAAAAATGTCCGCAGCTGTGATTAAAAAATACGAGGAAATCTCTAAACTAACTCACGATGAAGAAGTGCAAAATAACATAACCAGAATGAAAAATTTTGCAGGATTTTTCAAAAATGCGCCTGTAGTTATTGCAATAGTGGAAACTCCACGTACTCCTTCTATGCAAGGTGTTTTGACAGAGGAAAATTTCACACATGCACAATTAGATGAAATGCGCCCGAATTCTTCACTTTTGAGTATTGGAGGAGCTATCGAAAATTTATTGTTGGCAGCTCACGGGCTTGGATACGCAGGTTGCTGGATGTGCGCACCTATAGTTGCATTTGACGAATTTAAAAGATTATTAAATATACCGGCTGAAAACAAAGTGATTTCGCTCGTTCCCGTGGGCATTCCCAAAAATGCAGACACCACAACAAGAGTACCTAAAAAATCACTTGAAGAAGTAATGCGTGTAATAGACTAATTATGTACTTCGCTCAAAGACGTCACTACATAAGCCCTTGAGATATTGGTTACTTTGTATCGAATCCTGTAACATTCGATACTCCTTTAAGGGCATTTGCATTTCAAGAGCATTTTTTTGGAGCGGGGTCGCGACTTGCGACACCTTTGCACTGTCTGCATTTGCAAACTTTAAACTATTAAGTTCACTCATTCAAAACTTCACTTTCATTGATTACTAATTCTAAACTACCTACACATATTAATAAAAACATTTCGTTCAAAAAAATTGCGCGAAAAATCAAATTTGTTTAAAATTAAGTCCAATCTCAGGTTAATGAATGAAATGAAAAAAACTTTTTATGATAGAATAAATATATAATTTTTAAAAGGAATAGTCAGTTGGAAAGTACAAAGACCGCTCAAGCAACGGAATCGACGCTAGAGACAACCACAACGGAGATGGAGTCTGCCAAAAAACCTTTACCTATACGAGCCATATTTGTTGATATGGTAAAGTATATGCCTTCAAAACTTGTTGGCGTACTTGGTAATACTATACTTATTCCAATTTATACAAATATTTTAACGCCCGAGCAGTACGGCCTTTATGCGATTGCAATTTCGACGTTAAGCTTTTTATGCATTATCTTTTTTGACTGGATAGGCACGTCGGGCTTACGTTTTTTCAAAGCACACCAACTGAAAGGCGATATCACAAAATATTTTTCGTCACTTTTATTCCTCTTAGGAACTAATTTTATTTTAATGTTTGCAGCCGTGTTTATATTCAGACACCATATCACAGGCTTTTTCAAGCTTCCGATGCACTTTTTATTCTTTATAGCATTGTTGATTATCCCGGTAGCGTTTCGGAGCTTGCTGTTCCAAATGTTGCGTGCACAAATTAAACCAAGTTTATATACAATTCTCACTATAGCAAATCAATTCACCACAATTGGTATCGCGGTCTTACTCATAAAATATGCCGGCTGGGGACCTTTTGGTATCCTCGCAGCAATGGCTATATCAATCGTAGCTACCGACGTAGCTTTGGTATTTTCAGTAAAACTCTTTTCAGGAATTAAATTCAAAAAGATTAATTTTCCGATTATCAAACATTTATGCTGGTACGGCTTGCCGTTGGCGTTAGCGTCATTAAGTTCTTGGATAATGACACAGAGTGACAAATTCATTGTACAAATGCACTACAAAAACTCTTTCTACAACGGTATTATCGGCGTATCTTATAATATGACTTTCTCCATATTTTTAGCAATGTTTGCAATCATAATGATCGCAGCAATGCCTAGAATTATTATTATGTATGAACATCAAGAAGATACACGTGAAGCGACATCGAGACTATCAGGATTTTTCATTGCGCTGACAATTCCTTTCATAGCGTTTGTTTCATTATATGCTCCTGAGTACGTAAAATTAATGGCTAATCCTAAGTTTGGAGAAGCAGTAAAACTAGTTCCATTCCTGATGGGAGCTTGCTTCTTTACGGGCTTAACAGAATACACAACTATACAATATCACTTGCGCAAAAAAACATATATAAACACAATCATTCGTATGATACCGGGCATTATTGGTATATTTTTGACAATACATTTCTTACCAAAATTCGGCTTAATAACAGTCGGTGCGACAGCTTTATTCACAAGCTGTTTATACTTCCTGCTAAGTATTATAGTCGTAGAAAAAGACTTAGAATGGTGGTTCCCTCTTAAAGAAGTTACTATGAGCTGTTTTGCGTTGATTTTGCCTGTGTGCCTCGTCGCACTCTTGAAAACACATTACAGCGTTTATCCAATAACTCAAATGCTGTCAGCCATCGTATTGTATTACCTGTGCTATATCGGATTATGGAAATTCGTTTCTAAAAAGCGCCCTGCTGATTTAGACGCTTAGGCATATTTATCCAGTATCGACATCGTTTGATTTGGCTTGAATT
Organism: Candidatus Gastranaerophilaceae bacterium; assembly: GCA_031551265.1. Taxonomy (GTDB): domain Bacteria; phylum Cyanobacteriota; class Vampirovibrionia; order Gastranaerophilales; family Gastranaerophilaceae; genus JAVBNU01. The sequence goes on from JAVBNU010000032.1 coordinate 10,287, forward strand.
TGTTAAGTTTAAATAAGTTTTCAGGATAGTTATTTTTGTAAAGAGTTTTATCCTGATTCTTTTTAATATCAAGCTGTGACAAACCTATATACTGAGAGGAATTATCAACGTTTTGTAAATAATTGCATACATCCAGGTAAATTTTTTTCAAATCCATAGCTCACAACCTTTTTTCATGTATAATATAAGTTAATGATAAAAAAACGAAAGTCAAAACGAGGAGAACCCTTATGGGCAAAGTCACAAAAGAAATGAGCATAATAGAAATAGTTCAAAATTTTCCTGAAGCACTACCTGTGTTCGCAAAGTATGGATTGGGCTGTGTTGGATGTGCAGCTGCCAGATTTGAAAATTTAGAAGCAGGCGCCAAAGTTCACGGAGTAGACCCCGATAAAATGGTTGAAGAAATAAACGAACTGCTTAATTAGAGGAATATGGTAAATTTTAAAAATATACAAATTTTTTGTGATTTCGACGGTACAATCACAAAAGAAGACACAATAAAAAATTTTTTAAATACGTTCACTGGAAATCGTTGGCTAGAAATTGAAAAAGACTGGATTGATAACAAAATCGGCTCGCTTGAATGTCTTGAAAAACAACTGGCACTTGTTTCCTCAATTTCAGAATGCGAGTTGAACGAATTTATTGATACTGTAGAAATCGACGATTATTTTTATAGTTTTTACCAATTTGTGAAGCAAAACAATATTGATTTTTACATAATAAGCGACGGGCTGGACTACTTCATCAAAAAAATTCTAAGTGCCAATAGTATTGATGACGTCAGCATCCATTCAAACCACCTCGAAATCGTAGATAATAAAATGGAAGTTACGTTTCCGAATCAAAATACGGCATGCAAACGCAAATCAGGGACATGTAAATGCAGTATTGCCAACAAGTATAAGCGCGCAAATGCAATGACAGTATATATTGGCGACGGCTTGTCTGATTGTTGCGTTTCTGATAGCATTGATTTTATACTGGCGAAGGAAGACTTACTAAAATATTGTAAAGACACAAACAAAAGCAATTACAAAAAATTTGAAGACTTTGGTGATGTGTTGAGTGAATTGCAACGACTTAAAGGAGAGAGTTATGTTAGAGCTTAAAAATAGACTATCTGACAGCGAAATAATAGAATTGGACAAAGAATTTTGTTCATATGGCGATACATCACACTACGGAGACGACCAAAGAATTTTCAGGAATTGCGAAGGCTCTTTCATGTACGATAGCAACGACACACCCTATTTGGACTTACAGATGTGGTATGCAAGTTGCAACTTGGGGTACAAAAACAAACGTGTAGCAAATGCCGTTATCGACCAGATTAGCACGATGCCTCAAATCGCATCGAAGTTTGTGTACGACTACAAAGTGATGCTGGCTGAAAAAATTGCAAAAGCTAACCTAAAAAGATTTAACGAAAAAGGACGCGTGCACTTTAACGTGGGCGGCGCACAGGCGATTGAAGATGTCTTGAAATTATCAAGAAATTTCACTAAAAAGAATTTATTTTTCGCATTCATGGGCGGCTATCACGGTAGAACCTTAGGCGCTACTACCGTAACGTCAAGCTTCAGATACCGTGAGCAATACGGCCACTTCGGCGACAGAGCAAACTTTATACCTTTCCCATACTGCTACAGATGTTTCTATGGCAAAAATTGCGAAAACTGCGACCTGTATTGTGTAAAACAGTTTGCAAAATTATTTGAAAGTGAATATCACGGCGTTTACAATCCTGCGACCGGAGATTGTGAATACAAAACATTTATAGCTGAGCCAATCTTAGGGACGGGCGGCTACATAATCCCACCGAAAGGCTATTTCAAAGCGCTAAAACAAGTTTTAGACCAGTTCAACATTACATTAGTAATCGACGAAATCCAAATGGGCTTCTACCGTACAGGCAAACTCTGGGCGATTGAACATTTTGATGTTGTACCTGATGCTATGACGTTCGGCAAATCCCTAACTAACGGCCTGAACCCTCTTGGCGGGCTATGGGCAAAAGAAAAAATGATTAGCCCTAAAGTATTTCCACCCGGCTCAACCCATTCCACATACTCGTCTAACCCTATCGGCACACGCGCCGGCTACGAGGTAATGAGTATTTTAGAAGAAGGTAATTTTGAAGAAAGCATTAAAATCAAAGGTGAAAAATTCTTAAACGGCCTGAAAATGCTAAAAGCTAAATACAAAAATATAGGTAACGTAGACGGTCTCGGCTTCGCTCTGAGAATAGAGATAACCGAAACCGACGGGTACACTCCTAACAAAAAATTATGCGATAAAATCATTGACGAAGGCCTAAAGGGCGACTTGACGTATCAAGGCAAAAAATGCGGTATGGTTCTAAACAACGGTGGGTTCTATAAAAACGTTATCACTGTTGTTCCATCCCTTTATATAACCGAAGAAGAAATTGATATGTCTATTGAACTTCTTGATCAGTTATTCTCGAGGTTCAAAAGTTGAAAACGACGCTAGACTTTTCACTACTGCAAGAGAAAAAACCTAAGATTGCAGCCATGTTGTTTCACGGTATGACAGGAAGTCCATTTGAAATGAAAAAAATGGCTAAAGCATTACATGCTGCAGGCTATGACGTGTACTGTGAGTGTTTGCCGGGACATGGCACCAGTGAAATTGATATAAAATGTGTCACCTGGAAAGACTGGTATAATCACGCAGTTGAACGTGTTGAGTATCTTTCAAAAGAATATGAAGAAATTTATTTGGCCGGATTATGCATGGGTGCAGCACTCGCACTGGCTGTTGCAGGCGACAAAGTAGGCAACGTCAAAGGTGTTGTGTCACTTTCAACAACGTTGTTTTTAGATGGCTGGACAATTCCGTTTTATTATGTATTTCTTCCGATTGCCTTACATTCCATTATACGTTACTACTACACGTTCCCGGAACGTGAGCCGTACGGGCTGAAAAATGAAGCCATTCGCCGTAAAATAAGTGCACTTCAAAAACGTAACAGTGTAGCACTTGATAACTACCCTCTCAGCTGTACTTGCGAGCTTTTAAAATTGTCAAAATACGTACAACAAAACATTTCCAAAGTTGATGTACCTGTTTTGATTATTCACTCGAAAGAAGATGACTTAACCAGCGTTAAAAGTGCAAAGTTAGTTTATAACGGAGTTTCTTCGCTGCATAAAGAATATATAGAATTAGACAACAGTTATCACCTTGTGGTGCTCGACAACGACAGAGATTTTGTATTTGATAAATCAATACAATTCATTAGACAGGTCTCCTCCGTAAGAGAAGCTGAAGAAGAGCCTGAGAGAAAGCTACAAGCCGTATGAAATATTTGATAACTATACCTGTACTCACAGCAATAATTTTGAACACTATTCTACTATTCCTTGTTTTACTCGGGCAGTTAGTTGTGTTTAGATTCAATAAGTTCGCAAAATTAATATCATACTACTCACTGGCTTGGACGATATTATTATTCTTTTATTTGGTGGCTCTGGCGGCTTTATTCATTATAAATATTTATAAATCACATTACTTGTACGCAGGAATTATTGCGTTTTTCATGGCTTCGCCATTCATAATCGGACACTTTTCTTCATACCCGAAAATCAAAGCATTCACATGGGTACAAATAGCGATGTTAGCGCTTAGCCTGCTGTTTTTATTAAAAACAACGCCTTTAATATAATTGTTAATAAGACCTAAATCATGCTGTCATTCCGCAGCGTCAGGCAGTACAATAATTTTTAAGCGTGTATGTGCGGAATCTTTCCAAATAACAAATGTAAGCATTATATATCGGAAAGTCCCCGCACATAGTTAGCTTTTTTTTAGTAGTTAAGAATCAAAAAAATGGTATTTTAACCGAAGTCAAAATACCATCAAATTTAATCAATAATTCTACTAATTCACTGTAATTTTCATTACGCTTGCATATTAAGCTTTTTACCTTGCATGCCGTTTTGTTCGCCTTGACCTTGTAATTTCTTTGCCATGTCCTCAGCGCCAGCTTTGTATGCGTCTTTATTGTTGGTGTTACCGGCTTGAGCACCGCCAAGTTTCGAATTAGCTTGAGCGCCTCCGGCTTTGTCAGCTGCGCCTACTCCTGCAGCTCCGTTTGATTTAGCTCCGCCTGCATTTGCAACACC
>JAVBNU010000063.1:0-9771 GCA_031551265.1 Candidatus Gastranaerophilaceae bacterium
CGTTTGATTTCATATCAGCTAACTTAATTTTTAACATTTCAATAAACAATTTTTCAGTTTCGATTTTTGATACCTGAAAATTACCGTGCGGGTCTCTATCCATTAACAAATGTGCTTTAATCTTTGTTGGCATGCTGTGGAATACCTCTGAGTCAGCTTGATTAGTTTTAGCCATTTGAGCTTCAATAATTTCAAATCTAACTTCGTCATTCGCTGCGTTGATGAAGTTTGCATCATCTTCAACCAAAGCCAATAAATCATTAATATTAGAAATCATAGATTTCATTTCAGGTACGAATTCAATCAATCCTTCGGGAATAAGAACCGTACCGTAGTTTTTGCCTTGTTCAGCGCGTTTTGCAACTGCATCAGCTAAGTAATTAACGATTGAATCAAGTGACATTTGCTTTGCTTCAACTTCTTCTGAAATCAAAGTCACGTTAGGTTGAGTTTGCAATGCGACCTCTAACGCAACGTGCGTAGCGCTTCTGCCCATAAGTTTAATAAAATGCCAGTATTTTTTAGCTGAATTAGCGTCACGTTGAATGTTGCCAATCAACTCGCCATAAGTTTTTGTAGCTGTATCAAAACCGAAAGAGATTTCAATCTGGTCATTTTTCAAGTCACCATCAATTGTTTTAGGACAGCCAATAACCTGTATACCTGCATTTTTAGCCATAAACCATTCAGCAAGCATCGCTGCGTTGGTGTTTGAGTCATCACCGCCGATTATGATTATGCCGTTGATACCAAGATTTTGGCACGTGTTCCATGATTTCATAAAATGTTCTTCAGTCTCTAATTTTGTACGACCTGAACCAATTATATCGAAACCACCTGTGTTACGGTATTGATTAATGATTTCATCATTGAATTCAATGTACTTACCGTCAATTATGCCTGAAGGTCCGCCCAAGAAGCCATATAAATGATTGTCAGGATTAGCTTGTTTCAAAGCGTCGTAAATACCAGCAATAACGTTATGTCCGCCCGGCGCTTGACCGCCTGAAAGAATTACGCCAACGTTTTTGATTCCAAGCGATTGTTCATCATTTGAAACATTAAATGTCACAACAGGTTTTCCGTAGCTGTTTGGGAACAAGTCCTTAATCTGAGCTTGGTCAGCAATCGACTCAGTATTTTGGCCTTCTGTAATATAAAGTTTTTTTATCCCGCTCATCAATGACGCAGGAAGTTTTGGCGCGTATTTTAAGCGTTCTGTTTGCAGTGCAGATATTTTTTTCATAATCTTCTCCTGTTTTTATCCTCGTATTTGCACTCTAATTGTAGTATGAACAAACAGACCACACAACAATAAATTAATAATTGGTGTAATGAAGTCATGCCGAAATTTTTTTATACTAAACATGTTGGCCAAAACATAAGGAGAAAGTCATGACAGAAAAAAAGCCATCCGAGTATCTTAATAAAGGTCTGCACAAGTATGGTCACGTAAAATTTGCAGACCCGATAAACAACAAATATCCTATAGACAACGAAGAACATATTCGCGCAGCATGGAGCTATATCCATATTCCACGGGATTTTAAGAACTACACTGAAGAGGACTTAGATATAATCAAAAAGCGCATCATAAGCGCGTGGAGAGAGAAAGTGCACCCTGAGGGCCCGCCTGGTATTACAGATAAAAAACATAAACACTAAACCAAACACACAAAAGAGGAACAGCGAAACTGCTCCTCTTTTATTTTGATTTTGATTACTAGTCTAAAAGTGCCTCTAAGATGTTGGCGTTTTTGGCAGCATAGCCTGTTTCACGTACTTTTTGCTTGTGAATATACGTTCTTAACGCCTCACGTATAAGCTCACTGCGCGAACGATTTTCTTTTTCCGCTACGTCATCTATTCTGTCTAAAAACTCTTCGGGCATTGAAATCAAAACTCTTGCCATTGTTGCAATTCCTCCATTATTATAGGTTTATATTCTCTCTATATATAAATAAAGTATTTTGTTATATAAAAAATGCTAAAAAATATATAAATATTATATTTTTTTTACAAAAGTTAATAAACGCGTTATCGTGAGTTCTAATTAGAATTGCAGCATCAAAGCAGCCGTCACTCTGCGACATAAGGCATCAAATTATACTTATGTCGTGAATAAGCGGAGTATTATGCTATGATATGCCACTTACGTTCGTATCAAGAATTTCTAGATGCCCAATGTCGTGGCATGTCAAAACCTTGCTACATTTAAGATTTAGCACCTTATAACAGCTTATTTTTGAAAATGTTTAAATTAATTATTTCTTACCCGTTGTAATCGCGGCATAAATCAGCTTTGAAGCTTGAACAATAAACTCTTTGCCTTGCGGCGCGTTATGAGGGCGATTAGCAAGAATGACAACGATGTATTTTTCACCTTCAGGTGTGTAAACTATCCCGGCATCACCAAGCATTCTGCCGATATCACCGGTTTTGTGAATAAACAGAGCATTCTCAGGCAAGCCGGCATGTATGAGGCGATTATTTCTGATATCGCTCATGTAATCAATCACATACTCTCTTGAGCTGAGCGAAAGGAAATTAGGGTTCTCAACGTTTAAAAGCATTGTCGCTAATTCGCGTGCTGTGGTTGTGTTTTGTCCTTCCAAATCAGGCAGCCAGTTTTCTATATGAGTATTTTTCATACCCCAGCGTCTCAAAGCTCTGTTTGTATCTGCGACACCACCCATTGAAGCCATGAGCATGTTAGTTGCTGAATTATCAGAATCACGCATCATCATGCGCGCAAGCTGGTCAATCGTATAGACAGAATTCTCGGCCTTAAACTGAAGTTCGCCTGAGCCACCTGCACGGAATACATCAGTTAAAACAAATTTATCTTTCAGCGTTAGCTGCTTCAGCTCGATTGACTTAAATAATTCCAATAAAACAGGGATTTTAATAATACTGGCAGCAGAATAAAGCTTATCAGCGTTAATATCAATGTATTTGCTGGTTTTATAATCTAAAACATAAATAGCCGGTTGAATAGTCGGATATGCTGCAGCAAGCTGGTTTAACTGAGACTTAAGCTGCGTCATCTCACCAATTTCGTAGAGAGGCTGCATTTCAGCTTTTTTCGTTTGAGGTTTCACCAAAATACGCTGCCCAAAAAGGTTATCATTATGCACAATGTATTTAGATTTATTAGCCAAATAATTGAAATTGGTCATAGAGCCGACTTTGCTAGGAAAAATTGATTTAAGAATCGGAGAAACTGAGTGCTGGTAAGCATACGGCAAAACGAACAAAATCAGGCACAAAAACACCATACTACTGATTATACGCTGCATTAACGGCGTTTTTTGAATTACACGCTTCTTCTTTGAATGCAGCGTACGAGGCTTAACTCGTTGCCCAGGTAATGATGTTTTGTATACGTAATTATAAGTCTTTTTGTATGCTAGTTTCACAAAAAACTCTCTCCCAAAGTATCTTTGTGTATTATATAATAATAACAGTCATGAATTTATAGTCCAAATAATGTATTTTTTCGCAACAATTAACGAACTGGAGTAGCCCATTGAACGTAGAACAACTGATTTTCGAGGCTGAACAAAAAATCGCCAAAGAATTTACAAAAGTAGATAAGATTAAAGAATTTAATCAGGAAAAAGTCTTAAAATCCTTTCAGGATAATAAAATAGGCGCTGAACATTTTTTTACGGTGAGCGGCTATGGCCACGATGATTTAGGCAGAGACGCAATTGACAAAGTTTTCGCCCAAGCCTTCAACGCCGAAAAAGCAATCGTTCGCAACCATTTTGTATCAGGCACGCATGCGCTCGCTTGCAGCTTATTTGGCAACTTAAGACACGGTGAAAAGCTTATCTCTGTTGTTGGTTCACCATATGACACCATGGAAGAAGTAATCGGCAAACGAGGTGACAAACGCGCCTCTCTAATGGGGCATGGCGTTTTATATGAAGAAGTCGAGCTTAAAAAAGATGGTGACACTGAAATCGCCGACTTTGATAAAATTGCCAAAACCATTGATAAATCAACCAACATGATTTTAATACAACGTTCTCGGGGTTATTCATTAAGAAAATCTGTAAACATCAATGAAATTGGCGAAATTGTGAGCATTGCAAAAAAAAATAATCCTGAATGCATATGTTTTGTAGACAATTGCTATGGCGAATTTGTCGAAGAACGAGAACCACTTGAAGTAGGCGCAGACCTGATTGCAGGGTCACTCATCAAAAATCCGGGCGGCGGCATAGTCGAAGCTGGCGGCTACATAGCAGGTAAAACAAAATACGTTGACTATGCAGCACAACAACTTACGGCTCCGGGCATCGGCTCAAAAGGCGGCGCAATGATGAACCAATCGAGATTAATTTTACAAGGTTTTTTCATGGCGCCTTCAATAGTTTCTGAAGCTCTCAAGGGCGCGATTTTAGCCGCACAAGTTTTTGAAGATATAGGCTTTGTCTCAACACCAAAAGCCACAGAGCGCAGAACCGATATTATTCAGACAATAAAATTCGGCACACCTGAGCCACTACTCTCTTTTTGCAAGACTTTGCAGCAGTACTCTCCTGTAGAATCTTATTTGACACCGATTCCTGATGAAGTTGTAGGCTATGATGACAAGCTCATTATGGCAGGCGGCTCATTCATCGAAGGCTCTACAATTGAACTTTCGGCAGACGGCCCGCTCCGTGAGCCATATGCGGCATATATGCAAGGCGGCCTGAATTATGCCCACGTTAAAATTGCCCTCAAAGGTATTCTGAATAATTTATCTAAAATAGCTTAATTTTTATTACATTTTTTTAAGCAGCAATACTATAAATAGCAATTTTTTTCATGTTTGAACTTTATTCGAATACATCGGCCTACAAAGGAAATAGAATGATAAATGCTATAAACAGCGCTAATACACTCCAACGCAAAACAAATCCCGCCACAAAGGCTGCTCAATCCGCAGTGTCGCAAAATACAAATTATGCACCCCTAAACAACCTGTCAAATTTTAACGCATTAGGTGCAAGTCAGGTTAAATTTGGCTCAACCTTCATAGATGAAAAAAATTACGTAGTGATACTTTATGCACAAATCAACATATCCTCAGAAATTGAAAAAGCCAAAAAAGCCCTGCGTAAAATTTCAGAGAAAAAAGCCATAGGAAACTTTATTGACAATATCAGCGGCGGCAGAGACCGGCTGTCACATCTTGAATATAGAACACTTTATACTAGAGGTCAGCACGTATATGCTCAATATCGCCAAAAGCTCAAGGAATTGTCAACAAAAAAAGGAATCGAAGCATTGCGGCAAGAGTGTGAGGCGCAAATAAAAGACAATCCGTCGCAACTTAGTCGAAAAGAGAGAAGATTGAGCGTAGAAGCCGTAAGCTACGACTGGGCTATCGATGCGGTAGAAGAAATGGTTGAAAATGTCGGCACCCTGTTTACAAAATCACCCTTTGATTAATCAAAATTTTCATACAAAAAAGAGACCGGCTTTGAGCCAGCCTCTTTTTAAAATTTACCTGAATTACATTTCAGCTTTTTTCTGTTTATTGATTGTATCCTGAATTTTGTCCATAATTTCATCGCCTTTGCGTTGAACATCAGATACAATGTCGTTTGCCTTATCTTGTATTTCTTTCACAGCTTTGTCGGCTTTTTCTTTAGCTTCGCGCGCTGCCGCACCAAGTTTTTCTCTTGTTTCTTCACCTGATTGAGGCGCCAAAAGAATACCTACTACACCACCGACGATACCGCCGACTATGAAACCTGCTAAAAATTTTCCTGCTGACATAATTTATCTCCTTATTTTTACTTAATTACTTTTTTTTACTAAACAATTCTATCCCAGCGATAAGCCCCTTTGTAAAACCGCCTGACAGATGCTTGAATTGACCTAAAACGAGCCCGGCTATGTTGGCGACTTTACCTACAATTTTTCTGGCATTGTCAAACTGCCTGTCTGTGGCTGATGCCAGTAAGTTAAGATTTTTTAATGTAGTCTTCAACTCATCAATAGTCGGTTCCAACTCTTGTTTCACCATCGTAGTCGTTTCGTCCAAATTTTTAGCCAATTTTGATAAATCAATTATTAATCTAATCAAATACACGGCAGCAACTGAAAGCACAAGGAACAAAATGATTTGTGCGTAGGTTAAAATATTTGATGCTATAGTTATGCTATCCAAAATTATCTCCATTCATTAATTTAATTCATATTGACCGTTTTCAATAATTTTCGCTTTCGCCAATTGTCTAGCTTTTAAAGCGCTATTTATTTTGTTATACTGTTTTTCAAGCTGGAATCTTACCACATCAATGGCATTTAAAGCCTGTTTTTTAGCAGCAATAACGTCAGGTGCATATTTTTCAGAAACATTACTAACAGCTTCTTGAACATCTTTACGGGTTTCTTCACCCGACTTGGGCGCAAAAAGTATACCTGCAATAATGCCGCCTAAAACACCTGCTAATAAGCCTACACCAAACGATATTGAGTTATCTTCCTTTGACATCTTGACCTCCAATTAAATTGTATTTCTTAAGTATATCATTTCTTGTGCAAAATTACATCAGATTATTAATAAAACTTTAAGAAATCTAAGCAATGAAAAAACGAGATTATGAGTCTCGTTTCATAAGATGTGTTACTGTAGTTGTTTCGGGATTTAATTAGGCAGAAAGATTAACTAAGCTGCCTTTAATTCTTTTTGTATCCTCAGGAGCAACTTTTTGTGTAACTAAGCTGTATAGATAAGCGATTTTGTTACCGGCGTCAACGATAGGGTTAACACTCGCTGCACCTGTTTTTTCAGCTCTTCTTAGACAATCAGCGTAAAAACTTCTGAATTCTTGCTCTGTCCAAGTGTTAGCATTCAAACTGTTAGCTGCACTTTTGCTGCTTAGAGGATTGTTATATAGTTTTGTTGTAGGTATGCTATTTACCTTTAACATTGTTCTGTCTCCTTTATTAAGTGTTTTTCTAACACTTTTAATTGACATTTTTATTATGCACCAGTATGTGTCATTTGTCAAGTGTTATTATTAAGAAATGTTAAGCACCCTGAATAGGCTCAGATATTGAGATAGGACATTAAGTGTAAAAATATCACTTAATCATTTTTTGAGTACTCATCTTGACAGCATATGACCTGTATTTTCAAAAAATGTTTACAATTGCTATCGCAATTCAAATACAGACCATGTCATTAAGTGTATTTGATGCACTTAATCTCGTATCGCTATTTCAATATTGGGATAATGTATTTCCATAAAATCCCTGAGCGCCAATGACAGCTTCTTTCGCGAACTCGCTTCCAGGCGTTGTATTTGATGGTGCTTCACATTTAATCCTTTAGCAATAGTGTTTTGTGAAGGAGTCGATGCCTCAGAGAGGAACCTTTGCTGTATAACGTAATTAGCCGGATAATCCAGCGTTTCATCTATTATTTTCAATATTTCTTTGCGTATTTTTTTTGCATGAGGGGTTTTATCTGTTATTTGCAAAACATTCGGCAGGTCATACTGGCTTTGCAACTCATAAATATCGTCATAATGAGAGAAAAACTTCTGATACAACGCATATATATGCGGTCTAAGTTTTTTATTAGCGGAAAGATCAGTCGTATGGAATCTTTTCTTATAAGTAGACATCACCTTTTCAGCAGTTCGCTTTGGAATAGCTTCCCCCCTTAAACCTGTTGTTAGTATAACTAATTCTTGTTCCTCCGGTGTTAAATGCAGCTCAACTATTTTCAATAGCTCAAATTTAAATTTTTTACTATGGGCTGTTTTTTCTATTTCCCTCATAAAAACAGGTAAATTCAAAATATGTTCAACTAAATTCAAAAAAGGTTGAGGCAGTGAATCTTTGTTATCACAATCTAAATATAATTTTAAAACATCGTGAAATATACTATTCACGGCCTGTAATGTCAGTTCATTTGTATACCCCATAGTAATCCCCATAATATTTGCTATATCGGGAAGATTTTTAGTTGCAGCTTTGTCATTAAAACCAAATACATGCCTGATAACTTTTACTTCTTTAGACGAGAGTCTGGAAAATATCTTTTCTTCTACTTTTTTGACAAATTCAATATTGTTATCTGATGCTCTATTCCATTCTTTGAGGACACTTTTTTCAGTATTAAAAAAATCTGATGGCAATGAGAAATATAACTGCTTTAAGTGCTCCTTAATTTTTTTTCGTCCTTTTGCATCCAAAGCTTGACTATTTACGTAGTGTTTAATGAGTTCCATCGAGGTTTTTGCAGAGCCATTAAAACCATATCGTTCAAGAAGAATTTTTCTTTCATGACCCTTTAGGCTTTCATCAATTATTTTTTTCACAGCGTTTCTTACCATATCTTTATACGTTGTTTTATCCGCAGCTTCCAGTAGTGTTGGCAGCTCATAATAGCTTTCAAACAATAATACTAAATTGTCAGGTAAAATAGCTCCTTCAGGAACAGATTTTTGAATATCTTTAATGCGTTCGGCCATTTTTGACATAGCCAAGCAATAATTACGTTCACTGGCTTGACGACCGCACTGCAACGCTGCACGCATTTCATTTTTATTGTACATCCGATTTTCAGGATTGAATCCCCAGCACAAATTAATCATCTTTTGCTGAAATTCATCTAAATCCGAAATTACTTGCTTAACCTGCGCTGCAACAGGCAAAGTAGTTTCAGGTTGATGCGTAATTTTAATACTAGAACGTTCATTAGGCAGTGAAAGTCTTTCATCAGGATACAACTGGTTATGCAGCATTACCAAGGGATAAGTCAGTTTCTTTTCTATATCTTGCTGATATTTATAAATATAGTTTCGGCTTTGCCCAAATATGTCCATTGCCTCTTGCACAGTATAGATTCTTCTTTTTGGATTCAACCCATATCTATAGTGGAGAGTTTCTTGTTCTTCTTTATTAAAAGTAGCTTTCACCATTTCGTTCATTTTCATTTTCAGAGGCATGAATCGTTCAGGTTCTAAGCGAATTTTATCTAGTATTGTATCCAATGGCGACTGCAAACGTTTTTTTTCAACATCTATGTGTATTTCAGGATATAGGCTAATCATATGCGGCAACAACTTCTCACACGCCGTCTTTTCTATCTCACCAATACGTCTTGTAGATTTACTTATCATCTTACTCAAAACTTCATTGTTGACTATCTCGTCGTCATTTGTATAATATTTTTTAAGTATTAGTTCCTGTTCATTTGGCGTCAAAACACCCTGCACAATTTTTTTCATTTTGTCCGTAAATACATCTTTATTAGGTAAATCATTCACAAGTTTTAGTACTTCAGGAAAATCAAATAAATCCTTCAATGCAGCCGAAAATTCATTAGGCAGCTTCTCAGGTGTACCAAGTAAATTATATAGGTCATAAATGGGCATACGTAACTTATCTTGGGCAGTATTTGTGTGTGAGCAGATATAGCGTTTTGAATTACCATACTTTAAACCGCGTATCATATCGTCAGATTTATCTTCGGACAATCCATAACGTGCCAGCATAATAGTGAGCTCATCTCCCACTAATACCTGACTAATGACATTTTTTAGCCTTCGTACCGTTTGTTTCTGAGTTAACGTCGGCAAATCTTCTTTAGCCGTAGAAAGATTCTTTGCCAGCTTTATTTCTTCGTCGAAGGCTTTATCAGCTTTTGCTTCCAGTTGTCTTATGCGTTCACGGGAAACACCAAACATTTCACTCATTTTTTCGAGCGTAAGTTTTTTTCCAAAAAGCCCTAATTTATTCATTTTAATTATT
>JAVBNU010000033.1:0-9909 GCA_031551265.1 Candidatus Gastranaerophilaceae bacterium
AAATACACATTGAAGGGAGGGTTGCGGTGAGGACACAGTACATTACAGCAAGCGAAGTAGCGAGTGTTTTGGGAATCAGCATCGGGAAAGCGTACAAAATAATCCGCCAGCTCAACGAAGAACTGAAAAAAGAAGGCTACATTACCATAGCAGGTAAATGCAGCCTAAAGTATTTTCAGCAAAAAGTACACGGCATCGAAGTCGGAAACTAAGTAAAATCGTTGGGAAAGGCTGGTGAGTCATGTGCGGTGACTATTTTTATAAGCAGGAGAGCGAGCAATTCGCTTTCCTGCGTGTTCCTAAGGCTCTGTTCATAAATCAGGAGTATAAAGATCTGCCCTGTGAGAGTAAGTTGCTATACAGCCTGCTCCTTGACAGGGTAGGTCTGTCCCGGCAAAATGATTGGATAGACAAGCAGGGACGCATTTACATTTACTTCACGATAGAAGAAATACAATCCACTTTCAAATATTCAAGGGGAAAAGCGATAAAGGTACTATCCCGGCTTGAAGATTACGGACTGCTGGAGAAAAAGCGTCAAGGCTTAGGAAAGCCGAATATCCTATATCTCAAGAAATTTGAGTGATAATATCAGTCTATCAATCGCATCCTTGAGGATTGATAGATTGATATTTATAATTCAGTATTGGTTTATATCATTATTGATTCAGTCCGGCATTTGGACTTCCAGAGGTTTCTAAAAAGAACTTACATGAGCGCAAATATTAGACTTCTGGATGTGCCAGAATCGAGACTTCAATGTATTGGAGGAATAGAAATTAACAGTTTTGTTAAAGTATTTGAAAATATGACCTTCGGCAATGTCAGAGTTATCATGCGTGATGATCAGCCCTGGTTTGTCGGAAAAGATATTTGTCAGGCTTTCGGAGATAAAAACCACAGCCGCAGTATCTCCCGGGTTGATGGTGAGGACAAGATGGTTATGAGCCTTGATACAAATGGCGGCAGGCAGAACATTACTGTTGTCAACGAGTCGGGACTATATTCACTTTTGTTTAATATGCAACCTCAGAAAGCAAACAAAACCAATATTCCAGATGCGTATCCCCTTGATGAAACAGATGCGTACTCCCTTGAAATTCAAGAGCGAATTATAAAGCTGCGAGCATTCCGTAAATGGGTCACTTCGGAAGTTTTACCTTCAATCAGAAAATACGGAGCATATCTTACTGACGAGGCACTTCAAATATACAAAGCGAGGCAAGAGATACTTTCTGAATTAGGGTTAATTGATGAAAAAGATACATTGCTTGGGTCTGATTTATGGAGAAATCTTGATGCATAGCGTTAAAAAATCTTCAAGAACTTAAAAAACTTTTTCGCTCAGGGGTCGGTGTTTCGCCTACGCCTAAGCAATTGAAATCTCATTTTTTACTCTAAATAGCAGGTTCATATAACCCAGAAACAGCGATTTACGCATTATCGCAAATCGCTGTTTTTCATTTCAGGTGCATTATTTGGAAACGAGTTTTTCAGCTTCAGTGGGAGCACAGCAGACGGCAAAGCCGGCTTAAAAATCGGAAGCGTCAGCGGACGATTTGAGGGATTGGGAGACTTCCCCACAAGTAGCAGTCCGGGCAAAATGGGCCCGGGATGCCTTGCTTGCCAAATATAAAATACTAAAATTCATCTTATGTAAAAGCTTAGTCCGCCTCACCAAATGGATAGATATTCTTGATATTATGGTTAGTAAATGGTATGATATATTTACTGCAATCCAAAGAGGTGAATATAGTGGCGAGTGTTAGTTATGATAAGCTCTGGAAGCTGTTAATAGACAAAAAAATGAATAGAACCGATCTTCGGACCGCTGCAGGATTGAGTTTCAATGTTATTGCAAAACTTGGCAAATGTGAAACTGTTTCAATGGAGAGTTTAATTAAAATCTGCGATGCCCTGAAATGTGATGTTGCAGATATCGTTGAGATAATACCTGAGGATTAATGTACTTTTAAAAGCAAGGAGTGAGTAGTTTTGGCTGACAATAGAAAAGAACAAGAACGCGATGAACTGCACCGTACCATTTGGAATATAGCAAACGATTTGCGTGGAAGTGTTGACGGTTGGGATTTTAAGCAGTATGTACTTGGAATGATGTTTTATCGCTATATCTCCGAGAATCTTGCGGGGTACATTAATGCCGGCGAGCGCGAAGCAGGTGATGCTTCGTTCAATTATGCCAAAATATCGGATAAAGACGCCGAACAAGCTCGTGCAGATATAGTTTCAACAAAAGGCTTTTTTATGTTGCCGAGTGAACTGTTTGAAAATGTTCGGCAAAGAGCCTCCGCAGATGAAAACTTAAATGAAACACTTGAAAAAGTTTTTAATAATATTGAGTCATCGGCACAGGGCACCGGTAGCGAAGATGACTTCAAGGGATTATTTGATGACCTCGACGTAAATAGCAATAAACTTGGCGGTACTGTTGCAAAGCGTAATGAACGTCTTGTAAAGTTAATGAACGGTATCGGCAATATGAAGCTTGGAGATTATAAAGACAACACCATCGATGCTTTTGGTGATGCCTATGAGTTTCTTATGGGCATGTACGCAGGGAATGCAGGAAAAAGTGGCGGTGAATATTATACTCCGCAGGAGGTTTCAGAACTCCTTACACGTTTGACACTGGTGGGCAAAACTGAGGTAAACAAAGTATATGATCCGGCATGTGGCTCGGGTTCTTTGCTACTGAAGTTTGCCAAAATTCTTGGCAAGGATAATGTTAGGCAAGGTTTCTTTGGGCAGGAGATTAACATAACTACATACAATCTTTGTCGCATCAATATGTTTTTGCACGACATTGATTACGATAAATTTGATATAGCTCACGGAGATACATTAACAGACCCGCGGCACTGGGATGATGAACCATTTGAGGCCATTGTCTCGAATCCTCCTTATTCTATTAAGTGGGAAGGCGATTCTAACACACTAATGATTAACGATCCTCGGTTCTCTCCTGCCGGAGTGCTTGCGCCAAAAAGCAAGGCTGACCTTGCCTTTATCATGCATTCTCTTTCCTGGCTGTCTACAAATGGAACGGCTGCAATAGTTTGCTTCCCAGGCATCTTATATCGTGGCGGAGCTGAACAGAAAATCCGCAAATTTCTGATTGACAATAACTTTGTTGATTGTATTATTCAGCTACCGGATAACCTATTTTTTGGCACAAGCATCGCCACTTGCATTATGGTGTTAAAGAGGTCGAAAATTGATAATGCCACTCTGTTTATTGATGCCTCAAAAGAATGTGTGAAAGTAACAAACTCAAACAAACTGACCGAAGATAAAGATGGCAAAGAAGGTAATATTACAACAATCGTTAATATTTACAAAGCAAGAAAAAACAGAGTGCACATTTCCCGCCTGGTACCCAATGCCGAAATTGGTGAAAAGCATGATTATAACCTTTCGGTTTCTACCTATGTCGAGCAGAAAGACACACGAGAGATTATTGATATAACTGCGCTCAATGCGAGTATTAAGAAAATTGTCGCCCGCGAGGATGAGCTGCGGAAGGAAATTGATGCAATTATTGCGGAAATTGAGGGCGGTGAAAGCAATGAGTGAGCTTGACCGACTGATTGCAGAGCTTTGCCCGAATGGGGTGGAGTATAAAACCATTGGCGAAACTTGTGACATGATAACCGACTATGTTGCGGCTGGGTCTTTTGCAGATCTTAGTGCAAAGGTCAAATACAATGATAATCCGGATTACGCACAGTTAGTAAGAACAACAGATTTGAAAAGCAATTTTACAAATAAGAATTTTGTATATATCACTGAGAGTGCATTTAAATTTCTTTGGCGCGTAAATTTAGATAAAGAACTCCTTGTTATGCCGAATATAGGAAATTGTGGAGAAATATATCATATAACACCGGATCAATTGCCTTATCCCAATAATGCTTTGGGCCCCAATGCAATTCTTGTTCGGAGCAATGAGCAAAATAACAAGTATTTATACTACCTATTTCAAGCTCCAGAGTTTCAGGCACAGTTATATAAAATAACTTCACCAACAGGTCAATCAAAATTCAATAAAACCGATCTTAAAAAACTGATTATTCCAATTCCAGCTTTTGATATTCAATGTGAAATTGTCCGTATTCTGGACAATTTCACAGAGCTTACAGCAGAGCTTACAGCAGAGCTTACAGCGCGAAAAAAGCAGTACGAGTATTACCGTAATGAGCTGCTGACCTTTGGCGACGATGTTCCGATGGTGCCGCTGGGGGAGATTGCTACCGATATGTATCGTGGTGCAGGAATAAAACGCGATGAGGTGACAAAGGAAGGTATTCCTTGTGTACGTTATGGTGAAATATATACCACATATAACATTTGGTTTGACAGTTGCGTTTCCCATACAAAAACAGGTACAAAGACTTTTGAACATGGTGATATTCTATTTGCTATTACTGGTGAAAGTGTTGAGGAAATTGCAAAATCATGTGCCTATATGGGGCATGAAAAATGTCTCGCAGGTGGTGACACAGTAGTTATGAAACATAACCAAAACCCAAAATATATTGCATATGCGCTTTCAACTGCTGATGCACAAGCTCAAAAGAGTAAGGGAAAAGTAAAAAGCAAGGTAGTTCATTCCAGTGTTCCTGCTCTAAAAGCAATTATGATTCCTCTGCCATCTATTGAAGAACAAGATAGAATTGTCGCAATCCTCGACCGCTTTGAAACACTTACAAACGACATCACTGCCGGTCTACCCGCCGAAATCGAGGCACGGCGCAAGCAATACGAATACTACCGTGATAAATTGCTGACATTCAAGGAGGTGCGGCATGAGTGAATACAACATCATCACCGCCGACAACCTATCTACTGTTGTAGCTGAATACATTCCTTTGCCGAGGCACGAGGACTCCTATCAGTCAGAAGCGGCACTTGAGAAGGATTTTATAAAACGATTGCAAGAACAAGGCTATGAATATATCAGTGTTACCGATGAAAAAGGATTGCTCGCCAATCTGCGCATTCAAATAGAAAAACTAAACGATTATAAGTTTTATGACAGCGAATGGGAGCGCTTTTGTAACGAGTATCTCATTAACAAAAATGAGGGTATTATTGAGAAAACGCGAAAAGTTCAAGTGGACGAGCGTTATAGCTTTAGGCTTGATAATGGCTTAACCAAAAACATTGCCATAATCGATAAAAAAAACATTCACAATAACTGTTTACAGGTACTTAACCAATACGAGGAAGAAAGCGGCAATCATTCAAACCGCTATGATGTAACGGTGCTTGTGAACGGCTTGCCCATGGTACATATTGAGTTAAAACGGCGCGGTGTAGCGATACGTGAGGCATTCAACCAGATCAGACGCTACCAGCGCGATAGCTTTTGGGCTGCGAGCGGGCTTTTTGAATATGCACAAATATTTGTCATCAGCAACGGTACTCACACTAAATATTACAGTAATACCACTCGCAACCAGCACATCAAACAGTCGAGCAGCGATGAGCGCAAGAACCAAAAGAAAACCAGCAACAGCTTTGAATTTACGAGCTTTTGGGCGGACGCAACTAATAAAGTAATTACCGACTTGACCGACTTTACAAAGACCTTTTTTGCTAAACATACAATTTTAAATGTTCTTACCAGGTATTGTGTATTTACATCCGAAGAGCTGTTGCTTGTTATGCGCCCATATCAAATTGCGGCGACTGAACGAATTCTCAACCGAATCGAAGTAACAACCAATTACAAAAAATACGGCAGCGTTGAGGGTGGCGGGTTTATTTGGCACACAACAGGTTCCGGTAAAACGCTAACCAGTTTCAAAACTGCACAGCTTGCCACAAGGATTCCTGGCATCGACAAAGTGCTTTTTGTTGTTGACCGCAAAGATCTTGACTATCAAACTATGAAAGAATACGACCGCTTTGAAAAAGGCGCCGCTAATTCTAATACTTCCACAAGAGTTCTGAAAAAGCAGTTGGAAGACTCTAATGCGCGCATAATCATTACAACTATTCAGAAGTTAGGAATGTTTATTGCTAAGAACAAGAACCATGAAATCTATAATAAACATGTCGTTTTGATTTTTGATGAATGTCATCGTTCGCAATTCGGTGATATGCATCAAGCAATAACAAAGGCGTTTAAGAAATATCATATTTTTGGATTCACAGGTACGCCAATATTCGCTATAAATGCTGGACATGGTGGAAATCCGCTGTTGCGTACTACTCCACAAGCTTTTGGATGCTATTTACATGGTGATCCGGCTAATTGTCCGAACGAAGCTCACTCTATGGCAATCCACACTTATACCATTGTAGATGCTATTAACGATGGCAATGTGTTACCATTCCGTATTGATTATCTCGATACGATTAAAATGTCCCCTAATATCAAAGATTCAAAAGTTCGCGCGATAGACACAGAAGGCGTCATGGCTGCTCCAGAGCGCATACAGGGAATTGTTAGCTATGTATTGGATCATTTTGACCAAAAAACTAAGCGGCAGAGTTTCTATGCACACAAGCGTATAACTAATGTTTTGGAAGTCGCTGCTGATAAAGCCCAGACTCTCGAAACTCGCGTAAAAGAGGAAAAGGTTGAAACTCATGTAGGTGGGTTTAATTCTATTTTTGCAGTATCCAATTCTTTCGTGATTGACGGTCAGCGAATTTCACCAATTCAACTTTATTATGATGAGTTTAGAAGACAAATTGCAGAACGGAATAGCGGATTGCGCTTTGCCGTAATTTTTAGTTATGCCGCCAATGAGGAAGAGGCTGATACAACTATACCTGACGAAGATTTTGACAATAGTAAACTTGACAAGACTTCATGCGCTTTTTTGGAGAGGGCTATTGATGACTATAATGGCATGTTTGATACATCATACGATACCTCGGCAGAAAAATTTCAGAACTATTATAAAGACATATCGTTAAGGATGAAAAACCGTGAGATTGATTTGCTCATTGTTGTCAATATGTTTCTCACAGGTTTTGATGCAACAACATTGAACACACTTTGGGTGGATAAGAATCTTCATTCACATGGTTTGATACAGGCTTTCTCCCGAACTAATCGGATTCTTAACTCGGTTAAGACATTCGGTAATATTGTATGCTTCCGTAATTTGAAAAAGGCTACTGATGATGCGATTGCCCTTTTTGGTGATCGCGAAGCTGGTGGCATAGTACTGTTAAAAACCTACAATGATTATTATAACGGTTTTGAAGACGAAAAAGGTAAGTGGCGTAAAGGTTATACGGAGCTAATTGAAATCCTGATGAATTCATATCCTTTGGGCGTAGCCATTGTAGGAGAGACAGCTCAGAAGGACTTTATCCGTCTGTTCGGAGCGATCCTGAGATTATGGAATATTCTAACTGCTTTTGATGATTTCGTTGGCAATGAGATTTTATCTGAGCGAGATTTTCAAGATTATCAGAGCCTGTACATTGACTTATACCAGCTTTTCACTAAAAACAAAGACGCTGATAAAGAAAATATCAATGATGATATTGAATTTGAGATAGAGCTAATTAAGCAAATTGAAGTCAATATCGACTACATTTTAATGCTAGTAGTAAAATATCACGAAAGCAACTGCACAGACAAAGAGATACTGGCAGCCATTGATAAAGCGGTTAATTCAAGTATTGAGCTGCGTAGTAAAAAGGAACTCATTGAGGGGTTTTTGTCACGTGTTAACCTATCTGTAAAAGTGGATGATGATTGGCAAAAATTCGTTCTTGTACAAAAGGAAGCCGACCTAATGACATTGATTGAGGCAGAAAAATTGAAACAAGAAGAAACCCAACGCTTTGTTGACAATGCGTTTCGTGATGGCATCATAAAAACTACTGGTACTGATATTGACAAGATTTTGCCACCTGTCTCTCGTTTCGGTGGTGGTGGAGAAAGCCGAGCAGCTAAAAAGCAAAGTGTTATTGAAAAGTTGACAGCCTTCTTTGAAAAGTATTTAGGGCTGATATAGCGGAGGTATACATATGAGATTAAATGGGGTACTTTCAAAGGTTATGGACAATTATATTTGCCTCCGTGGTATTGCGAGTATAAAAACATTGGCCGGAATATCCGAAGTCAATCAAGATATACAGCGAAATTTGCTAGAAGAACACAAAGATGAAATGAAAGACTTTTTAGAAAGAGGCGAATATACCTTTTTCCCTGAAGTTGTTTTGTCAATGAGTGTCGGCTTACCTAATGATCATGACGATTTCGAGAGATTTGCAGTGGCGGTTGATTCTGCTGAAAATGGCTTCAACTCTAATGTTGGAAAAGTTAAAATAAATTTTAAATCTGATAACAATAAGCTAATTGATAAACGCAGGCAATTGAAAGTGGCTCAACTAAATTTTGATGAAAGCGACGTAAGATTAAGCCGAATTGATGGAAATCATCGTTTAAGTGCTGCTGAATATTTGATGAATGACATTTTGATTCCATTTTGCATAATTATTTTTCCTGATGAAGAAGAAGCAAAAAATAATTCCAGGGCCATATTTCATAACATTAACTCAAAGCAAATACCGCTTAAATTAGAGCAAAATATTAAGACGATTATAGAAGGTAGTGAGGTCTTTACAGACAACATTTTAGAGAAACCCCAGCCGTTCGGGTTGAATTATAAATTTACCCGCGAATTATTGTGTGGTGATAACAAAATTAACTTTGACTACTTCCCTAATATTAAAGCGCTGGTATACGACAACAGGTTTTCGTTCTTTACTGATTTGTTTAGATATTTACTAAAAGAAAAATTAGTAGCAGAAGACAATGCTCTTGACAAAGTGAAAAAAGAACTCGTAAATATTGAAAACGCTTTAAGCGATGCAAAAATAATCTCGTCGTCACAAAACAGTGCGATTGTTGGGGCTCTGGCATATTATAAACTTACACACCTTGATAAGTATTCGAATTTTATTAAGTGGATAGCAAAGAATCATATTTCAGAAGCTAGTAATGTAAATATTGATGATATAATAAGCATTTTTGATAGGATTTATGATAATGCACCTAAAAAAATCTTTTTAGCTAGATGGTATCCATCTGAAGAACATGATGGAAAAATTGAAGCAAGTAGGGCGGAGTGTCGTGTCAACGCTGTAAAAGAAATTGTAAATGAGCTAAACTTGAATTTAACAGATCTAGGGACTCGCGAGACGGGTACTTTCGACATCCGGGAGGTAATGTATCATGATATTCGAGAATGTGATGTTTTTGTAGCTGACCTTTCAGGAGCACGTCACAACGTCATGATAGAAGTTGGCTATGCGTTAAAGCATATGGATACAGGAAAAATGTTATTTTATTTTCAAGAATCTGATAAATGTAAAAGTGTTCCTTTTGATGTTAGCCATCTAAATTACGTACCTATTATTGACTCAGGCGAAATAAAGGACAAAGTGGGGACTCGTCTACGTGTAATGCTTGAGCAAGCGAAATTAGGTGAGATATAGGAACGGCACGCTAATAATAAATTCGAAACAAGATGTGTGCCCATTACGAAAAAGTCCACCGCCTTTTCAGACGATGGACTTTCCCAATCATTCATGATAAATTGTATCAAGTGGCTATGAGGTGAATCACAGAACTTGAAATCCTGGCTACATTTTGGCTACAAGCCATTTTGAAAATACGGACACAATACGCAATAAAATATAATATATTCATTAAATGCGTATTGTAAATGCACAAAACAACCAAATAAGCAAATACCTATGTCGAGTGGGAAGGATGCGATAAACGCTGCAAACCCTTGATACAAGCGGGTTTTAGAGGTTGAGATAAGCCTCATGGCAACGTTTTGGCATTTAGATCAATGGGAAAGCAGATTCTTTCCCCAATGCGCGTGAAAAGGATGAGTTTTATGCAGC
>JAVBNU010000043.1:0-80774 GCA_031551265.1 Candidatus Gastranaerophilaceae bacterium
ATGGGACATCAAAAACAATTACAGAGTACGATTTGGATAAAAATATCAAATCAGTAACATTCATGATAACAAACGGCTCTTATGTAACGACTCATACAGAAACCGTTAAAGCTAAACAAGGCGCTTTGAAGTCTGTCATGATAAACGGCTACGATGAAAAAGGGCGAATGCTATTCAGCGAAGACTCAAATGCTAAAATGACATGGGAATATACTTATAACGAAGATGGCAGCTTTAAAGTTGTCATAACCAGTGGTGATACTGCAACAACAGAATTATACGATAATAAAAATAAAAGAATCTATTTAGAAGAAGGTGCTACAGGTTCTGCAGTTGAAAAAACAGAAACTGTAGAAACTAAGTCTGAAACAACTGTGCCACAAACTCCTGTGGAAAAAACAGAAATCACTCCAAGTGCGCAAAGAACAACTGTAACACCCGAATACGATGAGCAAGGGCGTATACTATATAGTGAAGATCCACAAACTAAAACTACATGGCAATATACGTATAATGAAGATGGCGGCTTCAAAGTTGTCCAAACTCAAGATAAAAATGTTGTAACAGAACTTTATGACAACAAAAATAAAAGAATATATATAGAAAAAGATGTCACAGATAGTACAGGCAGAACTAATACTGCCACTACATATAACAAAGATGGAAGCTCTAAAATCGTAGAAACAAAATACGATACTACGGGCAAAGAAATCTCAAAAACTACCGAAGAATTCGATAGTACTGGACAAAAAATAGATACTGAAGCTATCGCAAAAGCTAAGGCGGAAGCAGAGGCGAAAGCTAAAGCGGAAGCAGAGGCAAAAGCTAAGGCAGAAGCAGAAGCAAAAGCTAAGGCAGAAGCAGAAGCGAAAGCTAAAGCAGAAGCCGAAGCGAAAGCTAAGGCAGAAGCAGAGGCAAAAGCAAAGCTTGACGCGGAGATAAAAGCCAGGGCTGAAGCTGAAGAAAAAGCAAGGCTTGAAGCAGAAGCCAAAGCCAAAGCAGCAGCTGAGGCGGCAATGGGAATCACAAAAACATACGACTCGCAAGGGCGAGTGTTGACAGAAACAAATACAAAAACTAATGAAAGAATAACTTATACTTATAATGATGATGGCAGCTTCAAAAAAGTTACAGTGCAGTATGAAACAGCTACAACTGAAGTTTATGATAAAAACGGTGCATTAGCGTCTAAAAATAGCACATACTTCTTTCACGATGCTGATAAAAAAGCCAATGCTATAATAGAAAAAACATATAATGTGACTACAGGTGGTGTCAGCCAAGAAAAAACTACTTGGACTAACTTATCAGGTGCCAATATTCTTGTTGAAACTAAACGCTATAATGCTGATAACCAAATTACATATTCGCTTACAGAAAATTTGGCCACAGGCGAAGCAAGTCGCTCAACGTATGGCTACGTAAATGGCAAAGTAGACCATATTTATGTTACAAATTACTTAAACGGTAAAATAACATCTACAGGATCTACTAACTTTGCATATGCTGCAGACGGCAGCTATACCAAAAACATACAACAATTGGATGCGAGTGGCAACGTAACTTCTTCAATTGTTGAAAGCTACGATAAAAACGGTAAATTAATTTCTACACTCCCCGAGATTAAAGCTGAGTACAAAGAATCTTATGAGAAATTCGTAGATACATATAAAAGTTTAATTAGCTCAAACGAAGATACAGCTAAAATTATTAATGCTTTTAATGCCCAATCTAAGGGAATGACCTCGAAAATAACACTTAGCAACGGTATGAAGGTATCTGTTCAAACTTCAAATAATAATCTCTACGTTTATAACTCAGCCGGACGCTTCTATCAGCTTGATATTTCTAAAAATGCTAAAGGTGAAACTGTGATATTCAAGTATGATGAAACGACAGCAAATACAATAGACCAAAAAACATATACTTATCCTGTAAACAGCAGCTATGATTTGTCTAAGCTCGACTCTGCAAAAATAACTGCACATTCAACTCAAACAGAAGAAGATTCAAACAATCCATATGCGGTATTAACAAATCCTGCAACCCCACTGAGTGAACTAAAAATTCCGGGATATAACAACTACAATGTTCAAAATGTTAAACTCTATACAAATCACGTTACAGGTGAATCATATTATATTGCGAACTTGATTACTTCAAGTCAAATCGGTTCCGCAGGTACAAATATGAAAATCATAGATGGTGTGATTTATTTGGGCGACAATGACAAAAAATGTGCATATAAGATAGAAAATGGCGGATTGACTGAATATAACGTTGCATTCACCGATTCTTCAAAAGCAGCGCGTCAAATTACCACTGCAACCGGCAAGAAATACGATTACAAAGGAAACGCTATTGCCACAGACCCGCTCGATTTCGAAACTTTATGCAACAAAATTGGCAATAATGCAACATTCAAAGAAATCTGGGATAATGCAAGTAATGATGTCAAAGATCCTGCGTGCCAAATAGATGATACTACCGTTGCCAAGGCTGTATACACAGAAGAAGATCGTAGCTGGCGTGCATATAGCGCAACATCAACGGATGCAAACGGCAATGTAACCGCCAAAACTGTGGGCATATGGGATCCTACTGGCACAAGAATGCTATTCAGCGAAGATGTACGCAAAAAAGGCGATTTAGTTACTCTAACAAAGCAAGAATTCATATATGACGATAATGGTACATTAACGAGTAAAATTGTAGAACAAAACGCTTCAAACGGAATTTCAGTCAGAACTGAAACTTCTTACAACCCATATAAAAGTGTTCAAACTGTCACTAACAGTGCAACGGGCGAAACTTCAATCTATACATATGGCTCAGATGGCCGTTATACAAAAGTTACGACAAATTCCAATAATAGCAATATTACGACAAGAGAAACCTATAATGCAAATGGCAAACTCACGATATCTACAGTAGAAAATTCGCAGACCGGAGTAGCTGTCGTTACCGCACCTACATACGAAAACGGCAAAGAAGTTGGCGTTGATGTTGTGAATTACCTAAATGGAAAAATAACAGCACGCAAATATACACATTATGAATCAAATACAGTATCTACATGGACATATAATACCAATGGCAAGCTTGCTCATTCGCTGGTAGAAGATTCGACTACAGGCGAAGCAACTCGTACGGTGTATGGCTATGCAGATGGTAAATCAAGCTATATCTATGTTACGAATTACCTAAACGGAATAATCACATCTACAGGCGCAACTAACTTCACATATGCGGCTGATGGCAGCTATACGAAGAACGTAATCGAAATGGATGGAAATCAAAAAACTGTAATCTCTGACGTAACTACAAAATACGATAAAAATGGTAATGAAATTACAGCATCAGAACCAATCAAAACTTACGATTCTGAAGGCCGAGTATTAACCGAAAAAAATACTGTAACAGGTGACGTAACAATATACACATATGCTGCCGATGGACGTTATACAAAAGTTACGACCAATTCTAATAATTCTGTCAAAACAACTGAGAGCTACAATGCCAGCAAACAACTAATCAGAACCATAGTAGAAAATTCCTCCACAGGTGAAGCAATTGTTACAACCCCTACCTACGATAATGGTAAAAAAATAGGTGATAATGTTGTTAACTTTCTAAACGGTAAAATAATATCAACTAACTATGTACCGGTTTAAAGCTATAACTAATTGTCAAAATAAGTTATATATGCGACTCCCCTGCATTTTGTCAGGGGAGTTGTTGTATTAATTTTTGTAACAATGTTGCTCGGAATCCTAAAGTTTTCGTATAGGAAGGACGATTGATATATTAAGTATTGATTAAAAATTCTATGGAGAAAATATGAACAGTAGTTTCTTTTCTAATATTTTTGCCCAAAGCAAGAGCGTGGCTGATGTAATGAGCCTGCTTAGAGCTTCGTTGGGCATAGAAACTACCGGCGTTGACAGTACTAAAAACGATGATTCTGAGAATTTGTTTGATTGGGATTATATTTCAACGCCAACGGACACGGTATCTCTCGGGCAAGTTAAAATTAGAGGCGAAAAAATTAAATTAGCCGAATTTCAAGAAATTGCTGCCGAATTTAACAATATTGATGATTTATTGAATAGTTTGAATACATTTGAAAAAGGCACAGATAAATACGGAAATACAGTGTACAACGTATATAGCGCTGTAGGAAAACTCTTGGCTAGTGTAACTTCTAATACAATATCTACTGATTGTGAAGAAGGCAAAACTTATGAGCAAAAAATCTGTACCAAGTACGGAAGTGGCAGCACTAAAGCGTCTGAACAAACTGTGTCTATTGATAAAGAGACAGGCGAAAAAACTATTACTACCAAAATATACCAAAATGATATAGTCGTGAGCAATCGAGTAGAAACGTATGACAGTACAGGCATGTTACAAAACGCGATTGACTATGAGTATAAATCTGGCATAATTACCTCACGCAAAGAGAGTACAGTTACCGAAAATTCAAACGGCAAGCTGGTCACGATGTTGACATACACTTATGGCGCTAACTCAGCCGGTTTTGTATTGGAAACGCTTACCTCTAAAGAACTCAACCAATATAATGATAAAGAAAATTTATTTACCGTAACTATTATCAAATATTCTGAAACAGGCAAAGTCGCAGAAGAACATTTGGGTAATTATAGCTACGAATTGGGCGCGTTGCACAGCGGCTATAGAAAATTATATGATGAATCAGGTAATCTCACGTACGAAGGTGCGTGCGAACTTCCGTCTTATACAACTATTGGCGAGGCAGGTGCTCCCAGCTTCCGTTACGATAGTCAAGGACGTGTAATATATTCGAAAACTATAGATGTCTCGCCGGGTGGCACTGTGTATGTTGCACAAGAGGTAAATTATACCTATAACGCAGATGGCAGTTATACGAAAACTACTCGCCAGTATAAAGTACCTGAATCAGATAGCCTGATTGAATATAAAGATGCAATCGAAAAATACAATAAAGATGACAAACTTGTGTCTAGAAAACTCATTTGGACAGAAGCAGACAAAACGACTGTTGTCACTTATGATGTTGCGACCGGCAAGCCGGTTTCCACGGTTGTTACCAGTGCGGACGGGGGTGTCACATCAAAGTCTGTTACCTATGACTCACAAGGTCGTGTAATAGCTGAAGAAACCACAAACCCATCTTCCAAAACCGTGTATGCGTATAATTCAGATGGAAGCTACGGACGCATATATACATTATATGAAGAAAAAGGTATCAAAGTTGGTACTATCACCGAAAGATACGACAGAAACGGTTATTTAACTTCATCAACTGATACTCTTGAGCCTTCAAAAACTGTTGGAAAGTATAATATCGACGGTACATATACCAGCACTAAAACAATTTTAGATGCAGACGGTAAAACAATTAAAACTATTACCGAAAGACTAGATAGACACGGGCGCATGGTCTATTATAAAGACAGCAGCACGCAAATATCTATTACATACTGGACAGATGGCAGCCGCACTACAGCGCAGTCATACTATGATGCGAATGGCAAAGTTGAATATAAAATTACCGAAAAAATTGATTATAAAGGCCGCACGCTTTTATATGAAGACTCAAGAGAGTTATCTCGCACGACTTATAGATATAATGTAGATGGCAGTTACCAAAAAACAGAAATTGAGCTTGATGTAAAAGGCAGTGAAGTATCTAGAACCACTACAAAATATGATAAAGACGGTAATGTCGTCATTGTCTTGCCTTTTGAAGAACGTAAACAAGTGTTGCTCAAAGAATTAGATGCTTTGAATGAACAGGCTAAAGCGGCTGCTGAAGCTTATGCTGCGGTTATTAGTAATCGAACTTTGATGTTTAACGACGAAATACTGCAATACAGTGACTTAGCAGCTGTTGATGATACGACAAATTCGATACGGATTGTCAACTCAAAAGGCCAAATTGTCGTGAGCAGCCTGCTTGATGACCCGACGATACATCAAATGCTTTGGGTTGATACAATTGATAGCAATGGAGACCCAATAAGTGTACAGATTGCTGATATCGACAAAAATGGCAAAATTGTCCAAACAAATGCCGGTTTGAAGTACGGCTTTGTGTCACCTGATTTGGGTAAAACAGTTGTGGTCAGTAAAGCACTCTTGACTGATAACGCTCAATTCCAGGAAGCATTGCTCAACGGCAGTCTGTTGATGCAGCAATCTGCCGAGCTTGATTATGCAGCGCCTCGTACCTGGACAAGTTTCGATTGGCAATCTCATGAGTCATTTATTGATACACTCTATAAAGACGATGATGCTGTGGCAACGGCTGTTTACGAAGCGATAATGTCTCAAATCCGGGCTCAGGAATTGAAAATCCAGCTTGAGTTGGATTATATTGAAAACTGCCAACAAGCAGTAAACCTTGGAGGCGGCGGTTTAACCAGCCTGAAGGGCACGCTTTCTGCCTCGACTGATATCTCGAAAGTTGTTGAGTTAGAGCTTTCTCTGCAAGCTTTTGCACAGCAAAAAATTGATTTAACTAAACAAGCTGAAACTGCTGCTAAAGAGCTTGTTGATGCTTTGACTAACGAAATTATGACTTTCAACTGGAACATGGATCAAAATGGAAATCAAATTTCTCAGGTTTTAACGTACTCAGCGTTAAGCGGTACTACTACTGGAAATGCAATTCCTGCGCGGATTATTAACTCTAAAGGTGAAATAATTGTAAGCGGTGCTGATGACCCTGTTCTGCGAAAAATGCTTTTTGTTGACACAGTTGATAAAGACGGTAATCCAATTTCTGTCCAAATCGCCGAAATTGACGCAACAACCGGTAAGCTCGTCCAGACAACTGCCGGTAAAACGTATGGGTTTGTGTCCCCTGATTTAGGCAAGAAAATTGTAGTTAACCAAGAACTGTTAGAAGATACAACAGCGTTCCAAAATGCGCTGCAATCCGGTAAACTCTTTATCCAAACAGGTACACGCACTACCCAAACCAATACGGAAGATTGCGACGAAACGGTGACTGAGCCGTATAAGTGGAAACTGTTTGACTGGAAAAACAGCGATGCGTTCAATGTTAAGTTAGATTTAAGTGATGATGCGTTAGCAGTATCCGATTACGAAACCAAAATGGCTCAAATTACTGCTAAGAGCAAGAAATTAGATATAGATATCGCCAAAACCAAAGCGGATTTGGTAGCGCTGACACCTGCTGAGGCCAAGCCTTGCGATACTACTTATCAAACTACTTATGACAAAAACGGCAACCCGACAGTAAGTTTCTATAATCCTAATGGCGCAAAAATAGCAACTATGACGTACACAAAAGACGCTAATTACAATTTAATCTCTGCCGTATACACGACCTACGACGAAAATGGTAATCCGACTGTAAAAACATATACCTACGACCCTGAATACGGTGTATATGCAATCAGTACAGAAGTTTAACTGCTAAAGGAAATAAAATGAGCAACAACTACATCAACAATCTTACTCAGCAAAGCAAAAGTTTAGAAGAGCTGATACGTATATACAATAACATGCAAAGTGGTAATACTACTCAAGTAAACACTGCGAGTACGTTGTTTGATTGGGATATTGTCTCAAATACTATGGATACTTTATCTTCGAGCACGCAAAGTGAAACAGCCACGCAAAGTAGCACCGTGAATAGCTCAACTGTATCAAGCTCTACAACTACATCAAGCACGACCTCAGACACTTCTACAAGCAGCGCTACGTCAACATCAAAAACTGCAAGACCAGCCGGTCAGGTAATATCTCTTATCGGAAAAACTACCACAACAGGTACTTCAACAACTGTTACGACATCTAACGCAGTTACCTTGCTTCTGCAGCAGCGCGAAACACTGGCAAAAGAACTTAAAACAGTAGAACAGGCATACAATGATGCCATAAGTAATCGCATGTTGGTGTTTAATTGGAATACGGTCGACGATACCACACAAATTTTGAGTTACGAAAATTTGATGGCGACAAATGTTGATTCAGTTGAAAATGCTCGTATTATTGATAAATCCGGCAATATACTCGTAAATAGCTGGAATGAAGCCGAATTAGACAAAATAAAATTTGTTACTATAACTGATGATGAGGGTAATCCTAAAAAAGTTCAAATTGCTGATATTGATAAGAATAACAAAGTTATTGCTGTTACAAACACGGAAAAAATCAAATCCTCCGATATCGGTAAAACAGTAATAAACAAAGATGGTGCGCTCAGTGATGCTAATTATTTTCAGGCTGAACTTCAAAAAGGTACTTTTACTATTCAAACTCACAGGACAGAAGAAACTGAACTCTTTTCTGTAAAAGTTAACAGCATTTGGGAAGACTATGCGTGGAAAACAGATAAAGGCATTACTGCACAATTATACACGGACGATGATGCGGCTGCTGAGGCTGTTTATACGGCGAAAAAAACTGAAGTTTTAGAAAAAATAGCAACGTTAGATGCTGAAATACAAGAAGTAGAACCTGATTTTGCTATTCCTGATGTTAATTCGAAAGCCGGCCTCACAGGCTTGAATGGGCTATTATTTAGTGAATCCGGTATACAAAAAGCCTGGGCGCTCGAAATTACCATACAGCAATTGCAGCAAAAGAAGCTTAACGCGACGAATATGACGTCAGGTGAAAGTTCTGCACTTGAAATAGAGCTTGCGCAAGCGTTGGCTGATTTAAAAGCTTGTGTCGTGACTAATACCAATTCCAACACGGTTAATTATCAGACTACATATGACGAACAAGGTAATCCAACCACAACTTTTTGCAACTCAAGCGGTACAAAACTGGCCGTTGCATCCTACCAAAAAGACGCAAGCGGTAAAATAACAACCAGCAGTTACACGACATTTGACAGTAATGGTAACGGGCTTGATGTCAAAACAACAACTTATGACACAAACGGAAAAAGTACCACTAAAACGCAAAAATATGACAACTCCGGCGCATCAAGCACTGCGGTCGGAGCGGATGAACGTATTACGTACTTTTATTCTTCAGGCATCAAAATGGCTTTAATCATTACCTATGATGCAAACGGTAAAGAAATCAGCAGAGACTTTAAAAGAGCCTAAAAATACTTTTATAAATCGTAAGTCATTCTGATATTTATCGGGGTGACTCTTTTATTTATTATCAAATTTTTGTTATTATATAAAAGTAATAAGAAGAGGGAAATATAAGATGCGAAAAATGTTAGTTATGGTTGCATTTATGCTTATGTTAACTCTAAGTATGACTGCCAATGCCGCCGAGAAAAAAGACGTGCAAACATATATCACTCAAGGGCTGGAAAAAGCCCAAAAAGAGGACTATAAAGGTGCTGCTGAAGATTACAGCAAAGCTATTTCAAAAGACCGTAATGCTACGGATGCGTATTACCACCGTGCTGCGGCGAGGGCAGAATTAAAATACTATGATGGTGCGATTACTGATTATAATCGTGTTATTGCGCTAAAACCTGATTCTGCTGATGCTTATTATAACCGTGCTAATATAAAACTTTTGCAAAAATATTACAAAAATGCTATAAAAGATTTTGATAAAGCGATTGAGCTGAACCCAAAGTTTGCGCAGGCATATATAAATCGCGGTAATACAAAATTCAGGCTTGAAGATACAGCCGGCGCGCTTGATGACTACGCAAAAGCAATAGCTGCTAATCCAAAATCTGCAGAAGCATATTACAACCGCGGTTATGTGAAAATGTCACAGCAAGACATACCTGCAGCTATAAAAGACTTTGATAAAGCTATCGAAAATAACCCCAAGTACTTGAATGCATACGTAAAAAGAGGTTACGCAAGGCTCGGGCTGGGTGAGTTTTTGCCGGCAATAAGAGATTTTGATAAAAATATTGAACTTGCTCCTAACGATGCCGAAGCGTACTATAATCGTGGTGTTGCTAAAATAGCCGTGAATGATTTTCAAGGTGCGATACAGGATTTGGAAAAATTAAGACAACTGCTTTTGGACGAAAAAAAGTACGACGAAGCCCGTAAAATCGAGAACATGCTTTCTGAAATGAAAAAACAATACCAACAATAAACGCATGTAGCTGTCTGACTTAGCAATGTAGAATTTAAGTTATTCATTTATTATTAATTTGTGCAGTTAATGAATGGATGAATTGAAATGACTAAAAATAAAAAAATATTAATGGTTACAACAAATGTTGAAAAAATAGATGAGCAAAATACGACAGGTGTTTGGCTCGAGGAATTCGCAGTACCATATATTACTTTCAAAAACGTAGGATATAAAGTGACGGTCGCCAGCCCTCTGGGTGGAGTTTCGCCAATTGATGAGAAAAGTTTTTCCTGCAGTAACCCTGACGAATGGGACATCGCGAAACAGGTTTTGGATTCGACAGAAAAATTAGATGCTGTTGAGTACGAAGGATACGATGCAATTGTTATCCCGGGTGGGCATGGGCCGATGTTTGATCTGGCTGAATGCGAGAAATTGGGTGAAATATTACAATATTTCTACAATCACAAAAAGCCAATAGGTGCGATATGTCACGGGCCGGCTGCTTTTATCACTGCTAAGAAAAACGATGGCAGCCCGTTAATTGAGGGTAAAAAAATTACTGCATTGACTAACAGAGAAGAACATATGTCACACAGTGACGAGCTTGTACCGTTTTCACTAGAAAATAAGCTGGTTGATTTAGGTGGATTATTTATCGTGAAAAAACCTCATAGCGTGAATGTTGTTGTTGACGATAGAATTGTCACGGCGCAAAATGCACAGTCAAGCTTGGCTTTTGCCGATACAATTTGGAAAATGCTAGGCTAAATAATTTGGACATTGGCGTTTTGTCCATTTATACCAGTTTGGCTTTTGTTTAAGCTTTTCTAGAATGCGATCGCGCGATAGTGCGATTTCTTCTTCACTAAATTCATAATATTTTTCTGAATTATACAAACTCGCATGTATGCTTTTTCCCATTTGTTCGGGTGAAAATGGCGTATTCTCTATAAAGCCGCGATATTTTAATTCATCGTATATTTGGCTGTAACGATTAAATAAAAAAATGATTTTATTGTAGAAAAATCTTACATGTCCTTGTCCTAGTCTGTAATTTCGTGGGATATCATTATTTTTAGCTTTACAGTTAATGACAGCATTTACAATTCTGGGTAATTCTCTATATTCAGCTAATAAATGCTGGTCAGAGAGTTCTTCAACAGGTATTAAGTTTATTCTTGTCATTGTTTTATTTTAAATCTAACTTATTTTTCGACAAGCTCTAAAAGATTAATAAAAAAATAAATATATTTCTAGCAATTTTTTTTATGTTTGGTTTTATAACATGTATGAAAAACTAAAGAGTGCAAAAATGATAACAAAAATTCTATCATATGTCGGCTATACACGTCCGACCGTGACTAATACTCCAAAGACACCGCAGCAGGCGCCTGAGGCTGATACATATGAGCCTCAAGCAGCTGTTCCACTGCCCCGCGCTACTT
The DNA here is from genome assembly GCA_031551265.1 of Candidatus Gastranaerophilaceae bacterium. Taxonomy (GTDB): domain Bacteria; phylum Cyanobacteriota; class Vampirovibrionia; order Gastranaerophilales; family Gastranaerophilaceae; genus JAVBNU01. Next base: position 11,502 of record JAVBNU010000043.1, read on the forward strand.
ATCACATAAACCGTTCGTTCCGTTCTACACCTGAGGTGGTGTTTGATTCTACAAAAGATATTTTTTTAGATAAAAATGGCTCAGGAGACAAGATACTAACCAACGGGAGTATAAATGTAGAAAATTGCACTTATAATGGTAATTTAGAAACAATGTTCGGTGAAATTTTTGTACATAATTGCCCGGCACTGAAAGGTAATTTGGCCAACTCATCAGGCAATATTAATATTGATAATTCAAAAATAACCGGCAATATTGAGAATGCGATGGGTTATATAAAAATAACAGGTAATTCTACGATAGATGGAAATATAAAAAACGAAACCGGTTTTATTGATATTGACAATTCTCGTATAAATAACGGTGATGTGACGGTTGCAGGTGATGAATCAATTTTGTTCAAAAATAAATCACATTTAGGCGAAAATGCCACTATCGTCGGTGCAAATGTGGTTGTCAAAAATTCGACAGCCGATGGTCAAATAAAAGCTAAGAAATTAAAACTTGTAGATAGTATAATTAATAACGAGTTGCAAATCGATACCACGGGGTTGAGTCTTGAAGGTGAAAATAAGATTAAAAAGCTAATTTTTGCGGATAATCATCCTGATAAAGATTCGATTCTAATTTACAAATTACCAGCCGGCTGCAAATTGGAGACAATCATCGAGTTTGATTCCGATTATGAGGGCACGTTATTAATTGAAGAAGGCGCTGAATTTAACGGTCAAATTATCAACGGTCAAATCGAAAAAAATAGTTAAGGGAATTAGAATATAAAAATGAGTATGAAAATTCACTCGTATAGACAAAATAATTATAATTTATGCAACAACTACCAGCTGAGCAAAGCAAGCCGGCTGGCGCAAGACTGCTATGTCGCTTTTAAAGCTGATAGTTCTGAGGTTGTCAACAGCAAGTATACTTCTATTGAGACTGACTCAAAAAATATAGATATATCAGGCTTGTTCGGGCATGTTAAGTCAAAAAGCGGTAATATAGATATCGCTGACGATTCTATGGTGTATAGTTACGTCAGTACCGACTCAGGCGAAATCAATCTGACCACCGGCACAGCCGTTCAGAACTACGTCAGCACAGAAAGCGGTAACATAAATTTGACAGATCGCGTGTCTGTAAGTAATTATATCAAATCGAAAACCGGCAATATAACTGTTGTTAACGCGATTGTTACGGGCGATATTGAAACAAATAATAAAATCACATTGAACAATAGTACATGTTGGGGCACTATTACGGCATATACAGATAAGTTAGAATTGAATGGGAAAAATAAAATCGGTAATGTAAAGATTAAAGATAAAAAAGGCTTTTTTGCGATAAAATCTGTTGAGCCGAAATTTATTGTACCAGCTGGTACAACTGTTGAGGGCAGCATAATTTTTGATACAAAATTGCCGGGCAAAGTTGTCATTGAAGATGGTGCAAGTTTAAAAGGTAAAATAGTAAACGGTATGTGTAATCATTACTTCCCGCGCAATACGGAGGTTTTAGTTGAAATATTGGCTCATATGATTAGTTCTGCTGATAAAAAGAAATAAAAGAAGAGGCCGATAAAAATCAGCCTCTTTTGAGTATTTATCCGATTCGATATAGTATTTTAGCTTAGAAACCGCGGAAGAAGCCACGAATGGTGGAAGCAGTACCTACTGCGCTGTTGACCGTGCGGAACGTATCACGTACCGTGTAATTTGTATCTCTTATTGCAGCTTTATCGTTAGCTTTTTCCTGACGCTCAACGTTATTGATTGCCAAATCAGTTCTTCTCAAATTAAGTTCACGTGCTTTTGCTTCCATTTGAGCGTGATATGGGTCTGCAAATACGGGTGAACCCATCGCTTGTGCCTGTGCTTGAGGATAACTTGGCTGCTGAACATAGCCTTGCTGCGTGTATCCTTGCTGTACGTAATTTGTCGGAACCATGCCAGGCTGTTGATAATTTACAGGAACCGTTCTCTGCTGTTGGTAATAAGGTTGTGCCTGTGGCATTGGTTGCACATACCCGCTTCCTGCGACTGTAGGGTAAACAACTGCGGTCGGCATGCCTGTTTGCGCCTGTTTCAGCTGAGTCGCATAGACTTCATCAGGGTTTTTTGCATAGCCTTGCGTAGTTGAGGTTGAGGTGTCAAAATTCAAGTCATGATTGTTGCGATACCACCAATAATAGTCGCCATGGCCTGTAGTGTAGCCGCCGTTACCTGCTTCTGCTGCCATAGGCGCAAATAATGCAAATAAAAGCACAATACCCAAAAATACTTTTGAAAATTTCATTTTTACATATCCTTTCTTTTTCTTCCTATGTTGTTATAAAATCGTTTATAAATTCTCAACACTTTTCACAAAACAATGTTTTATTGCTTTACACTTTCAATATCGTCATTCTTTCTCATAAACTTTAGGATATTTTCGAATCTTGTAACAAAGTTTAACAATAGCGATGGAAAAGCTGATAAATAAAGAAAAAATGTAGAAGCTATTGTTTACAAAACTATGAAAGTGTTGATATAATCAAGTAAGTAATAACCGAGTAAGAGGATAATACGATGGATGCACTGTCTTTTGCGTTTAAAAAAACACCGGGGTTGCTTAAAACAACGCTGTTGCTCACATTAACAGCCGTAGTTGTCGCCGGGATATATGTTTTTGGTGTTATGGGCGGCGTGTTTGGGCTTGCTGTCACTGCTTCTAAGGAAATGCCTGTATTTGGGATATTTTTTGGAATGCTGATGTTGTTGACTATCTTACTTTGTTTTTTGATAATGGTAGGAATGGGAGGCTTTTTTGTTGTGACTTTGAACAACTTTCTCAGGAATATTGAAAATCCTTTTCCTAAAGTGGGTGGAAACATTGGCTTGATGCTGTCACGTGGTATAAAATTGATGGGGATTTTTGCCATATACTTATTGCCGGCGATTGTAGTTATGATAATAGGCGAAACGATGGCTGAGAAAACTCATCAGCTTTCTGTTATTGCAGCACAGCTATTTGCGTTGTTGTGGTATATTCCGGTGTTTGTTATTTTACCTGCAATATTGGTGAAACTCGCAATTTCAGGCAAATTTTTGGATAGTTTAAATCTATTTAAAATTATTGATTTTATCAAAGCCGATGCAAAAAAATATTTTCAAACGCTTGCTTATTTGTTTTTGTTATTTATAGGGTATATCTCGTTGTACACGGCAATTCTTGTCCCTATCTATATAATAATGATTGTGGCAGGTGTTTGCATAGGGATGTTCTCTGCGTCCGGCGTGAGTGCTCTATCTTTAGCTATCATTGTTGGCGGAGTTGTCATTGTTATTTTGGTATTACTTTTGTGCGTGCTGTTAACATTGTTGCAAATTTATTATCAAATCATATCCTTGAAAGTCATTGCGTATTATTATAGAATAGGACAAAATAACGTAACTTAAATTTATTTATATAGGAGTAAAAATTATGGAATCAATAAAAAACGCGATTGCCGCATTACACAATGCGCCCGAGTTTAAGAAAAATTTTCTTATAATGACGGGAGTCGGAATTCTTGGAGCTTTGTTGAGTGCTGTTTGCCTGAACATCATTGTTTCAATTTTTATGTTGGGCTTTTATATGATGATGCTAATCAGCTTGATGAAAAAAGAACAAATGCCTTTCCCTGTGATTGATAAGGAGATACAGCCAATTTTGATAAATGGGTTGAAGCTGACAGGAACGTCTTTGATTTATAGTTTTGTGATTTCTATTGTTATAGTGCCGCTTACATTTATTGCGATGTTCCTATCGGTCTTTACGCTGGGCATACCAATGTTTTTACTTGCGATACTGTTGGTCGCTGTCACTATTTTATTTATGTACATTTGGATAGCAATTTTATTGAGATTTGCTGTTAATCAGGATTTTGTAGAGACTTTAAATCTAAAAAGCATATGGGCTTTCATCCAAAAAGACAAAGAAAGATTCAACAAACTGTTTGTAGATTCATTGATATTGTATGTATTGGTGACGGTAGTAGTTGTTTTGGCGATTGCAGCAGCAGCGATTCTTTCTTTTGTCCTTGCATTTATTTTACAAAAGGTCGCATTCTTGCTGGTGTTGGCATATATTGTGCTCTATTCGATTGTAGGAATTGCTACAATGCTGTTTATGATATGGGCAATGTTCGTATGGCAGTACATGATTGCCGGTTATTATAAAATTGAGGATGTTGAAGCTTTAATGGCACAATAACTATCTGAATAAATTATTCGCTTGTTAGTGGGTTTGAGCCCAATAGCATTGAATTTTATCTCAAAACATGGACATGGTGTCTTTGCGAGCGAACGTAGTGAGCGCGGCAAACCAGTTTTATAGACTGGATTGCCACGACTTCTCGCGAAGCCTCACCCCTACCCTCTCCCGCACAGGGGAGAGGGAGCTTTTTTCTTAAAAATCATGTACTAGTTACATGACATGTACAGCAATGACACGGTGCGAGCAGCATTTTTATTGAGTTTTTACCTCTAATATGTTTTAATAATAAGTAACGGAGGGAGAAGTATGAGTGCATTGTTGATTTTAGCTGTAGCTATAACAGTATTATTAGTCGGATATTTCGTCTATGGAAAATATTTGGAAAAAGCTTGGCAAGTTGACTCTAATGCAACAACTCCGGCACATACTATGGAAGATGGCGTGGATTATGTGCCAACCCGCAAAGAAATAGTTTTTGGCCATCATTTTGCGTCTGTAGCCGGCGCAAGCCCGATTAACGGTCCGATTTTAGCAGCAGGGTTCGGCTGGGTGCCAATTTTGCTGTGGATTTTATTCGGCAGCGTTTTTATGGGGGCAGTACAGGATTTTGCGGCTCTTTATGCTTCGGTTAAAAACGAGGGTAAATCTATCGGATATGTAATCGAGTTATATATGGGTAAACTCGGCAAAAATCTTTTTCTTATATTTATTTGGGTTTTATCGACTCTTGTCATAGCTGCGTTTTCGGATATTATTGCTGATACATTTAATGGCTTTAATGTTGATAATTCATTAAACCCTGCAGGCGGCGCAACAGCGCTTACGTCCTCACTTTTTATTATTTTGGCGGTGGTGTTTGGCTATACAGTTTATAAACTAAAAACAAGCTTTTTCTGGTCATCTGTCATTGGTATTGCGTTTCTGGTTGCGTGCATGGTGATAGGGCTTTCGTTCCCTGTTTATTTGCCAAAAATGATTTGGCTATATCTTATTTTTATGTATATCCTTGTAGCAGCTACTTTGCCTGTTTGGCTACTTTTACAGCCGCGTGATTATTTAAACTCCTTTTTATTGTACGGTATGATGATTATGGCAGTTGTCGGTATTGCATATGCAAACCCGACCATTAACATGCCGGCGTTTACCGGGTTTGTTGTGGATGGACAATTTTTATTTCCGATACTGTTTATAACTGTTGCTTGTGGGGCAATTTCAGGCTTTCATGCTTTGATAGCATCTGGTACAACTTCAAAACAAATAAATAACGAACGTGATATAAAATTTGTTTCAATGGGCAGTATGTTAGTTGAGGCATTGCTTGCGGTGCTGTCGTTGGTTTGTGTCGCGTCATTATTCGTCAATGGCAAAATGCCTGCCGGCTCGCCGCCCGTCATTTTTGCAAACGCAATAGCAGGATTTTTAGCATTATTAAAAATACCAACTTCAATTTCGTACACATTTGTGACTTTAGCGATTTCGGCGTTCGCGCTGACCTCTGTCGATACGATTACACGTGTTGGGCGAATGGCGTTTCAGGAATTGTTTATAAAAAATAAATTTCTGACGAATAAATATGTAGCGACTATTTTTACCCTAATATTATCTTGGATACTGGTTGCTGCAGGATACAAAAAAATCTGGACGTTATTTGGCTCTGCGAATCAGCTGCTCGCTGCGCTTGTATTTGTTGCGATTGTCGTTTATTTTAAAAGAACTAACAAAAAGTACACTATGTTGTATTTCCCGATGGCATTTATGTTGGTTGTTACGATTACAGCTTTGAGTGTAGGTGTTTATAATTTAGTACAAAATATTTTGGCGAATGGTGTAGCGGCTTTTGCAACTAACGGATTGCAGCTTATTATTTCTATTCTGTTGATAGCTTTGGCGCTCGTAATCACCAGCTATGGTATCAGGACATTTTGCAAAAAAGAAGGCTGTATATAATTATTTCTTATTTTCGTTTTTCTTGTCAGGTTCGGCGAGCCTTTTTGACTGTTCCTTCAAGTTTTTGCATTCATAAGACAGCTTATTGCAACGATGGTAGCTAACCATAATGTTTTTATCTTTTTGATATAATTTGATACTTTTTTCATAATCAGAGACTGCACCGTCAGAGTCTTTCAAGTTTTTTTTGGTGTGTCCACGGTATTCATAAAATAAAGCCTGATTTGAGTTTAATTCAATTGCTTTATCGTAATCAAGCAATGCTTCGCTATATTTGGCTTCCTCAAAATGTCGATTCGCCATCTCAAAATAGAAAAAAGCGTTGTCTGGGCTGAGTGCAATCGCTTTATCGAAGTCAGCGATAGAGTCTTTGTATTTTTTGTTTAATTTTCCACGTTCAAAGTATAGCTTTGGGTTTTCGGGTGTTAGTTTGATTGCGTTATCAAAGTCTTTGAGTGCGGCTTTATAAATTTTATCATTGAGTATTTCGTACTGATGTTTTTCTCTGCGCTCACGCAATGGCAGCAAGGACTTGTCTTTCATTCCGAATTCATAGAACATTTTTTGTTCATATAGATTTATTAATTTAACTCTAAGCTTTCCACGCTCAAAGTATTTTTCGGAGTCGGCGTGGTTTTTGTTAAGTTCGTGTGAGATTTTAGTGATTTTTTCACTGTAATTTTGAATTTCGCCTTCAATATCTATATCGTCCAGCTCAACAACTTTTGCAAATGCGATAGAGCTTGCAAACAGACAAATACAGGTTATTGTGATAATCTTTTTCAGCATAAAAATCCTCTTGACAGATTCTATTATAACGTCCTGAAAACGTAAAAAGCAATAATCACTTTGTAGCAATTTATTCAAATAAAGCATAAAAAAGAATTATTATTAATAATTTGTCCTTAATGTCGAGAGTAATGGCTACTGTGGCTAAGTAGAATACTTTACAAGCATGATATAGTGTCGGTGTGTATTTCCAGCCATGAGAGAAATACGTATTTATACTTAAGGAGTAATGACCATGAATAAGCAAAAACATTCTAAAGACAAGAAAAAAACTTGTCCGCATTGCCAAATGCTGGTTGATGCTGATGCAACCAAATGTCCTCATTGTGGAGCAAGCTTAGTATAGCAAATGAAATAAAAAGCGGGAATATTCCCGCTTTTTATTTTTACATTAATGAATATCCAAGTTCAATACATAAATTAATTATTGGTGACGCAAAAATACAAAGTAGGAACGTAATTATTGCGCAAAAATAGAGTATGAATTTAATGGAAGTGAAACGATTGTCAAGTTGCGCAACATCTTTTGTCCGTTCAAACATTACTTTTATTATGTTCAAATATGCATAAACGCCGACAACTGAAGCAATAAGCGCAATTACTAAATATGCATGGAATAAAAATCCTGATCTTACAACTGCTGCAAACAAATATATTTTGGATAAAAAGCCTGATGTAACAGGAAATCCTGCCAGTGAGAACAGGCAAAGTGAAAACGCAATAACATAGAATGGACGCTGGTACGCGAGTCCTTTGTAGTCTTCAATATTGTTTTTAGAAGTTGAGTTGTTGAATAAAATTACTGCTGCAAATGCACCAATATTCATAAATATATAGCAGAATAAGTAAAATAAAATTGCTGCTGCGTTGTAATAATAAAGTACGCAAAAAGCCAACAACACGTATCCGGCATGTGCGACAGAGCTATATCCAAGAAAACGTTTGATATTTGTCTGTTTTATAGCGCCAATATTACCGTATATTATTGAAACAGTCGCGATAGTAATTGATACAAACTGCATTATTGGCGATAACGAACCCAGTAAAAACATTATTTTTAAAAGAATAGCAAAACCGGCCAGTTTCGGTATTGTTGATAAAAATGCGGCTGTTGGGTAATTTGCGCCTTCATATATGTCAGGTACCCAGTTATGAAAAGGAATAGCTCCAATTTTGAACAACAAGCCAAACATAACAAGCATTAGGGCAAATGTGAAAACAATAGTCGGGAAGTTCGCCAAATAAAACGCATTTATTGCTTCAAAGTTAAGTAATCCCGTAAATCCATAGATATACGAAACCCCGAACAGCATTATAGCTGTAGCTACACATCCTGTAATGAGGTATTTTAAGCCGGCTTCTTTTGCTTGATAATTTTTTGTATAAGCTGTCAATATGTAGCAGCAAATTCCAAGTGTCTCAAGCGAAATAAACATTGTCAAAAAGTCGTTTGATGATATCAAACACATTGCGCCTAAAATGGCGGTAAGAACTAAGGTGAAGTATTCAAAAGCTCTGTCGCGTCTGCTGCGTACGACACTACCTGATAAAAATACGATAAAAAATCCGGTAATTAAAACAAGTGTCTTGAAAAACATACTCAAGCTGTTAGATAAAAACGAATTGTTGAAAGCATAAGCAGCTTCTTGTACTTGCAGTGTTGCGCAAAGTGTAAAAACGATGCCCAGTATTGCGAACCAGCGTGAGATTTTGTATGTGCGCTTGCTTGCAAAAATAGACAATACAATATTAAGCAGAATAAATATCGTGAGCACCAGCTCCGGTAAAAATGCTTTAGTTATTTCTTCTAGAAAATTCATATTTACACCTGCAATATACTTAAGATTACATTTGATGACGTTTCAAAAATATTGAGCAAAGCAGTCGGGTATACTCCAAAAAATATTATTACTACTGCTAAAAATAATAAAATTACACCTTCATAGCCAACAATATCTTTGATATTTTTGTTTTGCTCCAATAAATTTGAGTAAAAAGTTTTGTGAAAAATATATAAAATATAACCTGCCGAAAACACTAATCCTATAAGCGCCAGCATTGTTATAATTATATTTAAATTAACATTCATTTCAGATAAAAACACACCAGTAATTGACATAAATTCGCCCGGAAATCCTATTAAAAACGGCAATCCTAGCGCTGCAAGACAAATAACAATTGCAAAATACATACATTTTGGCATAACTTGTCCTAAGCCGCCTAAATCAGTTACTATTCTTGTTTTTGTGCGTAGATAGATTATGCCAACTAACATAAATAATCCTGCGCTGATTACGCCGTGCGCAAGCATTTGGAAAACAGCACCGTTAAAACCTATTGAGTTTAAAGCACCCAATCCAAGCAGGACAATCCCCATGTGCGCAATGCTGGAGAACGCGACAACACGTTTTATGTCGACTTGTGCAAAAGCTACAAGACTTGCGTGAATTATGTTTATAACACCGAGAATCATTAAAATAGCTGCAAAGCTATGGAAAATTTCAGGGAAAATTTCCATATTAAAACGAATTAGGCCGTAAGCTCCGAGTTTCAGTAGAACACCTGCTAAAATCATACTCACCGGTGCAGGTGCATCAACGTGCGCGTCGGCCAGCCAGCTATGCAACGGTACAATCGGGATTTTAACAGCAAAGCCGATAAAGAAACATAAAAAGATTAAATACTGGAACCAGGTTGGATAAAACGAGCTTTCAATGCTCATTTTATCAAGTGCAGCTGTTAATTGAACTGCAGTGTCTAGATTACAAAAATACAGACATAACATACCGAACAACATTATTACACTTCCTAAAAACGTGTATAGCACGAACTTCATAGCTGATTTTCTGGAGTTGCCTGTTCCCCATTGTGAAATTAGGAAATACATTGGTATCAATTCCAATTCCCAGAACAAGAAGAACAAGAACATATCTCGTGCACAAAATACCCCGAGAATCGCAGTCTGTAATAAGAAAATCATTGAATAATAAAGTTTTTGTTTTGTAGTAATGGTGTTTTTACTGGCCATTAACGCCAATAAAACTATGAAGGACGTCAAAGTCACGAATATCATAGATAGGCCATCTACAGCAAAAGTAGCTGTGATGCCAAGCTGTTCAAGCCAACTTGAGCCAAAGATTTTTATTTCGGTCGCATAGGACCAGCCTGGGTTTTGCGGGTTGAAAAACATTAAAAATACTAAAGTGTAGATGAAGTGCAGTGCCGCAAATGTCTTTGCAAAGCGTCGTATTTTCACCTCATGATTGGGAAATAGAGGGCAAACAATCAGCCCAAAAGCTATGAGTGGTGAAAATATTAAAGCTGTTAATGATAAAAATTCCATAATTCTACACCTTCATCATCCAATAATATACCCAAACCAGCGCGAATAAAAATATTCCGATGACGCCGATTGAGTATGTAATATACGCTTGCACATTGCCGTTTTGCAGTCGTGAAATAATATATGCACATAATCTGACAGCAGCGCCGCAAAGATTTACGATGCCATCGATTATGTATCTATCAATAAGATTTGTGAGTACGCATATGCCAAAAAATATTTTTGCAGTTAAGAATGAATAAATTTTATTAATATAAAATTTATTATATGAAATTTGCCATAAAATGTTTTTTGACGGCTCAGGGCGCGTGAATCTACCAAGTTTATGCATTATAAAGGCAATTAAAATACCTATAGCTGATGCGCATAACGAAGTCAGTATAACGATATTTTCCTGTCCGAGTTTATTAATCGGTTCTATAAACATACCGAAATCAAAGGAAATGAGATTCCCAATCATAGGTGCAAAGATAGTACCTGCAAAAACTACTGCTACAGCTAATATTATGATAGGTATATTTAAAACTAACCCAGGTTTTTGCGGCTCAGTTGTGCCACGGTATTCACCTTCAAACATCATGAAATATGTTCTGAAAATATAAAATGTTGTTAATATTGTCAGAATCACCAACACAGCTAAAAAACTTTGCCCGTATATATCATAGGCGTGTCCGTAAATCATTTCTTTTGAGTAAAACCCGCTGAAAAACAAGCCTGAGATGGAAATACTTGCGATAATATACGCTGCCGCACACACAGGGAAATGCTTGCGCAATCCTCCCATAAAACGTAAATCCTGCTGATGTGCAAGACAAGTTATTATTAAACCTGCGCATAAGAATAACAATGCCTTAAAATAAGCGTGAGTGAGCAGGTGGAATATTCCACCTGTATAGGCTCCAATACCTAACGCGAAGAACATTATACCCAGCTGTGAGCAAGTAGAATATGCTAAAACTTTTTTTATGTCGTTCTGCGATATAGCGACCAATGCAGCTAAAAATGCTGTAAAAATCCCGACAGCTGCGATTGTGTTCATAATTGGCTCGGACAATGTGAATAAAGGGTAAAATCTTGCTATCAAAAACACTCCGGCTGCGACCATTGTTGCTGCGTGTATGAGAGCACTGACCGGTGTTGGACCTTCCATTGCGTCTTCAAGCCAAACATGCAGCGGGAATTGTGCAGATTTTGCTACCGAACCCATTAATAATAACAAGCAAATAATATAGAATACCGAACCGTCTGTCAGCCCATAGATGCTGCTGGACCAGAACGAAATATTAACGAATGACAGTAATGTCATTCCTTGGGAGATTTCGAAATTGAAGGCATAATAAATCAGCGTAATAATCCCTAGTAGTAAACAAACATCACCTATTCTGTTTATGACAAAAGCTCTCCTCGCAGCTTTTGAGGCTGAACGTTTTGTAAACCAAAAACCTATTAACAGGTAACTTGATACGCCGACCAACTCCCAGAAAATGTAGGTCTGAATTAAGTTTGAACTCAACACCAAACCTAGCATAGAAAAACTAAACAGATTTAAATATGCATAAAAACGTTGATATGACGGGTCATCTTTCATATATCCGTGTGCGAATAGCTGTACCAAGAAACTTACAGTCGTTACAATAAACAACATTAATGCGGTCAAGCTGTCTATCATGGTACCGATTTTCAGGTCAATCATATAGTCATCAAATTTAATCCAACTGAAGCTGCTTTCTAATATGTAATGAGGGTTATGAATACAATGCACCAGTACAACGCTTGAGCATATAATTCCAATGAATGTTGAGATTAGTGTAAGTGTTAAAGTTGCTCTGCGAGATTGCAGCAGACCTGAGTTAGAATAAAAAATTATAAACACACAGATCAGCAGTGGCAAAATGGCTATGAAAGAAATATTATGCAAGATAAATTCTGTCACTTCTTACCCCCTCAAATCATTCATTGTTTCAGTATCAACGGTCTTTTTATGGCGGTATATTGCAAATAATATTGCAATACCAACAGCCAGCTGTGCTGCTGATGAGGCAATTATAAAGATTGCAAAAATCATTCCTCTTACATCTGAGTCAATGTAGTTTGCAAATGCAATAAAATTAAGGCTGACAGCGCAAAGCATAACCTCAATTAAAATTAATAATTTTATAGTGTTACGCACAATAACAACACCAAAAAGCGCAATGACAAACAGGAAAAACGCTAACATCAAATAGTGTACAAGTCCGATATTTAAGCTGTTATAAATCACATCTGCCATTATTTATCCTCACTTCTCGGGCGCAAAAATACTATACCTACACCGATTAACGCCACCAGCAAAAATATTGATAAAAGCTCAAATGCAAGAATATAATTTTGAAAAATGCCTGTACCTATTGCTGATGTCGTATCTATAACATTAGTGAGATTTGCATTAACCGTATAATCGAGGTGCATTAAAAACTCATGGAAATCATCATATAAAAGCATGAATACTGATAAAATAATTAACCCCAACCCCAATGCTGCAAACAAAGTTCTCGGTTTGAATGCTAAATATATCTGAGTATCTTTTTGGTAAGAGACAAGCATTATTGCAAACAGCAACAGGATTGTTACGCCGATACCATAGATTGCTATTTGGGCGACTGCATTGAATGGCGAATTCAATAAGAAATACAGACCTGCTATTGATAAGAACACAGCGACTGCAGATAAAATAGAGTAGATGATTCTGTTAGAAGCAATAATCAGAATTGTAAACAACAGTGCCAAAAATGCAAAGGTATAAAATGCTACTATATTAATCATTTCCAAATCAGGATACCTCCGTTTTGTTAAAATTTTCTATTAGCAATGATTCTTTATCGTCGGTTGCAAGTTCATATTCTTGCGTCATATATATATGATTGCCGGGACAAACTTCAGCACAATTGCCGCAGAAAATACATTGTCCGAGGTCGATATCAAATTGTACCGGTTTATATCGTCCGTTTTCCTGTTTTTCCCTTTTAAGTTTGAGTATACCAACTCCCGGACAAGCTTTTATACAAGTTTCACAAGCAATACAGGTTAATTCACCGGCTTCATCCCGTCTCAGTTGGAGTTTGCCTCTGAAGCGTTCGTTTAAGGTACATTTTTTTTCAGGGTATTCAAGTGTCACAGGCTTTCTAAAACCGATTTTCATTACTGTGAATAATGCACGCCAGATTTCAAAAATTCCGGCTGCTACGTTGTTTATGAAATTAAATATAATTTTCATGAAATACTCCAAAATTTATATATGCACACAACAAAGAAATTCAGTATCGCCAACGGCAACAAGATTTTCCAAGCAAAATTCATCAATACATCGACCCTGAATCGTGGCAATGTAGCCCGTATCCATAATATTGACAAGATTAAAATTATAACTTTGGCTAAAAGCCAGAAAATTTGCTCCAAATAAACCAACCAAGTTGATGCTGTCATTGTTAAGTGGAAACTGTCAGATATTCTGTCTGCAAAATAAAAACCAAATGGAGATAGATAACCACCCAAATAAATAGTCGCTATAAACGCACAAAGTACAAATAACGCAGCATATTCCCCAAGAAAAAATAAAGCAAATTTCATTCCTGAGTATTCAGTGTTATACCCGCTTACCAATTCGCTTTCCGCTTCTGAAAAATCGAACGGTATGCGGTTTAGTTCAGCAAGAGCGCAAATATAAAACACTACAAACCCTATAACCCCCGGTATAAAGTACCAACCGAATAATCCGGATGTTGAGGATTGAGTATTTACTATATCGCCTAAATTCATTGTTCCTGCGAGTACAACGACCCCAAGAGCTGACATAACCATAGGTATGTCATAGCTGATTGCTTGGGCTGCTGAACGCACTCCACCGATTAGCGAATACTTATTATTACTTGCAAGTCCTGCCAGCATAACTCCCAGCACTGGAAATGAAACAATCGCAAGGTAAAGTAAAATTCCAACGGATGAGTTGATTACTTTAAAATTACTGTTATAAGGGATAAGCCCCCATACGACCATTACAGGCGCAAAAGCTATTACAGGCGCTATCCAGAATAAGAATTTGCTACTTTCAGCCGGTATAATATCTTCTTTGAAAAGAAGTTTAATTGCATCAGCAATAGTCTGCATAGTCCCCCATAAACCAACACGATTAGGGCCTTTACGTAGTGTGTAAAAAGCCAGAATTTTACGCTCAGCCAGCACCAAAATGAGCACTGACAAAATCATTGCTGCTGCGATAATTGCGAATGGAAACGCATACCATGTCACAGTCGCCCAGAACGGCGGAATGTTGTGTTGATTGAATAAATCTAAATAGTAAAAATACAGATTATCCATTATCTATCCACCTCCGGCAAAATAACGTCCAGTGAACCGAAAATTGCCATTAAATCTGCATATAAATGATTTTTCACAAGCTTTGGTAATAATTGCACTGCATAAAACGATGGCGTGCGCCATTTTACCCTTACAGGTTTTGCAGAACCATCTGAGTATACAATACAATTTAGCAAACCACGTGAAGATTCCACATAAGAAATTGCAATACCCGCATTGGGCTTTAGTAAATTAGGCTTTACTTTTTCATCGCAAATTTGTGCTTCCTGAGTATTTTCGAGCCATTCAACACACTGTTCCACGATTCTTACCGATTGGCGCATTTCTGCAATTCGCACCAAATAACGGGAATATGAGTCACCAACAGTCGCAGTCGGTACATCAAAATCGAGGTACTCGTAAACTAAGTATGGTTTTTTTCTTCTGAAATCAAGCTGTATTCCTGAAGCACGAATGTTTGCACCTGTGATTGAATAGCTTAAAGCATTCTTTTTAGTTAGTATGCCTATGTTTTTTGTACGACTGATAAATATCGGGCTGTTAGTGATAATATCCTCGTATTCTTGTATTTTTTCAGGGAATGTTGTGCAAAAGTCTTTAATTTCACCCAAAAATTCGTCATTAAGTTCACGTTTAACCCCGCCAAACGTGTGATAGTTGTACATCATACGTTGTCCGGTCAGGCGTTCAAAAGCTGCTAGGATTTTTTCCCTTTCAGCAAAACAATAAAACAATGGCGATGTTGCACCTAAATCAAGTAAAAATGAACCCAGCCACATCAAATGTGAAGTAATGCGATTAAGTTCCATCAATAAAACTCTGATATACTGAGCTTTCTGTGGCACTGACAAGCCGGCAAGACATTCTACAGCTTCACAATAAGCTTCTGCACAGAAAAAACTTGAAAGGTAGTCAATCCTGTCTACGATTGGCAAATACTGAAAATAACTTCTGGATTCAGCCATTTTTTCCATACCGCGATGCAAGTATCCGATGACCGGCTCGGCTTTTTTAATCATTTCTCCGTCCATGTCAAGAACAAGCCTAAGCACACCGTGCGTTGACGGGTGTTGCGGACCTATGTTAATTTTCATTGTCTTTGCTGCTTGCTCGCTCATCGTTTGTTCCAACTAAGCCTTTCGTCTTGCATTACATAGTCTTTTCTCAGCGGATATCCTAGCCAGTCGTTTGTCATTAATATACGTTTTAAATGGTGGTGTCCGTTGAATTTTATTCCAAATAAGTCGAATATTTCTCGCTCATCATAATTCGCCGATGGAAAAATGTCACATATACTTTGAATACTTGGATTGTTACGTTCAACAGTTGTTTTAATAAGTAAAATTTTATTTAATGACGATGCATACAAACTGTATATTAGCTCAAAGTCGCCCTTTTCTGATTTTAAATCGTACAAATCAGCTGCAGTAATTGATGTTAATACATCATAATTAAACTCAGGCATTCTATTCAAAGTTTTTATAATCTCGTGTATGTCGTCAGAGTTTACATGCAAATATTCCCGCTCACCGCAAATTGTGCCGTTTTCTTTAATATTAAATTTTTCTGATAGCAATTTATCGGTCATTACTGCACGGACTCCTCTATAATGCCCCAGGAATAAACGTTTATATCACAAGAATCAACGAGCAATTCTGCATTTTTATCTTCGGGCAGATGTAATTTTGCTCGATGAGAGCTAATGTATTCCTGACGTTCAGCCAGTGATTCGGTTTTGATTTTTTTCTGCAGTTTTATAATCGCATCAAGCAAAGCCTCAGGCTTAGGCGGACACATTGGCAAATATATATCTACAGGAATGATTTTATCCACTCCGTTTACTACTGCATATGAGTCGCCGCGATACATTCCGCCTGTGCAAGTGCAAGCACCCATTGCGATTACGTACTTCGGCTCAGGCATTTGTTCATATAGCCTTAGGAGTGCAGGCGCCATTTTATGTGTAATTGTTCCTGCTACAATCAGCAAATCTGCTTGTCTTGGTGATGCACGAAAAACCTCAGAGCCAAAACGCGCTATATCAAAGTTTGCCGCTGAAGTCGAAATCATTTCAATACCGCAGCAAGAAGTAGCAAACGTCAACGGCCAAAGTGAATTTGACCTCGCCCAGTTATATACAAAATCTACTGCTGACAGTATTATGTTCAATTTATCTCCATTTCAAAATATTTTTTTGAATTGCGTAAAATAAGCCAATTAAAAGAATAAGTACGAAAATTGCTGCCTCAATAAACGCTAATAGTCCAAGCTGCCCGTAAGCCACTGCAAAAGGATACAGCATAATTGTTTCTATATCAAATATCAAAAACAATATCGCATACATAAAGAAGTGTGCATTGTACTGTACCCGTGCGTCCGAAAATAGAGGCATTCCACACTCATAATGCATTGTCTTTTCGTCATTTGCTGCTTTAGGTGACACTATAAAACCTGCTATGATAGCTGCAAATGCAAAAATTACGGAAAAAACTATGAAACAACCTAACGCGACTAATTCTTGCAAGTTCTGCCTCCTCAATATCTATTATAGTTATACCACGTTTGAGCCAAAAAAGAAATATCATTTGGACTATTATTTGTATTAGGTGAAAAATTGAAATTAACTAAATAATAAGAGATAAACACTGCATAAAACTTAACATTAAAAATTTAAATATAAAACTTAAAAAAGCGCTGAACAGTGACGCTCACGCTTTTTTAGTTGAGGATAAATTAAAATTCATGTAACAAATTGTAACGAAAGTATATATAAATTGCGCAATTTATATATACGATTTGTTTTTATATATATAACATATAAATTTGAAGGAGTAATAACATGACAAACGCAATTGGCAGCGTTACGTCTTCGGCGACCGGCACAAGCAAATATATTCCGGAATTGGCAGTCCATAACCAAAGAATGGCACAAACAGGTCATCTGGGAAAAGATATGGGTGCCTGGGCTCTCTTGGTTTATGGAACCAAGGATGACGTATACGGCAATATAAACTTTGCAATTGGTGGAGATTACATGCAGGATACTGCTTGGACAAGCTCTACTGACCAACCCGGAACAAAAGTATACGGTGACGATGGTACTAATGATGCGATGATTATTGACCAAATTAACGGTACTGCCACACATACAACCTTGCAACAATTAGCCGCAGATAGTGGTATTGGCAGTGATGATGGTACACAAAATTACAGTTATGCGCTATGGGGCGCCGGCAGCTTACAATTTGTCGCGAACCAGGATGCAGAAGGTGTAGCTCCAGGCTCAGTATCATATGATTTGACGCAGAGCGCATTCTCTTCAAAATGGGCATCAGAATATGTTGTAAACAACGTTGACTTCACAAAAGTTGTTACAAGCGGTAACCCGACTGACTATGCGAGTGCATTTGCTACGAATATCTTTGCACAATCTATGTATACAATCGGTCAATGGGGCTCATTGCTGGATGTTCAAACGCTTAACTCGGCGACATCACAAGCTGACTACTATGCTAAAGCGATTCAATTACTCAGAACACACGCATTCCCGGTGCCTGAAATGTAATCTAAAAATTATATATACGAAAAACCGGCAGCAATGTCGGTTTTTTTATGCAAAAATATTAGTCACTTTCGATAAGATAATAATGCTGTTTATTGCGACACAGTTGATTGAGCATAATAGTACAGCGCCGGCTGAAATGTCTTTTGACATTTTTACCAAAATGGAATATTTGTTTTTATAAACCGCGTCTAGGGCAAATTCGATGCAGGAGTTTATCATTTCTATCAGCAGGACAAGCACTATCGAAAAAGCGCACAGGCAAAACTCAACAGCTGTGTATTTCAGCATATAGGCAATTACACAGATTAAACAAAGTATCAGGATTTGGTACTTAAAATTGCGTTGTGACTTGATTGTTACGAGTAATCCTCTTAGTGCGTGCTGGACACTGCCAAAAAATTTTTTGTTTGTAAATTTAGACATTTATTACCTTCAACGACTCTTTCTGTACTTCAACCATAAAATCATAATCTTCTTGTGTTAAATGGTCGTAGCCTAGCAAATGTAATATACCGTGGCTTATAATATAGTATAATTCATTTGCGAAAGTAAATCCATTTTTTTTGGCTTGTTTTTTGATAGTATCAAGTGAGATAATTATTTCACCGAGTGCCGCGTCGCCATCGAGTAAAAATTTAGGTTCAGAATCGGCAAAAAGTGCAAAAGTAATAACATCTGTTGGCTCTGGTTTGTTGCGATACTCTGCATTTATGTTTTTTATGTAGTCATCGCTGACCAATAAAATGTCAAAAGAAACGGATTTGAAATCAAAATTTTTAAGACAAAAATTTTCTCTGATTCTATCTAGTTTGAGCAAAAAGTCCATAATTTTTTCGGTATTGTTTAGAATAGATTTTTCATCTACTAATGTTTCAACATCTAACTCACCTTCGTAAATATTCTCAAATCCAATGTCAATCTGTGTCATAGAGTTTTATTCCTGAGGTTTGCTTGACTGCTCTTGCGTTCTGGTTTTTAGTTCTTTAATAATATCTTCATGATATTTGATTCTCTGGTGGTGTGCAGCACGTAGAATTCGGTTAAAAGTGCCTGCAATAATCTTTAAATCCTTGAGTGTCAATGGACTGTCAGATAATTGTCCGTCATTTAAACGCTCTTTGATGATTTTATTAATCAGTGCTTCTAATTCTTCCTGGGTGTAGTTTTCGTGCAGAGTTCTCGCTGCGGCTTCGACAGCATCCGCTATCATCAAGATTGCTGTTTCTTTCATTGCCGGTTTTGGGCCGTTGTAGCGAAATTGTTCTTCCTGAATATTTTCTTCGCCCTCTTTTTTAAGCGCTTCTGCATAAAAATAGCTGGCAAGTGAGTCTCCGTGATGCTGTAAAATCATATCCTGAATAATTACAGGCAATCCGTGGTCTTTTGCCAATTCAGAACCATCCTTGGGATGTGCTGTTACAACCATTTTACTCAAACGTGGGTTGATTTTTGAGTGAGGGTTTTCAATTCCGAAAAACGGTTGGTTCTCAATAAAGAATAAAGGACGTTTTAATTTGCCTATATCGTGATATAACGCTCCAACACGAGCGAGAATCGGGTCAGCATGAATCGCTTCGGCTGCGGCTTCGGCCAGATTCGCGACCATGGTTGAATGTGCAAAAGTACCTGGCGCTTCAAGCTGCAAACGTTTGAGTAACGGCTGATTTTGGTCGCCAAGTTCAGTTAACTCATATGGTGTAATTATTTTGAATACACTCTCGAACAAAGGCATCAGTCCTAAAGCCAGAATACCGCTGCCAAAACAAACAACGGCAGCAGTTATGAGGTCGAGAAGAACCTGATTCATCTCTATATCCATCAAGCCTTTTTCAAGCGCGAAAATACTAAGGATTAAAAACACCATTACGACTGATGTTTCGATGCCGATTTTTGCTAAGTCAAAACGCTTTGCATATTTTATTTTTGCTATTGAAATTGTTATGAATAATGATACTAAGCTGAATACAACCAAAAATTTTGCGGGCATTAAAAACGCAAGACTGATGATTGCTAGCAGAATAAATGTTGCAACGAACGAAATTCGAGGGTTTGTGAGTACTGCAATCAATATCGTGAACATTTGCAGCGGCAAAATGTATATTGAAAGTTCATCAGGTCTAACAGTCGCTAAAATCGCCATAACAAGTGCAAGCATACCCACAATCATCAAGTGGTTACGGTTAAAATACGGTTTTTCAAAGAAATATAAGTAGTATAAAAATGCCATTATTGATAATGACACAATTGCCAATAAGCCTATGAATGCCTGATAATTAAGGTCTAGGACGTTGTATCCTGCTTCTTTTAAAACGGCTCTTTCGAATTTATTAACCGGCTGACCCTCGTATAAAATCTTATCGCCTTTTTGAAACGTTTTTGTATAAGGCTGGATAGCATCTTCGGCGTTTTTGCGTGCCATTTTGGTTGCTTGTTCGTTGATAACTATATTTGGTACAATTACCTGCTCCATAATGCCGGCAACAACACGTGCTTCTGCTGTTTTACCTTTGGTTCCCGTGCCAATATAATTATAAATTATTGAGTTCACAGAAGCTGTGTCAAAATCAGTATCAGAAATATGAATTTTTTCCAAAACGCTGTTCAAATCTTCCGTTACCCTTGTGAAAGTCGCATCAATACTTTCAAGAGTGGCATTTAAAAAATAATTTTTCAAAATATTTTTTTGACTTGGACTGACCATATCGAACAAATTGTCGTATTCTGCGGCTTTGTCGTTATAGGCAATCTTTTTCGACCGTATACGTTCTATTGATGCAACAAGCATTTGCAGGTCATTTTTTATATAAGAATCTTCTGCAAGCATTAAAACAGGGTCAACTTTTTGGACAGCTGCTTTTTTCTGCAGCTCTGTTTTGTATGTGTCAACAACCGTTATTGCCCGGGGTGCGTAGATGTCTTTTTTGCTTGTGCTGTCCTCATTTACAATATTTTGAAATAAAAAATATCTCAAAGATAAAGTAAGTGTGAATAAAAAAGCGAATAAAAGAACCGCTAAAATATTTATTGCTTTTTTTGATTTTAAATCATCAACTATTGATTGAATAGAACGTTTTTTTAACATAATAATCTCTCATTATAAAATCTTTGTTATTCATTATGGCATAAATAAATTATTATGCATCAACCTCTTATTTGACAAAGGTTGCTGCAAATTTGTCTAAATCTTCTTGTGTGTCAATGCCAACGGGCTTACAATCAACCACAGCTGTAATAATTTTCATGCCGGCTTGCAGTGCACGAAGCTGCTCAAGACTCTCTGCTTTTTCAAGCATTGATGGTGCAAGTTTCGTCATTTTAAATAGTGAATTACGTTTATAGCCATAAATCCCCATATGGCCGTAGAATATGCAGTCAGTTATGTTTCTTTCATAAGGGATTTTTGAACGCGAAAAGTAAAGCGCAAAACCGTTATCGTCAGTCACGCATTTCACTGTGTTCGGGTTGTCTAATTCTTCTTTGTCTTTGATAACGCGTATTAGTGTTGATATTTCAGCATCAGAATTTTTGATGGCTTTGATTACTTCGTCGATACTCTCAGGCGTAATCATCGGCTCATCGCCTTGTAAATTAATGACATATTCAAATTCAGGATGTCTTTCTGCAATTTCTGCGATTCTGTCACTGCCGCTTTG
Source organism: Candidatus Gastranaerophilaceae bacterium (assembly GCA_031551265.1). Classification (GTDB taxonomy): domain Bacteria; phylum Cyanobacteriota; class Vampirovibrionia; order Gastranaerophilales; family Gastranaerophilaceae; genus JAVBNU01. The sequence continues at coordinate 33,385 of JAVBNU010000043.1, forward strand.
ATGATTTTCTGATGTCATTTCAACATTTGCGCCAAAACTTTTGGCTTCATTATAAATTAATTCATGATCAGTTGCTATAATCACATCATCAGCTAATTTTGCACCCTTAGCTTTTTCCCAAACCCACTGGACGATAGATTTACCTTCAACTTTTATTAATGCTTTGGCGTTTAGCCTTGTTGAACCGTATCTTGCCGGGATTAATATCGCACATTTACCACTCATAACTTATCTCCTTCTAACTCTTTTATTTTTGAACAATTATTGCTACCCATTGGTCTTTTTGTATAATTTCAATTATTTTCAAATTATTTTTGAGAACTGCATCTTTAACAATGTCTTGCTTCGTATCAAGAATACCACTTAAAACTAATTTTGCACCATCTTTCATTATGCGTGCTAAATCGCACATAATATCTGCAAGCACGTTGTGAAGAATATTGGCGGTTATGAAATCAAATTGTTCATTTAGTTTGTCGATTTCTTGGTGTAAAAAAGTACAATTTTTGATATTATTTATTTTTGCATTTTCTTCTGCAACTTCAACAGCCACTGGGTCATTGTCGATACCTATTACTTTACTCGCGCCGAATAATGAAGCTGCGATGGCTAAAATTCCTGAACCTGTGCCGATATCAGCGACGGTGTCAGCTTTTTGCATATATTTTTCAATCGCCATTACACAGAGCTGGGTAGTTGCATGTGTACCTGTGCCAAAAGCTGCACCCGGATCAATGTTTATGACGATTTCATCGTTCACTTTTTGATAATCTATCCAGCTTGGTGAAATAACAACTTTGTCGGTTATCTTTGTCGGCTGCCAGTTTTCTTTCCACTTTTTTGACCAGTCCTGATTTTCAACAGGCTTAATCGTGACGTTCCAGTCACCTAAATACTCTTTGGAAATCCCGTTGTCTAACAATTCATTATAGGCAGATTTTAGGACAGTCTCAATCTCATCAAAAGTCATTTCATCCTGAACGATATAACCTTTGACGTAATCCTCAGTTGTCGAAATCAGCTCTAAATCTTTGTAGGCTTCTTCTGAGGTTACAATGCCCTCACAATCGAAATTCGAAAACAAAACATCACTCGCAAGCTCAGAACATGCAGGATTGATTTTTATAGAAACCTCAAGATAATCCTTGCTCATTACTGATGAAAAACACCCATTCTTCTGAATTTGTTGTATCTATCTTCTTTCAGCTGTTCAGCAGACATTTGTGACAGTTCATTAATGTTTTCAGTAATTGCATTTTTGAGGTTTTCAGCCATATATTGATGGTCGTAGTGCGCGCCGCCTAAAGGCTCTTTGATAACTCCATCAATTACATTCAAGCACATCAAGTCGTCAGCTGTGATTTTGAGTGCATCAGCAGCTTTTGAAGCAAAGGACGCGTCACGGAACAATATAGAAGCACAACCCTCAGGTGAAATAACTGTGTAATAAGAATGTTCAAGCATAAGAACTTTATTAGCAACTGCAAGACCTAAAGCACCACCGGAACATCCCTCGCCTGTGATAATCGCAATGATAGGAACATCAAGTTTCGCCATTTCTTTCAAATTTGTAGCAATTGCAATACCTTGAGCAGTTTCCTCTGCTTTAATGCCTGGATAAGCGCCCGGTGTGTCGATTAACGTTATAATCGGCATATTGAAGCGGTTAGCGTGGTAGAAAAGTCTTAATGCTTTTCTATAGCCTTGTGGCTGTGGCATACCGAAATTGTATTCTAAATTTTCTTTTGTTGTTTTGCCTTTTTGTGTACCGATTATCATAACAGGCTTACCGTCAATTCTCGCAACACCGCCGACAATAGCTTTATCATCGCTGCCTTCACGGTCGCCGTGCATTTCAATAAAATCGGTAGCAATTAAATTTATATAGTCCAAAAAATTCGGGCGTTCAGAGTGTCTCGCAATTTGCAGCTTTTGCACCGGCTTCAAATTGTCGTACAATTCTTTTTTGTATTCTGAGATTTGTTGTTGAAACGTATCTATTTCTGTTTGTAGATTCATGCCTTCTTCCGAACTTAGTTTTTTTAATTCTTCAATCTTTGCTTCCATTTTATATATCGGTTTTTCAAAATCGAGTATTGTCATCATCCGTCCCTTAATTTTATCTATTGTTTGTGTAATTTAATGAGTGTTGATAAAGTATTTTTTAAGTCTTGTCGTTTTGATATTATGTCAATTTGACCGAATTTCATAAGATATTCAGCCGTTTGGAAATCCGACGGGAGTTTTTGTCTGATAGTTTGCTCAATAACTCTGCGTCCTGCAAATCCTATTCTGGCGCCTTGCTCAGCGATAATAATATCGCCGATGGTTCCGAAACTTGCTGTAACACCACCAAAAGTCGGCTCCGTTAATACTGTGATATATAGCAATTTTGCGTCATTCATTCTGGCAACTGCGCAGCTTGTTTTAGCCATTTGCATTAAGCTCAAAACACTTTCCTGCATTCTTGCGCCGCCTGATGCTGTAATCGCAATCATCGGAATTTTACGTTTTAGGGCTTCTTCAATGATTAGTGTAACTTTTTCCCCAACGACACTGCCCATTGAGCCGCCCATATAGTCAAAATCCATAACAGCCATTGCAACTTCATTACCGTCAATTTTACCTGTGCCAACGATTACGGCCTCATCTAAGTCTGTTTTTTCTTTCGCTTTTTTTTGGCGGTCGACATAAGACTCGGTATCGTAAAATTGCAGTGGATCAGCAGCGGTAATGTTTGAGTACATTTCTTCAAAATTGCCATCATCAATCAGCTGTAAAATGCGTTCTCGTGCGCCAATTCTGAAATGGTATTCACATTTAGGACACACATTCATATTGGATTCAATTTCTTTTTTAGGTATTTGGCTATTGCAATTAAAGCATTTAATCCAAAGTTTGCCTACACTATCGTCGATTTTGACTTCTGTGCTGCGTGATGCAATTTGTTCTTCCTTGCGCTTTTCGATCCAATCTTTTAACAACATTGATGCTTCCCATTTAATTATTTATTCAATTTGTATTATAGCCCTAAAAAAAAAATATAACCACATTGTAAATGCAGGAGAAAAAAACATTTACATTACTTTATGAGTGTTTATTCTAGACGCTGTGTTTTTTTGCCACTTGTCTAATAATACAATTTGGTGTAAACGTAGGGTGGTGCTTTAGCCCACCGAACATTAAGGCAAAAAATACACTGTATCAATAATCTTGCGGTACAGTAGTGTGATCTGTACCCTACAGCTGTACCTCCTTCAGCTAAGTTGGTGGGCAATAGCCCACCCTACACTACTATTTGAGCGATGCACAAAACGCATTCTACTTTGTATTTTTTAGAATTAATCTCTTGAAAAACCGTATTTCTTTTCGACTCGCTGCATAAATCCTTCAAACAGTTCTCTTGGCAACTTATAGCATTTAGAATCATCTATCCGCTGAAAACCCATTTTTTCATAAAATGGACTGGAATTACAGGCAGCTACAAGGTCAATAGCAGTAAGATGCTGATTTTCTGCTTTTTCTAAAATATCTCTAATCATTGAATAAAGTGCCAGTTCTCCTCCACCTTTCACTAAATCAGGTGTCTCCACATAGTCCACAAAATGAGTTCTTTTAAAGTTTTCAACATCTCCTGTATATTCAGGTTTTGTTTGGAGTGACTCAATATGTTTTACTCGATCTTTTGAAAAATGACATCTAATAGGTGAAGATTCAACAGTAAAAAAGATCGTTATGATCTTATCTTTCAGGGGAGCATTTTTTGTTTCATCGACAATGGCATAAAAATTAGGATTATTAGGACCTAGTTCCTTTTTATTAAAGTAATAATCAAGCCAAAATTTAAACTGTGAAATAATATCATCAGGTTCTGAAACATGAGGTGTTTTAGACCAACTATCACACATTTCCGTAATTGCATTGAAATCTTTGGCTTCAAGCTTCACACAGGAGGCTTTGATAGGTTCTCCATTTCTTAAAAGATTAATACTATATTGATGCTTTGCCTTGAATGATATATCATTGTGAGCATTCTTTTTAAAGCAGTCAAAAGAAGTAATGTCATTGTGTTTTGCTGCAAAATGCATACTCGGTTTAATATGGTTTTGGCTATTAAATCTGACACAACCTATCAAAGCTAAATTTCCTTTCCTTATTTTGCAATTAAAATAAAGAATGTGAAAAAATTAAATGCCAATAAATCAATTATTTTTAACATAATTTAACAAATAATTATTGTTTGAATTTTGTTAATGATTTAGATGAAAATGAACTACAACTAATAAGCAGGTGGCAATAGCCCACCCTACATGGCTACTACATTGCTACAAGCTGCACGTCATTCCGAATCAAAAAACATCGCGAGATATATATGTTGCGGAATGACGTTTACACAAAAAATATTGATAGGCAATAACCCGTCCTACATTGTTATATTTTCTCGTTCCTGAGTCAAATCACTATATCTAACAAAACCTACGTTTTCTTTTGCCAGTCGTTCTTTGAGATCTTCGTCTAACGTAGCGAGCAGTTCCGTATAATTGCATGTTTGTAGGTTATCATATGTCGGATGTACTGCGATTTCGACAAGTCGTTTTTTATCTTTAATTTTATTTATGCCGTATTTAATCGTGTTAACATCCATATAGCCTGTGTAATTCACACCTATAAAATACTTATTTGTGTTTAAGCCGTATTTTTCAATGGTTTTGCGATTAATTAAGGTAAAAAAGTTCAACAATGCCACTTTAATTAAGTTTACAGGATATTTTAAGCTAAAATATTTTTTAATGTCAGGTACAAAATACGGTATCTCATATTGAGTCCGTACATATTGAATATTGTATTCTTTGGCGAGTTTACAAGTTATTTCAAAAATTGCAGGGATAGCATGTACGTGCACGTGAGAGTTGATATGGTCGACTTTAGCGTATTTTAGAATCGTTTCGATTTGCAGCCTAAAATCTTGCTCAACTTCTTGCAAAAATTGTTTATTTGCTGATTTTAGCAAAAGTTTTATAAAACCATTTCTATAGTTTGAATTTTTATCACATAAGGTCGGGAAATTGCCTTGTGATTTGCCTTCAATAATATTGAGATGCACACCAATGCCAATATCTTTGCATTGAGGCAGAATGTTTAAAATAGCATCTTCAAAAGCGGGTCCATTAGCCATAAGGCTTGTGCTGGATAGAAGACCATTTTTGTGGCCTTCCAGTACAGCCTGATTAACTTCTTTTGATATCCCAAAATCGTCAGCATTAAAAATTATTTTTATTTGTTGTGTTTCTGTTGTCATTCTTGTAAAATTTTCTTAGGTTATTTACAATCTATTTTAACATAAGAAGTGAGATATGAATAAAACCAAGCTGGCAATATTAGTGCCTTGTTACAATGAGGAAGAGTCGCTAAATTATAACATCGGGCGTTTAAAAGAAATTTTAGATGAGCTGGTTGCTGAAAATATTATTTCAAAAGATAGCTTTTTATATTTTGTTGATGATGGCAGCAAGGATAAAACCTGGGATTTAATCGAGTATGCGCATAAAAAATATCCGAAATTAATAAAAGGCGCTAAATTCACGCGTAATTTCGGTAACCAAAATGCCATACTAGCCGGGCTTGAAGGTGTTCATTATACAGGAATTGACTGCGTAATAACGATTGATGCAGATTTGCAGCAAGACGAGACTAAAGTAAAGGAATTTATCCTAAAATTCCAACAAGGCGCAGACATTGTATATGGCATCCGAAATGACCGTGATACAGACAACTTTTTCAAGAAAATATTCTCTGTACTATTTTATGATTTTATAAAATTAATGGGTGTTGATTTAATCCCAAATCATTCTGAGTACAGGCTAATGAGTAAGCGCGCTTTGGATATGCTGTCTAAATACCACGAAAAAAACATGTTTTTACGCGGTATATTCAGGGAAATGGGGCTTCAAACAGATAGAGTCTATTTTGATGTAAAAAAACGTGAATATGGCAGGTCAAAATTCAACTTTTTATCTCTGCTCAGACTTGCTGCGTGGGGAATTACCTCATTTAGCGTGCGTCCATTGCGACTAATATTTTATACAGGTCTAATTATCTGCTTAGGGACTTTTTCCATAGGACTGATTGGCTTGCACAGAATATATATCCAAGGATTGGATCAAGGGTTTAAAAGTTTAGATTTATTTGAGCTGTTTGAAGCGTTTATTGCAGGTATACAGATACTTAGTATTGGTGTTATCGGTGAATATATCGGACAAATCCTGCAAGAAATCAAAGCTCGCCCACGCCATTTGATAGACAAAGAATTAGACTAGTCCTTTAGCTTTATCAACATATATTTACGGCCTTTTTTAATGATATCGTAATTGATTTTTTGTTCATCTAAAAGCGGCTGTCTTTTCTTCTGTATAACGATGAGCGTGTTCGGCAGCTTGTGCTGTTTAAGCTCGGAATATTCCACATCGCGAGGGAATATGATATTATTAGTGCCATAATAAATCAATGAGTATCTAACGCCTGTGTTAAAGGCGACAATATGCTGTTTGTGTTGTTTTGCATATTTAGCGTATTCCATCAGGTCATTTTGGCCAAATTTGTAGTCTAATTTATATAGCATTTCTGTTCCAAATCCTGCGATGAACAAGGTCAGCAAAACATATGACGCAAAAACAATAACACGTTTATTCTTTATGGCAGCAATAATGCCGATGACCGGGAACGTAAATATTACTAAAATGCAAAACCATTTTAGAGGCAGTATATCTTCATATAATTGGGTAGGCAGATAAAGTTTTGTGAAAATTGCCAAGAATGCTACAGTTGCAAGGATTGAATTGAATATATAAACTGACATGTTAATGAATTTTCTGTTCTCGTTATTTTCTATATATCTCAACCAAATCCACCCCATAAGACAGGCTACGGGTGCATAAATCGGCAATACATACGTTATCAGTTTTGTGTTAGATGACGAGAAAAATACAAAAATGAATATAATTGCAATCCAGTTCAAGCATAAAAACTTTCCGACGTTGTCCAGTTTTGCAAAAGAAAAAGTTTTGAAAGAAATGTTTTTGATATTTTTGATTTTGGCGATTATAGTCGCTATGACCGACGCATTCCAAGGAATAAGCCCCCATAAAAATGTGAGAATGTAGAAATACCATGGCTCGCCTCGCTGAATTAGGTTTGAGTCGAAAAACCTTGCAACGTGATGTTTTATTATATATTCATTGAAAAATAACGGGTCATGCATTTTTAGCATTATAATATGCCATGGCAGCGTTATGCCTAAAAACAGTAAGGTTCCGACTACAAAATATTGGGGACGAAACGCTTCTTTGAATTTTCGTGCAATTATCAGCGCGAAAAACATTATACCAAAGGGTACGATAAATCCTGGTAAACCTTTTGCCATAACTGCAAGACCTGAAAATATATAAAATAACCACCAAAAATACTTTTTGTTTTTTTCGTCACAAAAAAACGTATAAAACCCTGCGTATACTGAAAAACCCACACATGCAGTTACTAAGATATCTAAAATAGCATATCTTGAAAGTATTGCGTATTCAAAGCTTGTCGCTAGTATTAAAGCTGAAACAATGCCGTAATTACGTGATACTATTTTTCTGCCCATAAAATACGTTAGCCATGCCATTGCCATTCCATAGAATGACACAGGGAAACGTGCAGTAAATTCGTTCACTGCGCCAAAAAGCTTGAATGATAGAACTTCGCCCCAGAAATATAGGGGTGGTTTCTCGAAAAAATAATCACCATTGAGAAAAAGTGTTAGATAATTTTTTGAGTGAAACATATCTCGTGACATCAAGACGTATCTCGTTTCATCAACGTCCATCAATGGGTACGAGCCAATGCCGTGAAAAAATATGATATAAAAAACTATTGCTAACCCAATTATTGTAAATATTTCAGGGTGTTTTTTTATAAAACTGAAATTCATCATTTACAAACCCCTCTATCTAAATTATCATTAAGATAATAGCATAAACATAAATAATCGATATTATCGGGTAGCAGGAACATGAGAGAGTGGCTTTCGAAAATTGATATAAAAAAACTTTTTCACGAGTATTATAGGTACATAATCGTGGGACTTATTGTGACTGCGATGGATTATGCGCTGCTTATAATTATGAAAGAAGTATTTGGAGTTTATTACCTGACAGCAGCCTGTATCTCATATGTTGTGGCAAATGTCACACAGTATATTTGCTGCGCAAAGTATGTATTTCCTGAATGTCCGCGTCCAATGGGGCTTCGTGGATTTTCGATGTTTTTTATTTTGGGCCTAATCGGTTTGGCAATTTTATACGCAATAATGTACGTACTGGTAGAAAAATTCCAAGTGTACTACTTGTTAGCCAAGGTCGTGGTCTCAGGCGCAACATTTACGTTTAATTTCTTAACCCGCAGATTTATTGTATTTAAGTATTAATAAATTTCTATTCACTAGCAACGTTTTTTATTTACGGGTTTTGTGTAAGCATGAGAATCTTTTTGAATCCGATAAATTTTAATAATGTATGTTTTAATGAAAAATGCCAAAACAACATGCATTCTGTGCGACTTAAGCACGATTGTTTTGTGAAGTCGAATTGGATTTCGTTTGCTTGTGAAAATGCTGAAAAAACTATTCACCCCAGAATATTTGACTTAGCTGAAAGATTTAAAGACGAAGGTGCAACACTTGAAGATTTCATTACTGTTGAGGAAAGATATCCTCGGCTAGTCAAATCTGTGCCTGTGACTGTGGAAGGTAACATTAGAAATCTGGTGCAAAAATTTGAAAAAGAGGGTTTGACGGCTTCACAATATTTGCAAGCTGCTCTTAAACAACCTTCATTATTTTGCCTGCCTCCCGACCATATTGAGCATAATATCAGAACGTTAGTACAAAGGTTTAAAAAAGAGCATTTGACTGTACCTCAATACTTGCACGCTGTACTTTATCAGCCTCAATTGTTTTTTCTGCCACCGAATCTTATTGAGGGTAATATCAAGAATTTAGTACAGAAATTTAATCAGGAAGGCTTGACTGTACCACAGTATTTACAAATTGCGCTTAAATTTCCTCGTTTGTTTTATCGCTCGCCTGAGACAATTGAAAATCACTTCAGTAATTTAGTGCAAAAATTTGAAAAAGACGGTTTAACATTACCTAAATACATACAGGCCGCTGCTAAACATCCTCAATTATTTTGCCAAGCCTCTGATACCATTGAAGAAAATATTAAAAATCTAGTACAAAAATTTGGAAAAGAGGGTTTGACAACATCTCAATATATAAAAGCAGCTGTTAAACAACCTTCATTATTCAGCCAGTCACCTGACACCATTGAACGTAATATCAGAGCTTTAGTTCAAAAATTCGAAAAAGAAGGTTTGAGTGTGTCGCAATATCTGAGCGCCGCGCTTAAACAACCGCCATTGTTTGTGTTGCTACCTGAAACTGTTGAAAATAATATCAGAAATTTAGTGCAAAAATTTGAGAAAGAAGGTCTTACTGTACAACAATATTTGGAAGTAGCGGTTAAACAACCTTCGTTATTCGGACAATCACCTGATACTATTGAATATAATATCAGAACGTTAGTTCAAAAATTCGAAAAAGAAGGTTTGACTGTACCGCAATATCTGAAAGTTATACGTAAACTGCCTGCATTATGCTGCCTATCGCCTAATAATGTTGAAAAAAAGATACACATATACGATTTGATAGAAAAAATAAAGTTAAAAGAATCCAATAACGAAATAAATGACTCTGACATAATAGATAAAATAGTTAATTCAAAGTGTCTTATAGCCTCAGAAAAATATCTTTACTCGGAACTTATGCGTGATTTGGTGAAATTTGAAACAGGTACTTCCAAAGCAAAGCTAAAAAATATAACAGAGTATTTTGCATTAAAGCCTAATAAAAACTTTGCAAAAGAACTTGTAGATAAATATGTCGCAAAACAAGGTTTTTATACTCACCCGGCATACGCTGGCTTAGTGAAGTTTGTCGAGGAAGATCTTTATGTCTCAATCAACATGCAATCGCCGTAACTGTAGAAGCGATAGTTGTTTTCAACGGCAGTTTTATATGCATCAAACACAAAATCTTTGCCAGCAAATGCTGAAACCAGCATTATCAATGTTGATTTAGGCAAGTGGAAATTGGTGATTAATTTATTCACGATTTTAAACTCGTAGCCGGGGTAAATAAAGAGTCTGGACTCGTCGTTTATGGCCTTGATTTCGCCGTGTTTAGCCATTGTCGTTTCAAGTGTTCTTACACTTGTTGTGCCGACTGCCACGATATTTTTACCATTTTTTCGGGCATGTTCTATATTTTTTGCATTTTCGTCGTCGATTTCAAAGCTTTCAGAATCCATTTTATGCTCCAAAATATTATCGCATTTGACCGGCTTAAACGTACCTAATCCGACATTAAGCGTGACGTATGCAATTTTGACACCTTTTGCTTTGAGCTTTTCTATTATTTCGTCAGTAAAATGTAAGCCAGCTGTAGGCGCTGCGACTGAGCCTTCATTTTTTGCGTAAACAGTTTGATAACGCTCGTAATCAAGAGATTTAATCTCTTCGTTTGTCATTTTGCGCTCAATATAAGGTGGCAGTGGAATATTGCCTACTTGTGACAACTTCTTAGAAAAATCACCATCACATAAAAATTTTACTAACCATTTGCCTTCATCGTCCAGTTTTCGCATTACTTCTGCTTTAATATTTTGAGAAACATCAAGAGTAGAGCCTGATTTTATACGTTTTGAAGGTTTTATCAGACATTCATAAGTATTTTTGTCTGTTAATTTTAGCAAGAAAATTTCTATCTTAGCGCCGGTCTCAGCTTTTTCAGCATAAATACGCGCAGGAATAACCTTTGTGTTATTCAATACCAGTACATCATTTTCGCCTAAAAAATCGACTATATCAAAAAAATGTTTATGCTCAATCGTATTGTTTTGCTTATTGAGTACCAACATTTTTGAGTTTTCACGTTTTTCGCATGGCGTTTGTGCGATTAACTCGGGCGGTAGCTCATAATCAAAGTCGCTTAGCTGCATTACTCGGTTATAACTTCCACTTTAGGCTTTTCATCTTCTTTGTCCAACTGTTTATTGATAACAATTGTTTGAACAATTTGAATAGCATTGCTGACTACTAAATATAACAATACACCGGCAGGAATAGGAATGAAAATAAATGTAGCCATCAACATAATCGGCATCATTGTTCCCATTGATTTTTGCATTGCTTGCTGCATTGCATCTTGCGGTACATTTTTATTCGTAGCTGTCATAACTTTGGTTGTTATAAACATTGTTGCACCAAAGAACAGAACTAAGAATAATACATCATAATGAATTTTGTTCTCAGTTTTGATTGTTGGCACTGATGCAATCAGGTTATCGCCTTGTCTGACGAGAGTTAAGTGTTCAATTTCACGTGTGTTTTGATTTGTTACTGTGACTTCAGCTTTTTCGATATTTTGAAGTTGCGAGAATCTCAAATCAAGTGCATCAATACTCATTTTTAAATCAACAGGCTCGCCCGGTGAAATTTCACCTTGAACTTTTATCGCTGTTTTAGGTGACTGAATTTTAACATTTTCGACAACAGCTTCTTCTGCGTCTTTGCCGGCTTCAGGAGCTTGAGGTGTTAAGTATACTTTAGCATTTTTTGTTACTACGAATATATCACGCCCTGTTGCATTGAATGAACCGTCATAAGAAACGCCTGCATTGCCGCGTAAGGTAGCGTCTAATCTGTTTATAAATAAAAATTTCGCGTCACCGGCGGCTTGAATGAACTGAGGGCTCATCAAAGCTGAGTATAATACGATGAAAATCGGTAATTGAATTAGCATCGGCAAGCAGCCTGCAAAAGGATTGAATTTATTTTCTTTATAAAATTCCATCATTTTTTGCTGCATTTTTTGCGGGTCAGATTTGTATCGGTCTTGGATAAGCTTCATCTTAGGCTGAAGAGCTTGCATTGTCCGCATTGATTTTTGCTGAGAATAGCTCAATGGCCACATTACCATTCTGATAATTATTGTCAAAACAATAATTGCCATGCCGTAATTCCCGAAAAGATGGCCTAAATACTTCAATATATCAACTGTTAACGTGTTAAAATCCACTGTTTTATACTCCCTCATTTCTCTCTGTAATTAAATCTTAAAACAAAAATACTAAAATAGAAAATTTTTTTGCAGTTATGTTAAAATAATGAATAATAAGTTAATAAGGAGTTTATGATGAAAGTAGTTGCTATCAATGGAAGCCCGCGCAAAAATGGGAATACATATTTGATGTTGACTCAGGTTTTAGAGTCGATTGCGGCAGAGGGCATTGAAACAAAATTAATCCAAGTTGGTGGTGAAAATATCCATGGCTGCCGCGGCTGTTGGGCTTGCAGAAAAACGCTCAATCGTAAATGTGCTTTCCACGATGATATTTTAAACAGTTTGTTAGAAGAATTATTTTCAGCGGATGCGATTATTTTGGGAACACCGTCTTATTTTTCAGACATGACGCCGGAATTGAAGGCATTGATTGATAGAGCCGGTGTAGTTGCATTAGGAAACGGTAAATTATTCAAACATAAAATTGGTGCAGCTGTGATTGCGCAGCGCAGAGGCGGAGGGCCTGCCATTCAATCTACAATTCATCACATGTTTTTGATGTCGGAGATGATAATTGTTGGCTCAACATACTGGAACTTTGGTATTGGCATGAACGAAGGCGATGTCGTAAACGATGCTGAAGCCATGGCTAATATGGTTAATCTCGGACAAAACATTGCGTGGACTTTGAAGAAAATTAAAGCATAATTTTTAAGAAATCGCACAAGTCAAAAGGCCTTTTGTCACTGTTTCGTTGACATTCGAGACCCAACTTTGTATAGACGCAAAATCAAGTCTGTTTTTGCGCTGCACTTCTTTTTTCAAAACAGCAAAATAAATATTTATAAAATTTATTTCAGGAAGTTCCTCTAATACAAACTCGCTGCAGCCGCAGTTAGAGCAAAATTTTGTGTCAGGTATAATTTTATCAAATTTTATTATGCCCTTGCGCTTAACATTGCAGCATGCGCATCTGCACAAATACCATTTGTTATTGATAAATTCGCCGCAATCGGGGCAGTACCCGCAATCTGCCCCTGCAAAAATATTCGGGTGAATACAATTTCTTTCACGATAAAGCATATATAAAAACATATTCTTAATTTAAGAATGCGGCGTGAAAAGTCAACCTTAACAAAAGATTATGTGAAGCAAATGCTACGATTACGCCAAGAACTGCGCCCATGAAAACTTCAATGGGTGTATGTCCTAAAAGTTCTTTTAGTTTTTCGCCGGCAGCCTGAGTATTATGAGCGTAAAATTCGTCTTTAATGCGATTAAGCGTTGCTGCCATCTTACCGGCAGCGCGTCTTACACCTGCTGCATCGTACATAACTACAAGCGCTAAGCCAACAGCTACTGCGCATTCTACGGAATCAAATCCGGTAAGAATCCCTGCCACAGTGGCTAATCCAACTACACCTGCACTGTGAGCACTAGGCATGCCGCCTGTTGTTGTGAGTGCTTTGAAATTAACTTTTTTGTGAATAATAATAAAACCAAAAAATTTAATTAGCTGAGCAATAAATGCTGCAAAAATTCCCGTCAGTACAACCTCATATCCTGTATTCACTATCTGCACGAATTAACCGCCTTTCACTAATTTATCTGATTATTGATTTTATTAATTAATTCAACTAACAAATCCGATTTTATTCCATATTTTATAATTTTATCACATGCACTTTTACAAAGGCAATTTAATTTATTTTTTGCCTCGTCTAATCCATACAGAGAAACATAAGTCGCTTTGTGTGCCGCAAGGTCTTTTCCGGGAGTTTTGCCGAGTTTTTCTTTTGTTGACACGACATCTAAAATATCATCAGCAATTTGGAAAGCATTACCTGTAAGTAAAGCTATTTCAGTAATATTTTCAAGTTGCTTCTCATCTGCCCCACCAAGAATCGCGCCTGTACGGAAAGATAGTTTAAATAATTCAGCTGTTTTGTAGCGATGAATGTAATTTAGCGTATCTTTGCTGACTTCTTTTCCCTCAGACTCAATGTCTACAACCTGCCCGCCGACCATGCCCTCGGCTCCGGCTGAAATCAAATATTCTTCAATTATTTTGGTAATTATTGGCGCTTTTACGGTTTTAGGAGATTTTTGCATAATTACTTGCAATGCATAAGTAATGAGAGCATCACCTGCCAGCAGTGCGATAGCTTCACCAAAAACTTTATGGTTAGTTAATTTCCCGCGACGAAAATCGTCATTATCCATACAAGGCAAATCATCATGTATCAAGCTGTATACGTGCAACATCTCTATAGCGCAGGCTGTAGGGATTGCGTGTGCGTAGTTGCCGCATAGCGCATTACAAACCTCCAGTGCTATGACAGGCCTTATACGTTTCCCGCCTGCTAAGACGGAATATCGCATTGATTCCCATGTTTTTTCAGGATATTGAACAGGCAAATATCTGTCCAGATATTCCTCTATGGTTGATTTATACATTTCATAGCGTTTATTTGCCAGGTCTGATTTCATTTCATTCCTCGATGTGTGTGGATAGACTTTGTTTGATGCCTTTGCGATTGATTTCGCGTTTTTTTGCGTTTATTTTTGCGACTTCGCTTTTATTTATGATTTTGCTTTTGCTCTCTTTTTTGGTGCCTTGTTTTGAGATTAGCTTTTTGTACTCATCGGCTTCCTCTACAAACTTTAGATAACTATCATATCGCGATTGATTTATTTTTGCCATGTTTTTTAAAATATTACATCCCGTTTCATTAATGTGCAGGCAGTCTTTGAATTTGCAATGTTTTTTGAGTTCTTTAATTTCAGAGAATAAGTCAGAAATTTCTGCTGGTAACAAAAAGTCAAATTTGAAATTGCTAAATCCCGGTGTATCAACGACTTTGCAAATACCTCCATTGGAAAGTTCTACATTAATAATTTCGCAATGTCTGGTTGTATGAGTGCCTTTTGCGGTTTTAGCGCTTACTTCCCCTGTTTTTAATTGCAAATCCGGTTGTATTACGTTCAGGATTGTCGATTTGCCAACACCTGACATCCCGCATAAAACTGACACTTTATCTTCTAGCTTTGACTCAATTTCGTGTAAACCATTTTTTTCTAATGCTGAAATAAATACTGTTTCGTAGCCAAGCGGATTATAAATTGATGAAATTTTAGAAATTAATGCTTCATCATTTGATAAGTCATTTTTGTTGAAACATAATACAGGCTGGACTTTATAATATTTACAAAGACACAAATAACGATTTAGCTGTTCAAAACATAAATCAGGTTCTTTAATTGCTGTGACAATAATAACCTGATCGACATTAGCTGCTTTGGGGCGCGGGATAAAGTTTTTACGCTCGCAAGCTTTGCTTATAAAGGCCTGTTTAGTATCTGGATTTATCTGTTCAAGTTCGACAAAATCACCAACAACAATGTTCGCGTGCTGTTTTTTTAGAACATCTCTGACTTTCGCCTCAATGACGCCTTCTGGCGTATCGACGTAATAGAAATCAGAATGTATTTTATAAACTTGTCCTTGCATCAGTTTATATAATAGCATTGTGAAGGCATTTTCGCAATAATTATAGATAATCAAAAAGCCTAAGATTTACTTTCTTTGAGCAATTCGTTATAATGGGCATATGAAACAAGTTGTTGATGAAGTTGCAAAAAAATTACGAGATGCTCTAAAAGAATCTATTCCTGATTTTGAAGGGTTGTATGTTTTTGGCTCACAAGTACGCGGAGATGCGACAGAAGATAGTGACGTTGATATTGTTGTGCTTTTTGGTGCTGAACGATTTTGGCAGCCTGAGGCTTTTTATGATATTTTGTCTAAAATGAAATATGATTATTACGACATTATTGATTTGGACATTCACCCTAAAACAAAAAAACAACTGGAAAATAATCCGTTTTTTTATAATGAAGTTGTCAATAAAGGAGTATTCTATGCCGCTGCGTAACAACATTTTAGTACAACGTAATATTGAAAAATCTGATGAGGCTTTAAAAGCTGCTCAGTGTAGTCTCGAAAATAAACTTTTAACGTCAACTCTAAATAGAATTTATTATGCGATTTTTTATACCGTTACTGCTTTGGCTTATAAATACGATTATGCTACTTCAAAACATTCTAAATTAATGGGTTGGTTTAATAAAAAATTTATCAATGAAGATAAGATGTTTGACCGTGCTATATATAAAATTTATGAAAATGCCTTTAACCTTCGTCAAGAGAGCGACTATGAGACACTATACGAACCTAATATCGATGAAGCTAACGAGCTTTTAGAGGCTTCAAAAAAATTTATAAAAGAAGTCGAACAGCTATTTAGAAGATTACTCAACACACATAAATTTGTGTACTTGTGGAATTAAGCGCACATCTTGGTATTGAAATAAAAATTTATCAAAAATTTTAATCAACTCATCACTGCACAGCGCCATTTTGTTGCCTGTCATTTTAGGTTGAATTATTAACGGTATAGAATGTTTTTTGCAAATCGCACAACATTCCTTTATTTCTCCATCGTCGATATTATTGTCAAATATGACTTTTGCAAATGTCTCAATATTGTTTTTCACAGCCAGTGCGATAAAGGTGTCGTGTGTTTTGAATAAAGCGCCTTGATTTGAAACAGAATCAAGTTTTATATCAACTGCTGCAATATCCACAAAACGTGCAAGTTTTGCAAAAGGCTCAAGCAGAGTGCCGTTGGTCTCAAGATAAACTTTTTTTGCACACAATGGCAAAAAGTCCTCTAAAAAAACAGCATGCAGAAGTGGCTCGCCACCTGTAAAGCTAATACTATGTAAGTTTTCCAAGTCGTAGTTATTAAGTGATTCAACCAGCTGGACAGGAGTATAGCAAGTAACACCTTGTTCATGGTTGGTGTCACAGTAATTGCATTTGAGGTTGCAGCCTGAGAATCTGATAAATAGCTGCTTAGCACCTACATACAGACCTTCGCCCTGTATAGATGTAAAAATTTCTTTTATTAATGCGCTGCTACTCATGTGCTAAATTTTCCCTCACATTGTGTTTTGATGCAAGCTTTATTTGTTCGTAAAGTAGTTTTTCTTCTTCAGTAAGCGTTTTTGGTAAATCAATTTTTACTGTCACCACTAAATCTCCGATGACTTTACCGTTATCAGATTTCAAGCCTTGTTCATTAAGTCTGAATTTTTGCCCTGATGAGGTGCATGCCGGAATTTTCATTGAGACAGTACCGTTTGGCGTGGGGATTTCAATGCTCGCTCCGAGCGCTGCCTCAAACGGTGTAACGGGAATAGTTGTAAAAGCATTATTGTATTCGTATGTGAATTGCGAAGATTTTTCGATGGTAATAGTTAAATACAAATCACCGTTTGTTCCTCCGTGCAAGCCTTGATTACCCTCGTTGGCGATTCTTATTTTTGAGCCTTCTTTGACATAGGCCGGTATTTTTACGTTAATTTTTTTCTGAACTGAAGTTTCACCTTTACCGTTGCAAAGCTGGCAAAATGAGCCATTTATAAACCTACGCCCGTTACATTTCGGACATAATTGTGTGTGCAAGATATTAACTGTTCGGCTTGTGCCCTCTAATGATTCTTTTTGAGTTATTGTAATAGATGTATTTATATCCGTTCCATTGACGGCTTCAGGCTTTTTCGGTGGAGTTTTAGTTTTCTTTAAGCCTTCTAAAATGTCATTAAAAATATCATTAAACGAATTTTTAGATTCTTTGGATTCTTTATAGGTTTGTCTATATGGTGTAGAAGTTTTTTTAGATGTTGTTTTTTGCTCTTTATAAGCATTTTGGGCATGTGTGCGATTTGTTTGATTATTTTTTGAAATGAAGTTATTCAAAGCATCGTATTTTTCGCGCCTTATCTTATCTGAAAGTGTTTCATAGGCTTCAGTTATTCGTTTGAATTTTTCTATTGCATCTTTGCTGGGGTTTACATCGGGATGATATTTTCTTGCTAACCTTCTAAAAGCAGCTTTAATTTTCTGTTCATCGCAGTCGAATGAAACTTCAAGCACTTCATAATAACTCAGTTTGTTATTTGTCACCATAAGATTGATTTTTACTCGTTTACTGTACGACTATATTTATTTTAAGAATAACTATCAAAATATCAAGCACCAAACGCATTATTTTTAGAGTATAATAAAACGTATAAATTACAGAAAAAGGAAACAGTATGATAGTACCCAGTATAGATTTAATGTCAGGTAAAGCAGTTCAGTTGAGACAGGGCAAAGAAAAAATTTTAGAAAAAGATAACGTTTTGGAACTGGCTAAATACTATGCACGTTTTGGCGAAGTTGCCGTCATTGATTTAGATGCAGCAATGGGTAAAGGCGATAATGAAGCGCTTATAAAAGAAATTTGTAAAATTGCCAAATGCCGTGTAGGTGGTGGCATAAGGGATATAGAAAAAGCAAAAAGAATTTTAGCAAACGGCGCTGACAAAATCATAATCGGTACAGCTGCAAATGAAGAATTACTTTCGAAATTGCCAAAAAATAAAGTAATCGTTGCAATTGACACAAAAGGCGGTAAAATCACAACTGAAGGATGGACTAAAGAACTTGCGCAAACTCCGGCCGATTTTATTAAAAGATTTGATGATTATTGCTGCGGCTACCTGTATACTGTTGTTGAAAAAGAAGGAATGATGGGCGGTTGTGACATAGCAGCAATTGAAAATGTGGTTAAATTAACCAAAAATGAAATTACTGCGGCGGGTGGTATTTCAACGGTTGAAGAAATCGCTAAACTCCAAAAAATGAATGTCTCAACGCAGCTTGGAATGTGCATTTATACTGAGGCAGTTAAATTAGAAGATGCTTTTTGTGCATCTGTAGATTTTGCAAAATGTGACGGGCTTGTGCCGACAATCGTGCAAGATGTTGACACTAAACAAGTTCTGATGATGGCGTATTCAAGCAAAGAATCTTTGCACAAAACCTTAGCAGAAGGCTTAGCGACTTATTATAGCCGCTCACGTAAAGAACTCTGGACAAAAGGACTGACTTCGGGCAACACTCAAGAATTAGTGACTGCACTATTTGATTGCGATCAGGATACAATTCTTTTCAAAGTCAGACAAAAAGGTAATGCTTGTCACTTAGACAGATACAGTTGTTTTGAGGGCAAAGAGTTTGCGATTAAAGAATTGTATGACTTGTTGCTCGACAGAAAAGTAAAATTGCCTGAAAAATCTTTTACGACAAAGTTATTTAAAGATGAATTCTTTCTCAAACGTAAAATCATGGAAGAAGCTTTTGAAACAGTGAATCATGAGGAAGGTGACGGCTTAAGCTGGGAAGTCGCTGATTTGGCGTACTTTTTACTCACGTTCATGGCAAAACATAATGTAACACCCAAAGATATTTTGAGCAATCTGGCATCACGCACAAAGTAAAGGGCGAATTTATGAAAATAATAGATTATAAAAATATTCCTGATGAATTTTTTGCAAAAATAGAATTTGAAAGCCTTGAGAGTGTTGCAAAAATTATTGATGATGTCAAAAAAGACGGTGATAGTGCAGTAAGAAAATATTCGCAACAATTTGACGGCTGCACTCGTGAAAGTTTTTTGCTAACAAAACAAGAAATTGATGAAGCATATTCGAAAGTGGATGAGAAAACGATTGATGCACTCACTTATGCAATAAAAAACGTAAAAGAATTTGCACAAAAGCAGCTACATACGGTTTCGAATTTAGACACAACTGTTGACGGTAATAAGCTTGGGCATAGAATAGTACCGCTTGAAAAAGTTGGCTGCTATATACCTGGTGGGAATTACCCGCTGCCAAGTACCGCTTTTATGACAATAGTACCTGCAAAAGTTGCAGGTGTAAAAGAAGTTGTTGCTTGTTCGCCTAGAATTCAGCCTGTCACGGTTGTTGCGTGCGATTTAGCCGGCGCAGATAAGATTTTTGCGGTTGGTGGTGTGCAAGCTGTTGCTGCAATGGCTTATGGCACTCAAAGTATCACAAACGTAAACAAAATTGTGGGTCCCGGCAATAAATACGTGACTTCTGCTAAAAAACAAGTTTTTGGAGAGTGTGGAATTGATTTTCTCGCAGGGCCTTCTGAGGTTTTGATAATTGCTGATGAAACTGCTAAACCTGAGTTCGTTGCAGCTGATATGCTGGCGCAATGTGAACATGATTTAGATGCGCGTGCATATTTAGTTTGTTTTTCGAAAGAATTTGCGCAACAAGTAGGTGATTATGCTGAAAAATTTATGCAAGAGTTAAAAACGTCAGATATCGCAAGAAAAGCCTGGGACAAATCTTATGCTGTTCTTGTTGATGATATTGCGCAAGCAATTGAGATCTCTGAGCAAAGAGCGCCTGAGCATTTAGAATTATGCATAAAAGATGCGGAAAATTATATTGATAAATTTACCAATTATGGCTCGTTATTCATAGGCAATTACTCGGCTGAGGTTTTTGGTGACTACGCAAGCGGTACAAACCATACATTGCCGACCAATCAGGTGGCTAAATATTCAGGCGGCTTGAGTGTTTTTGATTATATCAAAATTCAAACTTATCAAATAATTAATCCTGACAATTCAAAGCAATTAATGAATGTGACAGAATTACTCGCATCGAAAGAAGGACTTGAGGCGCATAGCTTGGCAGCGAAAGTGCGTAAAAGAAGCTGATGTTGGGGTGGAAACCCCAACCTACAATGCTACTTTTAAATTCAAAGTTTAATGTTGCGGGACGGAAAAAGTAGCTGTAGGGCGCGTCTTACGCACCATGTAAAAAGTCAGGATTTTTTACGTTCTTTTAAAATAGTGTCAAGATTAAGTCCTATTCTTTTAAGCTCGTCTTTTATGCCTTCAATCATTTCTGTGTGTATTTCATTTCTCTCATCAGGTGGTATTGTCATTAGCCTGTCATATCGTTCCATAATAATTTTTTTCTTATCTGTTTTTTTGCCGTTATTTGGAACGGTTAAAACTGTAATTAGGCGACCATCCTGAGGTATTTGCAATGTTATTTTATCGTCAGACACGGCCCTGATACGAGTAATCACAATTTTCTTTTTTCTTAGCTCAGCAGGTGTATAGGCTTTTAAATCCTCCAAAGTGCCAAGATTTGTTATAAAAGAGACACTAGCATACTCTACGTCAACAAAATCATGAGGTATATCAATTCCTTGTTTTTCTTTTTTTGCGTATTCAAACATTTTTGAAGCAATGCTGGATACATCTTCATGATGTCTCATTTCACCAACCTTTAAAGTTAGGTCTGACCATAATTTTTCATAAAAATCCTTATTTTGTGCAGCACGTTCTTCGGATTCAGGGGTTCGGATTCTGAAAATATCTTCGTTTAAGGCCATATTTAGCCTTTCTTGTGGTTTTTTGACTCTTTCTGCTTTACTATTCGGGTCTTTTTTCTTTGCACAGAAATTTATAAATGATACTTTGTCTATATATAATCCCATATTGACTTCCCTTTCTTGTCATTATCTTAGCATTAATAACATTATTTAAAATCATGACAAATTATATATCTTGTATTTATAAAAGATTAAATAACTTTTCCAATTGCCTCTATCATCATTTCGGGTGTGATAGATGTGAGACAAGCATAGTTGTTTTTGCATTTGCCTTTTAGTCCGCAGGGTGCGCAGGGTAAATCTGACTGCAGTAAAATATTTTTATCACCGAGGGCGCCCCATTTTTTTATGGACATTGGTCCGTAAATTCCGATTACAGGTGTTTTAACGGCAGAAGCTATGTGCAAGTTGCCTGAATCGCAGCCAACAAGTAAGTCAACTTTTTTGGTCATTGCCATACTTTGTTTCAAGGTCAATTCGCCGCATAAATTGAGGGGAGGTATGTCTAAGTTGCTTTTAACAAGTGACAAAATTTCAGAGTATATTTTTTTGTCCAACTCAGCGCCTAAAAACATAACTTGAACATTTTTTTCATTAGATAAATATTTCAAAACTTTCGCCCAGTTTTGAAGGTTCCATTGTTTTTTTTCATTACCGCTTGTTGCGTGTAAAATGACTATTTTTTTGTCGTTTAATTTTTCTTTTTCGATAAATTCATCAATGAATTTTTGTGTTTCGTCATCAATCCAAGCTTCCGATAAGGTATCAGTTATTTCAATTCCTTCTGCGCGCAAAACATCTAAAAAAGTTTCTGATTCATGTGCGTCAGTTCTGTATTTTACAGGCTTGGTCAGTAAAAAGCTGCGGCCTTCTGAGGCAAATCCGACACGTTCTTTAATGCCGCTTAAGAATGCAATCAAAGCACTGCTGAATGAACGTTTAAGTACATAAGCTTTGTCATATTTTTTTTTTCGCAGCATTTTTATACAGTCAAAAATTGATGGTTTTTTTTGTGTGCCGCCTTCATATTTAAATTTGTTTGAAGCGTCAATATATAGAAAATTATTGACATAAGGACAATCTTCAATGACTCCGACTGTGGGTTTTGTCACGAGCATATCAATTTGAGCGTCGGGATAAGCATTACGTAAATTGCGTAAGAACGGGGCGGTTAGGATTGTGTCGCCTATAAATTTGTATCTCATTACGAGTATTTTTTTAGGTTGATTCATTTAATAATCCTTCCAAATCTACGTTTGTAGCTAATTTTACTACTAAGATATCAGTTTTTAGATTAGTTTGTTTTTCATTTAACATTTCTTTTATTTTTACGGCATCTTTTTCAGTTGTAATAAGATTATCAATATTGTTTTCTTCGGCGATTGCTTCCAGCTCATCCAAATCATCCAGAGTGTATCTGTAGTGGTCGTTATACGTTTTTGTGTAAACTATTTCGTGATTGTTTTCTAATAATTGGTTATAAAACTGTAAGGGTTGTGCGATTGCACAAAAAGCAAGCAAACATTTTGTTTTAGTTATTTTTAAACTTGATGCAAGGCTATAAATACTCTCAAATTCCATATTTGCTAAGAATACAGGTTTGCGGTATTTTTTTTGTAATTTTTTACAGTAGCTTTTTGCTTCGATTACATTGTCGGTTTTATTTACAACAATAATTTTATCGGCTCTGCGTATTCCCATTCTTGGTTCACGAAGAGGTCCTGCCGGCAAGAGCATATGGTTGCCGAATCTTTTTTCGTAATCGACGACTAATATATTTAAATCACGCATTAGTTTTAAGTGTTGGTATCCATCATCTAAAATTAACTTTGTGCATCCTAATTTTTCAACGGCGTATTTAGCGATTGCTACTCTGTTTGCAGAAGTCAAAACGGCACATTTAGGGCAATTTGCAGCCAGCCAGTATGGCTCATCTCCGGCTTCTTCAGGGGAATAATAAATCTTTTTGCCGTCAGAGATTACGTTCACATCTTTATTTGAAAGTGTGCCGCCATAGCCTCTTGAAAGAATAGCAACCTTTTCGCCTTGATTGGACAAATATTCCGCAATTTCTTTTACAATAGGTGTCTTTCCAACGCCGCCTGTGGTCATATTTCCTACAGAGATTGTGTACGCTTTAGGACGATAGCGTTTTAATATTTTTATTTTGTACAATAAAATTCGTGTTTGCACAGCAATATAATAGACTATGGCATATGGCAAAAGTATTACCAGAATCAAAAAATCAAGAAAATTGATATATTTTTTGTAATGTAGTTTTGTAATTCGAGACTTCATAATTTTAATTAGAACATTAACCTAAACAGTAAGAATCTTTTGTTTAATTTTTCAGAGAATTTGCGTAGATTTTTTGACGCAAGTGAAGCGTCATTTAATGTGCATTTGATTTTGTCTTTATCCTCTACTGCAATTTCATTGACGGCATCCATTGTGACAGCGAATTGGTCTATAGCATTATTAAGCTTTTTCACGGTTTGACCCAAGTCGCCTTTCATCTTTTCATCTTTTGCAAATTCATTCACGTATGCTGAAATTTCATTAACATTTTTGAGTGTTGCATTGAGGTTTGTAACAATCTCATCTGCTTGTTTATTTTCTAACAGTTTATTTAAATTTGTCGATAAACGATTAATCGAATCTGCAGTTGTTGAAACAGTCTTTTTAAAGTCTTTATCGGTCACTAACTCATTTAAGTTGTCTGTGAGTACTATAATTTTTTCAGATACTTGGTTGGCTGAATTCATTATGCTGTCTATGTCTTTGCGTGAGGCTTCAAGTAATGCTTCTGCTTTATCAACTGTCCGACCTGTTTTAACAACTAAATCATTTAAATTGCCGGCTGTGCTTTTCAAATCATTTATGACGTCGTCAGTTAAAATTGCTGAAATTCTTTCGTTCGTTTCATTTAATGAAGATGCTGATTGGTATTGCAGCGCCATAAAGTCGGATAAACGCATCGGCTCAACAACAGTATATTGCAAGCCTATCGCCGGATAAGGGATATTTATACTCATAAAAGGTTTCAGCTGCAATTTCATCGTGCCATCAGATTCGGTAATTTTACCTATAAGCCTGTCAGGCACAATCAAGCCCGGTAAATCAATAATATAGCTGATTTTATAAGTATAATCTGTTTTCATACGCCCTTGAACGGGTAATGGCAGAGTATTTGTCTCTACTACTTCAATAGCTTTAATATAACCGACATCATGGAGTCTTGAGCTGAGGGTCATTTGAATTTTGTCGCCCGGTTTAATGACCTGAGATTTATCTTGTACAGGGATATATATATTTCTTATTTTTGGAGGTGTAATCTCAAGGAATTGTTCACCTATTATTCCCGATTGTTGAATCGAAATTTCAGATGCTCTTGGAATAGATATGTGCGGTTCAGTGATTACGAATTTAAGTTCAACGTAGCTTTCTTCGCCATCAATAACGGGAGTAATTTCTTCGATTTGTCCAATGCGCAGTCCCATCATTTGCACGCCGGAGCCGGTGCGGATACCGTTTACATCTTTAAATTGTATAGTGTATCTTTCGCCCGAAGATAGTGAACGGCCTTTCACCCACATAATCGTGAATACCAAAATGGATAGTGCTGCTATTGTTAATATGCCTACTTTAAAAGCTGAAGAAAATCTCATTCTATAAATTTTACTCCTTCTGCATAATTATACCAAAAGAATAATTTTTTGTATAATAAATCGAAACATAATTAGAAGGAAAAAAATAACTTTGTTTAAATTTGTTTACGGTTTATTAAGCATTTTTATAAAAAAACTATCAATCTAAATGTTAGCAAGTAAAATAAAATAATACAAAGTGCAATATACAAATTTTATATATTGTGCCATGTCATAAGATATACGATAAACAAGTTAAGAGGAGTACGAAATGCTTGAACTCGATTACAGAAATGCCGATGCAGAAGTCGTAGGCGCAGAAAATGGTCTTAATATCAAAGAAAAATTCAATGAATATAAGCCAGCGATTGTGAAAATCATAGCAGATTTAAATTCACGTAAAGACAAGCCGGGACAGTGGCTGAGATGGATGAATCTTGGTTATAATGAAGAAACTGTCTGGTATGTTAAAGAATTTGCATCACAGGTTAAAGGTAAATTTGATAATATTCTTATTTTAGGTATTGGTGGTTCGGCATTAGGTGGTATAGCTGTTTGTGAGGCGTTGTTGAAACCTTATTGGAATATGCTTACTCCTGAGCAAAGAGAAGGGTTGCCGCGTATATTTTTCTTAGATAATATTGACCCTGACCAAATTAATGGTCTTTTAGAGGTGCTGGATTTAAAGAAAACGCTTGTAAATGTTATAACAAAATCAGGCTCGACTGCTGAGACAATGTCGCAATTTATGATATTAAAAGACAGATTGGAGCGTGAGGTTGGTGAAGGTTATCGTGATAATATCGTAGCCACAACAGATGCTCAAACAGGTGTTTTGAGACAGCTTGCGGAGCAGGAAGGTTACAAAACTTTTGTTGTTCCTGATGATGTTGGCGGCAGATTTTCAGTATTTTCAGCTGTTGGCTTATTGCCATTTGCATTAGTTGGTATTGATATTGATGAAATGGTGCTTGGTATCAAAAATATGGATTTATCGCTAAAAAATACTGATATCAATAATAATATAGCAGCGCAAAATGCTTTGATTCATTATTTGATGGATACTGAAAAAGGTAAAAATCTTTCTGTGATGATGCCATATTCAAGCCGTTTGAGATATGTTTCAGATTGGTATGTTCAGCTTTGGGCTGAGTCTTTAGGTAAAGAAGAAAATCGTAATGGTGAGAAAGTAAATATTGGCCCTACGCCTATAAAAGCGTTGGGTGCAACGGATCAACATTCACAGATTCAGCTTTACAATGAGGGGCCAAATGACAAACTTATAAACTTTATTCGAGTGGGTGAATTTGACACAACGCTTGAGATTCCTAAAATATTTGATTATACGGGTATTGGTTATTTAGGCGGTAAAACGATTAATGATTTGATGAATGCTGAGGCAGATTCAACAGCTGTAGCGCTTACTACGTACAATCGTCCGAATGTGACTATAAAAGTTCCGAAAGTTAGTGCTTATTATATAGGACAGTTGTTGTATATGCTGGAAATACAGACTTCAATAGCCGGTGAATTGTACAATATTGATACGTTTAACCAGCCGGGTGTTGAGCAGGCTAAGAACTATACTTATGCTCTTATGGGTAGAGCCGGGTATGAAGAATCGGCTAAAATGCTTAAGGAAAAAATGGCTGTAAAATAGATTCAATAAGTTCTAAAAGGTCGGGTAATTTGAAAAGATTATCCGGCCTTTTTTGCGGTATTATGTCTTATTGTGTATTCACTCGAATGGTGTATTTTTATTAGATTTCAGGGCGGTACAACTATTATATGAATAGTGGATTAATTTGGATATGGTTAATTTTTTAATGGTTAACTATAAGCATGGGTAGAGTTGAGAAGGAGAAGCGCAATGGATAAGAAAGCGTGTATGAAAAAACACCAGAATTATTTGTATACAAATTTTTTAAAACTTGAAAACAATTTTTTAAGAAAAAATAACAACAAATTAAAATATAAATTAACAAAATATAAAAAATTATTTGAGGTTAGAAAAATAGCACTGGAAAGTGCCGTTGAAAAGATTGTAGATAACTGCAAATATTGTATTTATGAGTATCAAAGCTGTTCTTGTAAAAACAATTGCTGCCAAAAAGGTTTGTGTGATTATTTCATAAACAATGCAGAAAAACATTGTAATAAGAGAACGTTTGTAAATAATATTCACCATAAAAATGAGTAGATTTGTTTTAATTGATGCTATAATGTTTTTATAAGACTTGAGGGTTAGGAAGTGAAGAAAACCAAAGTTCTGATACTTACATTATGCGTTATGTTCAATGCAATTGCCATGCCATCTGTATTAGCAGGTGAAAAAATTGCTGCTCTGGACAGTCCTTATTATTTTCAGGGGCATGTAGAAAAGATTGATCAGAAAAAAGATGATACAAAAATTTTTACGGGTGAAGTAGATACAATAGAGAAAAAAACAGAAATTAAGATGACTGTTGCACAGGTTTTGAGCGCAGGATTATCCGAAGAAGGTGATGAATTTTTCGCTGAAATAACTAGTGCGGTGGAAGGCGAAAAAGGTTTGATGTTGCCGGCAGGCACATTGGCGCATGGAAAAGTTATCAAGCTTGAAGATGCGAAAAGAATGGGTCGTCAAGGATATATTGATTTGGTGTTTGACTATTTGATAACACCTGATGGCCGTGAAATTCCAATTGAAGGCTCTATGACAACGAAGCTTAATGCGGCTGTGTCTGTAGCAAAAATTGTGGCTGAGGACACTCTGACCACTGCGGTTGGCGGCTTGATTGGCGGGATGACAGCGTTACAATTATTGGGAATTGAGGCTGCGATTGCCAGTCATGGTTATACTCTTGCGGGTGGGGCGGCTATTGGTGGTGCAGTTGGACTTGGCATGAGTGTTATGAGAAAAGGTAAAGAAGTTCTGATTACACCCGGTGATGAGATTAAGGTAAAAGTTTTGGCTCCTGTTGAAATGCAGGTTTTATCTCATGACGCGTTTAAGCAGGAAGAACTTACTAATGAAAATTTGAGAGTTAAAATAAATAATGTAAAACTCGAAAAAGACCCGTTCGGCGAGTTAAATACAATAACGTTGCAGGTTTCGGTTAATAATTATACTGATGTTGATTTCTCCAGCTATGATATAGCTTTGATTAATAATTATAACAAGGCTTATCATCCATCGATTTTTAATGATAATTCAATTGCGTTTAACCGTATTAAATCCGGTGACAGGGTTGCAGGGCATTTGTCGTTTTCGGTAGATAACCCGCGTAACAAACACTGGCTTGTTTTTTATGACAGACGTTCGCGTACAATGCTCGCCAGAATTTCTGTCGATAACGCAGAGGCTGATATCAAACGCGAAAAAAAGGCGAAAAAGTAATTTTCCGGTGCGTGTGACGCACCCTAAATTGCTTATTGGTTAGACCCTACAACATACAGACCCTGAAACAAGTTCAGGGTGACGATAGTATATAAGATTTTTGTGCTATATTAGTTATATGTTTACAGGCTTGATTGAAGAGACGGGTGTCGTCGCAAATTTGACTAAAACTGCCGAAGGGGCAATGCTGACTATTACATCTGATGTGATAGCAGTTGAGGCTGCGGTGGGTGACAGTGTTACAGTGAATGGTGTGTGCTCGACGATTGTGAAAAAGAACGGCAATTCTTTTAATGTTGAGTTTTCTAACCAAACTTTGAGTCTTACTAACTTAGGCGACTTAAAAAGCGGTATTGTAGTCAATTTGGAACGTGCATTGAGATTATCTGACAGATTAGATGGGCATTTAGTTTCAGGACACATTGATGGGCTTGCAAGGCTTGTGAATATCTCTAAAGAAGGTTTTTCGCACAAATATACGTTTTCTGCAAAGTCTGAATTATTAAAATATATGATTGATAAGGGTTCGGTTGCGATAAATGGGATTAGTTTGACAATTTGTGATATTTCGTCGGAGTCTTTTACCGTGAATATAATCCCTCATACCATTGAAAACACTAATTTGCGTGATTTGCGAGCAGGTGCGAGTGTTAATATCGAAGTGGATATGGTTGGTAAATACATTGAAAAATTTTTATTAACGAACGATAATAAAAGTGTCAGTAGAACGATTGACGAACAGTTTTTGTACGAGAAAGGGTTCCTATAATGGACAACGCAGGCAATATTTTTGACACGCTTGAAGAAGCGATTGAGGATTTAAAACAGGGTAAAATGGTTATCGTTGCTGACGATGAGGCTCGTGAAAATGAGGGTGACTTGATTTGCGCTGCTGAAAAAGTGACTCCTGAAATTGTCAATTTTATGATTAGCGAGGCTAAGGGCTTGATTTGTTTGTCCATGGAGCAAAAACAGATTGAGCAAATCGGGCTTTCTGAAATGGTAGCGCACAATACAGATGCAAAAGGAACGGCATTTACACAAAGTATTGATGCTGACCCTAAATATGGTGTTAGTACAGGTATTTCGGCATTTGACAGAGCAAAAACAATTCAGGTTGCGATTGCTAATGATGCGAAACCCAATGACTTGAGACGTCCGGGACATATATTTCCTCTTATTGCGAAGCAGGGCGGTGTTTTAGAACGTACAGGGCATACCGAGGCTGTGGTTGATTTGATGAAAATGGCTGATATGAAGCCTGCTGGTGTTATTTGTGAAATTATTAATTCTGATGGCTCGATGGCCAGGCGTGATGATTTACAGAAATTTGCTAAAAAACATAATTTGAAATTTATAACAGTGGCGCAGGTTATCGCGCATCGTTTAAAAAATGAGCGGTTTGTAAAACGTGCAATTTCAGTGAATTTGCCGACTGAATTCGGGGAATTTGAAATTTATGGCTATGTAAACACTCTTAACGGGCAGGAACATGTTGCGTTGGTAAAAGATGATGGCAGTGACAAGATTCCGCTTGTGCGTATGCACTCGGAGTGTTTGACGGGTGATATTTTTCATAGTTTGAAGTGTGATTGTAATTCGCAGTTGCATGAGGCGTTGAAAATGATAGATAAGCACGGCAAGGGTGCATTAGTGTATTTAAAAGAGCATGAAGGGCGTGGAATCGGGCTGATTAACAAGTTAAAGGCTTATGCGTTGCAAGACCAGGGGCAAGATACAATTGAGGCCAATATTTCACTGGGATTTCAGTCGGACTTGCGAGATTATGGTGTTGGCGCGCAAATACTCTTAGATATTGGTTATGCTGCGTTTAATCTAATAACTAACAATCCGACAAAAATAGTTGCTTTGGAAGGCTACGGACTGAAAATTAATGAGCGTGTGCAAACAAACACTGTTTTGAATTGTCACAATAAAAAATATATTTGTACAAAGAAAGAAAAAATGGATCATTTAATGAATATTATCTCGGTAGGAGAGTCGTTGAATGGCTAATTTGATTCTCAATACCGCGCGAAAATTGACGCATGAATATTATAAGGTCTTTAGTGGCGTTTACACTGATTTCAAGCTGAAATCACGTGATGACTATAAATTCGAGCTGGACCCGCTGCCGTACGATGATTTTATTGAGAGTGTTGAGGCCGGGTTAATTGATTGTTATGTTTTACTGGAAGATGATATCCCAACCGGTTTTTTAGCATACACAACGGCGATTAGCGAGGCTTTGGAGCTTAATATTATCCATTGTCTCGGGGATGAGAATATCAATCAAAAACGCAAAATATTGGTATCAAAATTTTTGGAAGAAAATACTGATTTGACGGATAAATTAGTCGTTACATATCCAATGTTGGGTTCACAGGCCGATTTTGCAACAAATATTACACATTTCGGGTTTAAGTTGATAAATCTTGCTGTTGTGCGTTTTCACTTGAATTCATCGTCTTGTACTCAAATCTTGGAAAAAGCCACAGTGAAAGATTTAAGCGATGAATACGAAATCACGCCCTGGAAAGACAAATATTACAAAAACACGGTTAATTTGATAAATGCAGCATTCAAAGACGCTGTTGATGCGTTGTTCGACCCGCGTTTTAAGACTAAAACAGGTACTGCTGATGTTATACAAAAAATTACAACAGGAATTTATGGTGAATTTTTGCCCGAGGCAACGCGTGTTGCGTTTAAGGACGGCAAAATGTGTGGTATCTGTCTTGTAAACGTTACAGGCGGCACCATTGCAAATATTCCGTTAATAGGCATAAGTAACAAGCATCAGGGGTTAGGATTAGGTAAATACCTTCTGCAAAGCGCTGTAAAACGCGTTTCAGACGCTGTTCAACGACAAGAGCTTGATTTTACTGAGATTAATGCCAGTGTTGAGACTGATAATATTTCAGCCGTAAAAATGTACAGACATATTGGCTTCAAGGAAGATTATTCCTACCCTCAGGCATATTTACCCTGCGAGTCTAAAGAAATTGATGGGTAGCATAACGAAATATTAAGTCTTCCTAAATAAATTAGCAATTTCTGTATGTTACAATACTTTATTAGTTTATGATAGTAGGAAAACTTAGGATTAGTAATATAGAAAACTCCAGAGTGCAAGCGGTGCAGGCCTCTGAAAAGGCTGCTCAGCATGTATCTGGAATGCTAAACTGTGTAAATTTAAGCGGTTTAGAGGCTTCTGCTGCTTATAATTTGCCTATAGTCGCGCCGAAGCAGCATTGTTTATATTTAAGCAAAGATAGTACAAAAAAGATTTTAGACAGAATTTTTAGTCAATTCCCGGAAGAACTTACGCAGCTTGTTGAAGCGATTGACCAAAATAGCGCAATATTGCATTTGGAAAACATTACAAAATTAAAATCTATTGGGATAAAGTATTTTAATAATATTATTAAAAATGGTCATTTCTCGTCAAGAGAAACAGGTGAAAATTGCCAAAAAGTGCTGAAAAGATTCCCTAAATCAGCTAGGGGGATTACATCTCGTTCCAGTGTTGACGTTATTCTTCATGGCTTGAACCAAGAAGACATTAAAAAGTTAATTGACCGTAAAATACTGGATATTAAAGAGTTGGGCTTTTCAAGTATGATTGATTTGGCTAAATTAAGTGATGCTGAATGGAGCAGGCTCCAAGCCAGCGGGCTTATTCAAAAAAAAATAAATTATGCATCAGAAAACCAAGATATTAATGACTATTTTGTATTTTTGACAGAAAAATTAATGGGTCCTGCATATCTCGGAAATAAACGTTTACCTGCTGATACACTCAAGCTCATTGAAAATACTGTATTAACGCAGGCCGAAAATAAACCTCAAGAAGTCAAAGAAATACTTGAATCGATTAGAAAAGTCAATAATTATGATGAATTTATGAAAGTTTTTCTGCGGGAAAAAGATGTTGATTTAAAGCTTAGGGCGCAAATAATGAATCGTGTTGAAAACGCTATGATAAAAGCAGGAATCCCAGTCGAGCCCATTTATCCATTTTCATTTTCAACGATATTGGGTAAAGTTAATAAACATAATATTGAATTAATAGAAGAAATCACAAGCACTCCGGAGATGAACGAAAAATTAATATGTAACGCCTTGGAATACGCCCATGATGAGAGCAGTTGTAAACAACTTAAAGAAATAATGGACAGCATCAGAAAAGGGGAGGCTGATATTACTGCAATGCCTATCGCGAAGGGTGCCAAGGTCAATTCTCGCGCAGTAAATGCAAAAAATGCGAAAGTCCAGCTTTTTGATGCCGGCACTCCAGTGAGTAAAATATGTGGAAAAACCATTCCGGGAGAAGTTATTGGCATTGGTAAAAATGCATATATCAACAGTAAGGGTAAGCTTGAAAAATTGGATATCAGTATAGATATGTATCAAAAACTTTTCCCTGAATACGAAACTATAAAACTTCAACAAAGCCGACATACAGGAGATTGTTATCTTTTGACTGCATTGGCAGCTTGTTGGAAAAATCCTGATGCTAAAGCAGGTTTATTAAAAATGTTTAAAGAAGTTGATGGTGATATTATTTTGACAATTCCCGGCTATAAGGATTACCCTGCAGTTTTCAAAAATGGTGGAATAACTGAGGGAACAAAACACGCGAAATCATCTGCAGGCATGCTGATGCTGGAAGAAACCTATGCAAAAGCAAGATACCTTTTTGATGCACAGAACTATGATAAAGAATATTTAGTCAAACAGTGGTTGCGCAGTGCAAACTGGCAAGATGCTGCTGAAAAATCAGCAGCAAAACATTTGCAATCTGCTAAGTTGAGCAATAATAATTCCGCGAATATAGAGGCTGACCATGCGCTTGAGTATATTAATGGTGGGTTTCCACATGACGTATTCAGTATCTTGTTGGGAAAAACTGATGCAAAATGTCTTTCAACAGGAACCGTAAAGATTGATGGATTTCGGAACATTGAATTTGTAACAAAAAAACAGCTAGAAAAAACTTTGGATTCATATGCAAATGCAAAAAATCGTCTTCTCGTTGCGGGCTCTGAAACAAGAGATAACGTAACAGCAGAAGAGTATGGAGTAATGTTTAATCACGCATATTTAGTAGAAAAAATAGACTCTAAAAATAAGAAAGTTGAACTTGCAAATCCTTATAACACAACTCAACTTCTATCTCTCACTTATGAGCAATTTTTGGATAATTTCCCACAACTTTTTGTCGCTAAGATACGGTAAAGTTTGTAATTCTCCAAATTTAAGGTTTTTATGCCCTGTCCCTCAGAAGCTTAGTTATTGCTCAGTACAAGTTTGAAAGCAACCAAATTTTTAATCGAAAAAAACTGGTGTTTGTTTTGTTGTTGCTTATTTATATTGAATATCCGTATAATTCTCTGTATCTCGTGTAAGTTCTTATGATTAGAAACATCGTAGGCGCACTTAATAGGGTCTGCTACCACACCAACGAGTGCGTTCAATTCATGCTCTTTCATGATTTCTCCTCTAATACGTATATAATAATAAACGTATTTTTATAAAAAAAATTGCTATTTTTGAGAGCAAATGATACATTTTGTTACAACGAAAGACTTCCAAGCCAGTGATAGCAATAAAAAAAGCTGCCCGTGGGCAGCTATAAAAAATTTTAGTGTATTATTTTTATAACATTTGTTTTCTGATTTTTGTTTTATTTTTTTCTATTTCTGTAATCTTTTTTTCGGTTTCGCCGACTAATTTTTTCATTGCAGAGCGTTGATCTTTTATTAAATTATATTTTTCATCAATATCCTGATATTGTGACTTGTAGTTGAGCAGGTCAGTTCTCATTTTAACCTGTGCATTATCAAGCTCCAGGATTGCGTTCTGGTAGTTAGTGCTAATATCGCTGCTGCTTGCAGAAGTGTTTACTGCAGGTGTTGTAGTCGCTGTGTTGGCACTAATTTGGGTGGTAGTTGTTGGTGTTTCAACGTATGTATAGCCGTTTGATGTAGTTGGCTCAAATACGTAATTATCAGCTAAAGCGGCTGCTGACGTGAAGCAAATACCTGATAATATAACTACAGTTGTTAAAATTTTTTTGTTCATGAATCTCTCTCCTTATCATTCATAGTGATATATTAATAACATTTTATGATGTTTAAATTAAAAAACAATCCTCAAATTAAAGTAGATTT
Organism: Candidatus Gastranaerophilaceae bacterium; assembly: GCA_031551265.1. Taxonomy (GTDB): domain Bacteria; phylum Cyanobacteriota; class Vampirovibrionia; order Gastranaerophilales; family Gastranaerophilaceae; genus JAVBNU01. The sequence continues at coordinate 68,081 of JAVBNU010000043.1, forward strand.
TTGAATAAAAGACGCAAAATACACTATAAAGCTGTTTCCCCGAAGAGGAAAATTGGAGTATACTGTGGATGTGTACTCTGAAATAAGGCGCTTTGACGTTGAATAGTAATAATCCCAGTGAACATTCATATATTTTTTTAAATACTTCAAATGAATTATTTGAGGCTGATGTTTTTGATGTGAATTTAGCTGAGGCTGAGAATTTATTTTCTAAGCCGATGCATAGATCTCAGCCCAAGCGAATTAATGCGTATGATACTCAATTAATTGAGGAGAGTTCAAATATTGCTACTCCTGAGAATTTTAAGCCGAAATTTAAAATTGATGAACTGAAGCAGGAGTTGGGGAAGATTGATAAGCAGATTGAGTTTGCGAAAATGACGGATAATCAGCTTTTAGTTAAAGATTTGTATATTGAACGCTATAAAATAACGCATCAGATTAATGCTATTAATGACAGTTACGGCGATGATGTGTCAAAAGATCTAATAAAAATGCTTATAAGGATGTTTAGTAAAATTGCCGGCAAGTTTCTCGGGTGTACAAAGAAGTTTAAAAGTAGTTTTAGGGAATTATTTCTATCCAAGGCAGTCCGTCCGCTGACAAAATCGGCACATTTGAAGGATGCTATAGATACGCTTGATACGCTAAATCATAATGTTGATGAGTTGTCGCATCAAAGGATTCCGTATGGTGAGAATGAAATGCGTTATGATGCGCTTACGAAATGCCTGACTCAGGCGACGTCAATACAATCCTTGATTAGTAAAGAAGTTGATAAAAAAAGGAAGTAGCTCATAAGCCGGGTTCTGTTTCAAGATAATCATCTATCTGGGATTGCGATTGCTCGCAGCCTCAAGCGATTTGTCGAAAGATGGCGGAGCACCTTAGCCTTTCAGTCAATCTTGCACTCAGTCGGGGTTTACCTGGCCAATACCTCTCGGTATTGCCGGTGGTCTCTTACATTAAGAGCTTGCGCTCACCACCGTTGCACCATCGCCTGTGCTTAAAAAAGCCATCGGCAGTCTACATTTCTGTGGCACTGTCCTCACGGTTACCCGCACCGGACGTTATCCGGCGACCTGCTCCGAAGTGCCCGGACTTTCCTCACTAATGAATTAGCGCGATTATCCGACTACTTCCGATTTACATTATACATGACTTAAAATTATAATGAAAGGCATTGATTACATAAAATTTCTTGCCAGTTGCCAGTTTTTTCTATGTAAATGTCGACGCCGCGTTCCATGCATAGTTTTTTGTGTTCTTTTTTATTTGAGGCAGTAATGATAATGATTTTTGTCTCAAGGTTGTGTGATTTAATGAGTTTTTGCAGTTCATTAAGCAGCATCAGGCCTTCACGCTCTGTAGGGATAAATAAATCCATTACAACCAGGTCAAATCGCTTGTTTTTGAATTTTTCAAGCGCATCAAAGATTTCTTGTGAGACGAGTGTCTTGAATCCGTATTTTTGCATAATGACATTGAGCTGATATGTGATAACTCCTAAGTCGTCAATGATAAGAACAGTTTTTTTATCCTCATCTGAGTCATCATCAGAATCATATCCGTAGCCATTGCTGTCGTTAGAGCTTTCAATGGAGGATTTTTGTCCCTTTCCTGATGAGAGGGCTTGCTTTAGTTTTACAAGGTGAATTTTTAAGTCGTCAAGGGTTACGTTGCGCATGCTTCCGGGATTTTCATCAATCAAGCCAAAGAATTCTTTGATAAAGAACTCGTCTACTTCTAAAATAAAATCATCACTCATTTAAAAACCTACTTTCTACTTCCCTGTAGAACCAAATCCACCAGCTGCGCGAGCAGTTTCACTAAGTTCCGAACAACATTCAATGTCTGCTTTGATAACAGGAGCTACAATCATTTGGGCAATTCTTTCGCCCGGTTGAATTGTATATTCCGTATCGGATAAATTTATTAATCCGACGCAAACCTCGCCGCGATAATCTTCATCTATGGTGCCTACACAGTTTGATAGTGTGATACCGTGTTTGATGGCTAATCCTGAGCGTGGTCTTATCTGCGCCTCGCACCCTTTTGGTAGTTCTATGATTATACCGGTAGGTATTAGGGCCCGTCCCAGTGGTTTTAATGTAACGGGTGAGCTAATACCTGCCGACAAATCCATACCTGCGGCACCTTCTGTTTTGTAGGAAGGTAAATCCGCACAATTTGCTAATTTTTGAATCTTTAGTTTGATTTTCATTGTTTAACTAATTACTGAGCGTTTAAGAATTTATCTACGTCTTCAGCTAAAGTTTCATATGCAGCGAAACGTCCGTTGTTCAGGTGTTCGCGAGCATTTGTTTTTGGGTTAACCATAAATACTGAAGGATAGCCGTTAATTCCGTATTCTTTAACCAAGTCTGCGTTTTTAGCATCTTCACAATTAACCATAACAACATTCATTTTGTTGCCGTATTGTTTTTTTAATTGTGGGATGTAAGGTGCAAATCTTTTGCAATAACCGCACCAGTCAACATAAAACAATACTAGCGAAGGTTTACCGTTTTTCATAGCAGCTGCATAAGAAATCATTCCTTTATCAAATTTGGAAGGTACAACATCACCGGCAGGTGCTGCTGCTCTGGCACCACCGCCACAACCGCCAGATGGCGCTGCAACAGGTGCTGGAGCCGGCGCATTACCGACTGTATTGCCTTTTGCTAAAAATACATTTGAGGTTAGTGAAACTGCTAGTAATACGGACATCACTAAAATAGCTACATCTTTGTTCATACTTTTTCTCCTTTTTGGGTGCTGTTACTCTCCATCAAGAGTTGTTCAGTACCTTTTATCTACTTTACTTTTATTTTTAATGTCTCTGATATTTATTATAATAGATTTTGCGGTATTTGGAAAACTATTTTTTAAAATTGGTGGAAGTTAATGCTTATAGCCTTTCCACCTGAATAGTACATCTTTAATATATATTAACATCCATTAGACAGTTTATTTTTATTATTCTTCATTAAGGTTCAATACTGCCATGAAAGCTTCTTGGGGTACTTCTACGCGTCCTACAGCTTTCATCCGTTTTTTACCTTTTTTCTGTTTTTCAAGGAGTTTGCGTTTTCTTGAAATATCGCCGCCGTAACATTTATCAAGCACGTTTTTACGGACGGCTTTGATGTTTGTGCGTGCAATAATTCTACCGCCAATAGCAGCTTGGATGGCAACTTCAAACATTTGGCGCGGAATGATTTCTCTTAGTCTGGATGTTAGTTTTTGGCCAACATAAAATGCACTGTCTTTATGGACAATCGCGCTCAGTGCGTCAACGACTTCACCGGCGAGTAATATGTCAAGCTTCACGAGGTCGCCTCGTTTGTAGCCGCAAATTTCGTAATCCAAGCTTGCGTAACCTTTGGATCGTGATTTCAACTGGTCATAAAAGTCTGTAATTACTTCGCTCAAAGGTATTTCATACTCGAGGTTAACTCTGATTTTGTCCAAATAGTGCATGTTTAGAAAAACGCCGCGTTTTGATTGACATAAATCCATTAAAACACCTACAAATTCGTTCGGAGTGATTATACTCACTTTAACATATGGTTCTTCAATAAAGTCGCGATATGCCGGATCAGGTAAGTTTGCGGGGTTGTCTATTTCAACGACCGTACCGTCGGTTTTGTGCACTTTATAAATAACGGAAGGCGCAGTTGTTACAAGTGAAAGGCCGTATTCGCGCTCAAGTCTTTCTTGTGCGATTTCCATATGCAGCATGCCTAAAAAACCGCAACGGAAACCAAATCCCAGTGCTGAAGAGGTTTCAGGCTCAAATGTTATTGAAGAATCATTGAGTTGCAGCCGTTCAAGGGCTTCTTTCAAGTCATGATAATCGTCATTGTCAACAGGGTAAAGTCCTGAGAATACCATCGGCAAAGCTTCTTTGTAACCTGCAAGAGACTCTTTTGCGGGGTTGTCGCTGTGCGTGATTGTGTCGCCTACAAAACGGGTTAATTCCTTTATTGAACCTGCAAAATATCCTACGTCGCCTGTTTTAAGTTCGTTTACAGGCACTCGATTTGGTTTTAAATAGCCTAACTCAACAACTTCATATTGTTTTTTTGTGGCCATGAACTTGATTTTGTCACCAAGTTTTATACTGCCGTCAACAACTTTGAAAAAGCATAATGTGCCTAAATATTGGTCGTATGCACTATCGAAAACTAATGCTCTGAGAGGTTTATCTGACGTATCTTCAGGAGGCGGGATATAATCAACCACTGCTTCAAGCACATCACCAATACCAATTCCTTCTTTTGCGCTTACAGGTATTGCCATTGAGGCATCAATGCCTAAAATTTCTTCAATTTCTGCTCTTACACGCTCAACGTCAGCAGAAGGCAGATCAATTTTGTTTATTACAGGAATTATTTCAAGATTTTGTTCAACTGCTAAGTAAACATTAGCAAGTGTTTGAGCCTCAACGCCCTGTGTTGCGTCAACAATTAGTAATGCCCCTTCGCATGCTGCGAGTGAGCGCGAAACTTCGTAAGAAAAATCGACATGCCCGGGTGTATCAATGAGATTTAAGATATAGTCTTTGCCATTTTTTGCTTTGTAGTTCATTCGAGCAGCGGTAAGTTTGATTGTAATACCACGTTCGCGCTCAATATCCATCATATCAAGCAATTGTGCTTGCATGTCACGTTCTGCAATCGTACCTGTCGCTTCAATCAATCTGTCAGCTAGGGTAGACTTTCCGTGGTCGATGTGTGCAATTATGCAAAAGTTTCTTACGTTATCGATATATTTCATAATTATAAGTATAGCTGAGAAGGATTTTACAAACAATAAAAAGTTTAGAAAGCATTTTTACTGCCCGCAACATTTTTTGTATTTTTTGCCGCTGCCACACGGACAAGGATCGTTACGACCAACTTGATGCGACTTTTCAGGTGTTTGAGGCTCATCTTCATTCGGCGCTATAAAGTTATCAGCAGCTTCGCTCAAGGCGGTACTTACAGGCTCATTTTCATTGTAATCCATAATCTGTACGCCAAATTTAGCGCGGAATAAATATTTTATGGTTTCGCTCTGAATTTCGTACATCATTTTATTGAATAGGTCATAAGCTTCTTTTTTGTACTCAATAAGCGGGTCTTTTTGTCCGTATGCGCGTAATCCTATACCATCACGCAACATATCGATGTTGTGTAAATGGTCAATCCATTTATTATCAATTGTGCGCAGCAAAATATCCTTTTCGATGTAGCGCATAACATTGTCGTCAGAGAATGGCTCTTGTGTTACAGCACTCGGGTTGTATTGCTGCATAACGTCATTGTAAAACATTACAGTTGTTTCTTCGTGTGCAGCATATGCTCTCAAGGCTGCATCTTTAATCTTTTCATACATGCTTGCGTATTTTAGCTCGGCTATATCTTCTAATTTAATATAATTGAGCTGAGGAATGCTAGCATGTAATTCTTTGACGAGGCTTACTAAATCTTCATGTATATATTCAGCAGGCTGCATTTCAGGTGAAATATAACTTTTTAAAGTTCTGTCTACATCTTTTTCAATCATATAGATAATATCAGATGTCAGATTATCACCGCGTAGTACTTTGTGGCGTTGTGCGTAGAATTTTTCACGCTGGATATTAATAACATCGTCGTATTCAAGTACGTGTTTTCTTATGTCAAAGTGCATAACCTCAATTTTGCGTTGTGCAGATTCAATTTGAGAAGTAATAAGCTTTGACTCAATTGGTATAGTCTCATCGTAGTTCATTGTTTCCATGAAATTGATGATGATGTCAGATTTCATGATCCGCATCAAACTATCTTCAAGTGAAATAAAGAACTGTGTAGAACCGGGGTCACCTTGACGTGCTGCACGACCACGGAGCTGGTTATCGATTCTTCGTGATTCGTGGCGTTCTGTACCGATTACGTGTAAGCCACCAGCATCAACAACTCGTTTGTGCTCTGCTTCCGTTAGGGCACGAGCACGCTCTAGAGCTTTATCTTTTAATTCTTCGTAGTTACTGGAATTTTCGGGGGTAACATTATTATCTTCAAGTTCTTCTTTTGCTAAATACTCGGGGTTACCGCCCAGTAGAATATCTGTACCACGACCTGCCATGTTCGTTGCAATTGTGACAGCGCCATAACGGCCTGCCTGCGCGATGATATAAGCTTCTTTTTCGTGGTGTTTTGCGTTCAAAATATTGTGCTCAATACCTTGTTGTTTTAACAATGAAGAAAGCAGTTCAGATTTATCAATGCTTATCGTACCGACTAAAATTGGTCGTCCTTCAGCGTTAATTCTTTTAATCTCATCTACAACCGACAGATATTTTTGTTTTTCACTTTTATAGATTACGTCGTGCATGTTTGCTCTGATATCTTGTTTGTTTGTCGGAATTGAGGTTACTTCAAGTTTGTAAATCTTACCGAATTCGGCTTCTTCAGTCATTGCTGTACCTGTCATACCGGCCAATTTAGGGTAAAGTCTGAAAAGATTTTGGAATGTAATACTAGCTAGTGTTTGAGTCTCATCTTGGATTTTAACGTTTTCTTTAGCTTCCACAGCCTGATGCAGGCCATCGGACCAGCGTCTACCATCCATTAAGCGACCTGTAAATTCGTCAACAATAACAACTTCACCATTTTTGACAACATAGTCGGTATCGCGATGGAATAATTCTTTTGCTTTTAGTGCTTGCAGTAAATGATGTGCATACTGATTAGCAATATCAAATAAGTCGTTGATATTTAAAAGTTCTTGTGCGCGATCAATACCATCTTCTGAAAGGATAACATTTTTATTTTTTTCATCAACTTCATAATCTTGATCTTTAATAAGTAGTGGGGCGACTTTTGCCATAGTACGATACAATTCAGCAGATTTTTCAAGTCTGCCGCTTATGATTAGAGGTGTTCTCGCTTCATCAATCAAAATACTGTCAACTTCATCGATAATCGCGAAACTATAGGGTCTTTGCACCAGTCTGTCCAAAGATGGCGCCATATTATCACGCAGATAATCGAAACCGAATTCGTTATTTGTACCATAAGTTATATCGCAATCGTAGGCTGCTTTTTTGTCTTCAAAATCGTCTGCTGTGCGTGTTCCTGCGAGAACAACACCAACGCTCAGGCCTAAGAAGTTGTATATTTTGCCCATCCATTCACTGTCACGTTTTGCGAGGTAATCATTGACAGTTACAACGTGAACACCTTTGCCTGTCAGTGCATTTAAGTATGCAGGAAGGGTTGCTACAAGAGTTTTACCTTCACCGGTTCTCATTTCTGCGATATGACCTTCGTGGAGGAAAATACCACCGATTAACTGAACGTCGAAGTGGCGCATATTCAAAACACGTTTACCAGCTTCACGCACTGTTGCGAACGCTTCGGGGAGAATTCTGTCTAATGCTTCTTTTTCGAGTTCTCTGTCTCTTTTGGGGTTATCTGAAGTTTCACGTTTTGATAAAATTTCCATAAATTCGCATGTTTTTGTCTTTAACTGCTCGTCAGTCATTGCCGCGTATTCAGGCTCCATAGCATTAATATGGTCGACTATTGGCATTACTTTTTTAATTTTCTTTTCGTGAGGATCCCCTAAAAGTTTTAACAGTAAGTTAATCATTATAAAATGTACCTTTCTCCCTGATTCTAGTGATTATTTTAAATAATAACACAGACATAGAGTTTTGAAAAAAAGAGGCGAACAGATCGCCTCAAGTTTTTGGAATATGAATTGCTATTCTTTTTCGTATTCGGCGTCGATGATATCCTCGTCGCTGCCGGTGTTTGCATCCTGGCTTTCACCGCTGCCTGCTTGTTCGTTTGCGTTTTCAGTAGCGGCTTCTTCTTGCTGGACGCTTTTGTAAGCTGCTTCTGAGATTGCGAACATTACTTGTTGCAACTCGTCTGAAAGTTTTTTGATTTCATCAGCAGGTTTTTCATCTTTTAGAGCTTCCTCTAGGTTTTTACGGTGCTCGTCAAGTTTTGTTTTATCTTCATCTGAAATTTTGCCCTCAAAGTCTTTAACGATACGTTCAGACGATGAGATTAGGCTATTTGCGTTGTTTTTAATTTCAGCTTCTTCTTTTTTCTTTTTGTCTTCTTCCGAGTTCATTTCAGCTTCTTTGACCATTTTGTCAATATCAGAATCATTGAGGTTAGAAGAATTCGTGATTGTGATTTTTTGTTCTTTATTTGTCGCTTTATCTTTTGCTGACACGTTTACGATACCGTTAGCGTCGATGTCAAAAGTTACTTCGATTTGCGGCAAACCTCTTTGTGCCGGTGGGATACCATCAAGTCTGAACATACCTAATGATTTGTTGTCCGTCGCCATTGGGCGTTCGCCTTGTAGTACGTGTACATCAACGGCTGTTTGGTTGTTTTCAGCAGTCGAGAATACTTGTGATTTAGAAACAGGAATGGTTGTGTTTCTTGGTACCAGTGGAGTTAGTACGCCGCCTAATGTTTCAATGCCAAGTGTCAACGGTGTTACGTCTAAAAGCACGATATCTTTTACTTCACCGGCTAATACACCGGCTTGAACGGCTGCACCAACTGCAACAACTTCATCAGGGTTAACTGTTTGGTTAGGATCTTTGCCTGTGTAGTCTTTCACCAGCGCTTGTACAGCAGGTATACGAGTCGAACCGCCGACTAGTACGACTTCGTCGATTTCGTTTTTGCTTAAGCCTGCATCTTTGATAGCTTGTTCTACAGGAGTTTTTAATTTGTCGAGTAAATCTCTTGTTAAGTCTTCAAATTTTGCTCTTGAAAGTTGTATATCCAAGTGTTTTGGTCCGTTAGCATCAGCTGTAATGAACGGTAGATTGATATTTGTTTCAATAACTGATGATAACTCACATTTAGCTTTTTCGGCGGCTTCTTTGAGACGTTGCATTGCTTGCTTGTCATTTCTGAGGTCGATGCCTTCTTGTTTTTTGAACTCGTCGCTCAACCAGTTCATGACTTTGTCGTCAAAATCGTCACCACCCAAGCGTGTGTCACCGCTGGTTGATAGTACTTCGTGTACCCCGTCGCCGATTTCAAGGATAGATACGTCGAATGTACCGCCGCCTAAGTCGAATACTAAAACTTTTTCAGTTTTTTTGCTGTCTAGGCCATAAGCTAAAGCTGCGGCTGTAGGCTCGTTGACGATGCGGAGCACGTCTAAGCCTGCGATTTTACCGGCATCTTTAGTCGCTTGACGTTGTGAATCGTTGAAGTATGCAGGAACGGTGATAACCGCAGATGTTACTTTTTCGCCTAAGTAGCTTGAAGCGTCGTCAGCAAGTTTGCGTAAAATCATTGCCGAGATTTCTTGTGGTGTATAATCTTTATCATTAATTTTTACTTTGTGGTCAGAGCCCATTTCTCTTTTGATTGAGGCGACTGTTTTATCAGGGTTAAGAATTGCCTGACGTTTAGCGAGCTGGCCGACCAGTCTTTCGCCTGTTTTTGAAAACCCTACGATTGAGGGGGTTGTTCTTGAACCTTCTGCGTTAGCTATTACGGTAGGTTTACCACCTTCCATAACCGCAACTACAGAATTCGTTGTACCTAAGTCTATACCTATAGTTTTAGCCATGTGTTTATCTCCTTTTTAATTAGTATCTTCTTCTGTCTTTATATATACCATCGTTTTCAAGTATTTTTGAAAAAATAAACAAAAAATTAATAATTTGAATTATGGTGAATTAAGATATTCGAACTACCTGTCATACCGCAGCGCTAAATGTAGAATGTATGCTAAAGCGTTTGTGTGCGGTATCTTTTCGACTATCAAATGAAGTCTTTTTGCTTGAAAAATAATTCCGAGTTGGTAAGACCCCGCACAGAGTACGTTTTTTGTTACCTTCAACGCATTACGCTGCGGGGTGACTTGGGGACTTAATGTTTTGGTTAAAACAAACGAGCGTTTGTGATATAGTAAAGACATTATGAGTTGGTTATATTTATTTTTAGCAGCAATATTTGAGGTAGGTTGGCCGGTCGGTATGAAACTGGCTGCTGTTACGTCTTATAAGTTTTGGTGGATACTTTTTGCGATAGTTGCGATGACTTTGAGTGGTGTATTGTTATATTTTGCGCAAAAGCAGATCCCGATTGGTACGGCTTATGCCGTTTGGACAGGTATTGGAGCGGCATGTACGTTCTTGATTGGCGTTGTGTTTTTTGGTGATGCAATGAGTCTGATGAGGTTTTTAGGGATAATTTTAATTATTTCAGGTGTTGTTTTGTTGAAAATAGGACATTAATAAACTAGCAGGTTAGTTTCTCAAAACTCGAATTTTTGTGTCATCGCGGGTGACAGTTCGATACATGCTTTTATTTGTAACAAATTCTTTATAAAGTGGCAAGTTTTTTTATTCAGGTGCTTTATAATAAGAAGATTAAGGACTTAGAATGAAAATACTGCCGATACAACAATTTTTACCAAAAATAAATTTAGCTCCAATAGCTCGTAACGGAGGGAGTTTAGCTCCTCTTGAAAAAGATTGTGTGAGCTTTAAAGGTGGCACAACTGATTATGATATGCTTATTGGTGTTGTAGAGTCGGATATTAAAAAAGAAATCAAACGTTTTAATAAAAGTAAAGCTGCTGTAGCTGATTTAGAGAATAAAGAAGACAAAACGCCTGAGGAAATGGTAAATTTGTCAATACATGCAACGCGTGTTGCATTGCATGAGCCACAAATGAAAATTTATGGTGTCGATTTGGAAAAACTTAAGTTACAAAAACAGCTGCAAGACGAAAAAGATGATAGTAAAAAAGAATTTTTGATTGCTCAAATAAATGCTTTTGAGATTGAAAGAGAAAAATATTGCCAACAGGGTGATATAGTTCACTTTCGTTGTTTCCCTCAAAGTGCAGCAATAGGCAATTGTGCGTTTGATATAGAAGAAATTAATAGCGAAAAAGATGAAATACTTGCTAAGCCGGAATTAAGCACTGAAGATAAAGCCAAGCTGGCTGAAGCGGAGCAGAAAATTGAATATGCTAACTTATGCATAAAAAAAGCGTGGGCAACATTACAAGCCGGAATAGTGTCCTCAAAGATTTCGGGTTCAATCTCAGAAACGGAGAAAGACGCGCTGCTTGATGAATTTACTGACCGAATTAGAGAAGAAGTCGAATGGAAAGATATTGTTGAAAAGCATCCTCAGGCTATTTTGAAAAAGCAAGCAGAAGAGGCTAAAGAAGCCTCAAGGGAGTTAACGATACGTGAACGGCTTGAAAAAGCTCTTGAAACTGATGAGGCGAAAAACATGCATCACTCAAAATATGCTTTTAGTCAGTTTCATGAGGTTGATGAGGGATATTTTTGGGGAACAACTCTCAACTGGTGCAGTGATAATGAAGATGGTACAAAAAAAGACAAAGATATAGATTTGGTAATAGCTTATAAGCGTCTTGAAACGTTAGCTGCAAAAGGAATAAAGACGATAGTTAATGTTGATGCGTATAATCCAATTGAGCATGCTGCAGTTGATTATTATAATTCTCAGCAATCTTTTGAATCTGAGCGTATTGCGTATGAGCCGCTGCCTATAAAAAATCAGGCCCATCTAAGCAGCGATGATACAATTGAGGAGTTTTTAGGGATTGTATGCAGTCCGCAAAGTCGTCCTGTATACGTTTGTTGTTCTAATGCTACGATTAAATCAAAAGAGATTAAAAGCATTTATTTGGAAAAAATCGCGAAACGTTGATTTAGATTACGGGTGGGGCGTTATCGCAATAATTGTTATTTCATTAGTCTGTGGTCCATAATACCAAAATATTCTATATGCTGCAGGTGTGTTATTCTCAGCATATGCTTCGTAAATTTTTATACCGTATTGTTTGGATAAAGATGTGAATTCGTGGGTATTCAAGGCCGGGTGTCTCGGATTCTGTTCTAAATATCCTAACGCTTTGCGAACTGCTTTAAGGCGCTTTTGAAGTCCTCTGCTTTTTTCCAACTTTGTTAAATCTAAATCAGCGCGTTCTGTGAAAAATAACTCAAATGACATTATTCACCATCAATATATTCCGCAAAGCTGCCTCTTTTTTTGAGTTTACCTTGAGAAGCGTCTTTTAACCCTTGCGTCACTGCTTCAAGAGCTTCTTTGTCTTTATATAGCCATAACTCATTTGCCGGTATTGCGACTTCAGGCAGCAGCACTATTTTTCCGTCATTTTCTTCAATCATGCGGTAGCGCACAACATTTTTGGCGGACTTGCCTAACTGAATACGTCCTTTAGAATCTGGTTTCAAATATTTTTCTTGTGATGCCATTTTATACTCCTTGTTTCTATTATTTTAACATTTCGTGGGAATCTTTACAAGTGGGGATTTTTTATTTTCCCACCATAAAATTTTCACTGTAAATTTATGTTACAATCATAAGTTTTTTTCTAAAGAAAATCCTCTATTTTGCCGACATCGTAAGTAAGGAAATTAAGGGATTTTTTAAGTGAAAAAGTTCGTTTTATTTTTAATATTAGTGTTTTTCTGTGTAAGTTCGGCTGTAGCTTATGATTATAAAAGAATCGCCGAGGACAGACGTATTATTGCAGCCATGAATGTTTTGGAAGAGACAGGTTCGACAGATGCGATTGACCGTGTTTTTTCTAACAAACGCAGGCCGATACAAATCATTTTTTATGATTTAGGTATGATTTCGTTTGAGTATAAGAATCACTTTGC
>JAVBNU010000031.1:0-34543 GCA_031551265.1 Candidatus Gastranaerophilaceae bacterium
CAAATGAAATCATTATTGAAAGTCGTACTCGGTAGATGGAAAGATACCGAATGTACAAGATAGTCTTGTTATCCGGCACTCTACGTTTCGGTATGACAGCACACTTTATTGCTTCAAAAATTTTTTAACGGGACAGTAGTGCCCTTGCGGGGGAAAGTGCCCGAAGGGCGAAAGGGGGGTATTTATAAAAGGCATAGACATTGATCCTTCAAAATACAATTTGTAATTTAAGTTAATAACAACCTATTTTTAATAAAACAAAAAGATGACATTCTTAAAAACCGTGTTATCATAATAATGTAGGAAAGTGGTGTAGAAATGATTGCAGCTATCATAGGTTTACATACAGCAATGCTCCGTTCTAGTGACGCTCAAATGGCCATGATGAATAATTCACAGGCCAGAATGAATCTTGCGTTTAAAGCCTCTAATCCTATGAACATGGCTAACATTGATGTTTTTCAACGTCAAGACAAAAATCTAATGCTTGAAAATCAACAAGCCTACACGATGTACATGATGAATACACAGCTTGAGCGTTCTTATCAACAGCTCTTGGACAAAAAATTAAAAGATTTTGCCCCTAAATTTGTGTAATTCGAAATCATATTAATGTACCATAAAACCTTAATGTCTCTCACATTAGAGGGGAAATTTGCTTTGGAGCTTCAGACAAATTTACTCTTCAAACTTTTATAAATTTTGCCTAAAGTCACAGCTGCAGTACTTTTTACAATATTATTCGTATCTTTTAATTTTTCGACAAGCGGCAAAACTGAACAACTCAAATCAATTGACGGTACATCAGCCAATTTACCGATGCAGATAATGGCCGAATTACGCTTGACCCAATTAGGGTCTTTTAGCGTCTCAATCAGCCTCTCAACCGTGACATTGCCATATTTGAACAAGGCCTCAACAGCGTTGCTACGTATAGCCTCGTTGTCCTCGCCGATTTTTTCCAAAAACAAGTCAATCGACTCTCTGTTTTGGATGTCACCAAGTGCAGATATTGCTGACGCCACAACAGTAGCATTCATGTCATTTGTTAAGGCCGTAAGTGACTCAAAAATAAGCTTATCATAGTCTTGGAAACAATCAGCTCTAGCAACTGCCTTGATACCATTAGGCAAAATATAAAGAAATCCTGCACGTTCAATTGCTGTTTTAGCTTCTTCAACAGTCGCAAAAACAATACACTCAGCACCCAGCGGATGTGGCACTTTTAGAGTCGCGCCGCTGCTTTGATTCAAGCTAAGTGCGGGAATAATATACACCTTCTTCTCATTGGCGCCGTCGTGGTTGATTTCTTCTTTTATCGGAATGTAATTCATAGAAATTATTTTAGCATGATAATTACTTTTTTAGTATGATAGAGATAAGTATGAAAAAAGGAGCAAATAATGTCACTCAATGTGTATCTGGGAATAGATGTCGGCTCGGTAACTACAAAACTGGCGCTGGTTGACGAAAAAGGGAAATATGTAGACAGCTGTATGCTGCGCACCGCAGGAAAACCCGTTAAAGCTGTACAAGAAGGCTTGAAAATTTTAATTGATAAAGCATTGTGCGAATACAATGTGCAAGGCGCAGGAACAACAGGCAGCGGTCGTAATCTAGCCGGTGCGTTAGTCGGTGCTGATGTCGTAAAAAACGAAATTACAGCTCACGCAGTCGCCGCAAGCACATATATCCCGGGTGTACAGACTATTTTAGAAATCGGCGGACAAGACAGTAAAATTATTATTCTTCGCGATGGTATAGTAACAGATTTTGCGATGAACACAGTTTGTGCGGCAGGCACAGGAAGCTTTTTAGACCAACAAGCTTCACGTTTAAACGTACATATTGAATAGTTTGGCGATACTGCACTAAAATCAACCGCACCTGCACGAATTGCAGGTCGTTGTGGCGTTTTTGCAGAAAGTGACCTTATCCACAAGCAACAACTTGGATACCCTGTAGAAGACTTACTCTACGGGTTGTGCCAGGCACTTGTAAGGAACTATTTGAGCAATCTCGCGCTAGGTAAAGAACTTTTATCAACCGTTTCATTCCAGGGCGGTGTAGCCACAAATTCCGGCATGGTTAAAGCATTTTCAGAAGCGTTAAACACAGAAATCATTGTACCTCAAAATCACCAAACCATGGGCGCAATCGGTGCAGCACTATTGGCGATGGAAAACCACCAATATACTAGTGTTGAAACCAAATTCAAAGGCTGGTCAATCGGTACAATGCACTTCAACTCCATCACCAGCACGTGTAGCGATTGCTCTAACAACTGTGAAGTTATCACAATTATGGAAGGCGATGACATCCCACCACCAACCACGCCATTAAAAGAAATCAAAGGAAATATTATTGCACGCTGGGGTGGAACCTGCGGTAAATGGGATATCGGCTAATGAATAAGTCCGAGGATTTGGCCAAACTACAAAGCATTTGTGAAAACTGCACAAAATGTGATTTGGCAAAAACCAGAAATAAAGTTGTTTTTGCTGATGGGAGCGCAAATGCGCCTATCTTATGGATTGGCGAAGCGCCGGGAGCCGATGAGGACGCGTCAGGCTTGCCTTTTGTCGGTCGTGCCGGAAAATTGCTCAATACGTTTTTTGAACAAGCCGGAATCTCACGAGAAAAAGATGTCTACATCTGCAACACAGTAAAATGCCGCCCGCCTGAAAACCGTGTGCCAACACCGACTGAAAAACAGGCGTGTATGGATTATTTGCTAAAACAAATTGAAATCATTAACCCCAAAGTTATTGCACTGTGCGGGGCTACAGCGATGAGTACATTTTTGGGGAATAAAGAAAAAATTTCAGCCATTCGCGGCAAATGGATAAAAATCCTTGACAATCGCGATGCAATGGCTGTTTTCCACCCTTCATACCTTCTGCGCAATCACTCCACAGAAGAAAATTCGCCACGCTGGTTGATGATTAAAGATTTAGAAACAATTCGTCAAAGAGCATTAAGTAAATAGCTTTTATACACATGAAACTGTCACCCCACAGTAAAGTAGGGTGCGTCTCACGCACCGATGAGAGTTGTGTTGAACTTTTTGCCTTAATGTTGTTGGGCTAACACTACGTTTCCTTTGTTTACAAGGCTACTCGCCAGCAAACAATAGTCAACTACGGAGCCAAGCTCACTCGCTTCGCCAAGGCTCAGCGGTTCGTTTTGTCAAAGCCCAACCTACTTTTACGTTTAAATATTATACCCGACGAACGGCAAAAATTGTAAGACTGTAAATTGTAGGTGGGCTCGCTTGCCCACCAATATCATCCTGTTGGGGTGGAAACGCAAACCTACATTTGAAATTTACGGTGTAATCAAAACTTTTATAATGCCGCCGGAGTTGTGCATTTCGATTGCTTTTTGAGTTTCATTCAATGGCATGCGCGCACTTATTAGCTGCTGAACATCGACTTGCCCGCTCTCAATTAAATTCAACGCTTCTTTGAAATATTGCGGCGTATGGTGAAACACACTCAAAACCTTGATTTCATCGTAATGCAGCCTATTTGTGTCAATACAGAATTTTGTACCCGATTTACAACCGCCAAAAAGGTGAACAACGCCACCACGACGTACAAGCGGGAACATCGCCTCCCAAACTTCGGGCAGACCGACACACTCAACAGCTACGTCTAAACCTTTGTGCTGCGGTGTTAAAGACATGAAAATTTGCTCGGGATTTTTATATTTGACCAAATCAATAACCTCATCAGCATCACCGAATGTTTTGGCAAGCTTCAATTTCATTGGATTACGCCCTGCTGCGATTACATTTGCGCCTTTTAGCTTTGCTAATTTAACAAACATCAGCCCGATTGGCCCTAAGCCTACGACCCCGACGGTTTGCCCGGGCTTTATGTCAGTTTTAGCAACACCATGCACGACATTTGCCAGTGGTTCAGCGAACGCTGCGTTTTCAAAGCTTGTTTCAGGTTTTAGTTTCAATAAATTTTTTTCTACAATTCTTTCGGGAATTGTTATATATTCAGCGTAAGCACCGTTTAAAAGTTCCAGTTTTTCGCAAAGATTGTAGTTTTCGCGCTCACAATAGTAACATTTACCGCAAGGTGCTGAGTTAGCTGCTACGACACGGTCGCCAACTTCAACGTTTTTAACATTGCGCCCTACTTTGGCTACAACGCCCGAAAACTCATGCCCAAAGCCCGAAGGCACTTTTTTTATCAGCACAGGATGGCCGCGTTTGTACGTTTTTATGTCCGTACCACAGGTCAATGCGGCTTTGATTTGTACTAAAACCTCATTTGCTGCCGGTTCTTTGACATTTACATCGCAGTATCTGATGTCGCCGGGTGCGTAGAATTGAACTGATTTCATTTTCATACTTTTATATACGCCTTTAGAATTTTACTTTGAGTCGTGTCGTTTATCGCCAACTCAATTTGATTTAAATTATACACGTGAGAAAAGTTTTTGACTATTACTTTATTATTTTTAAGCATTTCCATAGAATCTGCTAAGTCTTGCGGCGTCGGCGAATACGAGCCCAAAACAGTCAATTCACGATAATAAATTTCGTTGTTAGAATAACCATTCATGCTCGGGACGCTTGAGAAAACGACAATTTTGCCACCGTCGCGCACGGCTTGTAGCGCAAAAGGTATTGTTTGATAAGCGCCTGACGTCATAAACACGGCATCGACGCCGTAGCCATCTGTAAAGTCTTTTATTTCGGCAACAGCTTTTTCAATATTGTCAGAGATAATTGTTTTATCAAAATTTAATTGGCTGGCCAGCGCAACACGTTCGGAGATTAGGTCACAGCCAATGACTCGCTGGTTGTACGCTCTAATTGCTTGCCCCATAAGTAAGCCGATTGAGCCTAATCCGACAACTAACGACGTTGACCCATCGTTCAAATTAGCACGCTTTACAGCTCTAATACAACACGCGAGCGGCTCTAGGAATGAGGCAGTAATTTCGTCCATTCCCGTAGGCACTTTAAAAACTGTATTTTCCAAATGTTCTTCTGAAGCGTAGATGTACTCGCTAAATCCGCCGGGAACGATATTTGTTTCCTTAAAATGTCTGCACATTGAATAGTTTTCGTTTTTGCAATAAACACACTCAAAACACGGTACATGGTGTCCCATCGCGATTTTGTCGCCTATAGAGAAATCTGTATCAGAATTAATTTCTACAATTTCGCCAACAATTTCATGTCCTAAAACAGTTCCGTCTTTCACGTGTTCCTTGAATTTTACGATATCAGAACCACAAAGCCCGCAGCCGGAGACCTTAATAATTGCGCCTTTTTGACCTTGCGCAAATTCAGGTTTCGGCAGTTCTTTTATTTTTATTGTGTTGTTTTCAACAACCGCAGCTCTCATTGCATACTCCTTGTTCGGACATGGTGTTGGGGTGTACTCTTTGAGCACCAAGCCTTGTACGGCTCCTTCGTCGCCTACAAGCAGATGGAAACCCCAACCTACTTTTCTATATTTCGGTGCGTGAGACGCACCCTACATTTTGTCATTGCGAGCACCAAAGGTGCGTGGCAATCCAGTATATTTAGATTCTATCACCAACAATTTAAAAACTTAAGTCCCAACTGCAGTGAAATGAGACTGGTACACATCAGGTGAGTGCACCCTACTTTATTATAGGGGTATGGCACCTCACTTTACGGCTGCAAAAAGGCCGGCTCCAAGCCGACCTCTGTTGTAATATTTGTTTATTATTTACGTGTTATTCAGGCGTAGCCTCTATATTTTCATCTTCATCCTCAGTATCTTCGGCTTCTTCTACCAAATCTGTTCTGATTGAAGCTGATTTTGCTTTGGATTTCAGGTTTTTGTCTTTGTACTTAATAACTTTTCGATTAAGCTTATCTGCTAAGATATCTATACTCGCATACATCGATTCGGCAGTCTCTTCAACCACGATTGATGAACCGGAGATAAGTTTTACAATAGCTTCTGCTGTGTGATTTTGGGCAACTGACGGATTTTTGATTACACTCAAAACAACTTCAATCATTTGGATTTGGTCGTAGTGATTGCTGACTTTGCCTATTTTTTCTTTGACATAGGCCTTAATCGCATCAGTAATTTCAAGATTGCGTCCATTTACAATTATACGCATAGAGTGCCTCCATAAAAATTATACTTAATTAGTATAACTCATTTTAAGACAACTTTAAAGACTTTATTGTATAATTATTGTAAAATTTTTGTGTCACTACAACTTTACAAAAGTAGACAAATCGATTGTTGGCAGCAAAAAAATTCTTGTTTGGATTTTATATAACTATGAAGATTGTGTTAAATACCTATAAAACCGCTAATTTGTTTTCGAATCAGCCTGCTTATCAAAGTACGCCTGAGTTTTTGGCACAATCAAAAGAACGTCATGCCGAGACTAGGGATTATTATCAAGCGTTGAAAAGTTATGCCCTTGTGTCTTTTGGTGGCAAAAAGACACCTATGAATTTGCGTGAACAAGTTCATAAAATAGGTATCCAGAATGTTCCTCAAAGTGTTTTGGACAAAATAGAAACAGTTGTAGATGACAATCTAGATGATGGCAGCATTTCTCTTTATAAGCTTCATAAAGAGGTTTACAGGCCACTTTTAGATTGCGAAACTCTTGAGGAAGCGAAAATATTGTATCCCGAATTTGGAGGCGTCAAACAATTCAGCGAAGTAACTTTCAGCCATCCTCATTGCAAAGGACGTAAAATTCAACAGGGAAGATTTAAGGATTTACCACCCCAAGACGCATCACTAATTTTGTTGAAAAAAATATATGCAGAGGCACACTCAATCGCATACGAGCCCGAGGCATATTGTGGCATGGCCTATTCTGCAATTAGAACAATAATGAATGAGATACAGCTGCCACCTTTAAATAGGAATTATGCTGCATATTTGACCAACTCCAATGACGAAATTAATACCCAAAGAAGCATCTCACTGGCAGAAAAACGTAAAAGCAAAGAGTTCAATGAAGCCAACCTCGTGGGCATTCGCCAATCTAACTCCAGCCCAAAAGTGCGAAAACAACGCTCCGAGTATATGATTCAATACCACAAAGACCACCCTGAGGAGGCTGAAATATTTCAACGCGCTATGCAAAGTGCTTGGGATGAAAATGCCGAACTGAAAGCAAAAATGGGCGAAGTGGCAAAAGATTACCCGGCGATTGGTGGTGCTGTAAAAAAGGCTAAGAAAGGCGCCCTCACAGGTAAAGACATTTTGTATTTACGTAAATTTTTCAAGCTTGTTCGAGAAAATAATCCTGAGCACGACAAAGTTTTTTCAGAAAGCCTGAAAAAATGGCTCAAATATTACAGAGAAGAATATGAGGCCGCAAAAGCAGATAAAGAAGCCGAGGTTACAATTTTTTAATTGAATTAACTTCAATCTCTACGTGATGCCAGTTTCTATCAATTTCACCGCTAATTTCAATCTTTTCCTTAGGCCCAACTACCAATCCACACCAATCTTCGTTGTCTATTTCAATGACAATCGAGTCAGTGCCGTCTTTAAAAAGGTATTTTTCATTGCCTAAACTTTTTTCAATAAAGCCCTGTAATACAACGGCCGCATCGTCGCGCAATATTTTTGCTTGAGCAATAGTACTGGCTGCTAGACTAGGGCCGCTATAACCACCAGTACAAGGGCAGTTTGCCAACACATGTTGAGACGTTAATAGAACTATAAACACTGCTATCACCATATTCATACAACATTTCTTCATAAATACACCTCTTCTGAAAAGTCATCAACACTTTCCCTCAGATTAACCCGAAAACTTAGATTTTTCAAGCCCTCACTGTCGACAATTGAAATACTTATTTTTTGAGTTATCTTAAAAGAAAAGGAGAATTTTATGGATTATTTGAATATTAAATTGCAAGGTATCAACGAAAAAGCAGAGGAAAAAGAATATTCACTCGCTGATTTTAAAGGCAAAGACATCGTCTTATATTTTTACCCGAAAGATAACACGCCCGGCTGCACGCAAGAAGCATGCGACTTCAGAGATAATTTCAACAGACTGACTTCAAAGGCAGCCGTAATAGGTGTTAGCCCCGATAGCATCAAAAGTCATGTCGGATTTCAAGCAAAACACGGGCTTAATTTTATTTTACTCTCCGACCCTGACCACAAACTCGCAGAAGTCTTCGGCGCCTGGGGTGAAAAATCAATGTATGGCAAAAAATACATGGGCATAATTCGCTCAACATTTATATTAGACAAAGACGGTGAAATTAAAAAAGAATGGAAAAATGTCAAAGTAAAAGGACACGTCGACGAAATTGTAGAGTATCTTACAGTTTAAAGGATATTGGCACTAATCGCATGCTTTTATCTATAAAATTGTAGCAGGTGCGTCACACGCACCGAAAAATAAGTTGTAAGTTAGGCACAGCCTGACTTACTTTGATTGTCAGGCTGTGCCTAACCTACTATTGAATCAACTACAATAAGTTATTCTTGACCGGAACGTTCGCTTGTTGTAAATTTATATGAAATGATAATTAAATATGGGCGAGTGGCGAAATTGGTAGACGCACTAGATTTAGGATCTAGCGCAGCAATGTGTAAGAGTTCGAGTCTCTTCTCGCCCACCATTTAAAGACTTCCGCGAGGAAGTCTTTTCTAATGAAAAAAATCTTTACATATTTAAAAAACATAAAAATTGCTTTTTTAGAGTTTTTGTACGAAACTAAAATAGGTATAGTTAAAATAGAAAGTAAATTTATCATGAATCAATTCGAAGACAGAGAAATAGCGTGCGTAGACTGCGGCGCATCATTTCCATTCTCAGCAGAAGACCAAGAGTTTTTCTCAACAAAAGGTTACTCAGAACCAAAAAGATGTCCATCATGCAGAGCGGCAAGAAAAGCTAACAGCTCCAGAGGCGGTGGCGGCGGTCGTTCAGGCGGTGGCAGAGGCGGATACGGCAATTCAAGGCCACAATACAGAGTTGTATGCAGTGGCTGTGGATGCGAAACTACAGTTCCGTTTGAACCAAAAGGTGACAGACCCGTATACTGTTCTGATTGCTACAGAAACGGTTAGGTGCGTATTGGCTAAAAATAAACAAAAAAAGCTAAAGGCTGAGCGCAATAAGCTTAATGCCAATAAATACAAAAAAAGAAGTAACAGCAAATTTGGAAAAAGCAAAAGCTCTTATTAGAGAAGTATGCTATCAAGATTAATGCCCTCAATTTAAATAAATAAACCGAGGGCTCTAATTTCTTGATTATTCTTGACTAGAACGTCAATTCGCTTCTCATGCCAAGCGCAAACGAATCTTTAAACTGTCCGCCGGGTCTCATGATATATTGGAACCCGGGTTTTACGGATAGAAAATTCGTCACTTTTACGCTATAGAAACACTCAATGACCTTTTCGGATTTGAGATTATCGGAATCTTTCAGTATACTGCTTGGTTGGTACCATGAAAAACCGAGTCCGACTTTGTCATCTTTTCTGCGCTCACCAATGCCGCTCCAAACCAGAGCGCCGCCAAAGTAAAATGGTATTTCATTTATCGTGTTGGGAGTATACCCAAATTGTCCAAATACACTTAGACCGCCGTCTTCGTTTTTGCGTGAGTTTAGAACTTTTTGTTCAAAATTCACATACAGTCCGTAGTTTTGTTTTTTAAATCCTTCGCCGTCTAATTTTTCGGCATCGCCGGTATGAACCCACCCACCGAGGACATATTCCCCGGCGTAGCCTTTAATATCAGCCAAATAGTGAACTTCATTAAGGTTTAAGTAACCGTTTTTGCCGTTGAAAAATCCCTTAGGATTTCTCGATGGCCCGTCAGGCGCGTCGAAAATACCACTTTGGATGTATGAATTTTCAGTTATTTTTAATTTTGCTCGAACCCCCATTTGTTCGCATGGTGGGTTTAGAATCGGGGAGTTAGGTATGATGTTATGCGAAACACCAATAAACTCTGTACCTGTTTCAAGGGCTTGGAATTCGCTGTTAGTGTCTTGACGACCGACTTTTAGTGAAAATTTGTCATCACCGAACACATGCTCGTACCACAATTCGCCTATTTGGTGGACATTGATGCCGCCCGGGTCGTTCGAATTAATTTCAGAAAAACTATTAAAGAAATCGGCAGAATTTGTTCCCTTGTTCATAAATTCCACAGAACCAAAGAGTGTACCACCCTTCCATAAGCCGAGCTTTTCAGTGTCAAACTCGGTAGATATAGTGAACACACCTTGATATGTGCCTTTCGTTTTGCCTTCTTGGCGATTACGCATTATAAAACTGTTTACTTCATATGATGCCTGAATATTGACACCGCGTTCCTCGAGTTTTGAGCGCAGCCCGCCCCAATCGCCCGTTAGGTACTCGGAGTGTTCCAAATACCCTCTAAAGCCCGTCGATTCTTTGATTTGCAGTGGCTCAATATTGAGCTGTGACTGTTCTACGTTAAGTTCTATCGGTTCATCAGGAGCAATATCTTCTATCGCATGTGCTTTTTGTCCCCAAAACATAGAGCATGCCAAAAGCAACGTAAACACATAAATTTTTTTCAACTTCATATCTTAAATACCATTTTCTAGCTTAATTTGAAAAGCTAACTACTTAAGGTAGTATAGCAAACGATTTTTATCGCAACAATACATAATTTATAGGACTTATTTCAAGACAACATAAAAAGTCTTTCAATATAATTTATACATATATATATGTTTGTTATAAAGACCTCTATACATAGTAAAACGTAATTAAGCCAAAAAATATAACGCTTTTGACGGCATGCGAACTTAACAAAAATTAAATAAATTGCCTAAAATATGATAATGATTATATAATTTATACTACATATTGTTGAAGTCAAAATTAAATCAATCAACTATAATGTGTTTAGTTTAGTTATTATAAGCATGGAAAAAGGATATAGAACAATGTTAGGAAAAAGTATTTTAAACAAAATGAAACTTGGTGTAAGAATAAATATCGGATTTTTTATACTTACAGTATTAATGCTGTTAATGAGCATTTTTTGGACTGGTAAATCAACCTCAAAATGGGATGACATTTTTTTATGTATAATCGGACTTGTGTTATCAGTTGTATTTAGTGCAATCATCACAAAATCAGCAACAAGCCAGATTGATTCAGTGGTAAAAAACTTGAATTTAACGTCAAACGATCTTATGGACGCATCATCGCATCTGGTAGAATCCAGCCAAAAGTTAGCGGAAGGTTCCTCTGAACAGTCAGCATCCGTACAAGAGACCTCAGCAACGATGGAAGAGACCTCCTCACTTGTTCACCAAACCACTCAAAACACCAAAGAAGCTGTCTCACTCGCAGAGGGTGCAAAAGAACAAGCTGAAGCCGGTGTTGCCAGTGTTAATAAACTGCTTGAAGCTATGTCGCAACTGGCTAAGTCAAGTGAAGAAATCCAAAAAGTTATCAAAGTTATTGATGATATGGCTTTCCAAACGAATATCTTGTCGCTTAATGCAGCTGTTGAAGCAGCTAGAGCGGGTGACGCAGGTAAAGGCTTTGCTGTTGTTGCGGAAGAGGTTAGAAACCTTGCACAACGAAGTGCCCAAGCGGCTCAGGAAACGGCTGTTCTTATTGACGGCAACGTAGGTATCACAAAAAATGCTGTTATACTCTCTGAAAAAGTGGGTGACGAGTTAAACAATATCAATGGCTATTCAATTAAAGTAAAAGAACTGCTCCATGAGATAGCAACAGCCAGCCAAGAACAATCTATCGCGACTAGCCAGATTGCTCAGGCTATCACACAAATCGACCACGTTATTCAGGCTCAATCGTCTATCGCACAAACCAGCGCAAAAGACGCAGGCATGCTTGAAGAACATTGCGATAATTTGAGAAGTGTTATGTATCAATTGATAAATATTGTAAAAACTCCTGAAAAAAGCGAATACGGCGGTGGGGCTTCCCATTTACACCTCGAAAATTCAAGAGGCAGGCAAAAAGCACTAGCATCATCACCTAGAGGCTCCGAAAGAAGAGCGCACTCTGCACCGTCCGGCTTACCCGGGGCAGTGGCTGTCAACCCTGAGGACATTATACCTTTAGATGACTTTTAAGAAATTATAGAATAAAAATATGACTGTTCCCTCCAAGTCTCATCAGTGAGGGGCAGTTATTTTTATTCGAAAGAGATTAGACGAGACGATTTACTGGAGAAGACATGACCAATTCCTCAGCCGTAGCAATACCTAAAATGTATCTGGATTTATTTTGTGATTATGTATATAAAACATTTGGAATTTTTATAGAAGAACGTCAAAAGAAAATATTTGAAATTAAGTTAGTTTCCCTGATGCAAGCCGAAAATATGATTGATGCAGCAATGTATTATCACATGATTGCGTCCCCCCCAATCAGTCCTCACCAAAAGAAGATACAAAGCGCTTTTGTTGATACTGTTACGGTTCACAAAACAAGCTTCTTTAGAGAAATGCACCACTTTGATTTCTTAAGAGAAAATATTACAAGTATCATTCAAAGCAGCCATAACTTAAAGACAAGGGGCGAGCTGAGAATATGGAGCAGCGCTGCCTCAACAGGTGAAGAGCCCTATTCTTTAGCGATGTTGTTTAGCGAAATTTTACCTCTGGGCGTAAGAGCCAAAATTCTTGGCACTGATGTGAGCGCTCAATCCATACAAACTGCCATGAATGGAGTCTATAAGTTTGCGGCTGATGATTATATCCCGCCAACATATTTACAAAAATATTTTGTTTCTCAGGATGGTGCGCATATTATTTCCAACAAACTTAAAGAAATTGTAACATTTAGGTTGTTTAACCTGAAAGAACCATTTCCATTTAAGGCACCTTTTGATATAATTTTTTGTAGGAACGTGATGATTTACTTTGACAGAGACGTTCAGGAGGAGTTAATAAATAAGTTCTATAACAACTTGGGGGATCAAGGATTACTCTTCATAGGACACTCTGAAAGCTTAGTTCAAATCAAACACAATTTCAAATACACAGCACCTACTATATACAAAAAGATGTAAGATGGTAAAAGAACAAAATTATTTTTTACAGACCGGGGGGATATTTGCATGTGGCCAGCGGAAGTACAACATTGCTACCGTGATAGGTACTGGCGTAGCTGTTTGCCTGTGTGATCCTATTGCAAAGATTGGTGGGGTTAGTCATTTTACCATGCCCAAGGAACACATTTTTAAGAAAAAAGACAAACAAAAATACATGTCGAAGTACGGCGAGAACTCTATACCTCATTTGTTGAGTATTATGTATAAGTTAGGTGCAAAAAAAGATAATATCAATGCCCACATCGTAGGTGGCAGCGATACACCTGAGCATTTGCAGCAGATGAAAAACATTGGAAAAAAGAATGTTGACACTGCCAGAAAATTCTTAAAAAAGAATAAAATAAAAGTTATAAGTGAAGATACTCACGGGCTTTGGGGCAGAAAAATATTATTCAATCCTCAAAGCGGCGAGATGCTTGTCTACAAGCTCCCCAACATAAGACAGTCAGACTGGGAAAATTAAGTTTGAGACTATTAGCTGGCTTCAGCTACAGGTTTAGCCACAAGAGAATCATCCGGCTGAAATATATTGTCTATTTTTAGCAGCATCATGATTTTGTCTTTGCATTTGCCAATTTGAGGAATGTATTTGTTTTTAATGTCGTTATACACAGGTGCTTTAGTGATTTGGTCGTCCTCAAGCGTCACAACCTCTGATACCGCGTCTACGATTATACCCAAAAGTTTTTGTGTTGTGCCATGCTGTGTCTCAACAACCAAAATGCAGGTATTTTGGTCATAATCAATCGCTTCCATCAAAAATCGCTTTCTCAAATTTATGACAGGGATAATTTTCCCTCTTAAATTTATGACCCCGGTCACATAATCAGCCGTTTTTGGAACAGGCGTTATATCAAAAATTTCGATAATTTCTTTTACTTTTGAAATCGAAATACCGTATTCTTCTTTACCCAGGGAAAAAGTTATGAATTTTTCTTCACTTGTCATTAATTTGTCCTTCCTGCAAAGTTTATCATTCCATTACAAACAAGAAGTCTACATCAAAAATTAAAGATACTCTGCCGTTGCCCAGAATCGACATACCCGAAATGTACCTTAAATTTATAAACTCTTCCAGTGTAGGTTTGACAACTATTTCTTGTCTTCCCACAACATTAGTTATAGGAAGTACCTTATACTCGCCTTCAACTTCTAAAAGTACGACGAGTGGATAATTTTTGTCCTTGAAATCATCGCCTAAGAAATTTCCAATCTGTATAATTGGCACAACATGCTCTCTGACTCTCAAGAACGTGCGCTGCTCGTTTGTACGAACCCATTTATCATCCTCAGGCAGAATAATCTCTTTAACGTTAATTGTTGGAATAATGAAGTGCTGACCATTGAGGTCGATAATTGTACCGTTCATGATTGCATGGTTGACAGGAACCTCAAGTGTCATTGTAGTTCCAACGCCCATATCGCTCTTGATGTCAATTTTTCCGCCAATTTTCATGATTTCTGTTTTGACAACGTCCATCCCAACACCGCGGCCTGAAATATTATCAACTTTTTGTGCAGTAGAGAATCCCGGAAGCAAAATAAACTCTTGGATTTCTTCCTTAGAATATTCTCTGTTAGGGTCAATTATGCCTTTTTCAATCGCTTTTTGGTAAACTCTTTCAACGTCAATACCTTTACCGTCGTCTTTAACTTCGATATAGATTTTACCGCGTTTGTTGTAGGCATTAAGCTCCACTCTGCCACGAGGCATTTTTTTGGTAGCTGTTCTCATTGACTCATCTTCCTCAATACCATGAGAAATCGCATTTTTTATTAAGTGCACAAGAGGATCTAAAAGTCTGTCTGCAACAGCTCTGTCAATTTCGGTCATTTCACCCGATACAAGGAAATCTACGCTTTTGTTCAAATCTT
Organism: Candidatus Gastranaerophilaceae bacterium; assembly: GCA_031551265.1. GTDB lineage: Bacteria > Cyanobacteriota > Vampirovibrionia > Gastranaerophilales > Gastranaerophilaceae > JAVBNU01. The sequence continues at coordinate 14,956 of JAVBNU010000031.1, forward strand.
GAATTGTATCTCGAGCTATTCTCGATATTTTTTGGAACGTAGCTTTCAAAGATACCATTCTTAAGAACATAGAAATGTCTTGCAATTCTCTTGTTGTACGCTGTAGCGCGGCCATGTTCGTGATGAACATATTGTCATTCGCGTAGTTGTTCTGCACATAATCGTCAATCAAAGATTGGTTGATTATCAACTCACCTATCATTTCAACGAGATAATCTATTTTTGAGTTGGCAACCTTCATGTACTCTTCGTTTTTGATTGGTTGTTTTTCAATAACAAAACTTTTTTCAGCAACCTCAGGCTTTTTCGGAGCCGCAGCCGCAGGAGTTGGCATGGAAGTCGCAGACGAAGTAGACGGAGCACTTGCTGCAACAGAGGCAGGCGTTGGCTCACTCTCAACCGGTTCTTCTTCAGGCTCTATGCCGAGTGATTGTAAATCCAAATTCATAAAATCGTCAAGATTTTTTAGCTTTTCTTCCTCACTGAAATTACTAGGTATATCATTGCCATCAGGAACTTTTGAAGAAGTTTCTTGTGGCGTTTCCTCAGGTTCAGGCGCTGATTTTTTAGCAGATTTCTTTTTGGTTGTTTTCGCTTTCTTTTCTTTAGCCTCAGGAACAGTCGCATCAGGGGCTTCTGTCAGAGGCTCTTCAATTGATTCAGGTTCTACTGCAATACTTGGCTCTTCAATCGCCACAGGCTCAACAAGCTCAACTGCCGGTTCTTCAATAGCAGCCGGTTCTTCTGCGCCTGCTTTACCGGTGTAGAAATTGACCATTCTTTCCAGCTCGTTGACGTGCTTGCACACCGTTGAGGCATACGCAGCGTCTTTATATATTTCTATATTTTCACAAAGCTGTTTTATGTAGTCACCTGACTCTAAAATCGCATTGATAATGCTTTTGTCAGCCTGAATTTCGCCTTTGCGGCACAAATCCATCAATGTCTCCGTGTGGTGAGCTATTTCTTGAATTAAAAAGTGCTCAACGAACCCTGAAAGACCTTTCAACGTGTGAAATGCTCTGAACATTGAGTGAATGATTTCCATGTCATCCGGTGATTTTTCGAATGTCAAAATATTCGCTTCAATGTTTTCAATATGTTCAAATGCTTCTTGAACAAAATCTTCCCAAAAGTCCTGGTTAATATTTAATTGTAGTATCTCATCTTCTGTCATTAGTTCTCTTCCAAATAATAAGCTATGGCTAAACGTTCATTATTAACTTTAAAAAATAAATTTTTTGATGGCACCTGACTTATCATTGCTTGTATTGCGTTACCTGAAATGCTGATTGGATTAGATAAAAATATATTTTCGTTGTTGTCGAATAATTTTATCAGTCTTTTACAAAATTCAGTGAATAAATCAACTGTAGAGCTTGTTGCGTAAATATCATCCTCGTCCATGCCTTTTATCCCTGTCATGCCTACAGTTATAGCTTGATAAGTTTTCTGATTGTAGCTAAACATTATGTTGCCCCTGAGAGCCCCGCTCACCCCGACAAGTACATTGTGCTGCAACGCGTTACTCAATGTGGACAAGGGTATCTCGTTTATAAATTTAAAATCAAAGTCCAAGTATGAAAATATTTCGTTAAAAGTATTAACGAAAACACTTTTTGCATCAGAAGCCAAAATCGCTATCCTCATCATCTATAACGCCGACATCGACGATAAAGTCTCCGAAATCTGTCTTATAATATGCTTTTTGCGTAACAAGATTCGGACTTATAATTTTCAAATCTTCAGCCGCAAATATTGCAGGAGGGCTTATCCAAAGCGCTCTTGCGCCAAATTTATCATTCATATACGTTGTTGCGCGGCCGCAATACATATTAGCAAACTCGGCAAAATACATGAAAACCTCGTCCTGATCCTCAATTGGGTCACCGAAATTCATATAACAGGCGACATTTTTAGCATAATCATATGTGGTTGTGAGTAAAATTCTTCCATTCACCCCAGACGTTCCTACCACTACAGATAAGACCGACGGCGAAGACATTATAAACGAATCTGCTTGAGATATTTCTATATCCGTAATTTCTTTTATTACTTCCTCAAACGCTTTTGTTGTAAACTCATACAAACATTCTGATGCTTCCGGACTCATTATTATAATCTCCTTATATAATCTCAGCTAACTTACTTTTCAAATCATCGGGCTTGAAAGGCTTGGTAAGAAAATGCTTAATGCCTATTTGTTTTGCCTCATTATGCAAAACCTCATCACCCATAGCAGAGAGCATAATAATTTTGACATCAGGATTAATTTCAAATAATTTTCTGGCCGTTTCCAAACCATCCATAACCGGCATTGTAACATCAAGCGTTATAACATCAGGTTTAAGCTCTACGTACTTGCTAATACCTATTTGGCCGTTTAATGCGTTATCTACAACACTGTGTTCGCTGCCTTCAAGCGCTTTTGTTACTGCCTTTGCTACAAACGGTGAATCATCAATTACTAAAATTTTCATAAGCCTTTATTAAATCCTCTCATTTCTATTCCAGATAAAACTGCTATTATAGTATATTTTATTTTTTTTTATACAATAAGTCAAGGAACTTATTATATATAGTATTTTTAGATTATATATAAATCATCTTCTTTATATATATTTTCGTCAGAATCTTGCGCTTTTTGTCGGTAATGCTCGGCCTGCTTCATATCACCGTACAATTGATGATAGTATGACATCAAATTATTTATTTTTATTTTGTCATTTTGCGGCGAAAGAGTTTCTGCCTCTGTTAAGTTATTTAAAGCCTTTTTATAATCTTGCTCTATAAGGTAGCAAAGCCCCAAAATTTTGTGCAAAATATGTTTTTGATTAGTGGCTGTCGATAAAAAACCTGTTGCTTTCGCAATAACAGCATCAATCTTCCCTGCCTTTGCAAGAGCATACACATACGCAGACTCAATGTAAAAGTCTGCAAGCTTCGCTTTTTTGCTCAGTAGTGACTCGTATTTATGCAAAATATTCGTTATTTCATCAGGGCTGCTGTACTGACACAACAAATCTGAACATCTCAGCAAGCAGTACTCAAAATCAATCTTATTGGGCACAAGCTCTTTCGCCTTGCTGAAATAGCTGTATGCCGCCTGAATATCTCTTTCTTCAAATGCCAGTAACCCCAGTTGATACAGCGAATCAATGTCATTGTTCAACTCAAAAGAGCGCTCAAAATACTTTTTTGCCATCGGAATATCATTCGTTCTCAAATACGTCGATGCGATATTATAAGACACTTCATAGCTCAGGGGATACGTTTCCATGAATTTCAGAAAGTTGTCCCTCGCCTCATCATATTCGCCGGCATTAAAATATGCTAATCCCAAGTTAAATCTGGCATATGACTGATTGTCCAAATAATCCATCCTCGACAAAAATTCGTAAATAGCTATCGCAAAATCATATCGTTTGAATTTAAAGCAGCAAAAAGCTATGCCACACAAAATCTCGCCCAGCCGTAAATATGTGAAACACGCCGAGAGAAGTTTATTCATAATCATCTTCCTCAGAGTCATTGTTTTGCAATAATTTTACAATCTTGACCCCAAAGTGCTCGCCAATAGCCACAATTTGTCCTTCAGCGACCTTTACATTTTTTGCATAAATATCAACATAATCACCCTCGTTCTTATCCAGTTTTATAAGGGAGCCCGAATCAAATTTCAAAACATTTATCAACGGAAGCTCAGTTGAGCCAAGCATAACCGTCAGCGGTATTTTCGTAGAGGCTATTAAATCAATATTTTTGTACAAAGTTTTATCAAAAGGTTTTACAATTTTCAATAATCCAAGCTTGCTGAGTAAAGTTTCGATTTCCTGATATTTAAATAAAATTGGCACATTCAAAACAGTGTTCGTACTGAATTTAACTGAATAAATAACAACAAAATCATTCTCGTCAAAAATCGTCTTATATGCAGGCGTTCCTTGATAAATGTTTTCAACACTTGTCTCTTCCAAGGATTCTTTATAATGGTCGAAAATAAACGTATTGATACCGCTGTAGCATTCATTAAAACTGTCAATACACGAGTTTATTTGCAGCTCGGTAATTTTGCCCTCAAGCTCCACATCACCATCGCCCCCTGTCGCAATGTCAGAGAGTACAGCCATTAAAGACTCCGGGTACAATGCGTACATTTGCACAGTTCCGTCCTTTATTGAATACAGGCGTTTTGAAACAAAGTAATTCCCCTTTTCAATGCCAACTATATCTTTTAAAAAGTGAACGCTTTTTAGCTTTATTTCAAGAGTTTGCATTACTTTACTGTCAAAATTTTCCATAAAAACTGTTTTGAAAGATAAAATAAAGTCACGGAAGAAATCAGATATTATTTTTTCATTTTTTTTCGTCAATTTACCCATTATGCACTGCTCCTCATATAGTTAATGAACTTGTGAAGAACAAAAACATTGAAGTACTGAACCCCGTTTTTTCTCATAATATCGAGACACATGTTTTTGTCATTGTGCTTTTCCATAAGCAGAGTGTAAGAAAGTACAACCGAAATTATGTGAGAATATGGAATGACAAACTCTTTATCAAGAATATTATCAGATTGATAAATTTCGCGAGCATTTCTTACGCCCTCAACGACCTCTTTCGCAAATCCCATATTTTCTAACTTATTAGCACTTGCCTCAATCATTTTGGCAAAGAAATCCGGCTCACTCTCTTCTTCCGGCACGAATTGGAGGCGTCCGACTTTGAGGTAATACGAAGAAATTTTGATTAACTCAAGTGCCTCTTCATGATACTTCATTACTTTTGCGATATCGGTACAAAGACTGGAGAATATTTCAGCCTCACCTCTATCAAATTGTAAACCATCGGGTTTTTCGTCAATCTCACTATTCAAAACATTTGTGCGCTCAGCATTAGTAGCCTTTTTAAGGTCAACTACAGGCTCTTCAGGCTGCGATATTTCCACTTCTGCCTCAATTTCTTGCACAACTTCAACCGGCGCTTCTTTGGGCGCTGAGCAAAATTCTTTGAAGCAAAGTTTTAAAATTTTATCAGGAGTTATAGGACTGCCTGCCGCATATAAGACATCATCGTTGTACACAACATCAAATTCAAAATGTGATTTACCGATAAATGCAAGCGCATTGACCTTTTCCATGGCATGTTCCTATCTATTTATTTGCAAAATCAATAATCGTTTCAGTTATTTGATCCAAAGGTTTTATAACAGTGGCACCGCCTCGTGCAATAGCCTCTTTGGGCATTCCGAATACAACACAAGATTTTTCATCCTGAGCAATAGTATTTGCCCCTGCATTTCGCATATTCAATAACCCTTCAGCGCCATCCTTGCCCATCCCTGTAAGGATACATCCGACAGCATTTTTACCTGCCATTTTAGCTACAGAGTCAAATAAAATATCTACAGCCGGTCTTTGATGGTGCAACAGTGGGCCACTATTTAATTTTACAAAATAATTGGCACCGCTCCTCACAATTTCCATATGGTAATTCCCCGGTGCAATGAGTGCTTTGCCGACAGACAAATATTCGCCTTCTTCGGCCTCTTTGACCTCTATCTTACAAAGCTCATTCAATCTTTTTGCAAAAGCCTTTGTAAAACTTTGCGGCATATGCTGAACTATCACAATTGCAGGCGCGCCTGAAGGCATTTTCACCAAAACATCTTTTAACGCTTCCGTGCCACCCGTTGATGCGCCAATAGCAATAATTTTATTGGTAGTTTTAACCGTCAGCGCTTTGGTTTCACTGGGATTAGAGCTAAAAGACACTTGCCTAAAAGACTTAACAGCCGCTGCGGCCTTAATTTTCGCAATTAACTGAGTTGACATATCTCCGACTGAATATGCAGAACCTGGTTTTGCCAAAACGTCAACCGCTCCAAGCTCAATAGCTCTGAGTGCAACCTCGCCGCCTGTTTGAGCCAGTGAACTGACAACTATAACAGGCATCGGGTAATGTTTCATCAATTTTTCCAAAAACTGCAACCCGTCCATCCTGGGCATTTCTATGTCCAAAGTAATTACGTCGGGTCTTAGTTGAACTATTTTATCTCTTCCTATAATCGGGTCAGGGGCTATTCCTACTACTTCTATTTCCGGGTCAAGTGACAACTCCTTTGACAGAACGTTTCTTACGATTGCCGAGTCATCAATTATTAGAACCTTTATTGTCATGCTTCAACTCCACTCAATGTTGCCATTGTTTCTTGCTCTAAACCAAAATCCGCCTCCGAAAATAAAATTCCCAGCTCCGTCTCATCAACCAAAAATATAACGTTATTTGAACGCGTACTTCTGGCTATGGAGCTGAAGAAGTGTGCAATATTTTGCATATCAATATTTACTTCTTGATTAAGTATTTCAAGACACTCAACAGACTGAACCTCATCAACAATCAAACCTATTTTTTTATCGTTGTAAGTAAAAATTATAACCATTTCTTTGTGGGCTTCACACCAGTCTTCTTCTATTTTTGCGAGAATAGAAAATATTGTAGGCGCCAAAACTTTTGTGACATTTTCTTTAGACTCTTGGATTTTTTTCTCTCTTTCAGAGCTTTGCGGCTGTTTATGCAGCTCGACTATTTTGCCCCCTTCTTGATGGAGTTGACGGTGAGGAGGGTCAATTTTTCTAAGGTACGAATTCATTATATTGTTGCTGGCATCAAACGTCAGCAACCACTTTCCGAATGCACATTTGTCAGGGTTCAGCTCTCTTGTGAATGTGTCCTCTTCTTCAACACAACGAACCAACTCATCGACCCATCCTTGATGCGCCGTAATGGCCGACACTTTGAATTTTTTAAAGTCTTCAAATTCACTCATTGTTGTAGGAAATGCAAAAAGCTCGCGCATATCCACCAGAGGGATTATTTCACCTCTTAAATTTAGCAATCCTCTTATATAAGGAGGAGTTAAAACCGGCTGTGTAACCTTTTTAGGTAAGATTGTAATGCCGGTAATATTTTCGCAGCTTAGCGCAAAAAATGATTTATTCAAGTTAAACACTAGCCAGGGAAAATTGTTATTTAATGAACTGATATCTTTCATACTTCTCACTCTATAAACCTAATTATTTTTTATTGTAATAAAATTTTAACATTATTTCGCGTTATTGGCAAAAAGAATTTTAAAAAACTTATTTTTATAAAACTTCAATTGTGGTTTATTATTTCTTTCAAATTGCCCAGAGATTGACTATAAATACTTCCTGCTACTTCCTTTAAGACAGACTGCATTGAGGAATATTTTTCATTAGTCGTATGAATAGCTTTCAGCATTGCATACTCGAACTCGGAGTTGGTATCATATATTATCGAATTTGTATCATCAAAATAGTGTGCTCCAGCAAACTTTTTATTGATGATACATGGCTTACAAAAGCCGTAAATAAGTTGAAAAGAGCCTGATGTCCCAACAGTCAAATATCTCTCGTGTAGTGAGTTCTCAGGGTCCAATAAGGGAAGAAAAAAATCAACTTTTTCAAGTTCATTATACATTGTAGGATAATCAACTTCACCAAGCATATTAAAATAAGGCTTTAATTTAGCGGGCAGCTGTATTTTTTCACCTTTGTGGATTAGCGAAACACAAAAATTAGTAACTCCTCTGTCAATAAGCTTTTCGACGGTATCTAAAAGCAGTTGTTTATTTCTTCTCACGTCTTTTAGTTCACCAATAGAAATAAAACGGGTAATATTGTTATTTTTCGGTGTTATTTCAATATCACCGAAAAAATGTGGGTTAACCATTTTAACTCTCGCGTCAGTTGTACCTTCGAATGTTTTCAAGGCAATTATGCTTGCTTTCTCAAATGATTCATCGTTTAAATTTTCGCAACGGTGTTCGGCATTGATGAATCCTTTTTTAGGACTGCACATGTTTTTAAATGCGGAAAAAATACTTATATTTTTAGCATAGACCATGTTTGTATTAAAAAAAACAAAATCATAAGATTCGATTTTTTTTGAACCAAGCAACTTTGCGATGTTTTTGTACCTAAGAAAAAAAAACCTGACATTATCATCATTTGCAAATATTGACAATGATTTTTGTTCATATAGATAAGGCAAAAGTACTACGTCTACGTTATAATTTAAATCTAAAAAATATTTCACATATCCGGGGATTGTTTCGCCATGAACGTAGTTTGGCTCAACTATTAGTATAGCTTTTTGTTTTGTCCCAAGTTGTTTTATAAATTTTGATTCTTTAAATACAGGATATTTAAGTCGCCTTATCAAGCCTGTAAATTTTCCAATCAAACGCTCTGTTAATTTTAGTATTATATTTTTCATAAATAATAAACTTAATTCTCATGTACACATTCGTTAAATTTTTTTTATTTGGAGTTCTCAACAAACGATACATTAATTGTATCATGTCATTTTTTAGTTTGTATACTATGATAGATTATATTACTGAAAAATCGATTAAAAAAATGACAACAGCACCAAAAGTTTCGATAATTATTCCTGTATATAATGATGAAATATATATAAGGCAGTGCTTGGACAGCCTCATTAATCAATCACTCAAAGAACTCGAAATCATTATCGTTGATGATGGCTCGACTAATTCTGCCGGTGCGATTTGTGATGAGTATGCTGAAAAGGACGATCGCATAAAAGTTATCCACAAAGAAAACGAGGGGTCGGGCATAGCTAGAAATTTTGCTATTAAGCTTGCTCAGGGTGAATTTATCGGATTCGTAGATTCGGATGACTGGGTTGATTCAGATTATTTTGAAAAAATGTATAATTCAGCCATTACCAATAATGCCGATATTTCTATTGGTGAAATTAAGCGTTATAGTGATGGCAAAATGGACAAATGTTCCTATACGATAGATAAAACTATAATGAAGGAAAATTCGCAACAAGCCATCAATTTTCAATTTTATCCGGGCGTTTGGGATAAAATATATAGGAAAGATGTGGTAATTAATAATAATATAGAATTTGCAGAAAAACTTTTATATCAGGATGTGCCATTTAATTTTAAGGCGTTGTTCTACGCAAACAGAATCGTCACTTGCCCCAACGTTTTTTACTATTATCGGTTAAATCTGAATTCGGTTTCCTATAAGAGTGGCGATGTACTTTTCAATATTTTTAAAATCTTTGATATTTGCCAGGATTTTATAAACAAAATTGATTCTCCTTTATTAAACTCTAATTTTCAAGAAGTATTAAACGCCTTAAAAATCAGGCATTATTATTATTATTTTCCACGTGCTGACATGAGCTACAGAAAGACTTTTTTAGACAAAATAAAAGAAGATATCAAAAACATAGATTTAAATAAAAATAATTACTTGAAAAAACGTGAGAAAATCAAAGGCTATCTCTTGAAGTATTCATTAACCCCATTTTGTGTCACGTTTTTTTTATATATTTTTGCCACAGCCAACAAAATTATTAAAATAAATAAATAGGGTATAAGCTTGTCAGGATATCACAGTTACGTCATCTATATCATTTCTATTTGCGTTACTTATATTATTATTAATGCATAAGTATTGTGAGGTAATATGTTCGCACCGAAAGTTTCAATTATTATTCCCGTATATAATGGCGAGGCGTACTTATGTCAATGCTTGGATAGTGTTATTAATCAGACACTAAGAGAAATTGAAATAATAATAATTGATGATGGCTCAACTGATTCTGCCGGTTCGATTTGTGACAAGTATGCTGAAAAAGATGAGCGAATAAAAGTCATTCATAAAGAAAACGAGGGTTCAGGCATCGCAAGAAATTTAGCGATTAAACTTGCTCAGGGTGAATATATCGGATTCGTAGATTCAGATGACTGGATCGATTTAAATTATTATGAAAAACTTTATAACGCAGCCAATAGCAATAACGCTGATATCTCTATCGGAGGAATAAAACGTTTTAGGGGTGGAAAAATTGACGAGTGGATTTTTATCAAAAAGACAGGCGTGATAAAAGAATTTAAAAATCAAATAATAAAATTCAAATATTTTGATGGTGCTTGGGACAAAATTTACAGAAGAAACATAGTAATTGATAATCATCTTGAATTTGCAGCAAAAATTATTAATGAGGATCTTGCATTCTCTATTCAAGCTGCTTTCTACGCTGACAAAGTGGTCTCTTGTCCTGATACGTTCTACTTTTATCGACAAAATCGAAGCTCTGTATGTTATAACAGAGGTAACAAAATTTTTGATATTTTTATCGCCTTTGATTTATGCCAGACATTTGTGAACAGCATCGAAGATTCACATTTACACCGCAGCTATCAAAATCTTTTGGATACAAAAAAAAGTGAACAGTTTTTTATACAAGTATTTCAAGCCGATAAATGCGATAAGCAGGTTTTCTACGATAAAGTAAAAGAAATAATTAAAGACATAGATTTTAAAGCCAACGAACATGCCTCTATAATAGATAAAGCCAGGCTCTTTGTTCTAAAACATGCAAGAACGCCAAAAGAACACGAATTTTTTGGCTTTTTTATACGCGTTATAATAAAATTCGGCGAGTGGTTCGGGTATTGCCCGTAATTCCTTCAGTTAATTTTTATACCGGTTGTAAAATTTTTTGATACCGTCTTTAAGCTCAATTTTCGGACTCCAGCCTAATTCTTTAATTTTTGTGCTATCCATTAATTTCCTGAAAGTCCCGTTAGGTTTTGAGGTATCGTACACGATTTCACCATCAAATGCCACGATTTCTTTGACCAATTCAAACAAATCCTGCAGCTTAATGTCCGTACCGGCCGTGATATTCACCAATTCACCGATATCCCTGTAGTCCTTGTTTTGCATCAAATACAAACACGCGTCAGCAAGGTCATCACTGCACATCAGCTCGCGGTAAACAGAGCCGTCGCCCCACATGACAACACGGTCGCGGCTTGCTCCGACTTTAGCGAGCACCTCTTCAACAGACGCCTCGCTGTCAAAATTTATTTCGTTGTCTAAATTCCAGCCAAGTTTGTATTTTTGCAAGTCGGCTTTTATTGCGCCAAAATCACTGTTTTGCAATAGTTTTGCTAAATGAAAACGTCTCAAAACCATCGGCAGCAAATGCGCTGTTTCCATATTAAAATTGTCACCAATGCCATATTGATTTGTAGGCATTACAGAGATAAAATTTGTGCCGTACTGTTCGTTGTAGTATTTGCACATTTTTATTGCGGTAATTTTAGCTATAGCGTAAGCTTCATTAGTTTGTTCAAGCTCCGATGTCAATAAACAATCCTCTTTCATAGGCTGAGACGCGAGCCGAGGATATATGCAACTTGAGCCCAAATTGAGCAGCTTTTTCACATCAAACTTATGACTTGAATGAATCACATTTGTCGCTATCATCAAATTATCATATATAAACTCAGCAGGATAAGTCATGTTCGCCATTATTCCACCGACTTTTGCCGCGGCAAGTATGACATAATCAGGTTTTTGATCTTCAAAAAAATTCTCAACAGCAGCTTGATTAGTCAAATCAAGCTCATCGGCATTCCTCAATACTAAATTCTCAAACCCGTCTTGCTGTAATCGCCGTAGAATTGCACTGCCCACCAGCCCGCTGTGTCCTGCCAGATATATTTTATCGGTTTTATTCATGTTTACTCCATTGCTTCTAAAATGGTGTAGCCCTCGTCTAACAATATTTTATTTTTTTGGGCTTCCTGCATATCTTCACTGACCATTTCTTGTACCAGTTGTGACAGATTACATTTTGGCTCCCAGCCTAATTTTTCTCTCGCTTTCGAGCTGTCACCAAGCAGCAAATCAACCTCAGTCGGACGAAAATACTTTTCTTCAACTTCAATTAATACCTTGCCTGTTTCTTTATCTATACCTTTTTCGCTGAGGCCCTCACCCACGAACTCAAGATTAATACCAACTTCACTAAAAGCCATTTTACAAAAATCACGAATCGTTGTCGTAACACCCGTTGCGAGCACAAAATCTTCAGGATGTTCTTGCTGCAATATGCGCCACATACCTTCTACATAGTCTTTTGTGTGCCCCCAGTCGCGCTTGGAGGATAAATTACCCAAATATAATTTTTCTTCTATGCCCAGCTTAATTCTCACAGCTGCTCTGGTTATTTTTCGCGTAACAAACGTCTCACCGCGTCTTGGTGATTCGTGGTTAAACAAAATTCCGTTTGCTGCAAACATATTATAGGCTTCACGGTAGTTAATCGTAATCCAATATGCATACAATTTAGCACACGCATATGGTGAACGAGGGTAGAATGGCGTAGTTTCCCGCTGCGGCACTTCCTGCACAAGCCCGTATAACTCGGATGTCGACGCCTGATAGAATTTTGTCTTATCTTCCAACTTGAGGATTCTTATCGCTTCTAACAACCTCAAAGTGCCAAGAGCATCCACATTAGCCGTGTATTCAGGGCAATCAAATGAAACTTTTACGTGTGATTGAGCAGCCATGTTGTATATTTCGTCGGGCTGGATTTCCTGAATCAGACGAATCAAATTTGTACTATCAGTCAAGTCGCCATAATGCAGGTGGAGTCGCAAGTTTTCGTTATGCGTGTCTTGATATAAATGGTCAATCCGCTGGGTATTAAAAGAGCTGGCGCGTCGTTTCATCCCGTGCACGGCGTAACCCTTTTCCAATAGTAATTCTGCTAAATAGCTTCCGTCTTGTCCTGTTATCCCGGTTATCAACGCCTTTTTCATATAATTTCTCCTGTGTTTATTAAATTTTGTTCTTTGTCTGATATTTTATTTACTTTTAATATCATTTTCTTTTGTTTCGCCTTCCGTAAGGCTTTATATGCTAATCCAAGGTTCACGGCGTACATTACTACGTATGAAAACATAAATCTTGGACTCTCTAACCCGGGGTTAAGTGCGATGATGAATATAGCTGCAATGAAATTTGTTAACGCCCACAATAATAACTTTCGTTCCCTGCCTATAGTGCTGCACATAGCTTTTACCGAGAACATGACCGGATAAATATTTACTATAAACATTATAACACCACCTAGCAAGCCGGCTCGATAAAACATATTTATAAACGAACTGTGTTGGGTCGTTACGAACAAAACCAATTCCTGAGGGATTGCAAACGCGTCGCTTGAAGTTTGAAAACACGAGGTATTGACTATTTCATACCAAATGCTGTTTGAAGCGTATGCTGTACCATAGCCAACGCCTATAAAATTAGTTTTTATGAGAGTAACCAATTCATTTAGCCAGTATTGCCAACGCCACAGCGCATTCGGGTCATTTAGCAGCATGTGGTCTAAAGTACGCTCGAAAATAGACGGCAACAACGCAACGACTGTTATAGCTCCAAGCAAACAGGCTATTTTGACATTTTTATATTCCAACTTTAACTTTGATAACCCGCACAAATCCAGCATCATTATCGCTAAAACAATTATATAACCCAGTTTATACGACGACATATCCGCAGTTAGAGGGAATATCGCGAGAAACAATAACATTCCCAACGGGCGGTTAAATTTGAAAAAAACGAACGAGGCAAGAATAAAAAAACCTTCCGAAAATGTTATCAAATCCACTAATGACGGGCATGCAACACGCAAAAATACCAAGGCAAAAAGATACAACGCAATCGGCGCAAATCGCATCTTTTCTATCACGTTGCTTGATATTACCTGCTTAAATAATAAAAGCCCAATAGGCACAATGAATAAAAAGTACCCCTGACGTATAATGAAACTTTTGTTATAATCAAGATCGTTCAGTGGAAATACGTTTTTGTAAAAATTCAAACACGATAAAATAAGCACTACAAACAAGAATATATAAAATGTTTTTGCCAAAAAAGTATACTTTTTAAAGTCCGTTAAACTGATTTTAATTTTATTAAATATAAACGCAAAATACACAATGCTAAAACCCATAAAAATGAACAATGCATTGAGCTTGCCGCCAATTTTTAAAAAATGGGCGCCAAAAGGAATGAACAGCGCATAAAATATTATAAATATTGGCCAATAGCTTATTTTTAGTTTCATGTAAATTCCTGATTGTGTATAAGTATCCCGCAATGACAAATATTATCAAAGAATCTTGTGTATTTCATTTAAATATCGTTCCTTTGCGAATTTTTTCGTGAATAATTCAAGACAATTTTTGCGCATACTTGAATATTCTTCATTTGATAACCCTTCCATTTTTGTGATGGACGCAATCAAATCATTTGCATTTCCGGATTCGAAAACGTAGCCTGTATCGTTAACCAGTATCATTTCAGGGGTACCGCCTGTGTTTGAGCCGATAACAGGAGTTCCGAGATTATACGCCTCTGCAACTGCAAGCGTAGCCGGTTCGTGCCACTGAGACGGGACAAGAATAGCTTTTGCGGCCGCTATTATTTCTGCCTGTTCGCGCCCTGATTTAAATCCTAAAAAATTCACGTTATTAATCTGATTTTGTCTTACGTACTCTTTTAATTCACTCTCCTGCTCACCTGTGCCCATAATGTTCAAGCGCAAATTTGGCAGTTGTTGAAAAGCTTCCAGTAAAGTTTTTATTCCTTTTTCTTCTGATAACCTGCCCATATACAAGTAATCTCCGGCATGGTCAGCAAAATCGAAAACAGGAATATCAGTAATTTTTTCGATGAAATTATAAATAGTGTAAATTCTATCGGGCTGAATACCAACTGCAATGTGTTTTTGTCTCACAAACTCCGAAACAGCGATATAGTGGTTGATTCGTCGTTTGTAGAACATATCAAAAACGATCATATTCAGGTATTTGATGAATGTATAGGCAAAACTGTTTTTCCAACATTTGTTGAAAAGACCCCTAAGCTTATTTCTCTCACATTTCTTGCATAGTCCGGCTTTGTTCATCAGGCCGTTCATGCACATAATATGGTAGTTGTGCAAATATTTATAAATAGGGATTTTATTATCCAAAAGAACTTTGTAAACGCTGTTAGAGACTAGTGGAAATGCATTATGAATAATTGCAAAATCTACTCTGTTTTTTTCTAAAATATTTTTTATGTCTTTAGTCGTTTGCGGGTTGAAAATTGAGCCAAAAGCTAGGTGAATTTTTTTGAAAAAAGAAGCTTCGCTAATTTCACTATTTCGTCTGAAATATTTTATAGTTTTAATATTGTTTTCAGATAGCAAATCAGCAATAGTTTCAGCCATTTTGGTTTCGCCGCCATGTACGAGGTAATCGTTGTGAACAACAAGACAGGTTATATCAGTAGTCCTCATTCTCAGGCCTCTCCTTTGGCAATTAGCCATAAAAATTTGGTGTTCGTTACGAAGTAGCGCATGAAGAGTCTTTTCGGCTCTTGAATCAGTCTGAAAAGCCACCCTAAGCACAGTTTGTTCATCCAATCAGGTACAGCTTTTATGTTGCCTGCTTCAAAATCAAAAACAGCACCAACTCCAAGCATAAACGCGTTAATCTTACTTTTATGAGCGAACATCCAGCGCTCTTGCTTAGGTGCGCCAAGCCCGACCCACACAAAATCTGCCTGACTGTCATTTATCATTTTTGTAATCGTTTCATCCTCCTCCAACGTCAACTCACGAAAAGGCGGGGAGTAATAACCGACAATCTCGGCGTTCGGATATTTATCGGGTAATTTCCCTTTCAAAATATCCAAAGTTTTTTCTGTGCTGCCATAGAAAAAATGCTTATGACGCTTACCGTTACGGTTTTTCATAAGAGCATCAAAAATCATATGACCGGCTATCTGTTGTGAATTTTTTGCGCCTTTTCTTTTCTGTATCACCGAAATTGGACGACCATCAGGAAACGCGATAGCACTGCTATTCAGAATATTTTTATAGGCAGGATCATCATACGCCATAATCGTAGTATGGACGTTTGAGAGCACAGCGTATTGCCCTCTGAGTTCATCAATATGCGTATTTAGGTATTGAGTAGCCGTATTCAGGTCAGCAGCGATATAATTCACACCCAAAATCGGCTGCACAGGCAAATTTAATAATTGAGATTCTTTTAATTGTTCCACTTACTTTGCCCTTTTCGTTATTGCTAAGCCGATTGTTTTTAGCAAAATTGCCATTTCCCAAAAAATATTTCTATGTTTAATATAGTATAAATCATAGCTTACGCGCTCAGTGGTTGATTCAACGCCGACTACGTGGCCGTTGTGAATTTGCTGCCAGCCTGCGAGCCCGACAGGAACCCAGTGCCTTCTTGCGTAGTAGCGAACTTCGTCATTATAAATTTTTACATAGTCAGACCACTCCGGCCTTGGGCCGACCAAGCTCATATCGCCTTTAATGATGTTAATTACCTGAGGCAATTCATCAAAACGCATTTTTCTAACCCAACGGCAGCCGGGGATTACGCGGCTGTCAGTATTTTGGTTTGTGTTCTCAAAATTTTGGCTATCTTTTGGCTTATAGTCGTTTATACACATAGTTCTCATTTTGTATATTTCAAACGGTCGTCCGTTGAAGCCGACTCGAACCTGTTTGAAAATTACAGGGCCTCTGTCATAAATTTTAATCCACGCAGCCACAAGCAGCAGCACAGGGGAATTAATTAATAAAATTAAAATACCTGCGATAATATCAATGGCGCGTTTAAAGAATTTATAAAAAGGTCTGTGTGCAGTTCCGAAATTGAACATAAACCATGCCGGCGAAATAGCTTCTACAGGGATTTTACCTGTAATTTCTTCATAGAATTCATACATTTTCCAAAAGCTTATTTTTAACGGCACGCATTCTGAAATATCGTATTGTGTTTGATAGTCGAACATGCCAACCTGCGAGGTGATAACTATATCAATTTTGTTTTGTTTAACTATTTTTATAGCATCGGATGATGTACCAAGAACTTTAATTCCTCTGAATTCAAAGTCTCTTTTTTCAGAATCATTTTCAAGAAAACCGATAAGTTTAAATTTCAGCAAAGGGCGCTCGATGATTTCTTTGGCGACCATTTGAGCCGTAATGCCAGTACCGAGGATTAGGACGCGCTTATCAGGTTTTATGTATGCGCGAAAAAGATTGAAGCTCGAGCGAAGAGCGATTACAAAGACGTAAAATAGAACTATTTCACTCGCTATAAGTTTCAACAAAAGTACAGGAGGATGAATAAGGAAAAAGAGAACAAATAACACGGGCAACGCTGCCAGTACAACACCTTCCAAAAGCAAATACGACCCGATGCCTCTGAATTTGTACGGGCGAATTTGATAATAGCCCTTTGCGCTTAAAATAAAATGATTGCATAAAACAAAGAGCGCAACTGCCAAAATACTTACAAAGATGTTTAAACGATAGTAAAATGCCAAAAATCCGACTATTGAAATGCCTCCCACAATATCGCAAACGATTAATGAATTTACGGATTTTGATAAAACTCTCATAAGGTTATGTCCTATGGTTTTTAAATAACATTATGGTGCGCCTTAGCACACCATTTCAACTACATCTTTTTTGTGCAGTTCGATTAATAAATTTTTCATTTTTAAATATGATTTGCGCGAAGTTTTGCCGGCTTTTAAAACCAGAACAACATCTTCACTGGCATTCAGATCCTTAACAAACTCAGGCGACATCTCGGGCTTCAATATGTTTACGTTTTTGAAGTTGCCAAGCTCAGCCAAAAATTTATCATTGTTATCAAACACTACTACACCAACCTTTTTGGCAGCGTTAGCTAACAAAATAATTTTTAAGTCATCAATATTTTTTAAACCGTAGACTATTTTATCACCCAACATAGAGTATTCAACTTTTGTTCCGAAAAAATGTTTGAATAATATTACAAACAAATACATAAATATCGTCAGAAAAATTGTTATTAAGGCATTTACTTTCCAGAGAGGGAATGAATATTCAAAATCTTTTTTCAAAACCGGCTCTTGCAGCACAACCATATTTGAAGAAGCCTCGGACATTTGTTCTACCGATTTAATCCACTCCAAACGCGCTTTAATAGTTTTCAATTTTTCCACTTCGGCCGCAAGGCCTACCTCAGCGCGTTTATTGGTCTCATATTGTCTTGAAGCACCAGCCACAACCGTACTTGCTGCGCTGCTGTAGCCTTTTATTGCAGCCAGAGCCATGATGTTTCCGGCGCCCTGAGTTTCGGGCAACGCTGCTGATCTACCGGCTACTTTGATTAAATTATTCACGTTTGCATATGTCTCGTTGTACATTTCTTCCAAAAATGCCTTATCCGTGCCCGCTCTTTTCATATTTAATTCATGATTAAGCATCTGATAATTTTTAATTATGGACGCTAAAACGTTATAAACAGTCTCGGGATTACCAGATGTATATGAAATCTCAACTAAGCCTGTAGTATCGGGCGAGAGTGTTATTTTAATATTATTTCTTAAAAAATCCTCAGCCGAAACTAACTCACCCTGTTTTTTACCTTTTTTGTATCGAATATCATTGTCCTTAATGACCTTATCCATGACAAGAGGAGAGCGTATAATAGCCAAATAAGCAGGTTTGGCCACAAAGTCACTTAACGGTAAACGCGATTCTGTTCCTGCTGTCACAAGAAACGGATTGAACTCAGATAAATTAGTGCTGCTTGTGTTATTCATCAATAATTCAATTTTTGCAGTGTATTTTTTGGGCAAAAATAACGTCGCACAAATCATCACGAGAGCTATCAGCACAAACACACCCACCAACAGCAATTTATGTGAATTGAAAGTTGCAAAAATTTTCTTCAAGTCAAAGACCAGAGAATCATCTTTTTCATCAATTAATATAGCATCCATACTTGTATATCCTTTAGTTTAGTTTCGGAAGTAATTATATACTAGCATGTTTGATAGTGGAAGAGAATAATCTATATCTATGAATTAAATAAACTAAACGCAATAGGTGAAGGACTTTCATGCCCAAAACAAGAAATGCGACATTGTAAATTGATAGTGTTTTAGTGAAATATAATACTAATAAGACGCCAAATTGCAAAATCGCAAAAACTATTGCCAGCGAATTAATCTGTTTCATGTACCCTAACGCTCCAAGCAAAGGCCACTCAAGGAAAACAGCCGGAATAGCCAACGCTAGCGCACATATCAAAATACGTAAAATATTTGTGGCCACTATCATACCTTGTCCGAACAATAGTATAACTATATTCTCCGAAAACACAAACATTAATGCACAAACACACGTGCTAAGTACGGTCACACCTATAAATATTTTTTTATAAAAATTGACATTTCGTTTATCGGACATGTACGGGTAAAATGCAGTCGTAAGTGGAATAATAGCCTGCATAGAGACCTGATACAGCTTATCCGCAGCGGCATAACAGCCAAGCATAACTTTAGAAACATTGAATCCTAAAAAAACCATGTTCATTTGCCCGAGCGACGTAAACAACGCCGAAACAAAGAACGGAGCGCCAGTTTGCAGTTGAGACAGTATTGTACCGAGAGGCTGTGGTGAAAAATTTATATTAAATTTGGATTTCATTATGTATAAATATATCGGAAACATTATACATGCCGGCACTGCGCCTATAAAATTAGCATATATGTAGTCCGCAGGTGTTTTTATAAAACAAAAAACCATAACAACATAGACTAATTTAGAAAATAAATTTATGACCGACACT
>JAVBNU010000068.1:0-7605 GCA_031551265.1 Candidatus Gastranaerophilaceae bacterium
TGTTCGCAAAGGCGGACTCTATATGATTCCTGCCAACGCCGAAAAGCCAATTGACGGACGAGTGCTTCGCAGTAAAAAGTTGCAAAGTGAGTTTGCTGCGTTGTTTTTAGAAATAGACCGCAAAAAAGATGAAATAACAAAGCGCCGTCCTTTAACCAAAGGTGAACTCCAGCGTTTGCAAGATGAATTTCTTGTGGAGTTTACTTATAACTCCAATGCAATTGAGGGCAACACACTGACCTTACAGGAAACCGCAATGGTGCTGGAAGGCGTTACCATTGACCAAAAGCCGCTCAAAGATCATTTGGAAGCGGTTGGGCATAAAGACGCTTTTGTGTATGTGCAAGGTCTTGTTTCAGACGGTAAAACAATTACCGAGCGTGAAATTAAACAGATTCACGCTCTTGTTTTAATGGACAGGCCGGAGGACAAAGGCATTTATCGTCGCATCCCGGTTAAAATCATGGGTGCCGTGCACGAGCCGCCGCAACCGTATTTGATTGAGCCGCAGATGAACGAACTGATTCGCAAAAATGAGCAAAATAAAAAAGCGATGCACCCGATTGAGCGCATCGCAAGGTTTCATCTTGACTTTGAGGGTATCCACCCTTTTATAGACGGAAACGGACGAACCGGCAGACTTGTTTTAAATCTTGACTTGATGCAAAATGGTTACCCTCCGATAAATGTAAAATTCACCGACCGAAAAAGATATTACCGGGCTTTTGATGCCTACTATCGTGACGGAAATGCCGGGGATATGGTGGAGCTGATTGCCGGATATGTGGATGAGCGGCTGGGACAGTATTTAGAGATATTAAAATGAGTGTATAAATTGGATAAACTTGAAAACCAAGGAGTTGTAAAAATGAATGAAAAAATTACTTTAAGCGGCAATATGTTTCCTGTCATCAACTTTGCGATGCAGCAGAATTATGTGCCTATCATACGCAATCTGATTTTTACCAATATAACAACAGAAAATATTGATAATGTAAAAGTTGTTATTTCTTTCGAACCGGAATTTGCACATTCGTTTGAAACAACGATTGGAACGCTGGAGCCTGAAAAACCTATTGAAATTTCTCCTGTGAAAATAAGTATTATCCCTGATTATCTTCTTTCTTTGACTGAAAAAATGGTCGGGAATATACATATTAATATTTTTAGTAATGATGAAAAAATTCATTCTCTCGAAGATGATATAGAATTGCTGGCATATGATCAATGGTCAGGTGCACTCATTATGCCTGAAATTATTTGTGCATTCATAACACCTAATCACCCCAAAATCACTGAAATTATCAGAAAAGCAGGTGTCTATCTTCAAAAATGGCTTGGCACACCTTCCTTTACCGCATATCAATCTCAAAATCCAAATGTAGTAAAAAATCAAATGGCTGCAATTTATGCAGCACTTCAAGAAGAGAATATTGCTTATACAATGCCTCCTGCGAGTTATGAAGAAATTGGTCAGCGTGTTAGGTATCCACATATGGTACTTGAGCAAAAAATGGGTACATGTATTGATCTTTCAACATTGTACGCTTCCTGTCTTGAAGCAGTTGGATTAAATCCGATTATCATTATTATAAAAGGACATGCGTTTTGCGGCTGCTGGCTTGATGATCAAAGCTTTTCTGAAAGTGTTCAAGACGATGTTTCTGTAATTGGCAAGCGGATTGCTGAGGGAATTGATGAAATATGTCTTGTAGAATGCACTGATTTTGTTGCGGGAGCGGCAATATCCTTTGACGGAGCCACAAGAGACGGTAATGCACACCTTGATAATCCACACGATTTTTTATTAGCGGCTGATGTCGTTCGCAGCAGGGCGAGCGGTATACGTCCGACACCCATGAGAACTGTTGTTGATGGTATATATCAAGCGGTTGATTATGGTGAACGAAAAAAATCCGACATTACAAATGCACCATCCGATATTGACATAGTAAATAGACTTCAAGTAGCAGAGGCCACAGAAATCACAAAACAAAAAGTTTGGGAGAGGAAACTTCTCGACCTTAGTCTTCGTAATATGCTGTTATCGTTCAGAGTGACAAAAACCACTGTACAATTAATGGCAGGTAATTTAGCGACTTTAGAAGATGCTCTATCTGATGGAGATCATTTTAGAATATTGCCAAAGCCAACTGATTGGGTTGATACTCTTCGTGATTCTAAAATTTATTCTGTAGAAAATGAAAAAGATGCTATTGAACAACTTGTAAAAACAGAATTTCAAAATAAACGTATTCGCACTTTCTTTGATGAACAAGAACTCACTTTGCACATAAAAAGTTTGCATCGCAATGCTAAACTGAGTTTAGAGGAAAATGGAAGTAATACACTTTATCTTGCGCTTGGTTTTCTTAGGTGGTTTGAATCAGATATTAGTGAAAAGGCCCGTTATGCTCCGTTGGTATTAATACCTGTAGAGCTTACGAAAAAAGTCAGTGCAAGCGAATATATTTTGCGGATCAGAGACGAAGAACCTCAAATGAATATAACCCTGCTCGAAATGCTAAAACAAGAACACGGAATCGTGATTGACGGACTTGATCCATTGCCTGCTGACCAGAGTGGTATTGATTTAAAGCTTGTTTTTACAACCATACGACAAGCTGTAATGAATAAAAAACGTTGGGATGTTCAAGAATTAGCTTTTCTTGGGTTGTTTTCGTTCAGCCAATATATTATGTGGAATGACATTCGAACTCGTTCGAATGATTTAGCTCAAAATAAGATTGTTAGCAGTTTAATTTCCGGTAAAATGGAATGGGAACCCGAAGAAAAAAATGTTGCAGCAAACGAACTGGATCAAAAAATAATGCCAAGTGATTTAGCTGTACCAACAAGTGCCGATTCTTCTCAGCTAACTGCTATTTTTGCAGCTGCTTCGGGAAGTAGCTTTGTTTTACATGGACCTCCGGGCACAGGTAAATCTCAAACCATAACAAATGTTATCGCCAATGCTTTGTTTCAAGGCAAATCAGTTTTGTTTGTTGCACAAAAAATGGCTGCATTATCTGTTGTCCAAAAACGACTTGCAGATATTGGTCTTGCGCCTTTTTCTCTTGAACTGCATTCAAATAAAGCGAGAAAAAAAGATGTTCTGGATCAACTACAAAGGACATTGGAAATAGGAAGATTAAAAGAACCTGATGAATACTTATCAAAAGCGGAACAATTAAAACTTGAACGAGATAGCCTAAATAAGACAATTGATGAAATTCATAAAAAACGGCATTTTGGATTTTCGCTTTATGAATCAATTTCGAAATATGAAGAATGCGCCTCACACAAGGGAAAAGTATTGTTTTCATCCGAGCAGGTTGATTCAATGAATGAAGAGTCTTTCTTCAAATGGAAGTCTATTTTAGATAGGCTGTGTGTGAGTGTGGCTGAATGTGTCGGTATAAAAAATCATCCGCTTTCGCTATTTAACGATCGGGAATATTCAATTACGAAGAGAGATAACCTTATATCTCAACTAATGTCTTTAAGTAAGCTGTTAGATGATGTGTCAAAACATTATTACGATGTATGCGATATTATCCGAGCTGATGACAAAAAAACGTACAATAATATTTATTTGATTAAGCAGTTGGCTGATGGTTTATTACAATCTTCTTCTATTCCGGAATTTGTATTAAAAAATTTAGATTTGATTAACTATGATGCTCAAATTCGAACAACACTTTCAGCAATAAACAGAAAAAATGAAATAGATGCTGAATTGGCAGCAAATTTCCATGAAACGGTATTTGACTACAATGTCCATGAAGCGATTTTGCGTTATAGAAAAGCTGAACAGAGCTGGATTTTGTTAAAAAGTCTTGGCATTGGAAAACTTGTTAAGGAATTAAAAGTTCATGCTCTAAATCCGGTTAACATACAAAAAGAAAATCTGAACAGCTTATTGGAACAGTTGCTTGAAAGAGACTCCTTATTAACTCAAATCAATAATTCCGAATCTGTTTTGTGCGGCATATTTAAACATCTTTGGTGTGGTGTAAAGACAGATGAAGCAGCTATATTGAAAACATATGAAGATGCACTATTGATTCAAGATTTAACCAAAAAGCTTTGGCGTGAACGTGACCAGATAGCTGAAAAGCTTTCATTGTTTTCAACTGTTTTAGAAAAAAATGAAGTGGACTCAAAAAACAAATCGCAATCTTTTGTATTAGCTGTAAATCAACTTTTGACAATTATCGATGAGTTAATTAGTACATATAAAATCAAAGTAGATGATACCTTTGGAGCTTTGGATTGGCTCTCGACTTTCAAGACACAAGTTGATATTTGGATAAAAAATAAGGATTCTATTCGGGAGTGGATGTCTTTCTTACAGCTATGTGACGAAGCGGAGAATGCGGGAATTAAAAACATGTCTGATGCCATTAAAAACGGAGCAATAAACCAAAACGATATGATGGCCGCTTTTGAATGCAACTTGTTTTATGGATGCATCACAGAATGTTTGTCCTCCTCTCCGGAATTATCAGGATTCCAAGGAGTACAGATGGACGAATCTATACGGAGATTTAAAGCTTTGAGCAAAGAGTTTTCTGATTTGACGATTAGACAGCTTGTGGCGAAACTCTCGGCAAAAATCCCCACTACATCTGCAGGATTGGCTAATTCATCAGAAATCGGAATTTTACAGCGAACGATTAAGAGCGGCGGTCGAATGATGCCAATACGAAAGTTATTTGACAGTGTGCCGAATCTGATACACAGACTTTGTCCTTGTATGCTTATGAGCCCTATTTCTGTTGCACAATACATTGACCCTTCTTTCCCAAAATTTGATTTGGTTATCTTTGACGAAGCTTCACAAATCCCGACATGTGAAGCAGTGGGCGCAATTGCACGTGGCGAAAATGCATTAGTGGTAGGTGACCCTAAGCAGCTACCCCCTACAAGCTTTTTTAGCAGCAATCGTGTTGATGAGGAGAATTTTGATAAAGAAGATTTAGAAAGCCTTCTTGATGACTGCCTTGCACTTACAATGCCACAGTCGCATCTCCTCTGGCATTACAGATCACGACATGAAAGTCTTATTGCATACAGCAATCAAAAGTACTATGACAATAAGTTGTTCACATTCCCTTCGCCGAATGATCTTGTGTCAGAAGTAGTCTTGATTCCGGTTGATGGTGTATACGATAGAGGAAATACAAAACAAAACCGTGCTGAGGCTGAAAAAGTCGTGGCTGAGATATGCAAACGAATTTCTGATCCTATACTTAGAGAAGATAGTATTGGTGTTGTTACTTTTAGCTCTGTACAGCAAAATTTGATTGATGATTTACTTTCGGAAGCATTTAGGAAAAACCCTGAACTTGAAGAAATTAACAATAGCCTAAAAGAGCCTCTCTTCATTAAAAATCTTGAAAATGTGCAGGGCGATGAACGAGACATTATTTTGTTTTCCATTGGCTATGGACCGGATAAAGACGGAAAAGTTGCCATGAATTTTGGGCCGCTCAATCGTGATGGCGGTTGGAGGCGGCTTAATGTTGCTATTTCCCGTGCACGCAAACGCATGGAGGTGTATTCGACATTAAAGCCGGAACAGATTGACCTTTCTCGAACAAGAGCTGAAGGAATTGCCGGATTAAAAGGATTCTTGGAATTTGCAGCAGGCGGCAAATCCAAATTAGCACAAAACAATCAAACCAATAAAATCGAAACATCAAAAATGGAACAAATTATTGCAGATAAAATAAAAGCACTTGGTTTTGATGTAAAGTGCAACATTGGATGTTCGGGATACAAAATCGATATTGGCGTGGTAAATGCTGAAAAACCGGATGAATACATTCTTGGCATTATGTGCGATGGCGATAATTACTTGAACGCAAATACTGCCAATGACAGAAATATAGTGCAGCCGTTAGTGCTAAAATCGCTTGGATGGAATCTCCATAGAATTTGGATTTTAGATTGGCTTGACAACCCGGAAAAAGAGCTCAAAAAAATAGAGGCGGCGATTGCGAAGGCAAAAACATCGAAAACAGAAACCGGCTCATCAAAATTAAATAAAGATGCAAGTTTTCGTAGCAAAACAGTTTCGGAAGAGACGCCAAAAGCTGCATTTGTTGCCAGAGGGTTGACATTTGAAAAGGCGTCATTAGATAATATTATTGATGCTAATCAAAAGGTATATACACCGCTTAATATCACAAATACAGCAAATCCTGAGACGTTTTATCTGCCAGGCACATCACAAAATATCATCAAGGTAATGAGCGTTATAATCGAAAAAGAAGCCCCAGTAAGTCGCAAGCTTCTTGGAAGGAAAGTTCTTTCGGCGTGGGGTATTGCACGTGCAGGTTCAAACGTTGATAGAATTATTGAAATGAATTTGAGAGTGATGGACCCCCAAAAATCGATTTCCAACAACACTACTTTTTTCTGGAAAGCAGATCAAAAGCCATCCACTTACTTTGAATATCGGGTGTCCGTTCAAAACGACGATAAACGAAGCATGGACGACATCTGCGCTGAGGAAATCGCAAATGCCATAAAAACTGTTATGCAAAACCAAATCAGTTTGACCAAAACAGATTTAACAAGAGAAACAGCTAAGGTTTTTGGATTCACCCGACTTGGATCGGTTATTGAATCGTCTGTACAAAGCGGAATAGATGCTGCTGTACAGCGTGGTTATGTTCTAATCTCAGAAAATGGAGAGCGAATTACTTTATCTGAATAAGCAAGAGGTGTGATATGGGACTTTTTGATAAATTTTTAAAACAAATAGGGAATGGCATGCAAAACAATACTCACCCTGTGAATAAATTGGCTTTTGGAGGATATGCAAATAATTTTGTTGTTCATGGTGATATTGTGGATTTAATTTGGGTTGCGGATGGGCCACGCAGAAATTATATAAACACGCCGACAAAATCAGAATTTGTTAATGTAAGAGGCTTTTCAATCAATGTATCTTTTATGGAACAGGAAGAACCAAGTGCCATACATACAACAATGCCGATTGCGCAAATACAAAATTTATATGGAATAGAGCGTCCCCCATACTATCCAACTTATGTAGGATTAACGTCTGAACAAAAGGCTGTCTACTGGAATTTACTTTATAACCCTTATAATCCACAAATTGATATTGGGTTTGTTTTTATATTGTATTATGGTTTAGAGCGACACTTGCTTTGCGGCAATTATGAGAAAGCAATCGATGTTATTTTAAAGTTACGAGATGTTCATAAAAACAATTCATTTCAATCTTATTCTGCTGATGCAATAATCTTAACAAGCTTAATTCGTAATCGCCCTGATATTTTAGAAAAGTTTTTAAATTCTCTTGATAAATCTTATGAACTCAATTTTTCTGATAATATGCTTTTGCTTTGCAAATTTCTTTTAAATGTTCCTTTAAAAGCTTATGAGATAATGAATTCTGCAAAAGCATTTGGATTTACAAAGTTAAATTATATGATGAATTGTCAAGTCAAGTGCGCCACTTCGTGTAGAAAAACTTGAATAGGTGATTTCCAGCCCAAACATTTTCGGGGTCTGGAATTGATAAGAAAGAGCTTGTGCGTCAGCTCTCTTTGGTTAACCAAAGAGAGG
>JAVBNU010000048.1:0-10996 GCA_031551265.1 Candidatus Gastranaerophilaceae bacterium
GACATCTTTGATAATTTTATTTTTCAGCTTATCAGGCTCCTCAGTCGGGTCTTTAACCGCAGTTTTTTCAATTTCAGAATGCAGCACAGTATTATCAGTTTCTAATTCAATCGGCTCTAGTGTCTTTTCTTTTTGGGGCTTAGATTTTAAAGACGAAACATTCCAGGCTATTTTTTCTGTTTCAGCAGCACAGCAGAGAGTTGTTGTAAAAAATATGAAAACCATCAATTTTATTAATAATTTCAACTAATTTCCTCTCAACTTAAAATTGTTATTCTACAAATTATATCAGAATATCAAAAATAGTTAATAACATTTTATATGATTTTTATAAAAAGTTCTAAGAGAGCAATTCAGCGTATATTTTGCCGTCATCAATTCCGATAATTTTAACATTACAAATCTTATTTCTGATATCACCACCGCTGGTAATTAATACATCAATATAATTGCGCGTAATTCCTTTAAAATACTCGCTATTTTTATTTTTTTGTACTTGAACTTCATGTATTGTATTCAAATTATCTTCTAAAAATTTGTGATACTTTTCGTTGGAAAGTTTTTTTATGTTGCCTGCACGTGTTTTTTTTGTATTTTCATCAATTTGATTTTCCATAGTAGCTGCCGGGGTTCCGCTGCGCTTCGAATAAGGGAAAACATGGATTTGCGACAAATTAGCCATTTTTAAATTATTATAAGTGGTATCAAAGTCTTCCTCTGATTCTTCGGGAAAACCAACAATAATATCACATCCTAAAAATGGTTTATCAAAAGTTTTATTCAATTTTTCAATAATTTCAAGAACACTTTCACTATTATAATGCCTGTTCATAGCTTTGAGCGTTTTATCACAAAGTGATTGAATAGAAATATGAAAATGAGGACAAAATTTATTTGAATTAGATAAAAATCCAATAAGCTCATCAGTAATTTCAGGCGGCTCAAGCGAACCAAGCCGATACCTGTGAATATCAGTTTTTTCAATTTCTTTCAGCAAATCAATCAGGGTTTTTCCATCTTTAAACTCAAGCCCCCACTGTCCTATGTGAATTCCGGTCAATATTATTTCGTTTATGCCTGCGACAGTAAAGATTTTTATTTGCTCAATAATATTTTCAACAGAATTACTGCGCGAATTACCTCTGGCAAAAGGAATGGTGCAGTATGCACAACGATTATTACATCCGTCCTGAATTTTTAAATTTGCACGAGTACGAGAATTCGAACGTATAAATTTGTGATTAAATTCTTTAACTTCAAAAATATTTTGCACAGATGCAGTGTTTTTCCGCAAATATTCAGCGATAGAGAGTTTTTCATTGTTACCCACAATAATATCGATTGCAGAATCATTTTGCAGACGCTCATGCTCCAGCTGCGCTACACAACCAGTCAGCACAGTCGTTATTTTGGGGGATTTATTTTTTATGTTTCTAAGATAATATAAAGACTCATTCGCAGAGACCTCGGTGACAGCGCATGAGTTCAAAATATAATAATCAGCTTCATCAAAATTGTACACCTGTACAAACCCGGCGTCAGATAAGTTATTCGCGATAATTTCATTCTCAAGCTGATTAGTTTTACAGCCCATAGTTTTAATAAAAAATTTATTCATGTTAAAGTTTCTTTACATTTCAGCCAAAAACTAGCAAAAAATTTTTTGTTTTGGTTTTAAGCAGGTATAATAGAAAATATCATGAAAGTGAAAGGGAGTGAAGGCGTAATGTCAACATCAGTAAATCCAATAAGCTTCCAAGGATACAGACCCGAATTAATGGAAGTACACAGAAAAGCAAACCAAGAATTTTTATCAAATGCCTCTAACAAAGACCTACGTGAGATGGCTAATGATTCAGCTCGCAGCAAGTACCAGAACAAACTCGCTAACATAAGCACAGGCGCGGTTGCAGCCGGTGTAGCAGCAGATATGTTCATCAACGGCGCATTGTTAACCGCTGGCACAACAGCTACTAAAGTGGGCGGTGCTGCATCACATGCCGGAATATGGGCCGGTGTTTTTGCTGTAGGCAGCGTATATGACAAAGCGGCAAGAACTTTAACAGAAAATGTTCCGTTTATGAAAAAAGTTCAAGAAGAGCATCCTGTAGTAGCAACAATATTGTACATAACAGGCTTAGGCGCGGCTCTTGGCGGTGCGTGGAAAGGTGCAGCCACTATCGGCAACTACCTGAACACAACTAAAAACGCAAATGTACGTAATATCATGGACGGCTTAAAAGGCATAACTGCTGATACAGGTAAATTAATTAATAATTCTTGGATTAACAATAAAATGCTAAAACCTGTTGCAGAATACGCAGGCAAGATAGCAACTCAATTCCCGAAAACAACCGGCGCATTGAAAACAGTAGCTCCATATGCACCATTGTTAGTACTTCCATTAGCAATTTATCAAGCATATAAAGCGACTAATACAGCACGCAAGGATAATATAGACACATACTACAACTTGAAAGCTGAAAGAAGCATGGCTCGCGCTGATATAAATGATAATGCCAGCATACAAAGATACACAACTCCTCGTGCATCAGTGAGTGACTCAATCCAAGCACAAAGACAGGCTGCTTACGCCGCAGCTGCAAGAGGCAGTCTTAATTAAAAAATAAAAACTTAATAATATAAAAAGCTGATTTTTAAATTAAAAATCAGCTTTTTTACTTAGAAAATATACTTGATTATCTATTTTGATTTGAGACAATATAGATAAGGAAAATATGTGATAAAAATGTCCAATAATTTAGTTTACTTATTAGATGGAAAAATTTACATTAATTTGACCAATTTATGCACAAATAACTGTGTATTCTGTATTCGCAACTTAAAAGATGATGTTGTGGGTGCAAATTTATGGTTAGAAAATGAAAAAATTGATGTCGATGATGTCATAGACCAATTAAAGACATTCGACATTAAAGAAAACGATGAAATAGTATTTTGCGGCTACGGTGAACCCCTAATAAAATTCGAAGAGGTAAAAAAGGTAGCCGATTTTATTAGGAAAAATTATAAAAACGTAAAAATACGTGTAAACACCAATGGTATGGCAATTATGATTCACAAACGTGACATCGTGCCTGAGCTTGCACAATATATTGACGCAGTTTCAGTCAGCTTAAACGCAGAGACCGAGGAGCTTTACAATGAATTATCATGCCCCAAACAAGACTACAAAGGCGCTTACAGCCGCGTAAAGGAATTTATATGGTACTGCGCAAAAGCCGGAATAGACACGACAGCAACAGTTGTCTCCGGGTTTAAAGATTACAATGTAGATGTAGAAAAATGCAGACAAATCGCCGAAAATTTAGGCGCTAAATTTCGTATCCGTGAATGGCTTGACAGCGGATACTAAATTTCTTAAAAAATTAACGGAAAAAACCGTAACTAGAATAATAGAAAGGGAACAAAATGTTAAAAGAACAATTGGACAAAATCATGCGACCAAAATCGATTGCAATCATCGGGGCATCGTCCAAGCCCAAAACGCTCGGCTCTGAAATAATGAAACGATTGATAGAATACAAATTTACAGGTAATTTATACCCTGTAAACATTTCAGCTGATACGATTGAAGGATTGAAAGCTTATAAATCAGTGCTAGACATTGAAGGCGATGTAGATTTTGCAGTTATTATAATTCCACAGAAATTTGTACTTGATACAATCGACCAATGTAACCAAAAAGGTATCAAAGGCGTTTGTATCATATCTGCAGGTTTCAAAGAAACAGGCGCCGAAGGCGCTGCAGCTGAAAAAGAATTATTAGAAAGACTACAGGGATATGGCATGAGATGCGTAGGCCCTAACTGTTTGGGCGTCCTGAACACTCACCCTGATATTTCAATGGATGCTACATTTGCCGAATCATTGCCAGAAAGAGGTCATATCGGTTTCGTATCACAATCAGGCGCATTAGGCGGCGGTATTTTAAATATTTTAAAAGACTTGAACCTTGGTTTCGCACAATTCGTATCAATCGGCAATCAGGCCGACATCAACGCCGAAACAATGATGGAATATTGGGAAGATGATGCAGACGTAGAACAAATCCTTTTATATATGGAATCAATCCACAATCCTGCGAATTTCAGAAGACTGGCAAGCAGAATAACTCGTAAAAAACCTGTAATCGCCTTAAAAGCAGGTCGTTCAGCAGCAGGCGCAAGCGCAGCAAGTTCTCATACAGGCTCGTTGGCCGGTGCTGATAAAGCTGCAAATGCTCTTTTAGCACAATCCGGCGTTATCAGAGAATACTCGCTTGAACAATTATTCTCAACAGCAAAAGTTTTTGCTAACTGCCCGATTCCAAAAGGTAACCGAATCGCAATTATCACAAATTCAGGCGGTCCCGGCATTATGGCGACTGACGCAATTTGCGAATACGGTCTTGAAATGGCTCAAATTACAGACGCTACAAAAGATAAGCTGCGCAGCTTCTTGCCTTCAGCAGCAAGTGTAAAAAACCCTATCGACATGATTGCATCAGCGCCACTTGACCACTATACTCAAACACTTGAGACAGTTATTGCTGACGAAAACGTTGATATGATTATGGTAATCTACTTACCGTTCTTAGGCTTGAAAGACATTGACGTTGCGAAAGCAGTTATGGAAATCAAAGCAAAAAACCCACAAAAGCCTGTTATCGGCGTGTTTATGACAACAAGCGATTTCTTTACGCAAATTTCTAATATGGAAGTCAATATTCCGTTCTTTATGTACGCAGAAGACGCGGCAGAAGGAATGTTGAGACTTGATCAGCAAAGACAATGGATTAGCAAAGAAGAAGGTAAAATCCCTTGCTATGACGTAGACAGAGCTAAAACAGAAAAAATAATCAAACAAGCACTATCGGAAGGCCGCGACCAACTGACAACACTTGAAAGTATCGACGTTTTAGAAGCTTACGGCATTCGTGCTTCGAAATATGGCTTAGCAACTGATATAGACCAGGCTGCAAACCTCGCAAACTCAATTGGCTACCCTGTTGTAATGAAAATGACATCAAAAACTACATCACACAAAACAGATGTAGGCGGCGTAATCGTCAATATTCAATCTGAAGACCAGCTTAGAGACGAATATAATGGCCTAATCGACAGACTTCGTGACAAAGGCCTTTTAGAAGGCTTGGAAGGCGTAATCGTTCAAGAAATGGTTAAGAGCAACCGCGAAATGGTTTGTGGTATCGCAACTGACCCTCAATACGGGCCTATGATGATGTTCGGCTTAGGCGGTGTGTTCATCGAGACTATCAAAGACGTAACATTCAGACTGGCGCCGTTAACCGACGTTGACGCAAGTGAAATGATACGTTCCGTAAAAGCTTATGAGCTTTTAAAAGGCGCTCGCGGTACAACACCGGCACAAATCGGCCAAATCGAAGAAACTCTGCTTCGCTTATCTCAATTGGTCAATGACTTCAAATTTATTGAAGAATTAGACATCAATCCACTATTAATCAGTGCTTCAACAGGTGAAGGTATAGCTGTTGACGGTCGTATCAGAGTTAATATGGAAAAAGCAAAAGAACAAATCGGCTGCACCTGCTCAGGTTGTTGCTGTGGACAATAATTAAAACTAATTAATACAAAAAGACCGGGTTTCAAGCCCGGTTCTTTTTATTTGTAAAGATATTTTAACTACCTCAAACACAAGTATATATATAATCTTGAAAAAATAAGAAAAAAATATATAAAAAATAGGCAATTTTTAATTACAAAATGTTTTTAAATAGATATACAAACCTACAGGAAGGGATTTTTTTTCAAAGTAAAAGCACTAAAACTTTTACTTTATTTTTGTGTACAGTTATTTTTCCAGATTTCTATTTTCCAATTCAACTTTAAGTTTTGCAAGGCCTGACTGGATTATACGCGTAATACGTGATGCTGAAATACCAAATTCAGCAGTGAGTTCAGACAACTTCATCTCTTTGAAAAATTTAGCTTCTATTAACTCTTTTTCCCTAGCTGGTAAGATAGTTATGGCTTCGCGTAAAGTCTTTTTTAGTTCAATAAACTCAGCATACTCATCAGGAGTATGATTAGAGTCTTTAATTTGTGGAGCTAACTCATCATTAATAAGCTCATCAATAGACATAATAGTGCTATAGAGTGATTCTTTCAAATTTTCAGGCGCCAATTCATTTCCGTCATGAGATGTTGTTTTTTTAGCAGTCTGCTTTGTCGAGTACCACTTATAGCGTCTGCGCACCTCATTACGGATAGCCCACTTAATCGCGGTGGCTAAATATGAAGAGTTATAGTATTTAAACTCAGGGAGTCGAGAAAGAGAATGAATAGTTTGTGATCCGATGTTTACAACTTCCAAAAAATCAATAACGTGAGTTGTTGCCAGCTTTTTAAATTCAACCTTTGCTACAGTTTCAATTAAATCCGAATAATCGCTAAGTTTAAAGTCCAATTCCTTTTTTCTTGCTTGCTTAAGATTC
The DNA here is from genome assembly GCA_031551265.1 of Candidatus Gastranaerophilaceae bacterium. Lineage (GTDB taxonomy): Bacteria > Cyanobacteriota > Vampirovibrionia > Gastranaerophilales > Gastranaerophilaceae > JAVBNU01. The sequence goes on from JAVBNU010000048.1 coordinate 6,479, forward strand.
ATACTTTCTACTTTTCAAACAGGATACCTCATTATAATATGGAAAAGATATACAATAATCAAGTTCTTGAAAATGTTATGTTTCTAATTTGATACAAATGAAAACAAAAAAAGACCGACTAATAATCGGTCTTTTTTGCATTAACTTTATTATTAATCAATAACGATTACGTTAACAGGGCAACCATCAGCTGCTTCTTTAACACAATCTTCATTGCCGGCAATGTTAGCTTCATTAACAACAGCTACATCATCAATACTGAAAACAGCATCACAAGTTTGCTCGCAAAAGCCGCATGCTATACAACCATCTTCAATCTTTACTTTCATCATCTTCTCCTTTTGGTTTTCGTGATATTTTGTATACAAACTAATTATACATGAAAGTAAATAAAAAAGCACTATCCAAAATATTAATAAATAAATTACTTATTAGCCTCAGCCTCAACTCCTGCATAGTGATTTTCAAACTCGATTAGAGATTCATTACCCACAAGTTGTTCTAAAGTGGCTCGAGAGGCCATAAACTTTGTTTGTGCCTTAGCCAAACGGTCTACTGCTTCGCGGTAATACGCGTCTGTAATAAGCAATTCTTCGTTTCTGCTCTTTTGCATCGCGTCAAATTGAGCTTTTCTTTTTTCTAAAATTTTGCTCTGCATTTGCATTACATTTCTATCAATAATATATTCGCAGTAATAATTAACTATGTTTCTTTGTAAATCATCAATTTTTCTAACCAAAACAACCATATCAGCATCATTTACTTTTGAAAACTTGTAGTTCAATTCTTTATCATCTTTAGAGAATATATTTAGCAGACTGCCACCTAAAAACGCGCTGGTAGAAATAATCGGGTCGCCAACACCGGCGCCGGCGAGTGAGGTAAGTCCTGCAAGTGGTGAGACTATTTTTTTAACGATACTGTCGTTCGGTTTTTCGGCATCAGGATTGGAAAGTTTATAAATTGCGAACTTAATCGTCTCACTGCGTCTTACAGCACCGCCCCAGAGTATACTGATATCTTCAAACATTTTTTCCCTGTCCATGCCCAATTCTTTGGAAACTTCGTTCGAAAGTGCTTTTAGGTTAGCGTCAGAATACGAATATTTTTTTTCAGCTTTCACCGCAGGGGTAGTATTATAAATAGGGTTTACTGTTTTTTTGTGCGATTCAACGACTCTATAGCGTGCCTCCAGCTCATCGGTGGTTCCTAAACGATACGCTGATTCTTTTAGCTTGAGCGGTTCTGCTGTCAAAGCAGGCGACAACAGCAAGAGCAAGCACGTACAGAGGCATAGATATTTTAAATTACTATTTAGATGAAACATTGCCACCTCCTGTAGAGCGTCCCTGGAACAATTTTTCATCGATAAGCTCATCGCCAACGTCTTTTTGGTATAAATTTAATTTTTGAATAGTTTCTTTGCTAGTTAAGCGTTCCAGCTCCATCTGGTATTTTTTCGCTTTTTCCTTTGACACAAACTCGTCAACAACAATATTATCGTACAATGAGGATGAAACAATGATTTCCAGCTTATCGCCTTTTTCGATTGCATTAGCATAATTTTTATTATACAAGACCATACGAGTGCGAACCTGTTTCAAATCGTTCAATGCGCTTTTGTAATTGTAATAAGAGCTTATAATTCCATCCTGGAGATTTTCAATCATGCCGGCAAGCTCAATCAACTCAGTATCAGTCAGAGGAGTCGTTGTAGGAGCTTCTTTTTTATTTATATAGTTATTAACAAGTCGTCCTGCTGCGAATGACGCCGTTTGGAGTGAATAATTCATTCCTGAAAAACTTGGTATGAAAGATGCACCGCTCACAAGCGCTGAAACTGATTTAGCCATAAATGAAGAATGAATACGTCTTTCGTTTTCAGGAACAGAAAGCTTTTTCATCGTAAACTGAATCAATGTATTTTTCTCAACAGTTGCATTCCAAAGCATCTCTAAATCTTCTAAGTCTTTAGTTTTCTGTTCATCAAGCAGTGCTTTCAAATCAGCATTTTCATCAATCAATAAACTTTTACTATCTTTTTTCAGAGGTTCTTTCAGCGTAATTTGATGAGCAGGCGTCGTTTTCAAGTTAATATCATCATTCGGCGCAGCACAAACATATGGAAGTAATAAAAGAATTATTACTGATAATAGCGTGCATGTCTTTGAAATTAAATACTCCCTCATCCTTCGTGATGTGCTCCCTTCTACACTAAAACATTATTACACAAAATAATAAATTTCAGTACAATTTTAGATTTTTTTATGATTGTTAAGAAATGTAAAAACGAATTTTAAGAACTAAAATACAGTCTATGACTCAATTTAAGGCATATTTATAAAAAAACAACTCCTTTAAGGTAGGCAATTTTTTTTCTTGAGAGATATTAAATAAGTATCATTTGAAAATATAATCGGTGTGTAAAGGAGATAAAAATGATAAATTCACCACAGTATGTACCAAATATGTATCAACAACCAGTATGCTATATGCCGCCAATGCCAAATTACTGCGACCATCAGCAATCTGCAGTAGCCGCAAGAAATGCGCAACCAAGATACAGCGGTGTAAGTATAGAAATTATTGAACCACAGGTTAAAGCCCCGGGCGCGTATCCTTGTATGCCAAGCGCATACGGAATGCCTCAACAACCTGTATATGATTACCCACTAAACAATATTTACGGCGGAGGTTTTTACCAACCACAACCATTTATGCAGTATCCACCAATACAACAACCGGTGATGATGCCGCCTCAACCGCCTGTAATGCCACAACCACAACCTCAGGTAACCCAACTACCTCCATCGGTAATTCCACCGGTGCCACAACCACAACCAGCGCCTGTTCAACCACAGGTGACTCAGTTACCACCTGCTCAACCTGAGCCTGCGCCTGCGCCAACTGTAATCAATCAACCAACTGTTGTATATCCAACACCACAGCCACAAGCTCCTGAGCAGCCACAGGTTGTTCAACAGACTGTACAACAAGCTCCCGTACAACAAACGGCTCCAAGTGCAGATTTAACAACAGTTGTCAGCAAGTTAAAATCACAAAATTTTGACGAACAAGCCAAAGTTATGGAAGATATCGCAACAACAATGGAAAGCAATCCTGCAGCCGGAGTACAATATCTTGATACAAACGTCGTAAATTCACTTGTAGACGTTCTTAACCAAGACACAACAAAATTAGCAGGACCTACTCCAAGACAACAAGCCCTAAGACAAAAATTAATGGGCGGACAAGCTATAACTGACGCAGAAAAAATTGAAGCTTCTCAACTCTCACCAATGGAAATAGGCGAAAGAAATAAACAATACGCATTGTACACAATAGCAATGCTTCAAGACTCACTTTCAAAAGAAATCGTGAAACAGCAAGGCGTGCAAATGCCAATCAATGAATTACCTGCGATAGAAAACGTCATTGAAACTGCGAAAAAATGTCCAAATCCAATGCTCAGAGCAAGCGCGCTAGCCGGTCTTTCGTACATCTCAAAACCTGAATACAAAGACATTTTAGGCACAATATTCAACATCGCTGCAACAACTGATGAAGACCCGACAGTACAAGAAGTTGCTAAAGAAGCGTTGAACAAACTAAACGGCGCAACAGCAACTGCAACTGCGACTGCAACAGCCCCGCAAACTCAAGCAGCATAATACATACACAATAGCTTATGCCAACACTCATCAATAACGTGATTACGTCAAGCTAGCAAATCGTGGTATAAGCAAACATATAAAATATCGATGTAATTGTGTAATAGGCTAGCAATTACCTACCGATTATATAAGGACTAACAATTTAATTAAACTGTTAGTCTTTTTTTCGGTATAATAGAATTTATGAAAACAGTATACATTGAAACACTCGGATGTCAGATGAACAAATCCGATACAGAACGTATTTTAGGCATGTTAGGGCATTTTGGATACAGTGAAGTGAGCACGCCCAAAAAGGCAGATTTATTAATCGTGAATACATGCAGCATACGTCAGTTATCTGCTGACAAGGCATATAGTCGCTTGGGACTTTGGGGTAAATGGAAAAAACATCATCCTGACATCAAAATTGGCATGTGCGGCTGCGTTGCGCAACAAGACAAAAAATCCATTTTCAGCAGAGCACCTTACATTGACCTGGTATTTGGCACGCATAACATATATGAATTACCGGCATTAATAAGGAGAGTTGAGGCAGGCGAGAGAGTGTTTGCCGTTGATGAGACTGCATACCCTGACAATGATGTGTTCAAAATCGAACGTAACAAAGGCGTTAATGCATGGATACCAATAATTGAAGGCTGCAACAACTTCTGCACATATTGTATTGTGCCCTACACACGAGGGCGTGAACGTTCAAGACAACCTGAGAAAATCATAGCTGAAGCTAAAACTGCAATTGCAAACGGTTTTAAGGAAATTACCTTGCTTGGGCAGAATGTCGACAGCTACGGAAAAGATTTAAAAGAAATTAAAACTTCATTGTCAGAGATCCTAAGAGAGT
>JAVBNU010000083.1:0-32174 GCA_031551265.1 Candidatus Gastranaerophilaceae bacterium
TAGCGCACCTCGCTTGGGACGAGGGGGTCGCACGTTCAAATCGTGTCATCCCGATTTTTAATTTTTGGAGTCGCACGTTTCGCGAATGTGATTTTCTACAGCATAGCCTCGAAAATCAACACTCCCGATCCTGATATGTACGGTTCGGCTTGATAGCCTCACCTACATTTCAAGACAAATCGTGTCATCCCGATTTTTTATAGGGAGCGACCCGAGGTGGTCTAATTAGAATCGCAGGCAGGCCTGCTCAGTCAAATCGTGTCATCCCGATTTTTAATTTTTGGAGTCGCACGTTTCGCGAATGTGATTTTCTACAGCATAGCCTCGAAAATCTACACTCCCGATCCTGACATGTACGGTTCGGATTAGCAGCCTCACCTACATCTTAAGACAAATCGTGCCGCGGACGCGATTTTTACGCACTCACTTCTTTCGTGTTTAAAATCTTGCGAGCCCGACCCACAGCTCTAATGCGCACTTCGCTTGCAAAGATCTGTGTGGCATCCCGATTTTTTAATTATTAAAGAGAATATTGCTTGGAAGGGATTTTTTGAGTATTATAAGTTGATATACCAAAGAGGATTTAAAAACATGTTCTGTTCTAATTGTGGTTGCGAATTTGCTAAAGATACTGAGGTCTGTAATAATTGCGGTTTTGTGATAAAAAAACGCAGCAAAGCCCCGTTAATTGCGTGTTGTAGTTGCGCAGGCTGTTCGAAAATTATTTTATTGATTGTAGCTATATTAATAGTTGTTGGTGTAGTTGTTTTTTCACTTGATGAAGATGAAGATACAAAGCAGTCTGAAAAAGTTAAAGTAGAACAAAAAGTGCAAACTAAAGTTGAAAAAAGAGAAAATTCAACAAAAAATACCGGCAAAAATAAACGGCAGGGGTTAATGGACATGTCTAGTTCGGATTTCTTGCCTGATACTCCAGCTAATACTGCTAATATTAATTCAATGATAATAAATGGTGCTATTCAACAATATGAAACGGCCGTTAAAAATAAAAACGAGTTTGAGATTTGCATGAATGCCGGCATGGTCACGGAACTTTATAAGCAATCCGGCGATAAAACCAATTATGCAAAATGGAAAAAAATATCCGACTCAAAATGCAATAATGTTAAAGATGGCGAGGCACAATTTACGAATAATATTACCAGAATGGTGCAATCACTTATTGGCGAAATTGCTAAATCAGAACAATAGTTGAAGATAGGAGAAGTTATTATGAGTAAACCTGTAAATAAAAACGTACAACCTGAAAAAAAGAAAAATCCATGGCTTGTTGGCTGTATAGTTGCGTTAGTGGTCGGTATAGTCTTGTTAGTGATTGGTGCTATTGTCGTTGCAGGCATTGGTAACTACGCTATGCAAAATCCTGAAGTAACCAATAAAATTATAGAAAAACAGGTTGTAGGCTTCCTTGATAAGGCTTTGATTGCATATGAACAAGCTGAGCAAAAAAATGATAAAGCAGAATGTTGCAGACAAGCAACAATAATAGCAGGTTTATATTATCAATCAGGCGACATTGCAAAAGCTAGAGAGTGGAATGACACCAGAGAAGCAAAATGTGCTGCCAGCGGTGGAGAAGGCGCTGACTATAGCAAGTATCAGGATATGTACGATAAATTAACACCGGAACAGAAAAAGGCGCTTGAACGTTACAGAGATAGCAAGCAGTAATACACTATGCTGCCATTTTAAGGCTTAGCTGTATCGCAACGCTCAATTATGCTTTGTCTTAAGTTAGTCAAAACCTGATACGTGATTTCACAGTCAACTAACCCCCTGTGAAGTCCTGCGGTCTTAATTTTATAATGTTCAGCGATGGATTGTAATTTATAGCTTTGCAGCTGTGGTAACACTTTACGTGCTATTTTCAGCGTATCAACAGATTTATTAACAAAATCAGTATCAAAAACCCGTTTAGAGTGCGCTTTAATAAAACTTATATCAAACCGAATGTTATGCCCTACAATAATTTCCTTTGCGACAAAATTATGAAATTCAGGCAGCACTTCTTCAATTGTTGGCGCATTTTTCAACATATCATTAGTAATGCCCGTTAAATTTGTGATAAACCAGCCTACAACTTCGTTAGGCTTAATCAAATACGAAAATTTTTCAAAAATCTTATTATCTACAACTTTTATCGCTGAAAGCTCAATTATTTCATTTTTTACAGGATTTAACCCTGTGGTCTCAATATCCACGACAACATAGTTGTTAGGGATAGACAAAATATCTTTGTTCTTATCTTCTGACTTGTTTGCTGGCAATAACTCTGTTTGTAATGGCATGATAGCATATCCCCTCTTCTTAATAATACAATAGTTTAAAATAAGAAAAGGCGCAATGGTTTTTATAGTTGTGTAAAGCCTTCTTCTACTAAATCTGCTACATCAACTTGAAATTCTGCTTGGCTATTTTCAAGTAGAATCAAGTACTCAATATTCCCCGCAGGACCTTTTATTGGTGAAAAAGTTAATTTTTTAGGATAAAGCCCTATTTCAGCGCAGAAAGTAATGATATTGTTGATTATATCTATATGGGTTTCTTTATCTTTTACAACGCCGTTTTTGCCGACTAATTCTTTTCCTGCCTCGAATTGAGGTTTTATAAGTGATACAATCTGAATGCTGCCTTCTTGTACCATTAATTTTTTTATATTTGGCAAAACTTTCATTATTGAGATGAAAGACAAATCCATAGCGCAAAATGATGGTATAGTATCCTCTGTTGAATAAATATCTTCCGGCATGCAGTTTTTGATGTTTGTACGCTCAACGACCTTCACACGTGAATCATTGCGTAATTTCCAAGCCAGTTGTCCGTAGCCGACATCAACAGCATAGACTTTGCCTGCACCTTTTTGCAGCATACAATCTGTGAAACCGCCTGTAGACGCGCCGGCATCGAGACAAATTTTATCTTTTAAATCAATTTCAAACGTATTGATGGCTTTTTCAAGTTTAAAGCCGCCACGAGAGACATATGGCATTGTCTTAATTTCTATATTTGTTTTTTCATCATAAGCAATTTGGAATCCGGCTTTACTGATAGTTTCGCCATTAACTTTTACGTCGCCGGCTAAAACTGCAGCCTGTGCTTTCGACTTTGTTTCATAAAAGCCGTTATCAACCAATATTTTGTCCAGACGTTCTTTTTTTGCCATGTTGCCCTTTTTATTTTGGTGGGTTAGGAAACCCACCAAACAATGTTTTGTCTTATCCATCTCCCCGTTGCGGGAGAGGGTTGGGTGAGGGGTACGTTTCCGTAGTTATTTGATAGTTGGTGCGTGAGACGCACCCTACATTTTTAAGTTAAACGCCTTAATTGCGTTTTTTGTTGTTATTTCAGCGACTTCATCAAAGCTGAGGCCGCGTAGTTGTGCGATTTCTTCTGCCACAAATTTGACATAAGCAGGTTCATTTTGTTCGCCGCGATGTGCTTGTGGTGCAAGAAACGGTGAATCTGTCTCAATGATAATATTCTCCATTGGCACAGATTGCGCGACTTCTTTGGGCTTTTTCGCGTTTTTGAAGGTTACAACACCACAAAACGAAATATAAAAACCTTCTTTGACGCAAAGTTCTGCAAATTCGCTGCTGCCCGAGAAACAATGCATTATTACATTTATATCAGGCGAACGGTGTTTTTTTATAATATCCAAGCAATCAGCGTGTGCTTCACGATTGTGAATAACAATTGTTTTTTTTAGCTTATTTGCGATTTCTATTTGTTTGATCAAAACTTCTTTTTGTATATCAATAAAAGATTTATCCCAGTAGTAATCCAGCCCGATTTCGCCTATGGCAACAATTTTCTCGTGTTGTCCTAAATCTAAAATCTTTGCTCCAATTTCGTCATTGTATTGACGTGCTTCACTGGGGTGGACGCCGAGTTGACCGTACAAACAGTCGTATTTTTCAATTAATTGAATAATTCTATCAAAATCTTTTGGCTCAACGCCAGGGATTATGATTTTTTGCACATCGTTTTTTTGTGCATTTTCAATTACAGTTTCAATATTTTCGTAATTATCAAAATCAATATGTGCGTGTGTATCAATCAGCATATTTGCTCCTTCAAGAACATTTTAATACAAACGCTCCAAGTTTGTATATTGTTGCGAATATTACGAAATATTAAAATTGGTTTTGTTTTTAATTCCAAGCTGTACTTGTATTTACGAGAAATGTGGCTTTTTTTGTCAAATTTTGTAGCAATATTAGTTATGTTTCGTTTTTAATTATAGTATAGGATTAAATATCGTGTAAGGAAGTAGGTAAACTCATGACTAAAATAAACGGAATTCAGTCGTTAGGTATTGCACCCAAAAATGTTGCATTTAAAAAAGAGGTGGCACCCCAAGCTGCTACTCAGGCTGAATCAGCAGAAAAGCAAAATGGAATAAGTACACCGGCTTTGATAACAATAGGTGCAGCCACAGCAGCGGCAGCTTTGGCTATTGGCTATATTTTGGTTAATCGCGGTAAAAATGCAGGAAAGGTACTTAAAAGCAAGCCGGTTGAAACGTTTTATGAGGTCGCGGGTAATAAATACCGTAAAGTTACACAGTCTTTCACAAATCCAAAAGGTCAAAAAGTTGAACGCGAAATAATTGACAAAGCTGCTCCGGAAGGAAAATGGATACCTGATAAAACAACCTGGAAAAGTGATAAAAAAAGTATTGTACAGAAATATAGTGCCGGCGACCCTGATTCAAGAGCTGTATATCCAAAAGGCTCCAGTGTACCGAAAGAAACTTATGTATCTGCAAAACGTGCTGATGGCACAACGTATATGAAAAAACAAGAAAAAATATCAGGTGGATCTTCACGTGCTGTGGATAATCTCACAGATGATGAAATGATAGCGTTAGGAATACTTGATGATGCTAATCATGGCAAAGGTGGGTTTAATCTAGAGGACATATTCCCGGACAACTTTGTTTTTGATGATATTGCAGATGCTGTTGGTGATTGCTTTTAATTCTTGTGACAAATAGTTTCAGCGTATTTTATAACGTCGTAAAGCGGGACTTTGCAATGTTTTTCAATAGGTACACCTGTGCAATGAATCCCGTCATACTCAGCATCCAACCATTGTGAGTATGGTAGAAAAGGTAAATCCGAAATATTTCTTGTGATAGCGTATTCGTTGTCGTTAATTTTAACGCTTGCGCCGGTAAGTGATTTTAAATCGACACAATAAACTTGAACTTTATCAACAACAAAAGGCCAACTTCCCCGGAACGTGTCTTTAGTTATGGTGTTTTCGGAGAGATATTGTGCGATGCTTTCTTTTACGTCGAGCTGGATGTCGACTTTGCGTTGTTTTTTAGCACTATAGCTGAATAACAAGAATATCACAGTAAAAATAATGATAATGGCTATGGCCCAGGTTTCTTTTTCGTTTGTTTTTTGTTTTTCTTCCATTATCTAATTCCTATGTTGCTGCTTTAAATTAATTATAATATAAGCGTCAAATATCCTGTAAAAGTATTGCTTTTTGTAAAGTTGTGAAATTAGTTCTTTCCAAATAAATATGTTTAATGTAAAATATCTTTACAAGATATCCTTGCAGAATAGAATGTCAGCCCCAAAAGGGAAAGAAGCAGGCATTCTATAATTTGCGGTGGACTAAGACTCAAGAAAAAGGTAAAAAACAATGGGAATCAAAGGTAAAACAGACAAAATGGTAGTACTGGCATGTGAAGACTGCAAAAGACGCAACTATACTACCGTAAAAAATAAGAAAAATACCAAAGACAGAATGGAACTAAGCAAATACTGTCCTTTCTGTGGCTCGCATAAAAATCACAAAGAGACCAAGTAAGAATTGAACGTCTATTTAAACAGGCGTCCTTAGTTCAGTTGGTAGAACGTCGGTCTCCAAAACCGGATGTCGAGGGTTCGAGTCCTTCAGGGCGCGGTTTAATAGAATAAAGGAATTATTATAATATGAAATCTGAAAACAAAATCGCAAATTATTTTAAAGGTGTGCGTCAGGAATGGGGCAAAATCACCTGGCCTGAATGGGCGCAAGTTAAAGTTGAGACTATACTTGTTTTGGTCATAGTTTTTATTTTTACGATGATAATTTTATTCTATGATTGGATATATGCGTTTGCATTTGGTTTCTTAAAAAAATAAGTGATGTAACTAAAAATTAGGCAGGAAAAAAGAATGACCGGTGAAAAAAAAGAAAAAAAATTAAAAAAACAACCAACAGTTGAAATGAACGCTGAGGGGCTTTTGGAAGCGAAAGAAGAAGAGTTCAAGGCTGCAGTTGAAAAACCTTCTCAGAAAGTTCAAAAACGTTGGTATGTAGTTCACACATACTCAGGGCACGAAAACAAGGTAAAAGCTAACCTTGAAAAACGTATTGAGTATATGAATATGGGCGACAAAATCTTCCGTATTGAAGTACCGCAAAAAACAATCACTAAAGTCAAAGACGGCAAAAAATCTGACCGTGAAGAAAAAATATTCCCGGGCTATGTTTTAGTCGAAATGATTATGGACGATGACAGCTGGTATGTAGTAAGACACACAGCCGGTGTAACCAAATTCGTCGGCTCGAGCAAACGTCCTATACCCGCGCGTGACAGCGAAATCAAGAAAATCATTCACCGTACTCAAACTCAAACTACAAAAGTTGAGCTTGATGTTAAGGTTATGGACAAAGTCAGAATTATCGCAGGTCCATTTGCTGACTTTATGGGTGATGTAACAGAAGTCTATCCTGATAAATCAAAACTCAGAGCAACAGTATCAATCTTCGGTCGTGATACACCTGTTGAACTTGAGTACAGACAAATCCAGAAAGTATAATTCTTGAATTATGTAGGGTGCGTTCCACGCACCAAAAAGATGTTGGGGTAGAAACCCCAACCTACAACTAGCAAAGAGACAAATGATTTAATAAGTTAAATCGACAGATGCTGAAACAAGTTCAGCATGACATAGAAAATGTGGAAGGACAAAACGGCTGATGTCGTGCTTATTGGAAACTACAATCGCACTTAGTGTCCATAAGCCCTAATTACAGCCTGAGGGTCCGCCAGCACCACGAAAGGAGAAAACATGGCAAAAAAAGTAGTAGGAAAAATCAAGCTTCAAATCGAAGCCGCAAAAGCAACCCCATCACCACCTGTTGGTCCTGCATTAGGTCAGCATGGTGTTAACATCATGGAATTTTGCAAACAATTCAACGCAAAAACTGAGTCACAAGCGGGCTATATCATTCCTGTTGTGATAGATGTTTATGAAGACAGATCATTCTCATTTGTAACTAAATCTCCACCGGCAGCAGTGTTGATTAAAAAAGCTATCGCTATCCCAAAAGGTTCGGCAGCTCCTAATAAAACAAAAGTAGGCCAAATCACACGCGCGCAGCTTGAAGAAATAGCTAAGACAAAAATGGAAGATTTAAATGCAACGTCAATGGAAGCTGCGGTAGAAATGATTAAAGGTTCTGCCAAAGCAATGGGCGTTACAGTAGTAGATTAATAATAAGTGGAAGGACAGCAACGGCTGGCATAGTTTTGGAAACTAATCGAACTTAGTGTCCATAAGCCCTGAAGTACAGCCCGAAGGGTCCGTGACTACCACGAAAGGAGATAAAATGAGTAAATTAACTAAAAGACAAAAGAAAATACAAGACATAATGGGTGATTTTCAACAACCGGCAACAATTCCCGCGGCTGTTGAAATGCTCCAAAAGGTAAGCAAAGAAGTGGCTAAATTCGACGAAACCGTTGAATGTCATATGCGCTTAGGTATCGACGTAAAACACGCTGACCAACAAATCAGAAGCACAACCGTTCTTCCTGCAGGCTTGGGTAAAACAGTACGTGTTGCAGTTATCGCTAAAGGTGTTAAAGCTACTGAAGCTAAAGACGCTGGTGCCGACGAAGCCGGTGCTGAAGATTTAATCGAAAAAATGGAAAAAGGCTGGTTCGAGTTTGATACTCTTATCGCTACTCCTGATTGTATGGGTATGCTCGGTAAATTAGGCCGCGTTTTAGGTCCTAAAGGCTTGATGCCTAACCCTAAAACAGGAACAGTTACACTTGATGTTGCTAAAGCTGTTAAAGACGCTAAAGCCGGTAAAGTTGAGTTCCGTGCTGACAAGCAAGGTATGATTCACGTACCTATCGGCAAAATTAAATTCAACGCTGAGGACTTATACAAAAACTTCGCAACTTTGGCTGACGCAGTTTTGAGAGCGAAACCATCTGTTTCAAAAGGTACTTATCTAAAATCAGTATTCTTGACAACAACAATGGGGCCATCAATTAAACTTGATGCTAAAAATGTAGCTTCTGATATTAAAGAATACTTGAACTAAGCAAGTAAAAATATAAATTCAAAAAGACAATTTCGTTAAAAGAAATTGTCTTTTTTGTTACATTTTGTTAATCATGTAGCAATTTTTTTTATGTTTTTATTTTATATTAGTACAATAAATTAAAAGGTTTGTTTTGTGTTTTTGAATCTAGCCACAAATTTCCAAGTACAGGCTCTGCCCACAAAAAATGTATCATATAATGCTGGTGCCCAAAATGCTGTCGCATTTAAAGGTTTTTTTGACAGGTTTGATTCCAGCGACAGTCATACAAAAATGCAATCAATTTATGATATGTTTTACCCCCCTGAAATTAGAAATGACCAACTTTTTTTGGAGATAGTTAAAAGAATAGAATACTTAACCAATGTGTGTGACTCCTCAATATTAAACTTGAATGACCCTGCAAACATTGCAATCAGGGATAAAGAGGTCATTGCCTATATGAAAAAATTTTGTGAGGTATCTCCTGCCAGCGATATCAGAACAGAGATTAAAATCATGAATTTGGGCGCAAGGTTTGCTGATCTGTGGAACGATGAACATAAGGACACTTCTCCTAAAAGCGGCATTTACTATGAAGATGTTGTACCACTTGGTGATCCATTCCTGGATGATGATATATGTTATGCGTTGACAACTAAAGCCAGAGATTACCTCCTTGATTCAGGCTTAGTGGAACCAAGTTGGAGATATGCTCTTCCTTATCTGGCGAATAAAGAATATTCTGCTGAGATAGATGAGTTTTTTAAACTATTCCATGAAGATATCGAGGGGATAAAAAAATCTCATCTCCTGACTATCAAAAATATTGATGCGTTTCCTGAATCTCAACTACCAACAGTATTTACATCTATGTGTTTCAATCGAATTAAAGCTGATAGAGAGACTATGGGGCGTGTGTCTTCTCCTGCGATTGAAGTTTTTATTTTAACCAATCATCTTAAAAATGCTTTTATGTTGCTTGAAACGTATATGAAGAAAAAAAAGCATCAAAGTTTTTGCCTGCCTAATGTGGTCTCTGATATAAAAGAATCAAAGCAACTTTTGGGAACTGTCAGTGCAATGACTGATGAGTGCTGTTATATAATAAAAAATGGTGAGTTTTCGTTTACAGATAAGGCTGTTGGGCAAAAACACATAAACTTTGCAAAAGAAGTAATAAAAATTGCTTCGACGGTGGATGAATTAAAACCGATTATTGCACAATATAAGTAAGATTATGTTTCCAGCCATTTTAGTGAAAGCGCGACAAATTTATCGTGTGCTTCCAAGAATAAATCTTCGGCGTGGTTGCATCCGTTGAATAATTCATAGTGTTTTTTGCAGGCCGCTGCCTTGAAGAGCGCTTCGGTGTGCCATGGGAAAACTGTCGGGTCGTTTTCACCGGCCATAAACAAAGTCGGACAGATAATTTGTGAAATTGCGCCAATCGGTTTTATTTTAGGGTGAATAACAAGACTCGGGCGTATGCTTAACCAGCGTGTGAGTTCAAACTTTTTAAAAGTCGGTATCCAAGCAGCAGGTGTCCACCAATGATTTTCGATTTTTTCAAAGCTGTGCGGCGCTGAAACCAAAATTAGTTTATCAATATCTTTATATACGGCGCTGTGCACAGTCGCTATCGCCGCACCAAGTGAAAAGCCCATCAGGTAAACTTTTTTGTATTTTGCTTTGGCAAAATTAATAACTGTTTGTATGTCGATAGCTTCTTTAGCGCTGAAAGTATAGTAGCCTTTGCTTTTACCGTGCCCTCGGAAGTCCATCGTAATCACATCAAAGTGTGCTGAGAAAATCTCAGCCATCTCTGAAAATGCACAGCAATCTTTGGTCATAAACCACCCGGGCGCAATAATCAGCACCTCGCCCTTGCCACCGTTATAGTGGTTAATCGCTATTTCAACACTATCAGATGTTGTTAAAAATAATTCTTCCATCTTCATATAGCAAATATAGCAAAAATTACAATTTTAATCCAGCAGTCTTAGTTTCCCTTTTGAAACACGTTTTAGTGTCTCGTTAGCGTCTGCAAGGTATGTTTCCATATCTTGTAAAGCCCTGTCTTTATGGCGACGAATTAAGCTGCTTACGTATTCCGCATATAATCTCAAATTTTCAGGCATTTCAGGATGCGTGGTCAGCCAATGTTTGTAGGAAGTGGTTTTTCTTGAAGTGTTACATTGTTCACACATCAAAAGGAAGTTGTCTATGTTGTTATTTTCGACTTTTATTTTAGTGAGCATATGTTCTATCGTGGCAAGTGATGGTGATATAATCTTTGAGGCCATATTCAGTTTCTTTTCTGCGTTTGTTTCTCTATCTTTTTGAATTTGTCTGGCATTTTTGACAATGAAGGCTTCAACTGAGTCGAGTGATGTTGGCATTTTTTCTGCAATTTTTTGTAATCGGGCAAAGTTGCCATTACTGGTCGCATTTTGTGAAACCGATTCAAAATGTTCGAGGAATCTTTGGCGGCTGAAAGGATTTTGGGGATTCCTCTTAAATATAATCCACAAGATACCCTTCAAAAAACTATTAACTGCGTCTCTATCTTGTTTGGTCAATCTTTTCATGTTATCCAGCATTTCTCTCAACACTTTTTCCTGCTTTTTTTCAAGCCTTGGTAAATATGTTTGTGCAAGAATTTCTGTTATATCATTTAAGTTAGCATGCGGATGGTCGGGCAAAGCTCTATACGCTGTTTGTGCAAATTTGTCTTCAATAGGACGATAGTATCCCCGGCCACTATATAAAACCTTTCTAAGTTCAAGTCCTCTAGTCTGTGTCGCATCAGTAATAAAAACAAGCATATCTTTATTTGCGAGCATCGGTATACCACAGGACGGGCAAGGTATGCCCGAAAATTTGCGCAGGGGAAAATACGCTTTAAAAGCGACTGACGAACTAGACTTTTCCGAGGTTATACTGGCGATATTCATACTATTTATTAAAATTGAAACAAAATGTTTATGCTACAAATATAATAAAAAATTTACAAATGTACTCCATGTCATACCGCAGCGATAAACTTGTAATATACCTTAAGGTGTTTGTGTGCGGTATCTATCCAAATAGCAAACGAAGTCTTCTTGATTGAAATTAGTAAATTTTCGCTCTAAAAAGACCCCGCACAGAGCATGCTTCTAATAATGTTCGTAGCCGCGCGCTGCGGGGTGACCTAAACACTTAGAGAGCAGCATTGCGTCTTTATGTGCCAATCCAACTTTTGACGCTTTTGGCGTCTTTGCGCCATTTCTTTTGGATTTTAACCTGAATATTCAGGTATATTTTTTTGTCGGCAATTTTTTCCAGTTCAATCCGTGCTTCTGTGCTGATTTTTTTGAGCATCCCTGCAGCTTTGCCAATCATAATGCCTTTTTGGCTTTCGGTTTCAACATAAATTGTAGCCAAAATGTTGTCAATGGTTTCCTGCTCTTCGTATGTGTCGATAGTTACCGCGACTGCATGAGGAAGCTCATCTTTAGTGTTTAATAAAACTTTTTCTCTGATGATTTCTTTAGCAATACTGCGCATACTCTCGTCAGTTACCTCATCGGCACCATATATAGGCTCGCCTTTGGGCAGCTTACGCATAATATTACTGATTAAAGTATCCATATTTCGCCCTGTTTTGGCAGAGACTTTTACAGTCGGAATATTTTGTTCAAACAAAATTTTGTAGGAGAGTAAATTCTCCTCTTTTTTAAGCGGGTTTTTAATTGTATCGACTTTATTCAGCACAAGTATCACAGGAGTTTTAACGTTCAAAAGATTTTTTGCAATCCATTTATCACCAACTCCGGCCTTATCCGAAGCATCAACAACAAAAAGGATTACATCAGCATCAGGGATAGAAAATTTTGCTTCATCAAGCAAAAACTCGCCTAATTTATCCATTGGCTTTGTGACGCCCGGGGTATCGAGGAAAATTATTTGCGCTTTATCGTCAGTATAGATCCCCTTGATTCTGCGTCGTGTAGTTTGAGGTTTATCCGTTGCTATTACAATTTTTTGTCCCAGAATTTGGTTTAGGAGTGTTGATTTTCCTACATTTGGGCGTCCGATAATTGCAGCATAGCCGGTCTTAAACATTTTCACCGTTCCCATTTAATGGAGTTTCTGTTTCGGATTCTTCAAGTTCGCCGTCAATAAATGGAGTTTCCTTGCGCATATTTATTTTTGAAATTCTGCGCCCATCGACTTCAAGAACGGTATAGAGAATATTTTTGTCCTCAATTTCGTCATTAATCTCAGGTTCACGCCCCAAAAGTCCGAACACGTATCCGCCAATTGTATGGAAATCTTCGCCCGGTATATCCAGTCCGAAGCGTTCGTTTATATCGTCAATGCTCATCCTCGTGTCAAGCTGGATATTATAATCATCCACTTTTAAACAGGCTGGTGTTGCGTCAACTTTGTCAAATTCGTCATACATTTCGCCGACCAACTCTTCTAAAATATCCTCAACGGTTACAATGCCTGCGACTCCGCCATGTTCGTCAACCACCGTTGCAATTTGGCTTTTTGCGGTATTTAAATCCGATAATAAGTCGCTAATAAATTTGTTTTCAGGTACAAATATTATTTCGCGTACTAAATCTTTAATCGTGAGTTCTTTATCTTTATTGCGAATCGCTTTTAAAACGTCTTTTGCATTTACTACGCCGATTACGTTATCGACACTATCCTCAAATACGGGTATTCTTGTATGTCCTGTATCTATAATTAAGTCAGCAAGCTCATCAAGTGACGCGTCAACATCGACGAACTTTACGTCAGGACGAGGTATCATAACCTCTCTCACTACGGTGTTTGCAAAGTCTGAGAAATTCGAGAGGATATTGCCTTCGTTAGTATCAATAGCTTCAATCTCTTTGCCTTCTTCGATTAGCTTTTCAAATTTTTCGCCCCAGTTTTCTTCTGCGTCATCAGCCTGAATTTCAATATTTACGTGCGAAATATTTCGGACGCGCTGCCTAATGTTATCTTCAAGCATATCTGCTATGTCGTCAGCTTCTTTGACGGGCGTATCGGGGTCGACTTCGATGTTCATATTGACTATCAATCCTGATGAGCCCATATCCATCGTTTTTAGTTCGTGTACGTTCGAAATGCCGTGGATACTGTCTGCAACATCTTTTATAACCTGTTCTACCTGTGGTTCAGCTGATTGCCCGGTCAAAAAGTTGACATTGTTTTTCAATAACCCGAGAGAAAGCGCTAAAAGTATCAAGCCGATTAGCCATGAGGCAACACCATCAGGCAAATAAGCATATTCTGCCGGCAATACGAATTTAGAGATGCTTAATGCGATTAACGCCACCAAAACACCGGTAAATGCGGCAGTATCTTCCCACCACACGAATTTTGTTGTGGGGCTTTTGATTTTTCTTATATATTTGATAGAGGTCAGGTATTTTTTGAGTTTGCCTTTGACTTCGATGTTTACTTCGGCAAGTACGGCTTTCGCGGCATTAGCCATTGCCCAAAATTCGAACATTGCACTCACGATGAGTGTTATCGCAATAAAATTGTAATTATCGAGTAAAATTTTTGTATCCATAGCCGAATGGCCTGTAACTTTTTCGTACCCGCTGTGGAAGGCAACAAGCGAGCCGAAGAACATTAAAATTGCTGCAAATAGCGCCCATACATTGGCTTCCATTCCATAACCAAAGGGGTGAAAACAATCAGCAGGACGCGACGAACGCTTAAGCCCTACAAGCAAGCACACGCTGTTAAAAGAATCCACAAGTGAGTGGATTGATTCTGAAAGCATAGCCGAACTTTTGGTTATCATGAAACCTAAAAACTTAATCGCTGCAATACCAATATTGGCTATCAATGCGACATAAATCGCTCTTGTTTTTGTGTGGATATTTGCTATTGTTGTGTATTCGTTGCATTGATTATGTGTGGGGCCACTCTGGCCGTTCGTGTCTGATGACATTTTCTTCCTTTTACGATTACATTAAACATCATAATTATAACTTGGGTATAGAGAAAAGTCCAATTGCAAAAATATAAAACTATATTTTGCCTACGCCCATTGTTGTCGGGTAAATGAATGTTGAAGATGTTTTTACTAACGGTTTTACGATGTGTGTACTGTTGTTGTTTTGTAAAGCTATGTACGGGTTATTATATACAGGATTAAGGTGGTTATCAATAATACGTTTTTGAACTCTGGCGCCTAAGTAGTTTCTCACCAGTGGGGTGATAATATTGCAGGCAACAACCGAGCCGACTATTGATGCTATTGTGACCATTGGGGCTTTATAATCTTTAGCTGTATTTGCAAATTTGATATGGCCATTTTCAATTAATTTGGTCATACCTGATTTGAACGCCTGTGTCAGAGTGAGGAATAATCCTACATTCACCGCGCCGTCAAACGCTTCTTGAGGTATTAAGAAACTTTTTTCTTTTTTGCTGAGTTTTTGATTCCCGACAATTGCAGCAATTTGAGCCAATGAGCTGAGCACCCAGCCCGCAGCGCCTGCCCACATAAGCATAGATGCTTCATCGCAACCGCCTTTTTCTGCGCTGGTCAACTTCCAGACCCAATTTTTTACCGAGCTAAATAATTTGTTCATATTTAGCCCCCTGTTCAGATTTGTTTAGCTCTTTTTTGGCAAACTTTTCCATTAATGCAGGTTTTGCATTTTCATTGAGGTAGTTCGTTAAAAGTTTAGTAAGTGGCGCGTCAACCGCGAAATTAGTCACTAGTCCGGCTGTCGTACCAATTAAAGTCCCCATTGCGTTTGCATAGCGCACGTACTCCATATTTGCTTCCGGATTTTTCCAGAATTCTTTAGGGGGCTTTTCAGGTAAAAATCTGCAAAGATGCGATTTCCAAAAACAGTCACAGTGTTTTACCATTTTGATGCTATGGTGCCTAACTAGTACTCCTACGGCAGTCCCGACAACTATTTTGGCGATAGTTCTCATGGCTGAAGTCCAACGTGTTTCCTCGTCTACGTGTCTGTTATGTAAGTCAATAAAAGGTTGGCTTGCCAGTGCAGTAGCGCCAAGGATAAAGCGTTGGCCGCCTGACGATACATTTTTGTTTACAAAGTCTAGAACTTTATATACTGCTGGTGATTTGATTTCCATTGGAATAGCACCTTCTAACCCTTCCGGATTGGGTTGATTGACACTTATTTACACATAACTTTTCAAGTTTAATAAAACAAAACACAATGAAAAATTGACAAATTTATGTCCAATATTACTAAAAGTTAATAATTAATTTCTCGATGTGTTTTTTTGCTATAATCTATAGGTAAGAAGTCAAATGGGATTTATAAATGTATAATGTAGCTATCATTGGGGCAGGACCTGCGGGGATATTCTCTGCATTAGAGATTATGAAGTTGAAGCCCGACTGGAAAGTGGTTTTAGTCGAAAAAGGCAACAAAATTGAAAAACGCAAATGCTTTATTCGCGAAGGTCAGCGCGTTTGTTTAAACTGTAAAAAATGCGGGCTGCTATGCGGATGGGGTGGCGCGGGCGCGTTCTCGGACGGTAAGTTAACGCTAACGCCTGATGTCGGCGGCCACCTGGTTGACTATATGTCCAGAGATAAAGTTAAAGACCTAATCAATTATACGGATAGTATTTATCTGAATTATGGCGCTACAGACACAATTTACGGACTTGATAAAGAGGCTTTTGCTGATATTGAACGTGAGGCAACGAAGGCTGAATTGAAGTTGGTACACTCTCCTGTACGGCATTTAGGCACGGAACGTTCGTTGAACGTCCTGAAAAATATGCAAGATTATTTAGATGAGCGTGTTACGATTTTGAATAATACCGTGGCTGACAAATTGATTGTTGAAAACGAACAGGTCAAAGGCTTTGTCACAACAAAAGGCGAAGAAATCAGAGCCGAGTATATAATCATAGCGCCGGGGCGTGAAGGCGCTGACTGGCTGACTAAAGAATTCGCCGAGAACAAAATCGGTATGGTGAATAATGCTGTGGATATCGGCGTGCGCGTTGAATTACCGGCGCCTGTAATGGAGCCTCTGACTTCTAAATTATACGAATCGAAATTGATATATTACTCACCGACTTTTGGCGACGAAGTCAGAACTTTCTGTATGAACCCATACGGTGAGGTGGTTGTCGAAAATTATAACGGTATTGCAACTGTTAACGGCCATAGCTATGCGAATACTAAAACTGCAAATACGAATTTTGCGCTTTTGGTGAGCAAAAAATTCACAGAGCCGTTTAAAGAGCCGATTGCATATGGTCAGCACGTGGCAAGACTGGCGAATATGCTTTCAGGTGGTATTTTAGTGCAGCGTTTTGGCGATTTGCTTGATGGACGCCGTTCTACGAAAGAACGTATTGACTCTAGCCCTCTGATTCCAACGTTGAGCTGTGCAACTCCTGGAGATTTGAGCTTAGTGCTGCCGTATCGCCAATTGTTGAGCATTATTGAAATGCTTTATGCGCTTGATAAAATTGCGCCCGGTGTAGCTTCAAGATATACTCTGCTTTATGGTATTGAGGTCAAATTCTACTCTGCACGCGTTAAATTGACCGATGAATTTGAAACCGAAGGCGTTAAAAATCTGTTTACAATCGGCGATGGTGCAGGTGTAACCCGTGGTCTGATACAAGCCTCAGCATCGGGTGTGCATGTAGCTCAAGTGATTTGTAATAGATGATTTTTTAAAGTCATCCCGCACTTGATGCGGGATCTTTCCAGCTGCAAGTATATTTCAATCTTGGTAGGATCCCGGATATTTTTCTGTGAAAAATTCCGGGATGACAAAAATGTTTTAAAATATCAGGTGCATGGGGCGCACCCTCCAATATTTGATTACCCGTCCACTCTAAGAATATAGTTGCTTTGCTTATTGTCACATGGCGTTAATTGAAAGCCCGGTCTGATGCTTAGCTGTAAACGGTCTAGTATTGTTTTTAGTATTTCAGTCTCACCTGAAGATAACAAAACTTTATCTCTTTTGTATATTTCAGCTGCTGGGTCATTCGCCTTGACGAATTTTACCATATTATTATATTCTTCTTGAGCTGATACCATGTTTTTTGGCTCAAATGGATGATAGTCGTATTTGCCGGGGGCGTTGTTGTACACAACAGTCAGCCCTTTGAAAGCGATATTTGATACGTTAGAAACTTTCATTAAATATTCTCTTTTTAATTCCCTACACCTAATTTAAAACCAAACATAGAACTGTTTGCTAAAAATTTAAATACTTTGTTACAAAATGTAAAGCCTGAAAAAGCCTATTATTGCTGTGAAAAATTCTAGTATATACAAAGTAAATAAAAAAAATATAGTTATTATGGCAATTTTATTGAGTGAGTTGTTTTTATTTATATACGAGAGATTATGCATGAGATTCATGTATATAAAATTCGAAAAATAGTTTAGAGAGATATAAATAAAAACCACAAGGAGAGAATTGATGGTAGATTCACTTCAAAGAGGGCTGATTAGCCAGTATACATCAATATTAGCAAAAGAAGCTGACGAAAAAGAAAAAGCAAAAGAAAAAGGATTTGATCGCTATAATTTTGATTGGGCCAACCCAAAAACATCTGACGAAAAGAAAAAAGATGACGAACAGAAAAAGAGCGAAAAACCTAACACGTATAAAATTAACGTTGGCGATGTTTTTGAGAAATCTGAAAACAGAACTAAGCAAACTCAAGAAGAAAAAGATAAAGCAAAGAAAAAAGCTGAAGCAAAAGAACGTGAAAAAGCTAAAGAATTAGAGAACTTCAAAACAGGTTCAGCTTCAAATAACAGATTAAACCAAAATGGCACAGCAAATGCAAAGAATGCTAGCGCTCAAAGCGGTGTGCAACAAGCTAATT
Source organism: Candidatus Gastranaerophilaceae bacterium (assembly GCA_031551265.1). Classification (GTDB taxonomy): domain Bacteria; phylum Cyanobacteriota; class Vampirovibrionia; order Gastranaerophilales; family Gastranaerophilaceae; genus JAVBNU01. Next base: position 18,226 of record JAVBNU010000083.1, read on the forward strand.
TGTCTGCAACAACGCCGGATATGGCAGCTAAGACTAATTATGATAATAAATTTACTAATATGTACAATGACTCTAAATTGAGCAAAGCATTTGGTATGCCGTTAATGGGCAGTGGTGCTAAGGTTGCCTCTGCAAGCGGCGCTGCGATGGATATGGATATATTACCATCCGAGCCGTCAAAACAAAACGGTGAGGTTCGCACAGGTGACTCCGCATATGCTTATAGCGACTATGCAGGAGATGTAAGAAATTGGTCAAAAGCGCGACTGGCAACTGCGAGAAAAGAACGTGCTAAAACAAAAAATGAACAAAATAAATTTAAAAGAGCGCCGAAAGCCGAGGCTATAAGTGCTGAAGCCGGCAAAGTTGAGGATCTTGAAGATACAACCATGGGATCAGCCTCTGGTACTGCGTCTGCAAAACAGCAATCAAGCGGCGGCAATTTATCTATTTCGTCTGCTGCTTATGCAGCAGGCCACTCTGAAGCATTAGGCGAAGTTGCCGGCGCTGTCTCTGATATAAAATCTGATTTTGAATCAAATGACGAGGTTGACAAAAGCAGCAAGGGCTTCAAAGACGTAATGCAAGGTGTTAACGGATACAACCAGACCGAGCAAACGAGTTTAAATCAATTCAATACTGACAAATCATTGGCTACCAGCACTGAAGACACTCAACGCACTGAAGCAGCAGCTGCTGATAAATCTTCTCAAGATGCTGCCAAAGCAGGAGTTGAGAAAAGCAGCGCTCAAGCGAGTATTGACGATGGTGACTCACAAGTTGAAAGCGGCAGCTCAAGCATTGAAGGCGGTAATTCCTTGATGACGAAAGCTACTGAGACTCAAGAGGAGGCTACTGATCTTGCAGGTGAATCAGAAGATTTACTGAAACAAGCAAAAGATGCTCAGAAAAAATCTACTAAGCTGTTCAGTAAGGCAATGAGTGAAATGAACAAAGGTACTAATAAAACGGCTCAAGGTGACGCTCAAATTGGCGTCGGTCAAGGCTTAATCGCGGCAGGTATACCGTTGACGTTCTCTATATTTACGTTAGCGGCAGGTATTGCGCTGATTAGCTCCGGCTTAGGTCAAGTTGCAGCGGGTGCCAGCAAAGTTGATAAAGGTACACAAGAGGTTAAAAAAGGTAAAAATAATCGCACAAAAGCTATAAAAGAAAGTCAAAAACGTACAAAAATTGCAAAATCATCTGCCGAAAAACAAGAAGAATCGCAAGGGATGCAAGATGAGGCTGCACAAAGCTCTACATCTGCGCGCGAGCAAATTCTCAGCGGCCAAGAGACAAAAGTTGCAGGTATTAGCTTGAGAAGTCAAGGTGAGAGCAAGTATGCAATGGCTGCTGCTCAGGAAAAACAAGCAGTTGCTTCTGCAAATTCTCACGCAGCTAAATCTATTCAGTCTCAAACGCAGGTAAATAGCGCGATACAAAGAGCACAAAGTGCACTAAGTTCTATGCTTACAGCTAAAGCCGGGGCAGAGCAACTTACAGGTATCCAAGGCAAAGGCGGCCAAGTCGCAGGTAACGGTAAAGCGCAAGAAGCTAATGGCGGTGCACCTATGGGTGGTGCAGCTGCAACAGCATCAGGTGGCGCCGGTAATGGCGGGCAAGGCAACGCTGCGGCTCCATTCGACCTTTCAAAAGCATTCAAAAATGTTGCATACAAAAAAGGTATGGACAAAAAAGATAAAAAAGACAAAAAGGCACAAACTGCACAAAAGCAAGACGGACAAAAGAAGAACGATCAAAAACAATTTAAGGGTAACAGTATGTCAGGCGGTGGCACAGGTCAAAACCTCAAAGCCGGCTCAATCTTCAAAGTAGCTTAGAAATAAGACGAATTAGAGATAGGGAAAATCTAATTCAAAGGGAATTTCTACACTTACTCGGGAGCAATATTGTAACTACAAAGGGGAAATAATTATGGTATCAGTAAATAAGAGCGCCATAACACCAAAAAAAATATCTTTGCCTGAAAATGGCAAAACAACGAAACCAGCCTCATTGAAGAGTGACGCTAAAATTAGTAAAGCAATTGTGTCACAATCTACGAGTACAGCCGGTTCTGAGTTGGATTTCCTACAAAGCTTCAACAGCAAGCTCGGTAATACTAAAACTTCAGAAAGCACGACAAAGAACATAAAAGCTGAGACGACGACAACAGGGGAATGGAATCAAGAAGAAGCTGAAAACCTTTTGAAAACAGGCGGCAGTTCAAGCAATCCGTTTGCAAAAGGTAACATGAAACCGGGATTCACAGGGGATGATACTGCGCAATCAGTGCTAAGCAGGTTAAACCAAAAAAACGGAATTGACCCGACAAAAAGTTCCACCGATAGCAGCACTCAAAACACCCAAAGTGATAACTTCACCAAATCTATGGGCGTGAAACAAGGAAATTCAACCGGCGTTGATTTTAGTAAAGCTTCTACTTCTGAGATTAACGACTATCTCGATAACATCCAAGATGGCGATTTAATCGATTATGACGATGCAGTATCAATACTTGGCAATGGAAAACTGACGAAAACAGAGTTGACCAAAATGAAAGACCAACTCGAAACAGCATATAAATCCTCAGGCTAACAAAAATACAACAAGCTCGAAAAACAATTACACAAACGACTCGAGAAATTGGATTCTTCGGACTGGGATGATGCGTTGGATGCAATTAAAAATAGTTCAAATAATGATGATACCACAACGCCGACAGGCGGTGATCAGGCTCAACAAGGCGGCGGCAGCGGCGGCGGCTCAGAAGGCTCCGGAGGTGGAGGCTCTCCTGAAGGCGCAGGTGGTAGCGGCTCACCCGAAGGTTCGCAAGGCACAGAAGGCTCTGACGGGCAGCAGGATGTCGATGGCTCAAATTTCGATGATGGGGACGTAGATGGAGCAAATTCCACAGACATCGACGGCGATGGTATTGATAACTTAGATAATTTAGACATGAATCAGCTGCAAAACATGGCTGATCAACTGGGCAAACAACTCAATGCCGCAAACAACGGCGAAGGTGGCGACATAGCCTCACAAGCTAAAGAAGCAGCCGAAAAAATCCCATCTGAGGCTACGCATGATCGGGCTTATGCGGATGGCTTGAAAGATGCTGCAATCCAAAATGATGCAAATGCAGCACAAAAGGAAAGTGCTGCCGGCGTGAAAGACCAGCAAGCAGCTGATAATAAGACTGAGGCAGAAAAAGCCGGTGAATTAGCAAAAGACGCTGGTAAGGGTGCAGAAGACGCTAACAAAGATGCTAAAGAGCTGACTGATGCTTTGGGCAAGGCTAACAAAGATGTTGGCGAGAAAACACAAGCTGTTGGTACGCAGGAAAATAATGTTCGTACTGCAGAGGAAGCAAATAACTCTGCTAAAGGCGAGCTGGCGAGCGCCGAGCAAAAACTATCTTCAATTAAGCCTACTAAAGAGGATGGCAGCACAAATCCTGAGTATACGACAGCTAAAGAGGCTAGAGACGCAGCGCAAACAAAAGCAACACAAGCGGAGGAGGCTTTAGGTAATGCCAAAATAGCACTTGGAAAAGCTAAAGAAGCGCTACAGGCAGCTGAGGAAAACCGACAAAAAATTACCGATGAGTTGAAAAATAAAATCGCTCAAGGTAAAGAGTTTGCAGCTGGTGAAAAAGAATGGAAAGGTATCCAAAAAGCTTTAAACGATACGGCTATCGCTCAAGGTAATGAAGCAAATGGCTTGAGGACAAGCGCCGGTGCTGACAGAGCTGCTGCCAAAAATAATATTAATGGCATTAAAAAAGTAGCTTCAAAATATAACACAAAGTAAGGAGAAAACAATGTAATTTACGCAAAGAGTAGATAATTTAATAATTGAGTATACGTAAAAAGAGGAGAAAATTATGGTAGACAAAATTCAACCTAAAGTTCAGTCGCAAAGTACTACAGCAGCGAAAACTGCGCAAAACAACACGAAAACGGCAACTAAGCCAAATACTGCACAAATTACAGGTGAAATGCAGAATTTAGCCGGCAAAGTACCTGATAGCGCATCAAATGAAAAATCACAAATCGGTAATCAGCTGGATACGGATAAACAAATGTTTAAAGATGCACCACCGGCAAAAGACGGTCAACCACCTAAAAAGCCTGATGGAAATGAGAACCCACCACCAAAACCACCGGGTGAAGAAGGCAAAGAACCACCTGCGAAACCCGATGGTAAAGAGGGTGCTCAAAAAGCAGCCGGCACCGGCGAAGGCACTAATGCCCAAGCTTCAGGACAAACAGGTAATACTGAAACTGCACAAAAAAGCGAAGGCAAAGGCGAAGATTTGAGCTCTAAATCATTAAAAGAGCTTGAAGAGTTGCATTCAAAAGTCTCAGGCAACGGCAGTGGAAGCGGCAACGGCAATTTTATGACGAAAGTTCTAGACGCGATGAAAGATAAATTTGCTGCAGCAACCAAAAATAATGCCGGTGGCACCGACCAAGACAGTGTTGCAAAAGCCGCAGAAATCCTGGGTAAAAATAACAAGCTTGAACAAGGATAAAAACTTAGAGATAAAAGATTGGGTATATAAGAGAGCCGGCATGCGCCGGCTTCTTTTTTGTCTTATTTGTATAAATTTCGTGATATGGTGACAAAAACTGTTATAGTGATTTTTATAGTTAAATAAGACGCCTTAATAACCTTCCTCCTTCCAGCTTTTGTGCCGGCAAAAGCTGGGCAAAACCTCGTGTCTTATCTTCATTTACCCGTTTTCACTATAACTCACATAAGGCTTCATAGGAAATTCTGTGAATTTCTCGATTCAGCCCTGATGTTTGTTCGTTATGTGACAACGGTTCATTACGACATGACACATTTTGTTTATTAGCTTATAAATATTCAAAATAGCTAAAAAGTGTAACTGTAAAAGAAAGAATGTCGGCTTCTTTTTTGTTATTTATTTTTTAGGTAATCCAAATTCTTGTATGTGAGCACGTACGATGTGCAGCCGCGCCCGGTACTTTTTAGGCTGCAGTTACTTGAACTGTATTCAGAGTCTTTGTATTCAAAAGTGCCGGTTGGAATAAATCCTTTTGTTGTCAAAAAGTACTCAAAGTAGTCTTTGCCAAACTGATTTGGCCCTCTTAATCCGTTAACATCAACGCCGATAACGCCGCAAACATTTTTTAATGCCTCGCTTGATCCCACATCGTAAGTACAATCTGAGCTTAGTACGGTAGTGCTTAAAATGATGTTTTTTGATAGAAGTAATTTTGGCGTTTTGGCATAATCTATGTCAACGCCACCGTTTAGATAGCCCATGGTCATATCTTTGCCGTAGCATTCTTGAGCGTTTTCACATTTTTTGGTGTAGGAAAAATCGTCTTTAATTGAGTCAAGCAGTGTTTTGTCATCGCTGGTTTCGAGTCCCCACGAAGATGGCGGGCCATTTCTATCTGTGGTTCTTTCGTATGAGCCCAACAATAATGCGTTTGCTTGCTGCAAGCCTGAAAGACTGACTGTGCGTTCCATTGTGGTTTGCATGCTGTTAATCGCCATAACAGCAACCAGTCCTAGGACGGCCAGTGCGATGAGTAGCTCTGAGAGTGTAAATCCGCTCTTAATTTTCATTTTTGATTCATCCATAAATTTCCATACTAGGTCTATTATAATAGTATTTCGATTTATCTTCAACTTAAAAAATAATTACAGTGTTATCACCAGCAGCATGCACATTGCAAAGTAAATTAGTGAAATATATCCAAATGTTGTAAAATTAAGCCCCATAAAGTATTCCCTATAAAAAATTTCTCGTATGAGGCTATTCTATTTTACTTTTTAGTATGAAAAATTAATCAGTTGTCTACACCAATTAGGTATTCACACTACTTAACAAAAGTTTTTGGTGGATTAAATTTTGAGTAAGAACTTGCCGTACTTGTCTACTAGTCCCCATTTGCCGTTTTTTGCCACGATAAATGTGTTGTAGTCATCGCTCGTGATAAAAGCGTACTCGGGGTCTATAATCCATATTCCATATGCATCAATGACGCCGTACTTGTTGTTTTTTATAGTGATAAAGAGCTTATTGTTATTGCTTAAAATTGTGTCAAATTCGGGTTGGATGAGCCATTCGCCTTTGGTGTCGATGACGCCCTTTTTCAATCCCTTGTTTGCTACTATGCAGGCTCCGTTTTTGAATTTGAAATCAAGTGAAAAAACTTCCCCGCCAAAATCGTAGAATTGAGGTTCTGTGATTGTTTTTCCTTGCATATCAATGATACCGGCTTTTATTTCATCATCTTTATAGGTGTAGAAAAAGGCGTATCCTTCGGAAAAATTTGTGAGATAAAAAGCTTCTTTTTGAAACAAAACTTTTCCTGTTTTGTCAACAATACCCCAAATAGCAGGTTCAATGCCGACAACAGCCAGCCCGTTTTTGAAATTTTCGGCATAAACAAATTTAGGTTCGATTGCAAAATTACCTGCTTTATCTGCGAAGCCCCATTTGTCTTTGATTTTAACTGCGACTAAATTTTCACTGAACTCGGGTTGGGTTTCATCAAATTTAGGCTCGATAATAACTTTATAGCTTCCATCAGACTTATATTCGATGAAGCCTATTTTCTTTTTTTTCATAAATGGTGTGATATCAGAGTCAGGGAGGCTGTAGAATAAAATTCCGGAATCAGGCTGCCAGTCGGAAATAATTTTACCTTCCCGTGTCATTATTGCCCATTTGTCGGGAGTGCGTTTGTTGAAAACTTTGAAAAAGCCTTTTGAATACATGCCTGTGCCGGGGCCTGTGAAAATGGCGTTTTTAATCTTTTTTTCTGATATAACAACTTCGTCATGATTATCTATGAAAAATCTTTCTTTATCTTTTTGCACTAAAGCTATTCCGTGGCGGAATTTGTTGGCGTCATTGTATTGTGGGGCTATTACAAAGCTGCCGGTTTTATCTATAAAGCCCCATTTGCCTTGAAATTTTACCGGCTCAAGTCCTGAGGAAAATCTGTCAGTGTACTCGTCATTCGGGCTGAGCTTGTTGCGTTCATAAATACTCTCAAATTTTGGCTGCACAATCCAGTTATCATTTATGTCGATTAATCCCCATTTTGTGTCCACTTTTACAAAAGCAATGTCGTCAATAAACGGAGTGACATCAACGAATTTTGGCTTGATTATGACTTTGCCGTATTTATCGGCATAGCCCCAGGTTTTATCGAGTTTGACAGCATAGTAATCGCCGCCGTTATCACGTATAAAGGTGAACGGTGTCTGAGTTTGTTTACTTGTGCAAGAAGTAAATAAAAACGATATTATGCACAAGCCAAAAATCAATGCTAAATTTTTAATTTTTATGTTTATAACCATTATTAATCTTCTAACCCCTTATCTTGAAGTCATTATAGACCAGACAAATTTTTTTGTAAAATTTTTTAACTACAAAGTATAATAACTTACCTAGTCCTAGTGTCTAATGCAAATGATTTAAAAAATGTAAAAATAGAAATGTAAGCACACAAAATATGTGTCTGAAATTAATTAGACTTATAGGAGAAATGTATGAAAAAGTTATTGATGCTACTCGCAATATCAGCATTTGCGACAACAGGTGCTTTTGCTGCGTGTTCTTGTCAACCGGCAATAGAAGTGCCGCCGGTTGCAAAACATGACTGTGTGACAGGTTTTGCTGCACCTATTTTCGAAGCGCCGCCATGCGGTTGTAATGGGATCATGCGTAATTCTCGTAATATGCAATCAATGCCAACCTTTACGACTATAACACCGGGCGGTATTAACTATCTGTATGATGTTCCTCTTGGGGCTTGGGCTAAGCCATCTTGTGGATGTCGCAGATAAGACCTAAGATCTAGCAAGCGATACTCTATTCCTTACCTTCTCTAAAAAGTTCTTGAAGCTTCTGCTTTGAGGGCTTTTTAGTATGTATTGTCTGTCATTCTTGAGCTTGTAACTTGTGCAGTCCCGCAGCGTGGTCTTGGAAAATTATTCTCAAAACGTTAATATGCGGGAACTCATAGTTATGAGACCCCGTGTATTAACGTATAATAGTTTTATTCAAAGCTTCATGTCCGGGGCAGCAGCCAATCGTATGTTTTTTGAACCCTAAGGCCCGCTAAAAAAGTAATCTTCAAGCCCATCAGTAATAGCTTTTGCGCTTTTGCGCTGAAACTCTTTATTGGTCAGCATTTCGTTATCAAAGGGGTTAATCATATATGCGATTTCAATTAAAACACTCAATGCGTCAGTGTTTCGTACCAATGCGAAACTTTGCTGACGAACTTTATCATTATTAGTGCCTGCATTTGTAACTAATGAGTTTAGGATATAGTCTGCAAGCGGTTTGGATTGGTCATAGTAGTAATAAACACTTGTGCCTTTGTGTTGATTCGGGTCTTTGCCGTCAGGCAGTGCATTATTATGTAAGCTGAGCAGAATCATCGCATCTTCTTTATTGGCAATATTGACGCGTTCTCTCAATCCGACAAATTTGTCGTCTTTTCTTATCATAACCACATCTGCACCACGTGATTTTAGTTCTTCTTCTAAAAATTTAGAAATAGAGAGATTTATATCTTTTTCTTTATCACCAAAACAACCGATAGCTCCGTACTCTGCGCCGCCATGTCCGGGGTCAATAGCTATTCTCAATCCTTTGAGCGGGTGTTTCATATTAACTTTCGGATATTTTCTTACTTTAAAGATAAATGTATTGTCATCTTCAAATTTTCCGCTATAGCCTACAAGTTTTTCATTTAAGGGAATAGTGAAAACAAAAGCGGAATCAGGATAATCCTTGACATTATAAAATGTTAGCGTCAAAGTATCTTCTTCTTTTATTGTATATGGAATTTTTTTATCAATGTCAAATACAAAAATGTCAAACTCAGAATTTTTTTTACGCTGATATCCTTTTATTGTGGCAAAGCTACAGGTGCATTCAGGAGGTAGTGGTTTGACATCACTTTTATTTACCCAGGCTTTGGTGTTGTCATTAAGCACAACTCGGAAAAAATCTTTACAGGTGCCATCAACAATTAAAGGAATATCTTTTTGAAAATGAGAAATTCTGTTAATTCCGTCATTTATAGGTGTGTTTCTTAATGGTGCATTATCTTTGGTGACAATATACGTTTGTGATTGCGCGAAAGCTTTAAAAACGCAAGGTGTACAATTGGCAGGAGACGAAACGCTGCCTCTTGTGATTGTGTAGGTATACTTTTCACAGCCTGATTCAATTGTATAGATATTTTTACCGGCATTTAAAGCTAAAACATATGCGAATGCGCCGGATTTGTGAACGTTTATCGGGCAGCCGTTTACTTTGACCTGTGAGCCAGGTGTGGTTGAGCCTATAAAAAATGTTGATTTGGCGTTTATTGTCGGAGTTTTTGATTTTGGGTAAACGATAGTTAAAGCAAAGCATTTGCCGCAACATATCAAAAATAATAAAATTACTAATAAAATTCTCCTCATAAGAAAATTATAATATAAACAAATATTGCATAAATATTAAAAAATCTGTGTAAAAAAAATTGTTTTTTTGATAAGATTATAAAAATTTAATTACATCTGTAGGTTGGGGTTTCTACCCCAACAAAATATAAGCGACGGTGATGAAGTTTTAAAGACCCCCCATCCCGGCCTTCCCCCGCAAAGGGGGAAGGGGCAAATAGAAATGCAGGGTGCGTTCCACGCGCCAATGAGTAAACAGTAGGGTGGGCTCGCCAGCCCACCAAAATAATAACTGGATTGCCGCGGCTTTTGACAAAGCCCCGCAATGACAAAATGTAGGTTGGGGTTTCTACCCCAACAAAATAAAAAAATGTAAGGTAGGTTCTCTAACCCACCGAAGAAAAAACAGGAGGCAAGAATTATGTTGAATATAAAAGATGGCCTGACATTTGATGATATTTTGCTTATTCCGCAAGAATCAAATATACTTCCTTGTGATGTTGATTTAAGCACGCAGCTTACAAATACAATCAGGCTAAATATTCCGATTATAAGTGCTGCAATGGATTGTGTAACCGAAAGCCAAATGGCGATTGCGATGGCGCGAGAGGGCGGTATCGGTATTATACATAAAAATTTGAGTATTGAAGCACAGGCCGCTGAAGTTGATAAGGTTAAAAAATCAGAAAGCGGTATGATCTCTAATCCTATAACTTTGCATCCTGATCAAAAACTGCATGATGCACTTGCAATTATGCAGCAATATCATATTTCGGGCTTGCCAATTACTGTAGAGGGCAAATTAGTCGGTATTTTAACGAACAGAGATTTACGTTTTGAAACTAATCTTGACCTTAGGGTCTCTGATATTATGACAAAAGACAATCTTGTTACTGCGCGTGAAGGCATTGAAATTGAGAAAGCAAAAGAACTTTTGCATAAAAACAGAATTGAAAAATTGCCCATAGTTGATGAGCATAACAACCTCAAAGGTTTGATTACAATAAAAGATATTAAAAAAGCGATTCAATATCCGGACTCTTCAAAAGATGAATTCGGCAGACTCCGTGCAGGTGCGGCGATAGGTGTTACCCAAGACAAATTTGAACGCCTTGAAGCGTTGATAAAGGCTGGCGTTGATGTTGTGACAATTGATACTGCACACGGGCATTCGAAAAATGTTATTGAATCAGTAAAGGAAATAAAACAAAGTTACCCTAAATTGCAAGTTATTGCGGGCAATATTGCAACTACGGAAGCAGCAAAAGCACTGATAAAAGCAGGCGCAGACTGCATAAAAGTCGGCATCGGCCCCGGCTCAATTTGTACAACAAGAATAGTCAGCGGATGTGGTGTGCCTCAAATCACTGCAATTACTGATGTTGTCCAAGCGGCAAAAGCTGCTAACATACCCGTTATTGCAGACGGCGGGATAAAATTCTCCGGTGATATGGTTAAGGCGCTTGCTGTAGGGGCAAATACAATTATGTTAGGCTCATTACTTGCCGGTGTTGAAGAAAGCCCGGGCGAAACAGTGTTATACCAAGGACGTGCATATAAAATATACCGCGGTATGGGCTCAATCGGCGCTATGAAATGCGGTTCGAAAGACAGATATTTTCAGGCTGATGTTACGAATGATAAAAAATTCGTACCGGAAGGAATTGAAGGCAGAGTGCCTTTTAGCGGCGATCTTGCTTCAAGTATTTATCAATTTATCGGTGGAATTAGAGCAGGTATGGGCTATGTTGGAGCAAAAAATATTAAAGACCTGCAAGAGCGTGCAAAATTTGTAAAAATATCATCAGCCGGTTTGAAAGAAAGCCACGTACATGATGTGATTATTACTAAAGAAGCGCCAAATTATAGAATGGAGTAAGAATGCAATTAGACGACCTTCAAAAAGTTTTAATTTTAGATTTCGGTTCACAATATACACAGCTAATCGCGCGTAATATAAGAGAGCAAGGAGTTTACTGCGAAATCCATCCGTTTAATATGGGGATGGAACGCATTAAGAAATATAACCCGAAAGCAATAATATTTTCAGGCGGCCCTTGCAGCGTCTACGAAGAAGGCGCGCCAAGCGTTGATAAAGAAGTCTTTGATTTAGGCGTGCCGATTTTAGGGATATGTTACGGTATGCAGCTTATTACACAGCTTTTTGGCGGAGAGGTTATTTCTTGTGCTAAAAAAGAATACGGTCAATGTAATATGGAAATCCTTTGCGAGAGCAAGCTTTTTGATGGATTAGATAAAAACAGTGTTGTTTTGATGAGCCATGGTGATGCGATTTCAAGAGTGCCTGAAGGTTACAAGGTTACTGCAAAATCTGCAAATACTCCATTTTGTGCAATAGAAAATGAAAATAAAAAAGTTTGGGCAATACAATTCCACCCCGAGGTTGTGCAAAGTGTTGACGGCACAAAAATTCTCAGCAATTTTATATTTAAAATTGCAAATATGCGCGCTGATTGGAATATGGACAACTTTATTACTATGAAAATCGCTGAAATTAAAGAAACAGTCGGCGACAAAAAAGTAATTCTAGGATTGAGTGGCGGCGTAGATTCTTCTGTTGCTGCTGTTTTGATTAATAAAGCAATCGGCAAAAATTTAAAATGTATTTTTGTTAACAATGGTGTTTTGCGCTTGAATGAAGCTGATAAGGTTGTTAAACTTTTTCAAGGTCATTATGATATAGATTTAACATATGTTGATGCGAGTGATGAATTTTTATCAAAACTCGCAGGCGTTGAAGATCCAGAGAAGAAACGTAAAATTATCGGTCATCATTTTGTTGAAATTTTCGAACGCGAAGCTAAAAAAGTTGATGGCGCTGAATTTTTAGCACAGGGTACATTGTATCCGGATGTTATTGAAAGTGTTTCTTTCAAAGGTCCTTCTGATGTAATTAAAAGTCACCACAATGTTGGCGGATTGCCTGAAAAAATGCATTTGAAATTGCTTGAGCCGTTCCGTGAATTATTTAAAGATGAAGTTCGTATAATTGGTGCAAAACTTGGTATGTCCGAGGATATTATTCATCGTCAGCCGTTCCCCGGCCCGGGGCTTGCTGTTAGAATTATCAGTGATATTACAAAAGAACGGGTTGAAATTTTGCAGCGTGCTGATGATATAGTTGTTGAAGAAATTAAAAAAGCCGGACTATATCGTAAATTATGGCAAGCTTTTGCTGTACTCTTGCCGATTAAAACAGTTGGCGTTATGGGTGATTTACGCACATATGAAAGTGTTTGTGCTATTCGTGCCGTAGAAAGTCAGGATGCGATGACTGCAAAATGGGCACATATCCCGTATGAAGTTCTGGATACAATTTCAAAACGTATAATTAATGAAGTAAAAGGCATTAATCGTGTGGTTTATGATATTTCGTCAAAACCGCCTGCGACTATTGAGTGGGAGTAGAAATTTTCGATCTTAGTGTAAATGCAACACGAGCCAAGTCATACCGGCTTCTGAGCCGGTATCTATCCGATGTTGAAAGCAAACATTACTTGTAAAATGACTTCGTTCGCAGTGGGTAAGATCCCGGATATTTTGCAAGCAAAATTCCGGGATGACATTATTATTAGGAGCGCGCGTTTTACACACCAAAAAACCTTATAGAAGTGAAATTCCATCCATACCTATTGAGTAATAATACGTTTAATACCCTCAATGATTCCTTTTAAGCCTTCGTTTTCTGTTAAGATTAAGTTGTCATTTAGTGTGTTGTCTTTTCTGCGCAACGCATTTATATAGTTTTTCAGACTGTCTACACGGTTAGCGACTTCAATAAAAAACATTCCTTTTTTCGTCAAATCGACCATGCTGATGTCGTTACCGTCGTTGCCAGCCATTACTACTTCTTGAGGTGATATTCTAAGTCTTTGTCTGACAAATTCTATAGCGTCAGCTTTGTTAGCTGCATTTACAAATAATTGTGTAAAATAATCTTTACCTGCATATCGGGGATTAATAATTGACAGCTGTGCTTCGTCGCATAATCTGTCACATTCTTCTTTGGTAAACTCCATTTTTATTACTTTTGCGTGCAAATTATCTTTTTTCAGCTGTGTTTCAAGAAAATTGACAATATTATCTGCAATTGAGTTGTCACAAGCATACATGAGTGCTCTATCAGAAGGCCAAAACTCAAAAGTACAGATTTTTGAATCAGCAAAATCTTTACTCTTTTCTACATTTTTACCCGGCATTGAAAATTGTTTTAGAAATGCTAAATCTTGTATTGATTTAAATATTTTATCGCGATTAAAGCTGTTGTATACTTTGTCTTTCCATTCAGCATTTTCTACTAATTCACCGTCAATATTTTCATAAATATACAGCCCGTTTCTTGCAATTAAAAATTGTGGAGTTGGAAAATCGATTCCTTTTTTGCTCATTTTAGCTTGTAATTCTTTGAATTTTTCTAAATTACGCCCTGTTGCAAAGCACAAAATAGCATTAGTTTTTTTAAAAAAAGT
>JAVBNU010000080.1:0-29714 GCA_031551265.1 Candidatus Gastranaerophilaceae bacterium
TCAGTCAGGTCATCGGCCATATCATTGAAGGCTTTAGCCAGAACACCCAGTTCGTCATGGGTGGTGATTTCGATTTTACGCTTGAAATCGCCCTTCCCAATAACCTCGATACCCGACATAAGTTTTTGAATAGGTCTGTTTACAAAGCGCGCAATCAAATACAATATCGCAATCAGAGCAAAAATCGCAAACATCGCTAACGCAAAAATCATTGTGCCGTTAGATTTCATAATCGGGCCATAAAGCTCGTTTTTAGGCACCTGAACAAACACAACCATACCATTATCGAGAAGCTTCGCGAATGAATAATAATCAACATTTTTATATTTGAACGTATTGATAGTAATATCTTCTATATTGGGAGTTTTTTTTAAATGTTTTATCCATTCAATATCAGCAATCTTTTCGTTAACAACCTCTTTGCCCTTAAATGCAGTGTCAGTGTTGACCAAAACATAATTGTCCTTTAGTGAACCGAACAGAACAAAGCTGTTTGCTGTGGGATGGATGCGCGAAACCTGCTCAAGAATGTCTTTCAAAAGCCAGTCAACCGTGGATACGCCGACTAATTTTCCATTGCTATAAATTCCGGCGCCAACAGTAGTCATAAGCTGCAAAACTGAGTCCTGATCATCATAATAAGGTTTTGTCCAAATTACTTTTTGCCCTTCAAGCGAGCCGGCCTTGATTGTTTTGTACCAATCATAGTTATGATAATCGTACTGAGCTGACATATATGACGCAAGAATAATCGGCTCAACAGGGTCATTATATACATAAAATCCGCTGTATTTTTTATCAGGAAACACTTTATACGGCTCGTACCAAATACCGCCTCCAATTGAAATAGGTATATTTTGGAAACTACTTTTAACAGCTATTTCACCAATCGCAGGGTTTTTGTAAAAGTAATATGTTTTACCGGCGCTAGCCAAATCAGCTGCATTCTGCTCAATCTTTGCTATTACTTTATTGATTTCTTCAGCTTTAAACTCCAACTCACCTGCATTTAACCTAGCAGTGAGTGTTTTATAATCTTTAGTAACCTTATAGACATACAACCCTGTAACACAAGCATTTACAAATATAAAAGATATTATTATAAGTAGAAGTTTATTTCTCATTACTTAATTCCAAAATACAACAAAAAATTGTGGTTTTTATCATTATAACATTTCCACAAAAAGGTTATATACATTAAAAAGACTAGTTATAGGGCAATAACAATTACTTAATCAATTACTTAATAGGGAATGCAATTCAAAATGCTTTGGTGTAGAATATGGAAGTAAAAATACTAGCAAAAGGTCAAGGAACATGTGGAAATATTCTGATGAAGTAATGGATCACTACCGTAACCCCCGTAACGTAGGCGAAATCGAAGATGCAACCGTAATTGGTGAAGCCGGCTCGCTTTCTTGTGGTGACAAATTAAAATTATATTTAAAAATTGATAAAGACAATATCGTTACGGACGCGAAATTTCAGACTTTCGGCTGCGGCTCTGCTGTCGCAAGTTCAAGTATCCTAACTGAAATGATTATTGGCAAGCCACTTGATGAAGTCAAAAAAATAACCAACAAAGACATCGCCGATATGCTTGGCGGGCTGCCGCCACAAAAAATGCACTGCTCCGTTATGGGGCATGAAGCACTGGAAGATGCTTTAGGCAAGTATTTTGATGAAGAGATAGAATTTAAAGCACATAAAAAAGTCGTATGCCAATGTCTTGGCGTAACAGAGGATCAAATACGCAATGCAATTCGCGAAAAAAGCCTGACAGACGTAGAAGAAGTCTCGGCAGCTACACTTGCCGGTTCAGCTTGTGGCAAATGCATCCCTGTAATCGAAAAAATTCTTGAGGAAGAAAAAAACAACGTCACTGCTGTAGACATTACAAAAATGACAAAAACACAGCAGATTTTAAAAATAAATAATATCATCGAAAAACACATCGCCGGCGAATTACGCAAAGACGGGGGAGATATTGAGCTTGTCGATGTTGATAACAACAAAATATACGTGTCATTAAAAGGAAGTTGCAAATCTTGTAAAAATTCCCAGATTACCCTGAAGAATTTTGTCGAAAATTCTTTGAGAGAATTTCTGGGGAACAAAGATATCGAAGTAATAGGAGTATAAAATGACCAAAACCGTTTATTTAGACAACAATGCAACAACAAAAGTAGATGAGCACGTAGTAAAAGCAATGTTGCCATACTTTGCAGAGCAATACGGCAACCCATCCAGCATGCACGAATTTGGCGGGCATGTCGGAGACGCGCTGGCTAAGGCGCGTGAGCAAATCAAAGATTTAGTCGGTGCAGAAAGTACTAAAGAAATTATTTTCACAGCCTCAGGCAGTGAAGGCTGCAACATGGCCATCAAAGGTGTTCTTGAGGTAAACAAAGATAAAAAACACATTGTCACAACAAAAGTTGAACACCCGGCCGTTTTAAATTTATACAAAACGCTAGAAAAACAAGGCTACGAAGTCACATATCTAAGTGTAAACAATAAAGGACAGCTTGATTTTCACGAGTTGGAAAATTCGATTACCGAAAACACTGTTCTGGTAAGTTGTATGTGGGCTAACAATGAGACAGGGATAATTTTCCCGGTCGATAAAGTCGCCGAGACAGTAAAAAAAATTAATCCGAAAACTAAAGTTTTCGTCGACGCAGTACAAGCAGCCGGAAAAGTGCCCATAGACGTAAAAAATACAAAAATTGACCTGCTCGCAATTTCAGGACATAAATTCCATGCCCCAAAAGGTGTTGGCGCGCTTTATGTCAAAACAGGCGTTTTAATTACCCCGCTCGTAACGGGCGGCCATCAGGAGCGAGGTAAACGTGCAGGTACAGAGAATGTCGCAGGTATTGTAGGCATGGGCGAAGCAGCAAAACTGGCACTTGAAAATTTAGACTACGAAATGGACGAAGTTAAAAAGCTGCGTGATCGTTTAGAGCAGGGTATTTTGAATAATATAGCCAATGCACGCTTAAACTCAATAAGCAACAATCGCGTTCCTAACACAACAAACATTGCTTTTGAATATATTGAGGGTGAGTTAATTTTATTGCATTTGAGCGATTTAGGGATTTGCGCGAGTTCGGGTAGTGCTTGTACAAGCGGCTCACTTGAGCCAAGTCACGTGCTCAAAGCCATGGGCGTGCCTTTCACGGCGTTACATGGCAGTATTCGTTTTAGTTTGAGCAGATATACGACCATTGAAGAAATTGATTACACAATTGATTCTATGATTAAGGTCATCGCCAAGCTTGCCGAAATTTCGCCTTATCAAAAAGAATTGGCTGCACTAAAGAAATCTTAATCTATTTGTAAACATTTGAAACCAATGCTAAAATGGTTGTAAATTGATTTTCAATTTTTTATTATTATAGCTTAGGTATTGGTATGAAAAAGATTTTATATTTATTAATAATTACATTAATTTTAGGGCAACACACAGCCCCGTCTCAGGCTGCAGGCAGCACTGTTCCGGCGACAAGAGTGACTAACTCAAAAACACAACCAATTAAGGCTGAACACATGATAAGTTTTGACAAGTCAAATTCGATAACCGTGCCCAAAGGTACTTTTTTCAAAGTCATCAATCAGCGCGAGCTATCAACCGCAACAATGGACGAGGGTGAAACAGTTACATTTATTACATCCGAGCCGATTTATGCAGGTAATTATACGATAATTCCCTCTGACTCAATTTTTATAGGACAGGTTGAACAAATAAAAGAAGCTACAGAAGGCGTAAATGCTCTGCTCAAAATTAAAATAGTAAGAGTCAAAACTCCAACCGGCGATAATATAGAATTAAGTGCGTATGTCTGGTCAGAAGGAAACAACTTTCTTGGCGGCACGCTAACACCGGCAAAATATTACAAAAAAACGCCTCACTACATTGAAGGTCTGCGAGGCGGGGTACTTCAATACACGCCCACATCATACAGATATGTCGGTACGCCAACCATCGTCAAGCCAGGCACTGAGCTGTTTTTAATCCTTCATCAAGACCTGCTTTATACGCCTAAATAAAACTAGATTTGTTAAATTTTATAGACTTGTGCAAGGTCTTATTAAAAAACTATTTGACGAATAAAAATGTTCTTGTTATTTTATAGTTATACAAAGGATATGCGCCACTAGCTCAGGCTTGACGAGTTCACGAGGCAACTACGGCTTGTCCGTATTACCTCTACCGGTTGAGCGAAGGCACACTAAAAATTGAATAACAAAAATATGCGCCACTAGCTCAGTCGGTAGAGCACTCCCCTTTTAAGGGATAGGTCCCGCGTTCGAATCGCGGGTGGCGTAATTTTTTTTGTCTTTGTTCGCTTCTCTCATCGGTAAAATGCAAGCATTTTTCACGACTCGCCAAGTCATTATCCGTAAGGCTCACAAGTTCGCCAACGGCGTAAGGAAATCGCGGGTGGCGTAATTTTTTTGTCTTTGATTATCTTGTTTTTAAATTGCGTGAAATTTAGTAGGATGGGTTAGACATTTTCATCTAACCCATCAATAAATTCAAATAATGCGGTGGGTTAAATGGAATTGTTCAACCCACCCTACTTTTAGGTGCTATTTTTTAATAAAATTTATGCCATACTTTAAAATATTTCTAAAATAAACTAGATATTTTTGAGCATTCAATTTTTATATGTTCTAACACAAAAAATAGAGGATTTATAAGATCTTTTTCTTGATGCGCTACACAATAGCCACAGAGAATTTCTTGGATATTTCTAATAGTTTGTACTGATTCTTGAATTTGGAAATATTCTTCTTCTTTTACTTCATATTTTAGTTGTTCATTCTTTATAAACATGCAGCCTCCTTAAATTTGATTAAATTTATTGTCCTATTATTATTGGATATGGGCTACAAAATGATTTGGTGTCAGCATATCTAAACGTTCGTTATATTATAATGTAATTTTTTTAAGTTTTTTAAAGCTAGACCCACAATTATTTGAATTCAAACATAATTAAGTAAGAATAATTGTACTTTTGTAACGGCTGTTTTTTCTTTTCGCCATATTTTCAGTATAATATTTATTGGAAGTATTTATTAGTCAAAAAAGGGAAGTATAATGATTGATACCGTTAAAGAACGTATTAGAAATATTCCTGATTTTCCAAAACCGGGGATTATTTTCAGAGATATCACAACAGCAGTTAGGGACGCTGAAGCGCTACATTTATCTGTAGATTATTTGGCCAACCGTATCAGAGATACTCACAGTGAGAAAATAGATTATGTTGTGGGGATTGAGTCGCGCGGCTTCATATTCGGTAGTGCATTAGCGTATGTGCTAGATGCAGGGTTTGTTTTAATCAGAAAACCGGGTAAATTGCCTTGTGAGACAATTTGTGAGCAGTATGATTTAGAATATGGCACAGATGAAGTTCATATGCATATTGATGCGATTGAAGAGGGTAAAAACGTTGTTGTAGTTGACGATTTGTTAGCTACAGGCGGTACAGTCAGTGCTACATGCCGGTTGCTTAAAAAAGCAAAAGCTAATATTCTCGCAACTTGCTTCATAATTGAGTTGACGGACTTGAACGGCAGAGACAAAATACCTTCTGAGATTGAAGTTATTTCAATGGTTGAGTACTAAACAGGTCGACGGGGATATTTTTATGTACCCCTCACCCCAACCCTCTCCCGCAATGGGGAGAGGGAGTAATAAAAATAAAATAGGCAAGAAGAATGGGTGATGAAGATAAACAGTTCGAGGCTTCTCATCAGAAGTTAGAGAAGGCTCGAAAAGAAGGTCAGGTTGTAAAGTCCAAGGACTTTTCAATTGCTGTTGGCTTAATTGTCATGTTTTTTTCTGTTTTTAAACTTGCGCCTTTCATTTGGGAAAAAATTACAAGTGTTTTCATTCTTTTATACGAACAAATACCGAACCAACATCTTGAGGTTATCGGCTATCAATACATTTTCTTCGTGACGGTTGTGCCGACTGTTTTGATATTAGGCCCTATTCTTGTTCTTGCAGGTTTTGTAGGGATTTTAGGTGATTTAGTACAAATCGGACCACTTTTCACGATGACGCCACTTTCACCAAAGTTGGATAAGCTCAACCCGACAAAATATTTCAAAAATCTAATGTCAGTAAAAACCTTATTTGAGCTGGTTAAGAATATTGTCAAAGTTGTCATTTTGGGCATTGTGGGTTTTATGGTTTACAAGGCGCATTTGCCGGTTATTTTGAGTTTGGTCGCTGTAGATAATAAATTTGCCGTAATGCAAGAGTTTGGAAGTTTAATTTTCGAATTTGTAATGAAAGCATGCGTTGCATTTTTGATTATTGCAGGTGCCGATTATGGCATGACTCGTTGGAAATTTATGCAGGATCAGAAAATGTCTTTTAAAGAAGTGAAAGACGAGTATAAAAACTCCGAGGGCGACCCGCACATGAAGGCGGCCTTGCGTCAGCGTCGTATGCAAATGTTGCAACAAACTATGATGGATGCGGTGCCTGAGTGTGATTTTGTTGTAACGAATCCGACTCACGTTGCCTGTGCGCTAAAATATGATTCTCAATCAATGGAATCACCAAAGCTCATGGCAAAAGGAACTGAATTATTTGCCAAAAGAATTATTGAGATTGCAAAGGAGAATAATGTGCCGGTACTTGAAAATCCGGTTGTGGCTCGTGCAATTTTCAGGATGGTTGAAGTTAACCGTGAAATACCGCCAGACTTATACAAAGCGGTCGCAGAAATTTTACTTTTTGTTTATAATTTGCGAAATTCGAAGAATTCTAGTAAGATATAATAGAGCGTATAGTGACAATTAATTAGGTGATGGTCAATTAAGTGCAAACTAAGATTAAAGAATACATTGAAATAATAGAAAAAGTTTCTAAAGTTGAACAACGGCGTATACCATCGCATATGGTAGAATACGAAGAGCTGGTAAGTATCGGCATCATTGCTGTGCAAGCAATGATTAAGAATAAAACGCCTGAGCAACTAGAGAAATATAACAAAGCTTATATCGCAACAGCAATCCGCTGGGCTATCAGAAATGAGTTGCGCAATCGCTACAAATGGTATTCTTTAAAACACTCACAGGCTCAAGAAGCTGAAACTACTGACGCACCCAAGGCCGAAGGTGCTGCTGAAGGCGGAGACGAAGATGCAGGCACAGTTACGCCTGCAAAAGTCAGAGAAGCCGTTTATGAAACCATTTTATCAATTGACTCTATCGCTGCTGCATCATCTGATAATGACTCACCGTTTGATTTTGTACGTGACCAATCAGCGCTGCCCGACGAAAAAGCTGAGTTGGCTGAATTAGGACGCACAATCAAGGAAGCTATCGCTGTTCTTCCCCAAAAAGAGCGTACAATTGTTGAATACAGATTTTACCGTAACATGCAAATCAAGGAAATTGCCGCACAGGTCGGGCTTTCCTCTTCGCGTATCACAAGGGTTATACAATCATCACTCAACGTCATTCGCGAATATTTAGTTTCGCATGAGCACACGGGATATTAATAATTAGTTCATAAAGCTTTACAAAACAAGCTTTTCGGCTTTGTTTGTTTTAAAATAAGATTTATGAATTCTTATGAAGCTAAATTAAAAGAGTTAGATTCTGAAAATAATTTAAGAATTATTCCTGAAACCGAGAAAAAAGAAGGCAAGTTCATTATCTTAAATGACAAGAGGCTATTAAATTTATCCTCTAATGATTATTTAGCCGTTGGGAATAACAAACTTATGTTGGCAGATTTTATTGAACAGAAGCAATTTAGTCCGCAATTTTTGTTTTCATCGACATCATCAAGGCTTTTGAGCGGCAACACATCCATATATAAAAAGCTGGAGAATAATTTGGCAAAATTGTTTCACAAAGAAGCAGCTTTGTTATTTAATACAGGTTATCAGTGCAACTTAGGGGTCATATCAACTTTATTTGATAAAGATGATGTAATTTTTTGTGACAAGCTTAATCACGCAAGTATAATTGACGGAATAAAACTGTCCGGCGCAACAATGCATAGATACAAACATTTGGACTATACACAGCTTGAAGATTTGTTGACTAAGCACCGCAAGAACCACAAAAGAGCGATTATCATTTCAGAATCAGTTTTCAGCATGGATGGTGATATTGCAGATATAGAAAAATTGGTAAAACTCAAAGAACAATATGACACAATGCTTATGATTGATGAAGCTCATGCATTTGGTGTTTTTGGTCGTGAGTTATGCGGTGTGGCAGAAGAGGCAGATTTATTGAACAAAGTGGACATCGTGACAGCCACATTTGGTAAATCTTTTGCTTCGACCGGGGCGTTTGTTGTTGCAGATAAAGTCATTATAGATTATTTGATAAACAAATGCCGCTCGTTTATTTTTTCGACTGCATTGCCACCAGCAAATGTAATGTGGACAAACTGGTTGTTAAAAAAGAAATCTAATGTAATGAAAATTCAGCGAAAAAAGCTGCGAGAATTGACGCGCCAAACATTATCTTATATGTCGGCAATAGGTATGTCAACAGTTTCACATTCACAAATTATTCCAATAATAATTGGCGACAGCAAAAAAACAGTCGAATTAGCTAAGTATGTCCAGGACAAAGGATTTTATGTCCTAGCCGTGCGCCCGCCGTCAGTTCCGCCAAATTCATCTCGTTTGAGACTGTCTTTAACTGCTGATGTTAATTTTGAGGAAGTCAGACGCGCTCTCGATTTTATAAAGAATTTCTGCAATGAATCATAAATATTTAAATAAAAAAAATAATGATAAAATTATAATTTTTTTTAATGGTTGGGGAATGGATGAGAATGTAGTCGAGCATTTAGAAGTTAGCGACTTTGATGTGGTTATGTTTTATGATTACTGCAATTTAGATATTCAAAATAATATATTTGAAGAAATAAATGATTATAACGAAAAATATCTCATTGCCTGGTCAATGGGTGTTGGTGTAAGTTCAATTTTCTGTGACAACATAGAAAATATTACCCGTAAAATAGCTATAAACGGAACATTAAAACCTATTGATAATGATTTTGGTATTCCAGAGAAAATATATGACATGACAGCGAATAATTTCAATGAAGTTACGCTGAAAAAATTTGTACAGAAAATGTTTATCAATGGGAATGTTCCCAAGGCTTTGGCATTTCAGTGTGATGTAGCGCAGAAAAAAGATGAGTTAGTTGCGCTAAAAAATTATAAAACAAACATTAATTGTCATTTTGATAAAGCAATAATCTCGGCAAATGATCGTATTTTCAGTCCCAAAAATCAGCTTAATTTTTGGGAGTCGCAAATTGGTGTCGACTTGTGTAAAATAGAGACAGGACATTGTCCATTTTTTGAATATACAAGCTGGAAAGAGCTATTATGATTGAACCTGATAAAGAATTAATTAAGCAAAGATTTAAAAAAAGCCTATCTACATATGACAAAAATGCAGTTGTGCAAAGAGAAATGGCTACGCAACTTGTTGAGTTTTTGCCTAAAAAAGAATTTAATTCAATTCTTGAGGTCGGTTGTGGTACCGGTTTTTTGACAAAAGAAATTAAAGACAAAATTAAGTACAAAATGTATTTTGCCAATGATATTGTACATGAGTGTAAACAATATATTGATGAAATTTTACCTTCAAAAATTTTTCTGGGCTGTGACATCGAAAATACAGAGCTTGGTGGGAAATTCGATTTAATAATAGCCAATGCTTCACTGCAATGGACAAAAAATTTAAATGGATTAATATCAAAACTTATAAACTCATTAAATGACGGTGGTATTTTAGCTTTTTCAATTTTCGGCGACCAAAATTTCAATGAAATTAAAACCTTAATGAATATAACCCTAGAAAATAATTTAGATAGAAATATACTAAGCAAACAAGTATGTCAATCTTGTAAAATAATTACATTTGAAGAAAAAATTAGGAAACTTGAATTTACCAATACTCATGATGTGCTACAACACATAAAATTGACCGGCGTAAATGCCATCACCGAGTATAAATGGACAAAATCTTCGCTTGAACAATTCGAAAAACAATACGCAGAATTATTTTCAACAGGTGAAAAAGTCACACTGACATATAACCCCGTGTATATTGTGTTACAGACGCTTTAAGATTGACATTATATCAAAATTTTGATATAATATGTGTATATTATAAGGAGTTAAATATGCCAAATATCAAACCTAGCTCAGATTTACGTAATAAATATAATGAAATATCTGAATTCTGCCATACATATGATGAGCCGGTTTATATAACAAAAAATGGCAAAGGTGATTTGGCAATTATGAGTGTTGAAGCCTATGAACGTTTAATGGGGAAGTTTGAATTATATAAATTGTTGCACGAAGGACTCCAGGATATAAAAAATGGAGCGCTTTACACAGTGGAGCAAGCTTTTGAGTAAATATGAAAATTATAAGATCTTAATTACTCAAAGTGCAAAAAACGATTTGAGTACAATAAAAAATCGTTTCAGTACGGAATTAAATGAACCTAATGTCGCATTAAAATTAATTGAAAACTTGAAAAAATCTATTTTAAGCTTAAGCAAAACGCCTGAACGTAATCCTCTCTTGACTGACGAAATGCTTGTGCACCTCGAAATTCGCAAACTTATCGTGAAAAAATACATAGTTTTTTATTACATCCAGGAAGATACTATTATAGTTATGCGTGTTCTTTATATGAAAAGAGATTGGCATAGTATACTATATTAATTATTCTCTAAATGCAATGTTTGTAATGTTTTGCGAGAGTGCTGATTTTATTTTTGCCATTTGCTCGTCCACTATTGCATCGGTTAACGTCGCAGTTGCGTCTTGTAGTTTAATACGATATGCAACACTCATAGAGCCTTTCTCGATATTAGCGCCCTGATAAACATCAAACACATCTGTTTCATTGAATAAGTTTGAATCTGCGGCTTTTTTGATAACTTTGACAATATCAGCATGCGAAACGCTCTCAGGTACAACAAACGCAATATCACGTTGGACTTCAGGGAATTGCGGCAATTTCTTGAAACGCACGTCAGAATAGCTCATTGCGTTGAGAATTTCATCTAAGTTCAAATCAAACAAGAAGACATCCTGATTAATCTTATGTTTTTGTTGCGTTGCAGGGTGGAGTTTACCAAAATAACCAACAGTTATAGGGGTTTTACCAAGCAAAACAATTTTAGCTGAAATATTCGGATGCAGATAGTGAGCATCAGATTTTTCAAGTTTAATACGACCTGAAATTTTCAGCTCTTCCAGAATATTTTCAATAACACCTTTTAGAAGGTAAAAATCAAGTGCTGCATTTTGCTGCCACTTACTTGAGCAAATGTTGCCGGTCATTGCGCCTGAAATACGTCTGGTTTCTTGAACTCCTGTATTTTTGTCATCGTCCGGAGAATTTTTGAAATAGACTCTGCCAAACTCATACAGCCAAAAATCTTTTTGACCGTTATCAAAGTTATATTTAACCATTTGCAGCATATTCGGAATCAAGCTTTGACGCAGCATATTATAGTCCTCAGACTGCGCATTGCGCATCATCACAGCTTCGTCTTTGTTATAATCAAAATCGAATTGCTTCAGCAGCGGTTCGCCAATCAAAGATGATGACACAGCTTCACAAAAGCCTTGCCCCAAAAGCATTTGATGTATTTTTGTAATTGTGCGGTCTTCATTTGACATTTCGGCAGTCTGCCTGTTTTGAGGTAGCGTCGGCATAATTTTGTCATAGCCGTGAATACGTGCGACTTCTTCGATTAAATCAATTTCGCGTGTAACATCATTTATTCTAAAGCTAGGCACTTTGAATTTCGCTGCCATTTCGTTTTTGCCAAGTAACTCAAAGCCTAAATTTTCAAGTATTTCGCAACATTTTTCTGCCGGAATTTGTGAACCTAAAACTCTTTTCACCTGATTAAATCGCAGTGTTATTTCGATATTTTCGGCTTTGTCATTGCCTGTTTCGACGATACCGTCAAGTTTTGCGTCTGCATGTTTAATCAACAGGTCTATTGCACGAAATAATGCTGGTTTAACGCCTTCAATATCCACGCCATGTTCAAATCTTGAGCAAGCTTCGCTGCGGTAACCAACGCTGCGTGAGCTTTTTCTGTTTGTCGTAGGTGTGAAATATGCTGATTCAAGCGCAATATTTTTTGTATTATCATCGATTCCGCTGTTTTCGCCGCCAAAAACCCCTGCTATACAGGCACCTTGTGTTTTGGTTGCAATCAAAACACTCTCTTTCGTAAGCGAGCGTTTAACGCCATCTAAGGTTGTTATTGTTTCGCCTTCTTTTGCACGTCTGACGCAAAGGTAGTTGTCAATTTTGTCAGAGTCAAATGCGTGGAGGGGCTGTCCGTATTCTAAAAGGACGTAGTTAGTGATATCTACCACATTATTAATTGGGCGCATGCCTGAAGCCAGAAGTCGTTTTTGCATCCACATCGGCGAAGGTTTTGTAACCATGCCTTTCAAAAGACCGATTGCGTAGTATTTACAGGTATCACCATCGACGATTTCCACTTTGAATTTGTCGTTTGCCAAGTCTGCTGTATTTTGAAGATAAGAAAAATTTAGTTTTTTATCAAAAAGAGCTGATAACTCACGCGCAACACCGACCATAGACATCTGGTCGCCACGATTGGCCGTTGGAGCGACATGTAAAATTATATCTTCTTCGATACCTAAAACATTTTCCAGCTTTTCGCCAATTTTTATATTATCAAAAAGTCTGTTAAGAATAAGGATACCGTCCTCTTCCTGCATTCCTTCAAGCCCTAACTCATCTTGCGAGCAAAGCATACCTTGTGATTCGATGCCGCGAATTTTTACAGGTGTTAGTTCGAATAATTCGTTAGTTTTGCGAGAGAATACTTTTGAGCCGATTGTTGCATAAGGAATAATCTGGCCGACTTCAATGTTCTGTGCGCCACAGACAACAGTTTTTGTGCCAAAAACTGTTTCAACCGTTGCAAGCCTTAATTTATCAGCGTCAGGGTGCTTCTCTAGGTTTTTTATTTGCGCGATTGTAATATTGCTAAATTTCGGCTCAACGTTCTCGATTTCTTCAACTTCTAAGCCGCTAATCGTCAGCGCGTGGGCAATTTCCTCGACCGTTTTGTCCGATAAATCTACGTATTCATTCATCCAGTTTAATGATACTCGCATGTTGTTATCCTTATGTTTTATTTTTCTAATTTTGGTGGGCTGGCGAGCCCACCCTACAATTTTTAGCCCCCTCTCCCCGTTGCGACTCTGCCGAGTAAAACGATTGAGTATCGTTTTAGGAGAGGTAGGGCTGGGGTGAGGGGTACGTTTTCCTTCTCCTGTGTCTCGGTGCGTGAGACGCACCCTACAATTCTTTTGTCATTGCGAGGCTTCATTGGAAGCCGTGGCAATCCAGCGTTCCCGCTGCCCCGGACATATGATTAAGAAAAAAATCATGAATCGTTTCTGCACGGGGTCTCATATTTTTAAAGATATGAGTTCCCGCATACTAACGCTTTATGTAGATTACAAAGTCTGGCTCTGCGGGACGGCAAATTTATTATGTTGTTGTCAATGTCATCTATTTTGGTGGGCTATTGCCTACCCTACTTTTAATCGGTGAGTGAGACGCACCATCACTATCCTACAATTGTCTTACAAAAATAAAGAAAAATAAAGCAGATTAGCCGAGCCAACCTGTTTTATTTCTTGTATTTATTAAATAATATTAGATTCTCCATTTATCCAAAGGTTGTTTATAAACTCTTTCTGAACAGTTCAATGCTCTATGATATGCGGCTACAACTTCTTTTTTCTGGAGAGAGGTACCAATTTTTCTCTCAGCCATACAACTGCCTTCATATTTTTGATCTTTTATTTTTTCTATGACTTTAACTCCTACATGTGTGCAATTATCACCTTCAAAATAGAAAGGGTAAAGTCTTACCGTGTTTTTGTCTCCGTTTTTTTCTAAAGAGTTTATTGCGGCTTTAAACTCAACTAATTCTCGCCCGTACATAACATCATCAAATTTGCCGCCGTTGTAGCCGTCTACGATTTCTACTTTTGATTTGAATGCAATATTTGATTGAATTGGATTTACTCTCATAAAAAATTCCCTTCTTTTTCTCAATACAAATGCTTTAAAACGCGTGAAAAAAATTCTTTGTTAGTTGAGAGGGGAAAAGTTTACATAGCTTAATAAGATTAAATGTCATCCCGGAATTTTGTACAACAAAATATCCGGGGTCTTTTCAGCATCGAATTCCACATTGGCAAGATACCGCACATAAACGCTTAGAGTGTAATCCTCAGTTTGGCGCTGCGGTATGACAATATAATTCTATGCAAAATAGAAAATCTTTCTGGATTGCTTCGTCAAATCTTACGATTTTCCTCGCAATGACAACTACGCTAATTTTGCGGCGATGAGGTTGCCCATTTCTTTTGTGCCGATGAGGTTCATACCTTCGCTCATAATATCTTTTGTGCGATAGCCTTCTCTTAGGACTGAAATTACTGCGTTGTTGATTGCTTCGTACACATCGTCTCTGTTGAATGAGTATTTAAGCATCATCGCAACTGATAGGATTGTTGCAATCGGGTTAACAACATCTTGTCCGCGTAAATCGGGTGCGCTGCCGTGGATTGGCTCATACATGCCGACACCTGATGATGAGAGGCTTGCGCTGGGTAATAATCCTAATGAGCCTGCGAGCATAGACGCTTCATCTGATAAAATGTCGCCGAAGATGTTGCCGGTCACAACAGTATCAAATTGTTTCGGCCATCTGATAAGCTGCATTGCTGCGTTATCGACGTACATGTGTGATAACTCAACTTCAGGATAAGATTCGCCGACTTTTGTCACTACTTCGCGCCAGAGTCTTGAAACGTCTAAAACATTTGCTTTATCAACAGAACATAGTTTTTTGCCGCGTTTCATTGCTGTTTGGAATGCAACGTGTGCAATTCTTTCGACTTCTTCCTCTGTATAAATCATATTATTGAAGCCGACTTTTTTGCCATTCTGGATTTCAACGCCTTTTGGCTGACCAAAATATACATCGCCTGTTAATTCACGAATAATCATGATATCGACACCGGCTACGATTTCAGGTTTTAGCGGTGAAGATGAAACTAATTCGTCATAAACAATTGCAGGACGGAGGTTAGCGAATAAGTTTAATTCTTTTCTTATACCTAAAAGCGCTTTTTCAGGGCGAACTTCAGGTGGGAGTGTATCGTATTTCCAGTCGCCAACAGCGCCTAAAAGTACTGCGTCAGAAGCTTTTGCTAAGTCAATCGTAGCTTGAGGCAGTGGTGTTCTGTATTCGTCGTATGCAATTCCGCCAATCAAAGCGTCTTTGTATTCAAATTCCATGTTAAATTTTTTCGCTGCAGCGTTGAGTACTTTCAAGCCTTCTTCTATAATTTCAGGTCCTATGCCGTCGCCGCGTAATACTGCTATTTTATATGCCATTGTTTATACTCCCAATTTTTGTTTTGTGTAGTTGATCAAGCCACCTTGTTGGATTAGATTTTGGATTTCAGCAGGGAACGCTGTGCATTGATATTGTTTACCTTTAGTTTTGTTGATAACAACACCTGTATTCAAATCAATCTCTAACTCATCGCCTTTATCGCATTCGTCGGGCAATTGGGGATGCTCAAGAATTGGTAAGCCAATGTTAATTGCATTTCTAAAGAATATTCTCGCGAAAGTTTTCGCTATAACAACCGAAATACCTGACGCTTTAAGTGCGATTGGTGCATGCTCACGAGAGCTACCACAGCCGAAGTTCTCGCCTGCCACCATTATATCGCCTTCTTTCACTTCTGCAGCAAAGCTTTTATCGATATCTTCCATGCAATATTTAGCCAATTCTTTTGGGTCAGAAGTGTTCAAATACCTCGCCGGAATAATTACATCCGTATCCACATTATCCTTGTATACCCACGCTTTACCTGATATTTTATTTTGCATCTCTTAATACTCCTTTACAAAACTTATTATTTCTTATATTATAAACTTATCATAGAAATTAAGTAATGGAAATAGACATCTTAATTTAAAGGTTACACTAAACACGAAAAAAGGAGATTGTAATGGAAACAATAGGACAAACAGCCGGACAAATTTATCAATACCTTGATAAAAAAGGCGAATGCACATTAGCGAAAATGTCAAAAGACTTGGATTTAGACTCAAACTTTACTCAAATGGGTATTGGCTGGTTAGCAAGAGAAGGCAAAATCAGCATGGTTAAAAAAGGTAACAGCACTAAACTTAGTTTAACTTAATTTTAGTACTGAACGAAAAATTTTAAAAAACCGGCTTACTGTAAGTCGGTTTTTTAGTGGGAAGAAAAATATTTGGTGGGTCAGGAAAAACATGAAAGAATTCATACTGTACCCCTCACCCCAACCCCTCTCCCGCAATGGGGCGAGGGACTCTCTAAAACAGCGACAGGCAAAAACAAAATTTGTGCTATACTCAGAGTATGAAACGAGCGATAGTAATAGTAATAGATTCACTTGGGTGCGGTGCAATGGAAGATGCGCACTTATACAATGACAGCGCTGAATGCAACACCTTATGCAATATTGCAAAAGTTTGTGGCGGGATGTATCTGCCGAATTTGCAAAAGCTCGGCATCGGTAATATTGTCAATGTGCTCGGTACTCCTGAGATTGAAAACCCTGTCGGGCAGTGGGGAATAATGCTTGAGCAGTCTCAAGGCAAGGATACAACGACTGGTCATTGGGAAATGATGGGGCTGGTTTTAGATGAGCCGTTCAAGGTTTATCCAAAAGGGTTTCCTTATGAGTTGATAACAACATTCATCGAAGAGACACAATGTGGCGGCATTTTAGGTAATTACCCCGCGTCAGGAACTGCCATTATTGAAGAATTACATGACGAGCATGCCCGAACTAAATTTCCTATCGTCTACACAAGTGCAGATAGTGTGTTTCAGATTGCTGTTGATGTTGATATTGTGCCGCTTGAGACGCTTTATAGGTATTGTGAAATCGCGCGAAAGCTTTTGGTGGATAAATATAATGTTTCGCGTGTAATTGCAAGACCTTATCATTTGGTTGATGGTAAGCCGACGCGAATTTCTAAAGATCGTCGGGATTACTCTGTGAAACCGACTAAGCCGACTTTATTAAACGAAATCATCGACAAAAATGGTTCTGTTGTTGGCATAGGAAAAATCGAAGATATTTTTGTGAAGGAGGGTATTTCGCATGCTGTGCATATCGGCTCTAACCGCGAAGGGTTGGACTTGACATTAAGTGCAATAAAAAATGAGCTTGATTTGGACAAAATCAGGATTGCGCCTTCAGGTAACGATATGCAGATGATTTTTACGAACTTAGTTGATACTGATATGCTATACGGCCATCGTAACGATGCAAAAGGCTATAAGAATGCGCTTTTAGAGATAGATAGTTATATTGAAAAAATTGTGAATGCGTTAAGCGACGATGATTTGTTGATTATCACGGCTGATCATGGTTGTGACCCAACAGTGGAAGGAACGGATCACACGCGTGAGCAGGTGCCAGTGCTGGTTTATAATAAGGGAATTGAACCAAAAAACTTGGGTGTTTTAACATCGTTTAGTTATGTTGCTGATGTTTGTCGTGAGTGGTTGTTTTAAAAAATTAAAATTTCGGTGCGTGAGACGCACCCTACAAAGCTTACAATTCTATATTAATAAATTCTGCCGACATTTTATCAATGTTGCTGTGCAGAAATTTAACTATTTCATTTATATTTCTGATTTCTTCTGTTTTTTCATCACTATATTCACAATAACGCTGAAGCATACAGCTCAACGCGTAAATTTCATATGACAAAATTTTTAATTCTTTAATTTTTTCTTTTGTCATCATTTACTCCCAATCTATACCTAACATTTTCTAATATTACTTTTTTTACATTAAATTAACAAAATCTTTAATTTTGTATACTAAAATGTTGACAGTATGTATGTAAATATATATAAGTATTAAGTATAAAAATGAGGAAGGATTTTTATTTTTCCATAGAGTCTTTTATTTCGATGACACGGCTTCTCAGGTCGTCCAGCGCTGTGTTATTATCGACATTGTCATAATACAATGGTGCGCCGAATTTTACGCGAAGAGTGATGAACATTTTTGGAAATTTTTGACCTTTTCTCCAAGCTTTAAATCCGCCTGAAATCGCAAATGGCACAATCGGAGCATTAGTCGCTTTTTGCAAATATAAAACACCTTTTCTGAATTTTTGCATATTTCCATCAAGTGTCATGTGCCCCTCAGGGAAAATCAGGACTGCGTCGCCTTTTTTGAGTTTTTCAACTGTTGGCAAAAGTCCTTCTTCACCATTTGAAGAGGTCAGGGGGACGATATTACATTTGTGAATAAATAATTTTAGGATAGGCATACCAAAAACCCGGGGGCCGGTAACGAACCAGAAAGGGCGGGTAATCGCATTAATTAAAATGAGCGCATCCCACCAGCCTGTGTGGTTGCCGGCGTAAATTATGCCGCCACGCTGTGGGACAAGTTCTGAGCCTTCTGCTTTAATACGGTATTGGAACAAGAAAAACCATATAAGTGAGTATCTGTATGCCATGTAGCCAATCATTTCGTCACGCAAAAAGACTGAAAATATGACAACTGCGCTAACCAGCGCGATTATTTTATACACCATAAACGTGCCCATATATTTTGATAAAAACACTGCTGAATATGGTACTAGCGTGAACATAAGCGTTGAAATGGCTATGCGTAGTCCGAATGTTTTGCCGCGTATATTGTCGGGAACGGTTTTTTGTATAAAGGTATCGAGTCCAACAGAAACACAGACGCTAAACGCGCCGATTATAGTGAGAAAAACCCAGGCTGTATTCATTGTGTTTACGCACAAGCTAATGAGCAATTGAAAAAACAAGTGCGCGTATGCTCCGCCCAGCAGGATTTTAGCCTTAAATGTTTTGCATGTCATTATTAGCAGGCCAAGAATCATACCAACGGTTAGTATCAATTTAAACCAGCTGAAGTCTGAAGTGTTTGCGCCCCAATAATCAAACATAACTGCATAAGCGAGATACAAAACGGGGATTGTTACGATTGAGACCCAAAATGACATTACAACAGTTTCACCTGCAGTTCTGTGTTTTTTCAGGTAGTCAAGGCATTTTCGAAAACCGTATATGAGGTCGTCATTGCGAGTTTGCACATCTCGTTTGTACTTGAGTAATAATGCTGAAACTGCGGCAACAGCGTATAATACGATGCAAATATATACAATCATGCCGGCATGGTGAGTTCCTGATAATTTATTAAATATAATTCCACCCGGTATAATAGCCGCCATAATCGAAAGCATCGTGAACGCGTTCGCTTTTTGGAGTTGGTTCGTGTTGATTAAATTGGGCAAAATGCTGTTATATACAGGCAGCACGCATGCTGTGGCAGCACCTGTTAAGAAAACGAATAAATATATCACCGCAGGAGTTTTGGACATTCCCAAGAACATAAAAGCTGCAGCAAGGAGCATTTTAGCAATGCTTACAACAAAAAGAATAGATTTTTTAGAAATCATATCAGCCAAAATACCCGCAACCGGTGCGACAAAAATCATCGGAATCATAAAAGATAAAAGCAGATAATTTATATTCAGGTATGGCAGAAAGCCAGCCACTATTGCGCTCAAAAAGGCAACATCTGCCAGGCAGGTTGTTAGGCTGCTCAAATAAAAAAACCTATATGATTTATTTGTTATTAGATTTATTAACTTCATTTATCTCACGTCGTGCACAAAACTCACTTGAATTTTAACCAAAATCGTTTATAATAAATATATCGGGCAGGAATGCTGTTACATTCCTTTTAAAAGCCCTTTGGTGATTATTTAAGAGTTAATAATATCAGTAAGATGATTATTAACTCTTTTTCAGATATCACCATATTTCTCACCCACTTTCCAATTCATTCTGCAGTAATGAAGTTGTTTGGCGGGAACGAGTTTTTTAGGGCAAGCCCATTTAATATTATTTTCAAGGTTCCTTACTACTATAATAGCTAAAATTTTTGGTTTCATGGGTAAAATATTAAGCAATATTAAAAAAGTTTTTCATTATTAGGCAATTTTTTTACGTTCGATGTTTTTATATAAGTAGGTTAGATTTATTTTTGTTATGTAAAAAGGTTAGGAAAAAGTAAATAAAATGGTTAGTGGAAACAGTAGTCTCACGTATAACCCGTTTGCGGGTGATTTGAGTACAATTAATAAAAATAAAAATATTTATCACAATAAAAAAGGTAGAGGTGCAGCTTTGGCAAAACTATTTTCCAAGACAAATCTTATGGGGAGAAATTCTTCACGGATAATGTTGGACGATGATGGAAGTGCGTTAATCGCGCTTGAAGCAGAAATAAAATTGCACAAAGTGTTAAAAGACTTGTGCATAGAAAGTGATAAACACAGACCTGAGCCGCAGTTGAATAAAAATACTAAAGATTGGGTTCATTTGAAAAAATTTGATAAAGATAATGAAGAGAATAATTTTAGTGCAAGAATTTATCGAAACAGGAATGAAATCGCAATAATCTATCGGGTCAATAAAAATTACGATGACATTGAAGAAATAAGTAATGACATAATTCGTGGAAAGGAACCGCCTCAGTCAGAGGACGCTGAAATGGTTTACAAAACAGTCTCAGAGGCTTTCCCGCGCAATAAAATAATTTTGTCAGGCCACTCAATCGGAGGCACGCTCGCACAAGACACTGCATATAAACATAAAGAGGCTAGAGGCGTAACATTCAACGCTTTGGGCATTGCAAGTCTGTATCAAAACCTTGAAGAGCCGGAATATGTTGAAAATATCGTCAATTATGTCACCTCAAAAGAATCAAAATTACTGCGAGTACGGCACATAGGAGAATTACGGATGATTTATTTCAATGAATACACCGAATTTTTACAAGCAGACTTCGGCGGGCTGGTAATCAGCAAACCGGTTGATAAAGACCGACATGTACTGAATGATTTTGACCGGCTTGAGTTTTTCAAAGTGACATTTGCAGGCGCCGCCTGATATTTGATGTCATGTTGAAACGCCAATAGCTGACGGTGCGTGGGACGCACCCTACATTACCGGATTGCCACGGGCTAACGCCATCGCAATAGCAAAGATTTTTACTATCCTAATAACCTAAAAAAGCCTTCCGTTTTGGAAGGCTTTTTTAATATAATGTTGGGGTGAAACCCTAACCTACATAAAATATAATTTAAATTAATATTGTGAGGACATTGCGAATGGCATTTGTGATACTCTGAGAGTTTCTTCATCGACTTTGCCGCGATTAAGCTGGGTATATGATGCGTTAGTTGAATTGAATTTTTTCTTCAAAAATTCATAGGCAACTTTAGGGTCGCATTTTTCGCCGCATGTAAATAAATCAACGGCAGCATAGCCAAGTTCAGGCCATGTATGGATTGCTAAGTGACTTTCAGCGATAATGACCACGCCCGAAACGCCGTGTGGTGAAAACATGTGAAAACATTTTTGTACAATGGTAGCGCCACATTCCAAAGCAGCGTCTATCATTAAACTTTCTACTTTTGCCGAATTATTCAGGATATTCGGATCACATTCAAAAAATTCAGCTAAAACATGTCTGCCTAAATACTGTGGTTTGTTAGTATTGGTAACTGTTTCCTGCATAGTTTGTGTGTTAGTCAATTTGTTTATCTCCTTATCAAATGTGGTACTTTTTCATCACCTTGTAATGACATATTACAATAAAAAATTAAAATAACTAAAAAATTGCTAGCAAATTTAAAAAAAATTTCAAATTCTTATAAATTTTTATGTTGTTTATGTGGTAAAATCAATGTATAACCTATGATTTTGGCTTATAATTATTTTAACAATAATGTTACGAAATATAACATACAAACAGAGTAGTAAGGGTAGATGAACAGAATACTTGTAATAGACGATGATATTAGTATAAATGAGCTTATAAAAGTTAATTTGGAGTTGAATGGCTATCAGGTTAGTACTGCATTTGACGGAATAAGGGGTTATGCGCTTGCACAGCAGGAGTTGCCTGCGTTAATCATACTCGATGTTATGATGCCTGAGGTGGATGGTTATACTGTTGCGAAGCGGATTCGTGAGAATCCTGAGACTAAGAACACGCCTATACTTATGTTGACAGCGATGGGAATGTTGCAGGATAAGGCAAAAGGTTTTGATATCGGGGTAGATGATTATTTGGTCAAGCCGTTTGAGATGGACGAGCTGTTGATGAGAGTGCGTGCTTTATTGAAGAGGGTCAACTTAATTCCTGAATCAGTTGCGGTAAAAGAACTTTTGACTGTTGGTGATATTACTTTATTGCCTGAGAGTTACTCGGTAAAAATAGGTGACAAGGTCGCAAAAGTGACTCCTATTGAGTTTGATATATTGAATTTGTTGGTGCAAAATCATGGTCAAATGGTTTCATCCGCCAAGATACTAAAGGACATCTGGGGGTATTCACCGGACGATGATGTTGATACAATACGTGTACATATACGACATATACGCACAAAATTGAACAAAATTTCTAATGGGAAAAAATACATCGAAACAATTTACGGCGGGGGTTACATTTTGAAACCTGAGGGGACATAAAAACTTAAATATGAACAATAAAAAAATAATAAATATAATTATACTGCTTTTCCTTGTTATAACATCATGTTTTATCAATGAGCAGAATAAATTCAACAAACAATATGAGTCTGCACAGCTTAGCACGAATACCGCCAGCGTTTCGCCTAAAAAACTGTTCACTGATTGTTGGAGAATAATCAAAACCCGATACTACGATTCAAGTATGAATGAGCAGAATTGGTATTATTGGAAAAATCATTATGCAAAACATGTCAAAACAGAAGAAGACGCCTATATGGCGATAAACACGATGATTGCAAGTCTCAATGACCCATATTCGAAATTTATGACGCCCGGAGAGTTTCAGGAACAAAACATTGATATGGATGCAAAAGTCACAGGCATTGGGGTAAACATAACAACAATTTCTGGCAAGTTTTTAATTATAGGTGTTATTGAAGATTCACCGGCTGAAAAAAACGGGCTAAAAATCGGCGATATTATTTTAAAAGTTGATAATACCGATGTGAGCGGGAAAAACATCTCAGACATCGCGAATACAATCAGGGGGCCTATAGATTCTTATGTTGTGCTTGATATATTGCGCAGCGATAAAAAGTTCAGCAAAAAACTCCAACGCAAAGAAGTTAAGCTGCAAAGCGTTAGAGCCAAAATAATAAATGATGAAATCGGCTATATTAAAATAAATAATTTTATGAGCACGAGAATGCTCAAGGAATTTGACGAAGCGTTAAAGAAAGTTAGCGGCACAAAAGGGCTGATTATTGATTTAAGAAATAACCCGGGTGGTGTTTTAGAAAACGCAGTTATGTTGACCAATATATTTGTGAACAGTGGCGCAATTGTTAACATTCACTTTCGTACAGGTCAGGAAGAGCCAATTATGGCGAATACAGAGATACCAACGTTAAGCATTCCTGCTGTGGTATTAGTAAACAACGGCAGTGCAAGCGCTTCTGAGATATTTTGCGGCGCATTAAAAGACCATGAGCGCGCAGTTTTAGTCGGTGAAACAACATACGGCAAGGGTATGATACAAAAAGTGTACAGTCTCCCTAATAAAACCGGCATGAATATCACTGTCGCGAAATATCTAACGCCAAATGGCACGGATATCAACAAGCACGGTGTTGAGCCGCATTATGAGATTAAAAATGATGAGACGAAAATTACTTTCGGCAAAGATTCGCAGCTGAACAAAGCTATAAGCGTTTTAAAGTCATTGATAGCAAAACAATAGTTTAGTAATTCGGCTATTGTGTTATCTCATCATTTTTAGTACGCTAGTCTTATATTGATTAGGAGGATTATCATGAACAGATTTTTTAAGTTAGTTACGCTAACAGCAGTTATGGGTTTATTCATCACGGGTGGTGCTTTTGCAGGTGACAATTTACGTACTGAAGAGCCGATTGTTTTGAGTTTGAAAAATGTATCAAACACAGGTGTAACGCCTGTAAAAGTTACTTCAGTAAAAGCCAGTCATATTTTGGTTAAATCAGAGCAGCAAGCAAAAGATATCAAAACTCAGATAAATAATGGTGCGAGCTTTGAATCAATGGCGAAAGAATACTCAATGTGTCCTTCTGGCGCTAACGGTGGTGATTTAGGGTTTTTCTCGCGAGGCCAAATGGTTCCCGAGTTTGAGAATGCAGCGTTTGGTTTAGCTTTAGGCAAAGTCTCCGACCCGGTAAAAACACAGTTCGGCTATCACTTGATAAAAGTAACTGATAAAAAGTAAGTTGTAAATTATTTTAAGCTTAGTGATGGGTTAGATGAAAATGTCTAACCCATCCTACTTTACTTTGAGTAGGGTGCGTCCCACGCACCATCATGTTTACAATGACGACTTACCTAATGTTTTTGCCTTTTTTCTTGACGGCTGAGAAAACTTCTTCAAATGATTTGTAGGGAATCAAGCTATAGCCGCAATTTTCAGCCAGAGCGCCACCCATCATGAAAATTTCTTCTTGAGGGTATCTTCTACATATGTTTGGGCGGGATTTATGGATTTTGCAAAGTTTGGTTTCTTCATCGCGATTTTTGCATTCAAAAATCAAGCCGGTTTCGTCTTTGCCGATTACGTTCAAATATGTATAGAACGGGTGGAGAAGTTTTAGTTTCTTGAATTCTTCTTCGGTTTGGACGACGTTTTTGGCATGGCGAACGTAAATATGAGTGCAGCATTGTCCGCAGCCTGCGCATTTACCGACACGTTCATATTTGCGTTTAAAGATAGTTGTGGCGATAAACTTTTTTATTTTTTTATAAATACTCGTCAAAATAGGTTTTTTCAAGTTGTTTCCTGATTTATCGTGATGCGCGATTTTTTCTGACGTATGCAAGATCATATTCTTTGCTGCCAGCTGGTGCGACTAATAATATTCTATTACAAATATCTATGATTTCATCACTATTTTCGGAATCAGTCTCAGATCTTAATTTGTGCATAAGCCAGTTAATAAGTGTTTTTTCAGGGAATAAGTACTCGTTAAGTGTTTGTATTTTGAGTAAAGTTTCGGCATCCTGACGATTTAGTATAAACAAATAGTTTTCATATTCTTCGACGGCTTTTTGGTAGAAACTGTTGGCTTCGTGTTCGTGAGCCAGCTCTAAATGTATTTTAGCTGCTTTTTCTGAAATTTCGAGTTTGCCGGCCATGTCTTTCACCTGTGTGATTATAAAATCATAATGCTGGTGCATATCGTTAATTTTAGCCAGAGCGCGTCTGTAGAAGCAATATGCATAATTGTATTTTTTGAGCTTATAGTATGCAATTGCGATATTAATGAGGCATCTTGAGCGCTCGGGGTCAGTTCTGTATGATATAAGCCAGTAGTCAAGAGCTGCGCTATATTTTTTCAATTTATAGAATAAATGTCCGACATATTGGCTTAAATTTGGCCCGCAGGGGTAGTTATGTATGGCTTTTAGATAGCATTCAATAAACTTATGAAAATTTCTTGCTTCGTAGTATTCTGTTGCTCTGAAGGAAAAGCTGTCTGCGTTGCTTTTTATGGTTGATATGAATTCTTTGATTCGACAGTAGTTTGGTTCAGAAAAATCGTTTTTATAGTATTTGATAAATCTTTCATAGTAGTAAATGGCGAGTTCACGGCAGTTTTTGTCGCTATAGGCGACGGCGATATTGTAATTTGCTGCTTCTGAGTCGGGTTCGCAGGTAAGTGCTTTATGCCAGTGCAATATAGCTTTATCAGTAAGATCCTGAGCGTAGTATAAATTACCAAGATTTATATGGGGTTTTGAGCTGTCAGGAAGATTTTCAGCAGCGCTAAGCCAGGCTGTTTCTGCATCTTTGGGATTATTCAGCTTATAGAGGCAGTTGCCGATATACAATTCAGCGTAACTATTTGTATTTTGCAGGCTTCTAAACTGTGATAGAGCGGTATTATAGTCGCCTTGCACATAAATTTTGACTACTGCATCAAGGGCAGGTGAAACTGCGGTAGATTGTTGTATTGGTTGAATTTCGCCGCTAATTGTTTCCGGCTGAGGAAGCACGCCAACATCCGGCGAATCTATAGTGTCGTCCGGCAGTAGTTGAGTATCACTACTGATTATTTCTTCCGATTGAGGAAATATATCTGTTTCTAGTGAATCCATTTATCTATCCGAAAAGGTCACTTAAAAATTTATCATTGCCCAAAAGAGAATTCGCCAATTCTTCGTTACTCATGTTGGTAGATTTAGCAAAAAGAGTTTGTATTGTTAAATCAATGTGGGATGAGTTTTCCGGGTTTGACAATGCAAGCTGCGTAAAGTTTTTGATATCCAGTTCTTTTTGGTATAGATTCAGTGCTTTATTTGAAATATCAGTTTCATCGAACAGTTGTGATATTTGAGAGTTTTGCTGAGTGCCTTTGTATAAGCTCATGCCAACTTTGAGTATATCAGCCTGTTCTTTGATGTTATTACTATTAAATTTGTCGTTGTTGGTAATATTAAGCATTTTACCCCAATCTCCCTCTATATAAATATTATGCGATTAATCCTTGATTTGTCTATCTATTAAATGGATGATTTTTATAAAGTCAGACAAAAAAGTTTAAGAGTTTATATTTTTTGAGCCGCGGATCTTTTTTGAAGCCTATGTTGTTGGATTTGAGCCATTTTAGGACTTGTACAGTTTTTATGAAATCAGTTTCCGCAAAATATATATCTGCCAAAATAAAGCCTGTGTTGATGTCAGCGGGATTTTCCTGTACGAGAGTGTGAAGTTCTTTAATGCCCGAGTTTTTGTCACCGGCTTTATACTTGCTGAAAGCAATCAGGCTTCTTAAATCTTCTTCGGGATTAATTTTTTGGGCTTCACCGAGGTATATAAGTGAGTTATTGTATTCTTTCATCTCCATGTAGACCATTGCGAGATTATAGTTGATGGAATACAATTCGCCGTCTGTTGTAGAGAGCATTTTGGCTTGAAGAAGTGATTTGATAGCTTTAGGATGGTTTTTTATTTGATAATAGAAGGTAGCAAGCTCAACCCAGCCGGCTGAAACGTCGGGGGCTTTTTGGATGTATGTAATAGCTTTCATGTACTGTTCATTATCCAGTTGTTCGGTGGAGCCGATTACCAGTGGGGCATAAATCCTTGTGTCGACAGACATATCAGAAATTTGAGAATTAGAAATGTCCGGCACAATCAAATACAGGAGTTTCATTGTGTTAATATCAGCTTGTGAAATTTTGTCAGGAGCTTCGATGTACATCAAGTCATTGTAGTTGCTGCTGTGCCCCATAATTCCGAGGGCATGACCTATTTCGTGGAACGCAGTGCTGTATAGTGAGGTTTCGCCGACTTCTTCGCCGAGGTTCGTTTTGGTATTCAGTGATATCACCATTTTTTCGAGGTGGCTGCCACTAATTTCAGGAACAGTTTGGCCGGCAATATAGAATGCAGTTTTATCTTTTTTGTCGATGGTAAGAATAAAATTAACTATAATATTGGCTGTGTTTTTATCATCAATAAATTTAAATTTAAAGAAATTGCCTAAAGCGTTGTCCCACTCCTGAAAAGCAGATTGGACAACCTCGACGTATTTATCGGAGATTCCGTCAGTTTTTTCGATAAAAACCAGCAGAGGGAATTTTTTTTCGTCCCATCTTATGATTTTATTATTTGAAGCGACAGAGGAGATATAATTTCGTTCGAAATATTTTAAAGTGTTGCTTTTAAAGGTTTCCAGCCTGTTATCGGCGAGGATTGCCGCGGGGTTTGAGGCGGTATCGCGTGTAATTTCGTATAATTCTTTTTGCGTTTGGTAATCAAGTGGGATTTTCACAAGTGTTCTTGTGTAAAAATCGCTATAGTCAGCGTCGTTGGGTTTGATATCTTTTGATAATCCGAAACATTTTTTGGCAGCAGTATAGCTGTGCTTGTGATAGTAGTATTTACCGATATAAAAAGAGCCGAATGCTAAGATATTTTTAAACAACAGCGCAAAGATGAGTAGAAATGCGCATATTATTGAAATTTTAATTTTTCTAAGCGTACTCATCTACTATCCTAAATTAATTCCCCTAAGTCATACAGATATTATATTGTGTATTCCGAAGTAGGGCAAGTAATGTAGGTGTTCATTACATATGACGGTAAAGTCCTTCAGGCACCGGTGAGCTGTAGAATTTGCAATCTAAGTCTCTTTTAAGTGCTCCTGAGAGGTCTTCTAAGGCTAGGTTTAGTGAGCATTCAACGTTTACGGGTGTTTCTTTGGCATTAAAATAGAATCCTCTTTTTTTGATGAGTCCTATACCTCGACGCACGTACGCCAGCAAAGCATTCTCCAATTCCGGGCCACCGTACGTTTGAGCTTCCCCGGGGTTGCAATTATGCAAAATATAGAGTATGTCGTCGTCGGTGCCTACTGATTTCATTTTTTTGGCGAATTCTTCAATGCCTTTTGCGGCTTCAGGCATTGTTTTTATCATAGCCTGAGTTCTTTTGCCGACGTGGACAAGCGCTTTAAATGAGGGGTTGTGT
Organism: Candidatus Gastranaerophilaceae bacterium; assembly: GCA_031551265.1. Taxonomy (GTDB): domain Bacteria; phylum Cyanobacteriota; class Vampirovibrionia; order Gastranaerophilales; family Gastranaerophilaceae; genus JAVBNU01. The sequence continues at coordinate 28,716 of JAVBNU010000080.1, forward strand.
GAGGAGGTGTTTATTCCTGTGTTGTTTACTGAAATCATGGTATTTCCTTTCTCAATCTCTGGAAATCATTACGCATGCTTTAACGCTCGTGAAAAAATTTCTTTGCTACTTTATAATGGATATGTTACTAAATATTTACATTAAAGTTCTTATAACCTTACAGATAGACCTCTACACAAGTCACTTTTTATTCAAAAAAGAGCCTTGTGCAGGGTCTATCACGTCCAGTATCGAAGAAGCAAACCTCACTCCTCGTAAGGATTTGCTTCTTCTTACATCCGATAAATCGAGCACTGCACAAATAGAAAAAAACAAATTTTTCAGACTTGTGCAGTGCTCTTACAGATTAGTCATTTGTGCAATTAAAAATAGTTGGTAATACGTAATAATAGCTGTATTAATCAGCAGAAGGAGCAATCATGAAAAAAATACAAATTTACACGGTAGATTATTGCCCGTATTGTAAGAAAGCACTGGCTTTTTTGAGAGAACACAATGTTGAGTTTGAAAATATTGACATAACTGACAACGAGAGTGAAATGCGCGAACAATTGGGTAAGATGTATAACATTGAAGGTCGTGTGACGGTACCACAAATTATAGTTGATGGTAAGAGGATTGGCGGTTGTGATGATATGCTGGCTAATCCGGACTTAGTTTTAAAATAGTAGGGGCAAATCTAATGAACAGAAATTTTTTTGATGAAAATCCATATTGTAGTGAAGCTACGGCAGAAGGAACCTGTTCCTTTGATCCGACGATTATATCGCTCAGAGAGGTTATAACTAATCACTCCAAGCAGCTTGCATATTATATTTTGAAATTAGAAGAATTGGGTTATTTTGATGAAGAAACCGTAAAAATGGTTATGCAGATTTTAGCTTCCGCTATAATCAATGCTGATATGAATAATAAAGATTTTCAAATGGCAGTTGCAGCAATGAAAAACAAAATTGCCGAATATGAAGAGCTTTATAAAAACATGAGCATCGAGAAAGA
>JAVBNU010000011.1:0-29096 GCA_031551265.1 Candidatus Gastranaerophilaceae bacterium
TATTGTTAGAAAATATCAGAGCTGAAATGTTAAAAGAATACTTTAATGTAGATGCGGTAATTTTTCAAGATTTTAAAAATTTCAGTTCAGTAATTTCCAAATATTTTCCTAATACTTGTTTAGATTGTTTTACGGTTGAAAGATAAAAAGAAAGGCAGAAAAATGAATGATGTAATAGCAGTATTACCAGCCAGAAAATTCGATTATAATTTAGAGAACAAAAATTTACTTCCTTTTTTGGATACAAATCTCTTGAGTCATAAGATAAAGCAACTACAGAGAGTTTCTTCAATTAGTAATATTGTAGTTTGTTCTGATAGTGACGAATTATTAGACATAGCAAAAGGACATGGCGTGGATGTCTATAAACGACCTAATCTCCCCCAAGATATTGATACATTTTCAAATTTAATAGAAATAGTTTTAGATAAAAGACATGAAGAAAATATACTGTGGACAAACTGTTGCACTCCTTTTGTCGATGAAAAGTTGTATGCTGATTCGATTGACGTATACTTTAAAAAATTAAATGAGGACTATGATTCTTTAATTTCAGTTCTTCCTTTTAAAAAATTTGTTATTGATGATAACGGCCCTTTGAATTTTCATCGTGGTATAAAACATAAAGATTCCTGTAATCTGAATCAGCTGTATTTCTGGATATCAGCGATTGCCATTGCCTCAAAAGAAAACATGCTAAAATGGAAATACTCATGGGGCAATATTCCCTACAAATATATTTTAGATAAAAAAGCTGCATTAGAGATAAAAAGTATAGAAGATTTAAAAATTGCGGAACTCTATCAAAATGGAGGTTGTTTTAGTGAATAAGTTAGGAAACATAAATATATTAGACTGCACGCTGCGAGATGGCGGGCATGTGAATGATGCAAATTTTGGGGCAGATACTATTAAAAACATTGTAGAGTTATTGTCAAAATCCGGTGTTGAAATTGTAGAGTTAGGTTTTTTGAAAAATGGTGACTTTAGCAAAGACGAAGCTAATTTTAATAGAATAGAGGAAGTGTACGAATATTTACCTAATGAACAAAATTGTGAATATTCTTTAATGATTAGACCAGATTGGTATGATATTAGTAGCCTTTCCCTTTGTAACGGTAAAATTAATTTTTTAAGGTTTGCTTTTTATTACAAAGATATTGAATTAACCAAAAAGTATTGTAAAATTGCAAGAGATTTAGGGTATAAATTTTTCTTAAACCCGGTTAATCTTCCAGGATATGAGCAAAAAAAATTGAAAAAGCTCATTGAAGAAGTAAATGTAATAAAACCAGAAGTGTTAACTATCGTTGATACTTTTGGAAGTTTAACAGAAAAATCTTTAGTCGATATTTATGAATACGTAGAAGCTAATTTAGATAATGATATTGCGATAGATCTTCATTTGCATGAAAATTTAAATTTGAGTTTTTCACTTGCTCAACATTTCTTAAAAATAAAAAAGAATGAACGAAAAATCTTTATGGATGCCTCATTGTTTGGAATGGGCAGAATCCCCGGAAATTTATGTGTTGAAACAATTATGGATTTTTTAAATAGTGAATATGGCAAAGTATACAATTTATCACCAATATTATATGCTATAAGTAAGCATATAAGCCCGCTAAAAGATAAATATCATTGGGGCTATTCTCCTGCGTACTACTATACCGGGAAGTTATGTATACATAGGTCATATGCAGAATTCTTATTAGATAAAAAAACATTGTCGCTGGACACTATTAGAGAGATTCTGTATCGAATAAAAGAAGAGGATGGTGATTCTGCTTTTTTTAATAAAAAACTCGTAGAAAGCCTATACGACAAAGCTCCCAAAGGAGATAAAAGTCATGTTTAATAATATTTCTGCCATAATTCCGGTTAAAGCAAATAGTTCAAGATTGCCGAACAAAAATATTCTACCGTTTGGCGACTCGAATCTGTTGATAAATAAAATAAACCATTTAAAACATGTTATAGGTTTAAAGGAAATTATTGTGTCCTCGGATTCAGATGTGATGCTCAAAATCGCAAAAGAAAATGGCGTAATCGCAATAAAAAGACCTGACGACTTGGCTGATGAAAGCAGACCCTTTTCAGATTTTCTAGACTATATTTGTACGATTATGCAAGGTGAACATTTAATGTGGTCGTGCTGTACATCTCCTTTTGTGGATTCAATTTTATTTAATAAAGCCATTGAGTTGTATTATGAAAAATTAAATGAAGGATACGATTCGCTGATTACTGTTGCTCAATTCCAACATTTTTTATTGGATGAAAACGGTCCTATGAACTTTAAAATGGGAAAAAACCATTGTAATTCTCAGGATTTGCCTATGTTTCATTCCTTTACGAATGGTATAATCCTCTCTCCTAAAGAAAGCATTGAAAAATGGCATTATCATTTTGGGCCAAATGCATATAGACTTTTAGTTGACCAAAAACAAGCGATAGATATAGATACTGAGTATGATTATATATTTGCGAAATCATTGTACGATATAGAAAAAATTGAAGCTAAAAAGTAAATAATAATAGTATAATATTTATCCAAATTTTTTTATAAATAATAAATATATTTATTATGTTTTCTAGCTTCACCGATTGGTATTGTCGTTATGGCAATTGTCTTAAATATGATTCTTCTTTATATCATTAACAACGACATTTAGAAGGAAATTAGACATGAGGAAAAACCCAAAAAGGGCTAGTTTTACTATGCTTAAAAAACACATTTTTACATTTGTTTTTGCGTTTGTATTTGGTGCTGTGAATATTGCAACAGCGGCAATTGATGTAACTGATACGGCCAGCTTAAATGCTGCACTCTCGGACTCAGGCACTCCGCTTGAAATTAATTTTTTAAACGACATTGCTTTAACACTCAGCTTAATACCGCAAATTACCGAGCACTTAACCATCTTTGGTAACGGATTAGCGCTTGACGGCCAAGGAACACATTCGGGGTTTAGAGTAAATAGTTTAGATTTAACCAACAACGTTATGAATGTTGGAGATGGATTTACTCTTAAAAACTTTTTTCATAGCGGTACTACTGGCGCTTCAGTGATTTACAACACGGCAGAGGATAATGTCGTTGGTGCAATTATAGGTCTAGGTAATCATGTAACACTCTCCGACAATGTTGGTGGAGGTGGGGCAATTGTTAACATGGACACAAACACAGCAACATTAGGCACTTCGCTTGCAACTGTTACAGTTGGCGACAATGCGACATTCACAGGCAACCATTGCGGAGGTGTCGCCGGAGTTATTAATAACTCATCAAATGCTTCAAAAGGAACCGCAAATGCCAATATTACAATCGGCGATAATATGTTTTTAAGTGGAAATTCCGGTCAAAATGGAACAATTGCTAACATTTCAGGAGGCAATATATCAAATGCCATTTTAGGCATTGGTAAAAATGCATTTGCTACTAATAACACCACCTGGGGTGGTACAATTTTTAATCAGGCAGATGCCACTATTGCGGATGGTAATGCAGTATTTGCAAGTCTAACCGTTGGAGATAATTCAAAATTCATAACCAATACTACCGAATATGGTGGTGCGCTTACCAATCAGGCATATGGTACATCCTCTAATCCCGCAACTGCTATTTTAACAATCGGTGATGGTTTGGAATTCTCAGGCAATACCTCAGAAGTTCTTGGTGGAGCAGTCTCAAACACCACGTCTATCACTGATTTCGGTTTAGCAACTGCAAATATTATAATTGGTCAAAATAATATCTTCACTAATAACTCCAGTGATGTTAGGGGTGGAGCTATTGTTAACTGGGGATATAGTATGGATGGAGTAGATACTAATGTGACCATAGGAAAAGGCACATCATTTTCTGAAAATAGTGCGCCTACAGGTGGTGCAGTTTTTAACTTTGGAAATGGTTACGGTGAAACAAACACTAATGTGATAGTAGAAGACGGTGTATCATTTTCAAAAAATACCGCTTCTATGGGTGGTGCGATATATAACTATGCCCTAAGTCCTGCAAGCACAGGAACCGCTAAGATTACAGTGGGTAATAATGTAAATTTCTCGAATAACTCTATAGCAGGCACTGATGATTTACACGGTGGAGCAATCGCTAATATTGCACTAAGTATTTCAGATGCAACAACCACACTTATCATTGGTGATAATGTAACATTTTCAAACAACAATGTCGTTGCTGATAACTATTATGGCGGTGCAATAAGCAGCTATGCAAAAAGTTTGGAAGGAGTCGCAAATTCCTATGTAACTATAGGCAATGAGGCAAAGTTTTTAGACAATACTGCTACTAGTACTAACTATTATGGTGGAGCAATAAGCAGTTACGCACTGGGGATTGACGGGCCTGCTGTTTCTAATGTCACAGTCGGCAATAATGCACAGTTTTCAGGAAACATTGCTGATAATGAGCAAGAGGGCTTTGGTGCAGCAATTAGTGGCTGGGCCGCAACTACTAATGGTTCCGCAGATTCCACAATTAATGTGGGCAGTAATGCAAAATTTTCAAACAATTCCACTTCTACATACGGTGGTGCAATTTATAACGAGGCATCCGCCGCGCATACAGGTACATCCGCAACAGGTGTTATCAATATAGGCAGTAGTTCCGAATTTTTCGAAAATACCACAGGAGGTGCCGGAGGTGTAATTTTTCAATATATTAATGCGCGCTCTGAGCAGGGAACTGCCACGATTAACATAGCTGAAAATACAACATTTTCCGACAATACAACACTATCTCATGGCGGAGCAATTTATAACTTTGTCGCAAGTGACATTAATAGGTCGGATGCCATTATCAACATAGGTAAAAATGTGAATTTTTCGGGTAATACCGGCGAAATAGGGCCCGGCGGAGCAATTGTGAACATTGCGGGCAATAATCTTAGCGTGGGACCTGCAAATGCAACGATTAACATAGATGAAAATACAGTGTTTTCAGGGAATAGTGCAGGTACAAACGGTGGTGCGATTTATAACTGGTCGTATAGTGCGTCGGGCGTAGAAACTACCTCTGTAATAAATATAGGCGATAGTGTAGTATTTGCCGGGAACTCTTCCGGCGGACACGGCGGAGCAATTCATAACTATTCACAAAATCCTGTGGGCAACTCTGAAATAAACATCCCGGGCAGAGCTTTATTCACAAATAACAACGACTCAACAGGGCCGAATGATATTTACATGGCAGGCTCTAACGCGGTCATGAATATTACCGGTGCCAGTGGCGCAGTTACATTTGAAAGTGGTATTGCAAACAGTGATACCGATGCGATAATTAACAAAACCGGTAACAATACACTCAACCTTGGTATGTCAGGCAAGCCTAATGATTCTCAATTTCAGACATATACAGGTACTTTTAATCAAACTGCTGGTATAGCAAATATATTTGGTCACTTCCTAGGCGGTGTGAACAATATGTCCAATTCTACAGTTAATTTATTGGCAACAATTCCAAGTGTGAAACTTGGGCGTGAATTCAACACTCTTGGTAATGCAACTATTAATTCAATAACCGGCTCGCCTACACATTACACAGCAACAGATGCGATAAGGGTTTCAGGAAGAAATAATTTTAATATAGATGTTGCAATAGCCGGTGATGGTGCGACAGGGACATCAGATAATTTTTATGCACCTCTTTTTGAAAACCTGGACAAAAGTTCAGGCGGCGTGGGCACACTTAACGTAAGCGGCATTAATCTTATGGGTGCTCCTACAGCTAAAGTTATCCCACTTGAAGTATTTAGCTATGATGTAAATGACCCTGTAGCTTTTGACACAACTGTCGGTCAAGTCAAAACACCTATTTACATATATGATTTTGTTGCTAATTATACCCAGCCCGGCGGTACCTATGCTTTAATCAGAGAATCTGTCAACCCTCAGGCTTACCGTGGTCAGGTTGCAACGGAAGCAATGTATAATGGCCAATTGAGCGTAATTAATACCCTGTTCGACCACGTTTATCTTGACAGCCCTGATTTCGTGGCTCAAGGAATGAAAAATCAGTATGCTTACAGTGGCAGCGGTCTTTTTGCGCCATATCAATTTAGCCAAAATGATGGTGGATTATGGGCTAAAGCTTATGGTATCTTTGAACGACTAGATATGACGCATGGCTTGGATATTGGAAATAACCTCTATGGTACGATTATTGGTGCGGATTTCTGCCCTATTTGCCTGGGTGACGGCTGGCAATTCCTACCAACGGCCTTTATTGCTTATAATGGCGGCCATCAAACTTATGATGGCGTAAGTATGTATCAAAACGGCGGTCAAGCCGGCGTTATGGGAACGTTTTTCAAAAATGATTTTATAGGTTCTATTCTTGCTTATGGAGGTGGCTACGCAAATGAAATGAAAGTAGAAGGCTTCAATGACGACACTGGTAACTGGTTTGCAGGCGCAGCCGCAAAAGCTGCATACAATTTCCGCCCTGCTCGTCACTGGATTCTTCAGCCAAGCGCTCTTGTTTCATATAACGCTTTCGGTGAGCAAAACTGGGGATCTGACTTCGGCGCATTATCAATGAATTCCGATATGTTGAACGGGATTAACGTAACGCCCGGGTTAAACATAATTTATGCTCGAGAAACATGGACTACATATTTAATCACGCTGTATACATGGAACATCAATGACAGTATCGGCGGTCGAGCAGGAGATGCCCATTTGGACTCTATTAAAATGGATCACGGTTGGTTTGAATATGGTATAGGCGGCACAAAAACCTTTAAAGACGACCGACTTATAGCTTGGGGACAAACAACGATTCGAAATGGCGGTAGAACCGGTATAGCGCTGCAAGTAGGGCTTACCTGGAAATTCTAGATTACCTGAACTACAATAATTGTTTTAAAGCCTGCTATCGAGAGAGGTGGGCTTTAAAACTTTTTTTTAATAATCCTGCTAATGAGTTCTTTGTGAACAAAATGAAACTTTTTTAGAATATTTACGTCCTAATACTTAACCAGAGAGTTTAGTATTTTTTAGAGGATAAAATGAAAAAGAGTAAAAAGAAGAAGATGAGGCGTGCAGACCTGTTGTTATCTGCCGCTATTATGGCTAGCTTAGCAGCCCCAATATCCGCGACTGAGGTATTCTCAGGCGGCGCAAATGGCTATGGTGCACAGATTAATGATTTGGGCGGTGCAACTATAAACAAAAACACAGGAACGAATGCCCAAATCGGTATTACTGGGAACGGTAATGTTATTAAATGGGATCACTTAAACGTTGGTCCTGGTAACAAGTTGGATTTTAATTTTACAAAAGACGGCCAAGTCGGTTTAAACAAGGTAGTTAACGGGATTTCAAAATTTGCCGGTGAATTATCTTCCAGTGGTGCAAAGGGGCATTTAGTTATATCAAACCCTAACGGTATGGTTTTTATGAACGGTGCTATGGTAAATGTTGACGCTGGTGCCGCAACATTTACGACACACGATGTTACATGGGATGGCCAATTAAACGGTAAAATTACAACAACAGCAAACGGAACAAATAAAGGTATAACAATCGGAGGAGGGAATACAACCCTTCCTGTTCCCGTAATTAGAGTTAACAATGATTTGAATATTATTGCGCCGGGTATTGATGTATCAGGCGCCGATCTTTTTGCGGGTGGTACTGTTCGTATGTCTTCTGCTGATGGAGTTAACTTTGTAGCAAGTACTACAAACCCGAGCTTCAAAGAGACTGCACCTTCATCAATGCACCCCGTGAATGTTCAATATGCGAGAGCGAACCCGAGTGGCGGCGGATATTATAGTGCGGGCGACTACAGTTCAATAAAAGTTAAAAATACGACGGTAAAAGCGACAGAAGCTGCTATGACAGCCGATGGTCGTCTATACTTGTATGCAAATGGAAATATAAATACAGATAACGTTAAAACCGGAAAAATGTATGCAAAAACTAATGGCATTGCAAATATTAATAACACACAGGTTAATGGTACAGAGCATAGCTACATTGGCGGTAAAGCAAGTACTGTGATTGCAAATTCAACAATTAAAGATTCTGATATAGAATCAGACAGTGCTGCATTCTCGTATTCTAATTTAAATCAAGCGAGAACTTTTGCCAATAGCGCATCAAGTACCAGCAGTACATTTGATGATTCTTTCTTTGCAATTAAGAATGATGCATTTATACATAATAGTATGCTGGGTAGCAGTATATTAAATTCAGATGGCACAACAGTGATAAGTAATTCAACTGCAAACGATTCATCGCTCCATGCGGGCAACTTGTCAGCACGAAGTGTTGAATTCAATGATTCTAACATCCGTGCCGACTACAACATGGATATTTTGGAACTCAGTTATGTTAACGGAACCAAATTAGATGCTGAATACAATATTAATGTCCAGGATTCAAAAATAAGAGATAATAGTTTGTTAACTACAACTTTTGGAAATATTTATCTCAATAATAGCGAAGTGAAAAATTCTGAAGTGATGACGCTTCAAGGTATCGCTGTTAATTATTCCGACGTTACCAATTCAAAAATGCAGACCCTTCTAGGTCGTGTTGACCTTATCGGTTCAAAGGTCGAGAAATCTGAAATTAATAGTGGTATGGCGAGTTTAGGGCTTGGGACTTCTAATGACATTAACGTTATCAGTTCAGAAGTTACGAACAGCAAGCTGATTGCGACAGGAAATTTGAATACTGACTCTTCAAGAATCAGTAACTCAGAACTTGCTGCAGGTGCAAATTCAAATATATTTAATACAAAACTAAACAACAGTACGGCAAATATAATCGGTAATACGAATGTCAGCTATTTCTCAGAGCTGGATAATGTTCATCTTAACTCGGACGGAAACATAATTGTTGGCAGTTCGACACTCAAAAATGGTACGTATCTGATAAGCAAAAATAACATTTTGCTCCAAAATGCCACAATAGAGAATTCGTCAGCCCGCTCGGATAAAAATATAGATGTAACCTATTTCTCAACTGTTAATAGAGGAACCCTATATGGAAGTGGCAATGTCAATGTTAGCGACTCAACACTGAAAAACGATACACGTGTTTGGGGCGGTGACAATCTCAATGTCGCAGCTACAAATGTTTCAAATTCAAATTTGTTATCAGATGGAGATGTTAACATAAGCTATTTTTCGAATCTTGACCAATTTACAAATGTAAGTGGCTACAATAAAGTGAATATAAGCGATTCCACAATGAGTGAACACGGTTATATTTATGCCGGAAACGAAGTAAATATTGCAGCTTCTAACATCAAAGATTCAATGGTTTACGCGGCAAACAATGCAAACGTAACTTATAACTCAAACCTGAATTCGTCTTTTGTATTTGCAAACAATGATGTTTACACCGAGAACTCAAATCTCAATAATTCAAACATAACCGGCTTGCACAATGTAAACTTCAATGGCGGTCAGATAACAACCACAGTTGCGTCAGCCGGAAATGATATGAAAATAAATAACTCAACGATTGTTGATTCGCAATTAAGCGCCGGTAAAGATATCTCCGCATCTAACTTAACATCTATTGCAAACACAACAGCCAATGCCGGTAAGGATATGTTCTTGAGCAATGGCGTTTATGTCGAGAATTCACAACTTAAGGCAGTAAGAGATTTTACGGCCGACACGGTAGAGTTTTCAGACACTGACGTATACGCAAATAAAACAGTTACACTGAAAACGGTTGATGTTGACGATAGAAACTTAACGATGCATGACGCTGCAGACATCAATCTTGAAAATGTAACGTCAGAGAACGCTATCTTCAGTGCGAAAAATAGCATAAACACAAAAGATTCAACTCTGAAAGCGTCTAATCTTGAAGCCAAAAATATGGACTTCAAAGATACTTCGTTGATAAGTGTTAGAGCTGATGCAACTGAAAAAATTACTGCGGATAATACTCAAATTAAAAATGGCAGCACTTTATCCGGTGTGCTTGGTGTTGATATTGCTAATTCCCAGATTACTGGTGGATACGTTGTTTCAGACAAGAATGTAAATATTTCTGACACAAAAATGCAGCATTCATATATTGACGCAAATAATATAAATATCACAAATGCTGAATTGAACAATGTAGATATGGGCGCCGGCAATGATGTAAATGTTACAGATTCAGTGGCTACAGGCGAGTTTAATGCATACGCTGGAAACGATATTCATTTATTAGGTTCAACTTTCGATAATGTAACTGTAAATGCCTGTGGTGCTGTTCAAATCGCTAACTCGATAAAAGATGGCGTTTATAACTTGGATAAAGACCCTAAAACTACTACAAATGGTGCGATTGATAATGGCTATACACTTGAGGAAGGCACTCCAACAGTAATCAATGGTGATTTGAATGTAGAAAAGGCCGGCAAGCTCGATATTGCTAACACACACGTTAAAGGCGACTTCAATATTGATGCTAAAAATGTCGGTGAAACAAGCATAGTCTACTCAACTATCGAAAAAGGTAACAGAAACACTATCTTGTCTTTTGCAGGAAATGTTCTTAAATCGTTCATCGGTTTCTGGACAGAGAAAAGCCCTGAATCTACTAATGTCGCTTTAGATGATGCTTCTGTAAATCAATACGCCAATGATACAATCTACAAAATAGCAGAAGACATTGACACTGTTTTTAGAAAGCAATATAAGCCAAGAAGCTTTGCTGCGGGTGATGATGAAATTCAACAAGCCAAGCAAGAAGCAGCTGCCAATACTATAATGAACGAAGAAGGTACAATAAATATACAAAAAGAGTTCAAAGTTCATTAATAATAAAACTATTTACTCAAAAAATTCTCTGTCCAAAACAGAGAATTTTTTTATTGCTGAACTATTTTAGTAATATTTGATTGTCGAGGTATTAAGTAGTAAAATGTTGATTACTGGGATGAATAGTAGACTAAGGATAAGAAAAATAAAATGCAAAACATTAAAATAATCAGTATGGGTAAATATTTGCCGACTAGAGTTGTTACAGCTGAAGAATTAGATGAAAGATTGGGATTAGAAAAGGGATGGACTGCTGCTAAATCAGGAGTTCTTTCACGTCATTATTATTCCGGCGAAACTTCTTCACAAATGGGCGCTATCGCTGCAAAAAAAGCTCTTGATAAAGCTAATATGACATTGAAAGAGATTGATTGTATTATAGGTGCGAGTGCTATGCCTCAACAGGGTATTCCCTGCACTGCTTCGCTGGTACAAAAGGAGCTTGGTGGTGAAGATTCAGGAATTCCGTGTTTTGATGTGAATTCTACATGCTACAGCTTTGTCACTGCTCTTGATTTGATTTCACATGCAATTGAATCAGGAAAATACAAAAATGTTCTTATTGTATCTGCGGAAATAGCTTCTGTGGGCTTGAACTGGGATGATCCAAAAAGTTGTACGTTATTCGGTGATGGAGCTATTGCTGCAATAATCACGAAAACACCGGCTTCTGAAACATCCAAAATAGTAAGTGCTAATATGGAAACCTACAGTGCGGGCTCTGAATGTGCGACAGTGAAAGGCTCAGGAACTATGTTGCATTCAAGAGAATACCGCGAAGATAACAAAACTGACTTTTTATTCAACATGAGCGGCGAAAAGATTTATAAACTTGCCTCGAAGTATCTGCCTAAAATTGTGGAAAAGACGTTAAATGGCGCCGGGCTGAAAATATCGGATTTGGCGTTAACTGTTCCTCATCAGGCAAGTGTTATGGCGATGAAGCTGGTTCAAAGGAAGCTAAATATTGATGATGAAAAATTCATGTATATTATTCAAAATCATGGAAATACAATTGCTGCCTCAATCCCAATGGCTTTGTATGAGGCGATTGAGCAAAATAAAGTAAAGCGTGGCGATAAAATCATGCTGTTAGGAACTTCTGCAGGGCTTTCGATAGGAGTAATGGTGCTTGAGTACTAAAAATGAAAATATGCTTGTAACCGGTGGAACCGGATTTCTTGGTAAGAGGCTTGCTCATAGATTGAAAAATATGGGGCATAACGTAACTGTTTTGGGCAGAAATGAAGAAATTGGTGCTGCACTTGAACAAGAAGGCATAACGTTTTTGAAAGTCGATTTAGCTGATAATGAAAAAGTTATAAATGCTTGTGCCGAAGTCGATTATGTTTTTCACTGTGGGGCTTTGTCCTCGCCCTGGGGGCGCTATGAAGATTTTTATAATTCAAATGTTGTAGGCACAAGAAATATCATCGAAGGTTGTAAAAAACACGGAATAAAAAGACTCATACACGTATCAACGCCGAGCATATATTTTGAATTCAAGGATAAATACAATGTAAGTGAAGATGCAGAGCTTCCTGAAAAAAAGATTAATAACTATGCAGAAACCAAGTTTTTGGCAGAACAAGAAATAGATAGGGCTTTTGAGGAAGGTTTGCCGGTTGTAACTATTCGCCCAAGCGGTATATTTGGCATCGGTGACACGAGTATTTTACCAAGACTTATCAAAGCAAATAATAAGAAATTTATTCCTGTTATTGCCAATAAAAAAGTCGAAATTGACATTACTTACGTCGAAAACGTAGTTGATGCGCTTTTGTTATGCAAGGATGCACCTGAAACTGTTTTGGGCAAAAAATATAATATTACAAATGGTGAACCTGTCTCGTTGTACGATTTCCTTGAAATGTTAATTTTAAAACTCGGATATGATTTTAAGCCCTTGAAACTGCCTTTTAAGCTGGTATATTCTGCTGCAGGATGTCTTGAACTTCTATCAAAAACTTTTGGTGGGCACAAAGAACCTGTGCTGACAAAGTATTCTGTTGGAATTTTGAATTACAGCAGAACGTTAGACATTTCGGCTGCTAGAACTGAGCTTGGTTATAGCCCTAGAGTCAGCATTCAGGACGCGGTGGAAGAGTTGGTTAATGGTTGGAACGATAACTATGGTAGTTGAGCTAAAATTGTTTAATACTGGATATTGTACTCATACTGAAAAAATGGCGATAAAAGGCGGTAAGAATGTAACTTGTCAATTTTATGCAACATTTGCGTTAATCAAACACCCCCAAATAGGTAATATCTTATTCGATACAGGCTATTCGGATAGATTTTATTCAGCAGTGCAAAAATTCCCATACAGTATATATGGCAAAGTTACTCCTGTGTTCCATAACAGTCAGGAAAGCGCGTTAAGCCAATTGAAAAAGATAAATTCGGATGACATAAGCAAAATCGTTATTTCTCATTTTCATGCTGACCATATAAGCGGATTGAAAGATTTTCCTGACAGCAAGTTCTTATGCTTAAAATCGGCGTTTGATGATATCAAAAATAAAAGCGCTTTCAATGCTGTAAAAAGAGGCTTTTTGCCTGACCTGCTACCTGAAGATTTTGAGGCGAGAGTTGAATTTATAGATAATTATAATTCGATTAGCTTAGATAAAGAATTTTTGCCTTTTGAGACCGGTTTTGATATTGCAGGTGATGGAACTATTCTGGCAGTTCCGCTTTATGGTCATGCTGCGGGACAAACAGGGCTGATAGTAAAAACCGAAAACCAAACCTATTTTTTGGTCGGTGACGCTTGTTGGTTTAGCAAATCATATAGAGAGAACCTTCCACCGCATCCGTTCGCAGGTATAATTTTTTCGGATAAACGTGATTATTTGGAAAATTTAAACAAATTACATTGTCTCCATTTGAACAATCCTGAAATAAAAATTCTTCCTGCTCACTGCCCTGAAACGTTGAGGTATCTATGATTGATAAATTGAAAATCCTGTATCATTACCTCAACAGACCGAAATTTGAAAGTAGAGATAAATTAGAATGCTGGCAGGATAAGCAAGTAAAATCTTTTCTAAAGAAAATTTTGAAGAAATCACCTTTTTATAAAAACTATTATGAAAAGTGTTGCATTGGCGATTGGCGTGAGTTCCCTGTTATTGACAAAGCTGTAATGATGGATAATTTCGATGCGTTAAACACAGTAAAAATTACAAAAGAAAAAGCGTTTGAAGTAGCACTCAAAGCTGAGAAAGAACGTGATTTTACACCTGCAATTGGCAATATTACGGTAGGGCTTTCTTCAGGAACGTCAGGGAACCGAGGGGTTTTTCTTGTGAACCCGCAAGAACGCTGTAAATGGGCAGGAAAGATTCTTGCGAAAATTCTACCATATTCTATTTTTAAAAGTCATAGAATTGCCTTCTTTTTGAGAGCGAATAGCAATTTATACACAACTGTTCAGTCAGGAAAAATAAAATTTGAGTTTTTTGACTTGCTAAACCCTATTGAAACGCACGTCCAAGGGTTGAACTCATTTGGTCCGACAATATTGATTGCACCTCCATCAGTTTTGAGAATGCTTGCACAAGCTAAGGATGGCGGTGTCTTGAATATATCGCCTGATAAAATTATATCGGTCGCAGAAGTTTTGGAGCCGATAGATGAACATTATATTGCAGTGAGTTTTGGACAAAAACTTCACCAGGTTTATCAGGCAACAGAAGGTTTTATTGCGTCAACTTGTCAGTATGGCACGCTTCATTTAAACGAAGATATGATTGTTGTACAAAAAGAATACGTTGATGAGAGTGCAGGGAAGTTCATACCTATTATCACGGATTTTTCCCGAACTACCCAGCCGATAATCCGCTATAGATTGAACGATATATTAACTGAGCGTAAAGAACCTTGCCCTTGCAAATCGCATTATACTGCAATAGAAAAAATTGAGGGGCGCTGTGACGATATTTTTTATCTAAAAGATACCAATGGCGATTATAAACCTGTGTTTCCTGATTACATTTCAAGGGCTGTTATGTATGCATCAGAATTTATAGATGAGTACAAGGTTGTGCAGTTTGATAATTCTATAAAAATATATTTAAGACTTTCTAATAATGATTTGAGAAATGAAATAGAAACTTCTGTTAAAAATGAGTTAAATATGCTTTTTTCGCGACTGGGGATACTCGGATGCGAAATTGACTTTGATAATTATTTAAATGAGAATAAAGATAGAAAAATGAAAAGAGTTGAAAGGAAGATAGGGGTATGTTGACAGCTTTTTACGTGTGTTTGGGATTATTTGTATTTATTTACTTATTAAAACTTGCGTTGACGATTATTTACATTAAAAAACTTGATATAAAAACTGAACAAATTGATGGCTCAAGATTTTCCATTGTGCAGCCGCTTATGTCAGGAGATGAAATGCTTGAGGAACGTCTAATTTTGAACTTAGAAAGTTCTGGTGACATGAACTTCATATTCATACTGGACAAAGGCGATGTGGAAGCCGAAAATATGGTTGAGCGAATCATGGCTAAAAATGAAAACTTTAAGGACAGAATAAAAATAGTGTCGGTCGATGATATCCCACTAAATGTGCATAGAAAAGTATATAAGCTAAAATTTGCTGTTGAGTTTGCGAGAGAATTTTTTGTTGTGCTTGATGATGACACGATTATTAATCCTATGAGCATCGGAAAAGTGATGAAATTTTTGGAAGAAGACAAAACTATAGTAACAGGAATTCCATTTTATACATATGGAAATGGGTTTTTAAGCGATCTTCTTAGCGCTTTTGTCAACACTAATACTCTTTTTGCGTATCTTGGGTTATCTTTATTGAGACCGATGAGAAAAGTGAATGGAATGTTTTATATCGTGAAAACAGATGCGCTAAAGGAACTTAATGCTTATGAAAAAATTCAAAACCAGATTCCTGAGGAGCTTGCGTTTGGAATGTTCTTTGCAAATAATGGTTATAAAATAATTCAATCTACCGTTCCTTGTGGGATGTCTACAACGTTTGAGACGGTTGCAGATTATTGTAATCACATGAAAAGATGGATGGTTTTTGCCAATAGATATATGATGAAGGATCTTTCAAGTGTAACATTTTTAATGGGAATAGCCCCTGTGTTTTTGCCGTTGATATTGCTTGTGCTGTCAATTATTTTAGGCTTAAAATATCTTTTGTTATATCTGGCCGTTCATTTTATGAAAGCAGTCTTTAATTTCTATTTTAGGAAAAAAGTGCTTGATTCGAATGAAAAGTTTTATTGTGTGTTCTTAGAAATATTTGCTGACTTCCTACAAGTTATTCATTACTTGCATGCAATAGTTTCCCCTAAAAAACTTGTTTGGCGAAACCATGAAGTCCATTTAGATGGAGAAAGCTTCACTACACGCACTATAGCATCATCTACATAACTAGAAAAGAAGAGGGGGACACCTCTTCTTTTCTATAGTTTTAGTAAAACTAATGGATATATTTACGGAAATTTGTTAGCCGCTCACGTTGAGCTTAGAACCTCTGTCAGGCGGTTCAGGCATTGTAATGTTATTTTCCTGACAATAGCTCATAACAGCTTCTCTGCCTTGTGAAATTACGTCAGCAGGAACGCCTAATGAAGTTAATTTTGCCTGCAGCTCTGGTGGAGCTTGGTCTTCATTGCCTCCACCCTGAGGTGGCTCAGGTCTGCTGCCATCATTTGGCGGCGGGCCTTCAGGTCTTTGTGATTGTCCTTCAAATAGTGTTGATTCAGTATCCTGTGATGCTGCTGCGCTAGTTACACCCATGTTTTTGAATTTGCCGGAAACATCTTGTTGTGAATTCCCATTTGCAACGCGGTTTGATGACCCAACGGAAGCAGTATTAAATGAAATACCTTTAATCATTTGTTATCTCCTTTATATATTACATATATATAAAGTATTTTTATATTTCGTGATTGATAGCTCCAACGAGCCATTTATTTCATGTTTGTTGACTCTTCGGGGCTAAAAAACTAAATAATATTCTCTTTTAAGGCTCTAATTGCGGCTTGAGTCCTGTCTACAACAGACAATTTTTGGATGATACTTTTTACGTGATTTTTGACTGTGTGAAGTGATAAAACCAGCTCATCTGCGATTGTTTTGTTGCATTTGCCTTCAGCAATAAGTGTTAAAATTTCTTTTTCGCGGTTTGTGAGGTTAAATTTATCTGCATTTTTCGGTGCATCGCTGAGTCCTGTGCCGGTTTTTAATATTTCCAGTACATATCCTGCAATCGCCGGATCAAGCCATGTTGCACCGTCTAAAACCGTCCGAATGACATCATAAAGTTCATTTATTTTGATACTTTTGGAGCAATACGCACAGGCACCTGATTTGAATGAGCTCATAACAGTTTCTTTTTCGGTCATTGACGTAAGCATTATGACTTTGATTTCAGGTTTTAGTTCTATGATGTTTTTTGTCGCATCAATACCGTTCATTACAGGCATGATGACGTCCATTAAAATTACATCTACGTTGTTTTGTTTTACGTATTCTAACGCCTGAAGTCCGTGTTCAGCCTCGGAAATAACAAAATCACTTGAAAAAGTTTTTAGTCCATAAACAAGTCCTTTTCGCGTGTGTTCGTGATCTTCGGCAATTAATATCTTTATACTCACAGATTATGCTCCTTTTTGGACATTGAACGGTAATGTTACTATAAATCTCGTGAAATGACCAAGTTTGCTTTCAACTTCAATACTACCGTTGTGCATTTCAATTAATTTTTTGCAAACATCGAGCCCAAGCCCCGTTCCAAGCTTGCGTTCATAGCTTTTTCCGCTGTAATAGCGATCGAATATGAAGTTTATATCTTCTTCGGATATGCCGTTGCCGTTATCTTCAACATATATTTTTACGGAATTGCCTTCGATGTTCGAATAAATTCTTATTTCACCATTTTGCAGAGAATTTTCAATCGCGTTAGAAATTAAATTTATAAAAATACGCTCAAAACAAACGCTGTCACCTTTAATTGGCGGAAGCTCCGTTGAAATATCATTCTTAAAAGATATATTTTTCTCTATAACCAAAGGTTTTAATTTCTCATAACAACTATCAATAAATTTGGATATTTTAATTTCTGAATAAACAATTTTCAACTGTGCTGAGTCGAAACTATACGAGTCTAAAATCAAATTAACCATTCTTAAAAGATGGCTGTTATTTTTCTGCAAACTTTTTGAGAGTTCGTACTCATTGTTTAAGTCTAAAGCTTTGAATTTTTGCGAAATCAAGTCAAGCGAACGTTCCTGAGCAAGAAGCGGGGTTCTCAAGTCGTGTGTAAGATTAGAAATAAAGCTTTTGCGTAAATCGTCTTTTTCTTTGAGTCCTGCAATCATTTCATTGAAATTTCTATAGGTGTCCAAAATATATTTTTGTCTTACATCAATGGGCAGCCGAAATGATAAATCGCCTTTTGTGACGTGCTTTGTGCCGTCAGAAATTCGTAAAAGAGGTTTAATAAAACTTTTATTTATGTACAAACCTGTAATTAGACTCAGTAAAATGCCCATAAATAAAATGATTATTCCTAAAACATTGTCCAGCATAATTCCGGGAGGCGGCATCGGCATTTCGGATGTGATAACAAGCTGAGCGACAGGTTGACCATCTGAACCGTTTAGTTCTATTGTGCTGTCAACAGAAGGTGCTCTTTGGAAATGTTTAGCCGGAGGATGCTCTCTCCGATGCATAGATGCAGGGTCGTCGATTCGCTCCTCATAAATTTCCTGCTGTTCATCATCCAAATAAATAAGTTTAAGCTTAAAAGGGCCGCCCGGATGCAGCTTGTTTGTATCAACTCTGCTCAAAACTTTAATCCCACTGAGCTTAGAGTGTTTAACGGGCAGCACTGTTACGCTATATAGCCCAAAGGGCGGGGATGTACCTATTTCATAGTATGAGGTAATCTTTTTTAATTCTTGACTTAGCGGCTCCACATGGTAGTTGTTTAAAAGTTTTTGAAACCCTGTCAACGTCATATTATCAGAGTGTTGTTCGTATACTCTTGTGAGGATATCACTTTCTTGCAGCTCCAAATACTGTTCCGATGCTGCTTTGACCTTGGTATACATTATTTTAGTTCTATCCTTATGCATGTTTGCTGTCATATGTTTTTCTTTAGCATGAGTCCAGAAAAACATAGACAGCAGTGGAATTACCATCGTAATAAGGAATATTGTGAAAAAATATTTTACGAAACGAAACATGCGTTTATTATACCATTTGTCTGATAATAGGGTTTATGTACTTATACTTTTAAATCTATTGGTGGTATTAATTGTTCTGCGGTGATGTCAGAAGGATTCAGCCAGTTATACATGTTGTTCATCGTCACTGAAAACATTCCACTACTGGGTGGTTCCCCTCCTTGGGGTGGTTTTAGTGCATCGACATTGTTTGTTATGTCTGTGGCTGAAATCGTTCCGTCATCGCCTGCTACTTCGTCAAAATTCTGCATAAGCTGTTTTAAGAAACCCAGCTTACCTTTATCTTGTGTTGACGAACCTGATTCAATTTCATCAATAAGACTTGAAAGCATGTCTTTCGTGATTTCGTTTGACTCATCGGTGCTGTCTAAGCCTAAATCGTTACATAAATTCTCGTACATGTTGGCACCGCTTGGCGGCGCTTTGGGCATCATTTGTTGATACTGCATCGCATTACTTGATATTGCGCTTATACTCATCTCTCTTCCCTCCATTTTGTGATGGCTATTCTTAATATTTCTTTACATTCCTTATTCTACACATTTTGTTTGTATTTAGAATGACTCTGGAGAGTTATTTTTGAAAATATAACTTAAAGTTCATACATATAACTGAATTCCGGCTGCTTATTTAGATTTGTTACGCTTTATGGACAAATAAATACCTATTATTTGCTACTATGATACAATTTCTTTATGTCAGAGAAATACGCAGCTTATATACTGGAATCATCGTTGGACCATGTGTTTTTAAAAGATTTAGATGGCAAATATTTGTATGCCAATAAAGCTGCAGTCTCTGTAATCGGGTTAGATAACCCAAAGGATATACTTGGGAAAACTGACAAAGAGATATTTCCGAAGTATTACAAAAAATTCAATGGCATTGATAAAAAAGTAATTGAAACCGGTAAACCTATAAGTTATTGGAATTGGATTGATTTTCCTGATGGAACGAGAAAAGCTATGACTGCAATCACTTCTCCGTTTTATGATGACAACGGGAAAATTATCGGAGTGCACGGTATATCAAGAGACACGACGAAAGAAAAATTGCTTGAGGAAGATCTGCTTGAGCGTGATGACAAGCTTAAAGCCATCATTAAGTGTGTCCCTACTGAGGTTTGGATGCAGGATCCTGATGGTAACTTTATATTTGCCAATCAGCCCTTTTGCGCGGATAAGGATTTGCCCGAAGACCTTTCTGAGCAAAATGCATTTAATGCCATGGAAAAGCATAATGTTCTGACTCCTGACGAGCTGGCAATGAAAAAAGAAACTGATGAACGAGTTCACAAAGAGAGAATACCTATTAAACTTACTGTGCAGTTGAGCAAACATAAAGACAAAGGGAAATGGATAGAAATTTTTAAAACACCTATTATTGGTGAAAATGATAAGTATTACGGCCTCTTAGGAATTATTCATGATGTTACGGAGCTGATTGATGCGAGAAATACGGCTGAGTCTGCGAATGTTGCAAAAAGTGCATTTTTGGCAAATAGGAGCCACGAAATAAGAACGCCGATGAACGGTATTTTGGGCTTTATTCAATTGCTTGAAAAAACGAATTTGGACGAGCAGCAACAAGATTTTATCAGCGAAGTTCAGAACTCCAGTAAAGCTCTGCTTAAAATTATCAGTAATATACTTGATTTTTCTAAAATTGAGGCCGGTAAACTAGTTTTGGAGAATACTCCTTTTAATATCAGACACCTGGCTGAAGATGTTGCTATTACTGCATCTGCAAATGTTGATAAAAATATTGAGGTCAGTATATATTGTCCAAATGAAGTTCCTGAAATGGTCATAGGTGATTCATCGCGTTTAAAACAAGTTTTGAATAACATTGTAAATAATGCTATCAAGTTCACTAAAAAGGGTTCCATCAATATTAAGCTTTCGTTATTAGAAGATAAAAACAATGAGATTAATTTACTTTTTGAAGTTGAGGATACAGGTATTGGGATTGAAAAACAGAATGTGTTGAAAATATTTGATACATTTATTCAAGCAGATGATTCTACAACCAGAAAATATGGTGGCACCGGGTTAGGTCTTTCTATTTCGAAGCATATAGTTTCTATGATGAATGGAGAAATATCTGTTGAGAGCCAATTTGGTGAAGGTTCTACATTTAAATTTAATGTTAAATTAAAAAAAGATAAAACTGCGAATAAGAATACTAGCCTTAAAACAAGCAATTTAAAAGGAAAAAATGTTCTTATGCTGAGTAGATACGTGCCGGGCATAGAAATATTAAAAAATTATTTGAAAGACTACAAATTGAACATAACTGCTGCTACCAGTAACGCACAGGCTATAAAGTATTTAAATTCTGGTATAGACTTAGATTTAGTGATGGTAGATTGTGAGACAAAATGTAAGGACTTTTTGGAGTTATTATCAAAACATGAGAAATATAAAAAACTCCCGTTGATTATGCCACGTTCGCGATGTGAGGTTCATTCAGCTGATTTAACAAGCATTAGTGATAATTTTATATTACCCAAGCCTATACGGAAAGATGAACTATTGAAGTGTGTTGAAAAAGCTTTGACTCAAAATTCTTCTGCTAAAACTAAAAACGCGAAAAAAAATTCTACACAAACAGCTAGAGTTAATACTGCAATTAAGATACTTGTTGCAGAAGATAGTCCGATTAATCAAAATTTGATTATGCATATGATTAAAAGAGGCGGCTACAAGTGCGACATAGTTTCAAATGGTGAGAAAGCGCTTGAGGCATATAAGAAAAATAAATACGATTTAGTCTTTTTAGATTGCCATATGCCATTATTAGATGGTGTTTCTACAGCTATGAAAATAAGAAAATTAGAAAAATCATCTAATATTTATACCCCGATAATTGCTCTCACTGCTGATGTTATGAAAGAAAATATTGAAAAATGCAAAAAAGCAAAAATGGATGACTATATTACGAAGCCGATTGATTATTATTTGCTGATTGATAAGATACAGGAGCATATAAGAAAGTCTTAGTTTTATTGTTTAGCCGACTGACCTTGCTAAATGTCGAATATGAATCTTCAACTTTTATTGCAAAATAAATCATTACCTGATTGGGGTGTTATTATGAAGAAATTGATTTTTGCATTTATCGTTGCAATGGTGTCATTGTGTATTACGATTTTTTTCGCACAAAATTCTCAAGCTGATTTAGCTGCTAAAGATCAAGTTGTTGCAAAGGATTATAAGCACCTTTTGGGCACTTTGGACGGTATTAGCGATAAGATGTTGAAACAGCATTTCCAGCTTTATTATGCTTATGTTAAAAGTCTCAATGACTTGAATACGAAATTGAAACAATCATCAAGTTGCCCGGGCAATTCGACTTATTCTTCATGTAGAGAGATTATAATTTCAAAACCGTTCGCTCAAAATGGGATTGTGCTGCATGAGCTTTATTTTTCAAACTTATCAGGTAAAGAAACTTCATTATCTCCGATTTTGAATACATATTTGTGTCGTGATTTTGGCTCGTATGATAAATTCATTACTGAGCTTCGTGAAGTTGCAAAATCAGCCCGATCAGGTTGGGTTATGACAGGGTACAATAGTCTTGACGGCAAAATATATAACTATATTATCGATTTGCATGATGAACATGTGCCGTTGAGTGTCACTCCAATACTCGTGATTGACGTTTGGGAACACGCTTATACGACGGATTATGAAATTAATAAAGCCGCATATATTGAAGCCGTTATAAAAAATATTGATTGGAATATCGTCTCCAGACGCTTGGAGGCAGTCGAAACAATTGCATCCAAGACTCTTGCGCCAACAAAATGTTGTCAGTAATTATTTTACGAAATATACTGCGTTCAAGTTGACGTTAATTTTGATGGAGCCCGGCTCAATAACTGTGTATGATACCTCATCTGCGACAGCGGCTTCTTCGTAAGCCATACTTTTATCTGCCATCATCATATATTGAGGCGCGCGAGCGCGATTACCGCTGCCGTTTATGCTCATACTCTTTACTCCTGCTATATTTGCTTGAGAGGCTTTTAAAGCGGTTTGTGCCTGACTATAAGCTTTTTTTGAGGCGTTTGAAATTAATTCCTCGAATTCGCTGTCATAATTTGATACTGAAAAAGTTAAGTTGCCGACATTCTTGGCGCCTAATGATATTGATTTATCAATCATTTCGCCGACTTTATCGATTGATTTTGTTTTGACTAATACATTGTTAGTGACTCTATATCTGCTGAGCGTGCTTTTGCTGTTAGAGTACTTGTACTCGGGTGAAGCGTTGAAATTAGACGTTTTTACGTAGTCACCATTAGTGGTGTTTACTAAAGATTTAAGCGCTGCATATACTTTGTCGGAAATCTCTTTATTTGCTGCAGCTGCTTTTTGCATTGAGCGTGCGTCTGATGTCTCGATTACGATTGAAAGTTCAGCCACATCAGGCGCTAAATCTTTATCAGCTGTGGCGTTGATTGAAATATAACCTTTTTCCTCCGTTTGTGTCGGTGGTACTACAGCATGTGACGAAATTGTTGTGATACAAATTAAACTTGTTAACAAAGCTAATGCTAAAATCTTTTTCATAAATACTCCTTCTTAACCCTTATCTTTTCCATATATATTTTTGCATGAAAAAAGACTAATTACTAGTATATTTGATGTATGACAAATTGGCAGAGAATAATGTATATTTAAAAAGGATTAAGATTTGATTTTTATGGAGATTAGTATGAAAATTATGAAAAAAATTATGGTGCTGCTGTGCTTAGCAGTTATTACGTTGCCTGCTATAGCAAGGGTAGCAACAACAAGTGGAGTTGATTACGATGTAGCTCCACAAATACCGGGATATCAAGTTATGTACTCACCCGGGTATACAGGTTCGTCGCCTGTGCGTCCGTCATATATGCCTGTCGCTCAACCACAGCCTATATATCAACCTGCGTATCAACCGATAAATTATGTTTCACCTGGCGGCTATAGCGATTCATACTACGGTTACGAACAACCTGTTGTTCAACAATCACCTGCGCCACAGCTTCGACAAATTGAGCAGAGCCAGATGCAAAACAGCGTTATCGCAATCGTTTTTGAGGCAGATATCCCTAATAATTACAAGGCATCGATTGAAAATGTTTTAAAAACAGCGCCATCGACGTTATCTGTTGGACTTCGCGCTTTTGGTAGCGTGAGCCAAGGAAAAGATGAATTAGGTTATGCGAATGAAAAAAGCGCAGCCAGCACAAGAAGAGTTGTTGCACCATCGCCAAATAATAGTAATGTGGCCCGCACAACTCTTATTAATTTCGAAAACGAATGCAAACGTAAAGACAATGATGCTAAATCTCGACCATATATGGAAATGTCTTATTATGACGTCGCCATCAAAACAGCGGCTGAGCTTGATTTAGCCAGAGTTAGCGGATATAAACGAGTTTTAATGATTGTCACAGGAAAACCTGCAACTCGTTATGGTGCCAGTAAAGAAGAAATGATAAACCAGCCGAAAAATATTTGTGAAATAGCCGGACAACTGGGCAACTATGCAGGAATTACAGTAGATTCAATAATACTTGGCGAAACGATAAAAGATGCATATAAAGAAGATCTCGTGAAAGGATTTAACTGTGCTGCAAGTGCGTCAGGTGGTCGTACATATTATGCTACTGATACAGCTGACTTAGAGCGAGCACTTGCTAAAATGCTAAAATAAAAACAGTATGAACAAGAAAAAGCCCTCTCAATTAGGAGGGCTTTTTTAATTGTTATGAATAGAATTTCCTTACGAATGGAGAGGATTCGCCTTTGCGATTAAAGTGGCCTGAGGGGCCTTCGTTTAAGAACTCTGAGAACCACGCTTCATGTTGGGTTTCTTCATGCAAAATTGCAAGCGCCAAATCGTATGTTCGATGATCTTTGCCGGCTGTCATGTTGCAAATCTCGTTATAGCCTGCCATTGCGCAACGCTCTGAGTCAACCAAAACTTTTAAAATCTCTTCTGTTGTCGGGTTTGCAGGTAAATGTGCCGGTGAGCATGATGCAAGTTCATAAAATTCGCACATGCAATCAGGTAACTTGCCGCCTAATTCATAAATTCGCGGGACAAGTGCTTCAAAGTGGTTTCTGTCCTCGATGCGTGCCATTTCTGCAATCTCTTTGAGTGTTTCACCTTCATTGC
Source organism: Candidatus Gastranaerophilaceae bacterium (assembly GCA_031551265.1). Classification (GTDB taxonomy): domain Bacteria; phylum Cyanobacteriota; class Vampirovibrionia; order Gastranaerophilales; family Gastranaerophilaceae; genus JAVBNU01. The sequence goes on from JAVBNU010000011.1 coordinate 25,205, forward strand.
CTATTAAATTTGAGCGCAAAACAGTATAGTGATAGTATGTTGAGAATTCTGATGCACAGTTTTTTATAAGTAATTCTAAAAGTTTGTCTACATCAACGCCTGATTGTTTTACGATTTCTATTGCATATTTTGCCATGATTTTACTCCTCAATGCTCTTACATATAAAATTTAAGTAAAATTTGTGGCGATTGAAATTACCTATGTGGTTGCATGTAGGATTATTTTTGCTAATTTTTTCATGTACTTGCTTTATGTTATACTTTTTGTAAATCGCTATGGAGATGAGTATGAGTAACAAAGAAGAATATTACGGATATGTGAAAGATGTTAAAAAAAGCAGCTTCAAAAAACGCTTGTTGATGCTTAAAAAAAAATATAAAAATAAAAAAGTTGTATTATATGGAGCCGGAGTATTTTTTGATGCTATTGCTGATGTCTACAATTTGAATGATTACTTTGATATAGTCGCTGTGGGTGATCTGCGTTATGAAAAACAGCCTATCGCTACATACAAAGGCTTTACTACATGTTTGCCTGAGGAAATAAAAACCTTGAAGCCAGATGTAGTCATTGTGTCGAATGTTTCGCCAACGCAAATTTTTGAGTTTTTTGAGCGTTTTGAAATGTTAAGTCTTACGACCCTTTTGGATTCTTTTGTATCGCTTGAATCTAATTTGGGTATGGAAGCTATGCAGTCATTCTATATTGCGCTGAAGATGGCGTTCACGGGTGTTAAAATTTCTGATGCAATTAAGTATATGCGCTGTTGTACGGTTGAGGAAATGCAGTCAAAATTCAATTATCAGCGTGTTTTATCGAGGCTACGTAAGAAAAAAGAGAAATTAAGAGTGCTCTTTGTGTGTGAAGAGTCAGCAAAATGGGGTTACCAATCAGTATATGATTTGATGGCGAAAAATGATAATTTTGAAATCCTTCCTATAATTGCTTTTCCGGTGTTAGTTGAGAGAAAAGAAATTTTTTCACAGCAGCAAACGATTAATTTCTTTAAAACAATGGGCATTGAAGCAATTGATGGTTATGACGCAGAAAAAAGTGAATTCATTGATTTGCGGCAATTTTCTCCTGATATAATTTTTCATCAGCAGCACTGGTATTCTTTAAAAAAACGCTCACCGGCGAGCATATCAGAATATGCGCTAAATTGTGTTGTGTCGTATGGCTTGACTTCGGTTGGTGATTTGTTATGGGGCACGACTGTCGCAAAAAATTTTTGCGGGAATTTATGGAAAATGTTTGCTGAATCTGAGTATCACAAGAAATTCTATGAAAATGCGACTAACCTAAAAAACAAAGATATCCTTGAAGTCAAAGGTTACCCGAAACTAGATTTCTATCGTGAGTCGATTAATGAAAAATTTGAAAAAATGTGGAAAGATGAAAATAAACCTGAAAAACATCGAATTATATGGGCACCGCACCATTCTGTTGAAAAATATGGTTTTGGAATGTCTACCTTTATTCAGCAGAAAGATTTTTTCATAGAATTAGCAAAAAAACACCCTGAATATCATTTTATAGTCAAGCCGCACCCGGGTTTACGCGTGAAATGCAAATATGCTGATATTATGACTGAAGATGAGTATGATGAGTATATGCAAAGCTGGAATGAGTTGCCGAATGGTACTGTTTATGATGATGGCAATTATTTTGATATTTTTAAAACATCTGACGTGCTTGTTACTGACAGTTCATCATTTTTGGGTGAATACTATGTTAGTGAAAAACCTATTATTCTGATTGATACCGGCGAAAGGCTGCCGTTGAATGATTTTGGTGAAAACATCAGCAAAGGATTTTATTACGCCCGCTCATCTGATGATATTGAATCGCTTTTATATAAGCTTTTGATTGAAAAAGATGACAATTTAAAGCCGCTGCGCATGCAAATTCTCAAAGACAATTTTTATATTCCGTCAGAGGGCGTAGGACAACGTATCGTGAGCTATATCGAAAAAGAACTTAGGAGAGTATAAGTTGGTAAAGTATAATTATATATTTGAAAAAATAAAAAAAAGTGCAAAACTTGCCATTTTTGGAACGCTGAAAGAAGCTATTAATATCAAGCATGAACTTGAAAAATACAGAAAAGATATAAAATTAGTATGCTTTTTAGATAGTTTTCAAACAGGTGAATTAGAGGAAATTCCTGTGCATTCACCTTTGGGAGCACTAATTGGTACAAGTTTCCAAAATACAGAGTTTTTAGCTTTAAAAAAGGATATTAATGCTGTGATAATTTCTTCGTTTCGCCAGCAATATTCCATGCGTAGACTCCTCAATACAATCGGCGTAGATGATGAAAATATTTTCGTTGTAAAAGAAAAAAAGCAGGCGGAAGCAAAAAAAAATAAGCCTAGTGTTACAAATTTAATAGACCCCGAATTTGCCAAACATAAAAAACATGTCTCAACGGTAATTAGGAGAATTATACCTCAGGCAGAAATTAAACAACTTGATATTAGTCTGGTAGAACACTGTAACTTAAAATGCTATGGCTGTAGCCATTTTGCGCCTTTGGCTGAGGAAGAATTTGTGAGCGTGGAAAGCGTTGAAAAAGATTTAAAACGATTATCTCAACTCACCAAAGGCAGCCTCGTCGAAAAAATACACTTAGTCGGTGGCGAGCCACTTTTGCACGCTGAACTTTTAGGATTTTTTCCTATTGCCAGAAACTTTTTCCCTGAGGCTACTATTAAACTTATTACTAATGGGATTTTATTGCCTCAACAAAGTGAAGATTTTTGGCTTGCCTGTAAAAAATACAATATTGATGTTACGCCTACAATGTATCCACTAAAGATTGATTGGGAGCAAATTGAGCAAACCGCTTTAAAATATGATGTAAAATTCTATTTTCATTATGCTAACCCAGAAGGAGAAAAAACATCCTGGTTTTTACCTTTAGATGAAAACGGTAAACAAAATCCGACTGAGAGCTTTATCAATTGTCTGATGGCGAATAAATGTTTTCTTTTAAGAGATGGGAAGTTTTATACCTGTGCGTTACCTGCGACTATACAGCACTTTAATAAATATTTTAACAAAGATATTCCTGTGACAGAAAAAGACTATATAGATATTCACAAGGCGAAAAATATAGAAGAAATTCTAGAATTTCTTGCAAAGCCAATTTCGTTTTGTAAATACTGTAATGCTAATGAACGGAAAATGGACCTGGAGTGGAAGATGTCAACTAAAAGTATAAACGAATGGATGCTTGAAAAAAAGTAAGCCTTTATTTGTACAGTTCTTTCGGAATTCCGTATAAAATCGTGTCAGATAATTTGCGCGCCTGGTAATGTTCTACTTTGAACACATAGTCATCTAAAAGTTTGTTCAAATATGTTGGGATTCCTGTAAATTGGTTCATTGAATGATAAATACTGATAGCCAGTTGCGGGCGATGTTCTGTCATTGTCTTTTCGGCGCCGTGCAAAGCTTCTTGTTCGGCGTTTTCAAGATCCATTTTAATAAAATCAACTTTTTCGATATTATTATCTTTTACAAAATCGTCGATTCTTACTGCTGGAACGGTATTTATGCTGCATGGACGTTCATTTTTGGCGCGCAGATGATGTAAGCAAGAGCTAATAGTGTGGTCATCAGTGTACTCTCTAAATTCAAGAGTCGTTGCTTCATTCCAAACGGCTTTTTTAACTATTTCTATTTTGCCACCTGCGTTAATAATTTTGTCATATAGTTCGTGTTTGAATTTGTTGTATAGTGGCTCAAAGGAGTAAATTTTTTCAATGTTTTTGAATTTATTGGAAAATATTATGCTGTGTAAGCAGTTATGGGCACCACAATCTAAAACTGTTTTAATTGCATCCTTATTAATATATTCAATATAGAGCTTAGTCGGATATAAAC
>JAVBNU010000073.1:0-10013 GCA_031551265.1 Candidatus Gastranaerophilaceae bacterium
TATGATTATGTCAAAATTAATGCAGATTATAGAACTTAGAAGGAAATGACATGGACAAAGTTGAAAAATACATAGAAAAAGCAGATATTTTGATTGAGGCAATGCCATATATCAGAAAATTTAATGGTGCCACTGTTGTCATAAAATACGGTGGTAGCGCAATGACTGACGAAGAAATCAAAAATCTTGTTATCGGCGATATTTCATTCATGAAAATGGTAAATATTTCACCTGTCATAATTCATGGCGGCGGCCCTACGATTAATGAAGCGCTGGAGCAGGCCAATATTCAACCTGAATTTAAAGACGGCTTGCGTGTCACTGATAAGGCGACAATAAAGATTGTAGAACGAGTTCTATCAGGTGAGCTAAACAAATCAATAGTTTCTGATTTTCAACGGTATGGATTGAAAGCTGTTGGGATTTCAGGCAAGGACGGTTTATTAATTGAAGCCCAAAAAAGTCCGGCTGATATTGGTTACGTTGGTGAAATCACTAATATTAATCCTCAAGTAGTGGAAACATTGATTAAAAATGATTTTGTACCTGTTATTTCACCTGTTGGAACAGACAAAAAAGGAAATACATACAATATCAACGCTGATTATGCGGCTGTTGAGCTTGCAATTGCGCTGAAAGCATCTAAATTAGTCTTTATAACTGATACTGAGGGTATTCTTGAAGATGCGGCGAGGCCAGAGACACTTATCTCAAGAGCAACACCTGACGAAATCTTGAAAATGATTGATAATGGTAGTATAAAAGGCGGAATGATACCTAAAGTTAAGTCTTGCATAAAAGCAATACAGTCAGGCGTAAAATCTGTTCACATTATCAACGGCAAAGTCAGACACGCATTATTGCTTGAAATTTATACAAAAGCCGGTATTGGTACTATAATTGAGGAAAATGATGAGTAAAACAAAAGAATTAACCGATAAATATGTAATGAACACCTATAGCCGGCTTCCGCTTGTAATTGAGCGGGGTGATGGTGTTTATTTGTATGATGAAGATGGTAAAAAGTACCTTGATTTTACGGCTGGCATAGCTGTAAATTCTTTGGGATACGGTAACAAAAAATTTATAGAAGCACTGACAAAACAGTCTGAATTATTCAATCATTGCTCAAATTTATATTACAGCAAGCCACAAGCAGAAGTTGCAGAAATTTTAGTTAAAAACAGTTGTTTCGACAGAGTGTTTTTCTGCAATAGCGGCGCTGAAGCTGTAGAGAGTGCTTTAAAGCTGTCTAAAAAATATGGAAAAGAAAAACGCACAAAAATTATAAGTATGAAAAATTCTTTCCATGGAAGAACTTGCGGTTCACTGAGCCTTACAGGACAAACAAAATATCAAAAAGGATTTGCACCTTTAGTGCCTGATATTGTTTTTGCTGAGTATAACAATATCGAATCGGTTAAAGCTGAGATTGATGAAAATGTTTGTGCAATTATTGTTGAGCCAATCCAGGGCGAAGGCGGGCTTACTCCGGCTAAAAAAGATTTTTTGGCGGGTTTACGCGAAATTTGTGATAAAAATGATATTTTATTAATATTTGACGAAGTCCAGTGCGGTATGGGCAGAACAGGAAAACTTTTTGCGTATCAGCATTTTGGAGTTGAGCCTGATGTGGCTTGTCTTGCGAAAGGTCTTGGGAATGGTTTTCCAATAGGCGCAATGCTCGCAAAAGAAAAAGCTGCGAGCGCATTTGAGCCTGGTAATCACGCGTCAACATTTGGCGGAAATCCGCTTGCTACTGTTTGTGCGAAAGTTGTTTTAAGTGAGTTAACCGAAGGCAATATTCTGAAAAATGTAGTTGAAGTTGGCGATTATTTAAAGCAAAAATTAAATGAATTGAAAGCAGAATTCCCTGTGATAAAAGAAGTTCGCGGGTACGGATTGATGCAAGGAATTGAGCTGGATAAACCGGTGAAAGAAATTATTGCAGAATGTCAGCAAAACGGGCTTTTGCTGATTGGCGCAGGAGAAAACGTATTACGTTTTATTCCGCCGCTGATTGTTACAAAAGAGCACGTGGATGAGGCAATTGCTGTTTTGCGAAACGTTAATAACAAAAACACAATGTGAGGAATGTACCCCTCACCCCAACCCCTCTCCCGCATCGGGGAGAGGGGCAAATAAAAAAGTAGGGTGCGTCTCACGCACCAATTAGTAAAAGTAGGGTGGGCTCGACAGCCTACCGATACGAAAATGGCGATGGAATTATAAAATACCCCCCATCCCGACCTTCCCCCGCAAAGGGGGAAGGAGTATAAAAAGTAGGGTGCGTCCCACGCACCGAACGAAACTATAACCTAAGGAATTAAATTATGCCGAAAGATATGACAATAAAAAAAGTACTTGTAATAGGCTCAGGTCCGATAGTTATCGGTCAGGCTGCTGAGTTTGATTATGCCGGAACGCAGGCATGTAAAGCGTTGCGTGAAGAAGGTATAAAAGTTGTGTTGCTGAATAGTAATCCCGCAACGATTATGACTGACAATGATGTAGCCGATAAAGTCTATATTGAGCCAATGAGTGTTGAGTCTTTGACAGCAATAATTGAAAAGGAACGGCCAGATGGAGTTTTAGGCACTTTAGGCGGGCAAACAGGATTGAACTTGGTCACGGAATTACATAATTTGGGTATACTTGCAAAATATAACGTGCGACTTTTAGGAACTTCTGTTGATGCGATTAAAAAAGCCGAAGACCGCGACAGTTTTAAGAAATTAATGCAAGAAATTAACGAACCTATTGCAACAAGCACGATTGTATCAAACGTTGAAGACAGTGTAAAATTTGCCGACGAAATCGGCTATCCTCTGGTAGTGCGTCCTGCGTTCACTTTAGGCGGCACAGGCGGCGGTATTGCTTATAATGAAGATGACTTGAAAGAAATTGTATACCAAGGTTTGTTGTATAGCCCGATTTGCCAGGTTCTTTTAGAAGAAAGTGTTTTAGGTTGGAAAGAAATTGAATTCGAGGTTATGCGTGACTCGAATGACACGACTATAATAATTTGTGACATGGAAAACATTGATCCTGTAGGGATTCATACAGGTGATAGTATTGTTGTTGCACCGTCACAGACAATGTCACAGGCTGAGTATAAAATGCTTTATGATGCGTCAATAAAAATAATGAAAGCGCTCAAAATAGCCGGTGGATGCAATATCCAGTTTGCGCTGAATCCTGATAATGGCGAATATATTGTAATTGAGATTAATCCTCGTGTTAGCCGCTCATCTGCGCTGGCATCAAAAGCGACAGGATATCCGATTGCAAAAGTCACAGCTAAAATTGCGATTGGTATGAATCTCGAAGAGATTAAAACCTGCTATTCTGTGAAAACAGGCAAAGTGTTTGAGCCTGCAGTGGATTATATTGTTATCAAAATTCCTAAATGGCCGTTTGATAAGTTTCCATATGCTAATCGTCAGCTTGGCACACAAATGAAAGCTACAGGCGAAGTTATGGCACTTGATAGAACTTTTGAAAGTGCGTTTTTAAAAGCTTTAATTTGTCTTGAGAACCAAAAAGTCGGGCTGCGTAAGAAAAAGTATGAGCCGCTTAGCGCTGAAGAGTTAGTAGATAAAATTCAAAATCCTGATGATAGAAGAATTTATGCTATTGCAGAAGGTTTGAGAAAAGGTCTGACTGTTGATGAAATTCATGATTTGACGAAAATTGATAAATTTTTCTTGGGTAAAATAAAAAATATTATTGATACTGAAAAACGTTTGTTGCATGAAGAATTTAATTCTGAATTATTGCACATTGCAGAATCAATGGGCTTTACGGACGAAGAAATCTGCAATCTTTCCAAGCAGCCGCTCGAGATTCTTGATACAATGCGTCGTGCACATGATATGTACCCTGTTTACAAAAAAGTTGATAGCTGTGCTGAAGGCTATGATGAGTTGCCGCCTTACTATTATTCTACTTATTCTGCGGTTAAGGATGAAAATGCAATAACAAATCACGAAAAAGTAATTGTAATCGGCTCAGGTCCTATCAGAATCGGACAGGGAATTGAGTTTGATTATTGTTCTGTTCATGCGGTACAAGGCATAAAAGATAATGGATTTGAAGCAATTATAATTAACAATAACCCCGAAACTGTGAGTACTGATTTTGATATTTCGGACAAGCTTTATTTTGAACCTCTTTACATTGAGGATGTTTGCAACGTAATCAGAAAAGAAATGCCAAAAGGTGTTATTGTGCAATTTGGCGGACAAACTGCAATAAATCTTGCGCCAAAGCTTTTGAAACGTGGTGTGCAGATTCTTGGAACATCAGTTGAGTCAATTAATGTTGCAGAAGACAGAAAACGTTTTGAGATGCTTCTGCGCGAACTCAAAATTGAACAGCCAAAAAGCATTGCAGTAACTAACGAAGCAGAAGCACTAAAAGCAGCTGCGGAAATTGGCTACCCTGTTTTACTACGCCCTTCATATGTTACAGGTGGTCGTGCAATGAAAGTTGTGTGTGATGATACTGAATTATCTGAATACATTGCAAATGCTGTTTCGATTTCGCCTGAATACCCGGTTTCGATAGACCAGTATATTGAAGGCAAAGAGTTTGAGATTGATGTAATTTGTGATAGAACAGATATCCTAATCCCTGCGATTATGGAGCATATTGAACGTACCGGGATTCACTCAGGTGACAGCTTTTTTGTCACTCCTCACAGGTCGTTATCGGACAAAGTTATAGAGAAAGTTGTTGAGTACACACAAAAAATCTCAAAAGCACTGCAAATCATTGGATTGATGAATATTCAGTTTATTGCTAAGGATGATAAGGTGTATGTTATTGAGGTTAATCCCCGTGCGTCGAGAACAGTACCGATTATCAGTAAAATAACTAAAATTCCTATGGTCAAAATTGCTGTTAATTTGCTGCTTTCACAAAAGTTGAAAGACCAAGGATACGGTATCGGGCTTGCAAAACAAAATCCACTTTACGCTGTCAAAGCCCCTGTGTTTTCATTCCAAAAATTAAACGGCGTGGATATTGCGCTTAATGCCGAAATGAAATCAACTGGTGAAGTTTTAGGGCTTGATACCTGCTATGAAAAGGCGTTAATCAAAGCCTTTATAGCCGCTGGTGTTGAGTTTGTGCCTCAGGGAGATGTTTTGGCAATCTTCAAAAACAGTGATTTGGAAGAAAGTATTGAATATATTTTAAGACTCAAATCGCTCGGATTTAATATTTTGACATCAAAAAATAACGCTGAATTTTATACAGGAAAAGGCATAAGTGTTGATGTCATTGATAAATTTGACATTAAATCAATACATACAAAAACCAAGAATAAAGAGATTAAATTTATCGTAAATACACCAACTGTTGGTGGCAGCCAAAATCGCTCGGGGTACAAAATCCGTGCGCTTGCAACACAATACCGTACGCCATGTTTTACGTGTCTTGATACGCTCAATGCATATCTCACAGCCTGGAAATACTATAAAAAGAACCCGAGTGTTGAGCACAAAACTATTGATGAGTACTTGGCAGAAAGTAATATTGAGAACTTGTTGGGGTAAAACCCCAACCTACATTTTATGTTTACGTCGTAAAGAAAATGACAACGACCAAAATAATCATGTATATTGACGATAGATCTCTCGCCAATTTGAAATTACGCATGAACGCTTCGTCTGATGTTTCACCAACTGTAATATACTGTTTTAGCGACTTATACAGTTTTACAGCTATCGGGAGAGTTAAAAGTGTGAGTAGCGCATATGGTGAAAGGATTTGGACGCCAACTAAAATAACCGTCAAAAGATATGCAAAAAATATAATCGTAAAAAGCCCATACAATGCGTTATCTTTTGAGCCTAAAACCGTGCAAAAAGTGCGCTTGTTGCACTCTTTGTCAAAATCATAATCCATTAATGCGTGCGCAATCAATAGCACCAACGTGAACAGCATCACAGGCAATGATACGAAAATTATATCCATGTCAAAAGTTTTCAACATTACATATGAAACGCCTGCGGATAAAAGTGGGCTAAATGCTAATCCGAGTGCAAGTTCGCCGAGGCAAAAGTTATTGAGTTTTGGATATAAGAGACAAATAATTCCTCCGATTACAGCCAAATATAAGACCCCCAAGCCACAGGCAAACGTTAGGAAAACGCCAATAAGTCCTGCAATTACAAAATACAGCATTGCCAGCTGAAAAATAGCCGTTGGGGTGGTCAATCCCTCCGTGAGGTAGTATGTCTGACATCTTTGTTTTGGGATGTCGGATTTGTAGTCGACATAGTCATCAAACACATTCGCGCCAAGGTGTGCACAAATAAGTCCGACAAGTGCAAGCAACCCGTATACAATATCCCCGCCGAGTTTTAAGCACCAAACGAACACTATAAGCCAGTTCAAAACACTCATTGCAACTGAGTAGCCGCGTGAAACATGAACGAACCAAAAATTAATCTTTTCTAAAAATGTTTTAGCCATAGAAAAATTATACTAGGACTTTTTCACAACCACATCAGCCGAGTTGACTGAGTAACGTTCTTTGGTGAAAGTAGTTTCGTCGGGTATATCAATTTTGTTTATAATTGAAGCACGTTTTTTACGGAAAAGCATGTCAACGAATGCCTCAACACGAGTTACAAAGCCAGCCTCGCCGGTATGCTCGTCAACGGTCAAATTCAAAAGAGGCTTTTTAAAATGTTTAACTTTTCTGCTTATACGCTCAATCATAAGCGAATCAGGCCCGCATCCAAACGCTGTCAGAGTGATTACTCCGTCAATCTTGTTGTTTTGCAGATAATGTCCTGCTGCGCCTGACATTTCGTGCTCGTTTGCCCAATATAAATTTTGCTCAAGTGCCTGAAACCCTTCTACCATTTGTTCTTTTGATAGATTTAACGGAGTGTAAGCTTTTACATCAAGTTTTTTCAGCTTATCAATTAATTTCATCGAAATTCTGTCATCATAAAGGTTGTAGCCATGCGCAATAATAGCAACATTAATCGGGTATTCGTGCGAATCTTGAGTAATTGTCACTTTACCTGAAACGGCTGTTTTTAACGCCTTTTCGTAGCTCATGCCGGCTTGCACCATAACGTGGAAATTGTTATGTACTCTCCAGCCTTCTTTGGAGGCATTATAGATTGCTTTTGTGTTTGTTATGCCTAAAGGTTTTACGGCCTCTGCCAAGAATTCGTATAATCCCTGATTTTTCGCAGACTTATCAAGAGTTGCGTCGATTATCGTAAAGTCTCTCTTTACAACATTTTTTATAAGGTCGGGCAAACCTCTTATTTTAGAGCAATTATAAATTTTTGGTGAAATAGATTGGATTGAAGGAATAAGAATCTTATCTACGCCTTTGTCCAGTAGGTTTAGAATGTGACCTACATATATTTTTACAGGCAGGCACGTTTCTGAAACAACCAGTGAAGAACCAGCTGTCATCATAGATTTTGTCGTCTTGTCGGATAGTATAATCTTAATTCCTAAGGCATTTAAAAAACCATACCAAAAAGGGTAGTAGCTATAGTATGATAAAGCGCGTGGTATACCAATTTGCATTATTTTCTCCAATTCACTATACCTTATTATAATATAAAATAATCAAAATAAAGTGTTATTTACAAAAGTAGTAAAATTTTATTAAGAAATGTTAATCAATAAAACAAAATTGCGCACAGTTTTATTTTTACCGTACTTGTAAATGTAGAAAACAAATTAGAGAAGGTAACAATGAAAATAAGTGCTAATTTCGCCCCAAATATAAGCTTTGGCGCTAAACGTCCACAAAAACCGAAACAAGAATTGCGTGTTTGGGATAATGAAACAAAAAAAGGCTGGATACTAACACCTCAACAGTATCAAAAATATATTTATACTCGCCTTGTAGCCGGAAAAAGGATTAGTAATTCTGTTGAAAAAGAGCCGGTATCATATGGTGTTAATGTAATTCCCAGGGGTGAAACGTATGATGATGAGAGAAAAAGTTTAGACGCGCATTACTGCTTTTATTATGATATGGAATCAGAACTACCGACTGACACAAAGCAACGTTTGACAGAATGGGGGCTGACGCCGAAAGCTCAGCAAAAATTTAAGGCGTTGAAAATTGCTCAAGATATTCGTGCTAAAGCCGTTCACGGAGTATCAAAATATACTGATAAGGAACTCTATCAAACCTTAGCAGGCATAATGAGCGAGTTGGACTATACAAACCCTGACGATGAGCAAGACCTAATTATGCTCGGGCAAATAGACACAAATTTGGACAATGATGAAGAAGACGGTGCTATTGAAGAACTAAGCGATGAAGCTTATAAACGAATAGGGCAAGAGCTTGTAGATATTGTTTATGAAAATGCACATGTTTACAAAGAAGAACTTATTAAACGCGGCTTGAATCCTGAGGATAACCCTGCCGTAAAAGCTATGAATGAGGCATTTGAAAAAGAACAAGAAGAAAGCAAAAATGAGGCGCCATCACCACCCAGGCCGACCGATATATTTAGAATACAAACTGTAGTTGATAAAAGTTTTCATGAAATAGAAGAGAGGCTTCCTGCTTTAAAAACAAAACCTGAAAAAGCCCAAGAATTAAAAAATACAATAATACAACTCGTTCGTGAATTTGCACGAGATCTTCCCCTTAATATGACAGATGCGAAATACAATGTTGTAGTAACAGATTATATGCACAAAATTATCTCTGAAATCCTTGAAGAACACGGTGAAGATTGGAGATACAAATAAAATGCGTATAGACAGTATTAGCTTTGGCTCACAAAATCATAAAAACCGTAAACCGCGTGGCATCAGCGTGCAAGACAAAGTTGAATGTGTTGAAAAATATTTTCCAACTATTAAAGATTACCGGCATGATTTGTACACTCGCATAAAACAAGGTGACTTGGTTGACGATATAACAAGCTACAATGACCATCTGTACAGTGCGTACGTTGTGCCGAAAGGTGTGTGGTTTGACCCTGAGCGGGATGGTGCTGAGGAGGATTATTCGTTTTTCTATGACATGGCTGCAGCTGAATTACCGCAAGACTTGAGCGAGTGTGCTGAACGCTTGGGGGTAGATGAAAATGGTTTAGAAAAGTTAAAAGCATTAAAAATTACACAAGAAATAGTCAGAAAAGCTACACAAGGTCTACCGGCATTGACTGATAGAGAATTATACCAACTCTATGATGAAATAATTTTGCCACTTGAAGAGTGCCCTGACCCGATTGTGCAAGGTGAAATTGAGACAATAGCTGAGGCGCTGAATCCGAATCAACGTGAATTAATTATTAATCCCGAATTTATGGGGGATGAAACGCTCTATAGAATCGGACGCGATGCGCAAGACGAAGCGTTGGAAGAATTAGCAAAGGTTTCAAGTGAACTCAAAAAACGCGGGCTAAACCCCGAAGATAATCCTGTAACGAAAGCCCGCAGGGCTGAAACAACTGTGTTTGAGCTGAGTGACAAAGATAATGCCGAGACCTTTGAACAATTCATGAAAATCAACAAGACCGTGAAAAAAACAATGGCGCTAATCGAGAAAAAAGGTTGGATTGACGAGGATGCAACATATGAAGAGTATGAAAAGATGCAGAACAGGGTGCGGGAGTCTGTTGTAAAGTATTCTCGAAAAGCACCTAAAAACCTTAGCTCGAAGATGTTTACCAAGAAGTTTATAAAGAAATTTTTGGCAGCAATGAAAAAAGCTGAAGAAAACGGCAACAATTTTTTGAGCTAAAGTTAAGTAAAATAAAAGTTTTTCTTTTAAAATAATTTTTTTTATGCCAAAATTAGAATAAGGCTAAATTGTTAGCCTCATTTATTATTAGAGTACGATTACAAGAAATAAAAAGGAAAACAAACAATGGCAAGACAAACCCCTTTAGAGAAGGTGAGAAATATCGGTATCGCAGCACACATCGACGCCGGTAAGACTACCACTACAGAACGTATATTGTTTTACACAGGTAAAACACACAAAATTGGCGAAGTACACG
>JAVBNU010000017.1:0-40208 GCA_031551265.1 Candidatus Gastranaerophilaceae bacterium
TACTTCTATTGTAGCTTGAAACCAACAAAAAATCAATCCGACAAAAGAGAGACCGTCTTTAGACGGTCTCTAAATCAATTTTTATTTAGTTTTAAGAACAACTATTTAACTTGTGTTTTAACAGTTGCTGTAATATCAGTACCTCCATAGATAACGATGCCTTTAGCTAATACTAAATCATATTTAGCAAGTTTAGCTTGGTTAGCGATAACAGCAGTGATGCTTTTGTCGATATCGCCTAATTTTTTAGCATAGTCTTTTTCTATAACGTCTCTTTTTGTGTTTAATTCAGCGTTGTATTTATCTTCTAAAGCTTTTCTTTTTGTCGCGTCAGATTCTTTAGCGATGTCAGATTGAGCTTTAGTTAAGAAGGCTTTCAATTCTTCTGCTTTCTTTTGTTGTTCAGTTTTCAACGCATTAACCTGAGCTGAACTTTGAACAATTTGTTGTACATCAACAACAGCGACTTTATAAGCAGCTGGTGCATCAGACATAGCAAAATGGTTGAATGACAAACCAACTAATAATGAGCATACTCCCACTGTAGCAATTAGACTTTTTTTCATAAGATTTTCCTTTCTGGTCTCTATTCTACTTTAATAACCTCAAATAGATTATATCAAATAAAATTAAAAAATAAAGCATTAATTAAAAATTAGTATCCGAACGGGCAATTTACAAACGGTCAAAAATTTAATATAACAGTGCTATAGGGATATATGAATATAAAAATGCAAAAGGGAATTACATGTACGTTAAGATTATGAGTAATTGTATCGCCTGCGGCGCATGTGAATCAATAAATGACAGTGTATTCCAGCTTGATGACCATGTTGCGCATGTGAAAACCGAGCATGTTGCAGCGAATGTGAAAGATTGTATAAATGCGGCAATTATTTGTCCTACTAACGCAATCTTAATAACTGAATAAGCCATCATATCGGAATTTACTTATTCGACACAGCAAAAAGTGTCGAAAAGATTTTGGTCGCTGCCTTTTAGACTTTATTTTTTAAAGTCTAAAACTTTTAAATGTTACTATTTGCTTAATAAAACACCTTTTAGAAATTGAAAAAAAATCTTTAGCTCTTATAATGTATACAAGAAGTAGCGAAACTAGAGTTGGACATTGGCTTTAACATTTCAAGAATTAATATTAAATTTATCAAAATTTTGGTCCGATTATGGATGTATAATTCAACAGCCTTATGACATAGAAAAAGGCGCCAGCACAATGAATCCCGCTACGTTTTTACGTTCTTTAGGACCCGAACATTGGAATGCTGCGATGGTTGAACCATGCCGTCGTCCTACAGACGGTCGTTACGGTGAAAACCCTAATCGCCTTGGACATTATTTCCAATATCAGGTTATTATGAAACCATCGCCTGATAATGCTCAGGAACTTTATCTGAAAAGTTTGGAAGCAATGGGCATCAATCTTGCCGAGCATGATGTGCGTTTTGTTGAAGATAACTGGGAGTCTCCGACTCTTGGTGCTGCCGGTGTGGGTTGGGAAGTTTGGCTTGATGGCATGGAAATTACTCAATTTACGTATTTCCAGCAGGTTGGCGGACTTGAGGTTAAGCCTGTTCTTTTAGAACTTACGTATGGCCTTGAGCGCATCGCGATGTATTTGCAAAATGTGAACTCCGTTTTTGATGTTATGTGGAATAAAGACATTAAATACGGCGAAATTTATATGCAGAATGAAATTGAACAGTCAAAATACAATTTTGAATACTCAAGCGCTGACAGGTTGTTCAAAATGTTCGATTTATATCAGGAAGAAGTTGACTCTTGTCTGGCTGAGAAACTTGTATTGCCTGCTTATGATTACGTGTTGAAGTGTTCACACACATTTAATCTTTTGGATGCTCGTGGTGTCATAAGCAAGGATGAGCGAATTAATTTTATTAACAGAGTGCGCAGAATGGCTGCTGCAGTTGCGAAATTGTATGTTGAACAGCGTGAAGAACTCGGGTATCCCCTTTTAAAACAACCCGTTTTAAAATAACCCTAAAATATAAAGGGCGGGCTCGCTAGTCTGCCAAAAACATTGATAACCAAATACAAATTGCTGTCCCGCAACATCTTGCCCCGCGTTTTATCAAAGCGTAAATATGCGGGATCTCATAGCTGAGACCTCTTACATAAATGTTCGGTGTATATTTCATAACTACATGTCAGAGGCGGCATAGTAAAAAAAATTTATCCCCCCCCCAAAGTAAGTGTATTTAAGTCTACGAAGGAAGAAAAAATGAATAAGAACCAAGTCGAAACAAGTTTAATTGTCGGTGTTGTAAGAAACCTGTTGAAAATAAAAAGCGCAGATGCTGTGCTTGCCGAATCAGAAGGCTCAAGCTTAAAAAAGACATTAAATAGTTTAGACTTGATAGTACTTGGTATTGGCGCAATTATCGGTGCGGGAATATTCTCGATGATTGGCTCGGCTGTTGTTGGTGTCACCATGCCGGGTGCCGGTCCTGCGATTGTTGTGTCTATGATTATTGCGGGTATTGCCTGTATTTTCTCTGCTCTTTGTTATGCTGAATTTGCGGCTATGATACCGGCGGCAGGTGGTGTTTATACGTACACTTATGCAACTCTTGGCGAATTTGCAGCCTGGGTTATGGGCTGGATCTTGATTATGCAATATTCAATCGGTAACATAGCCGTTGCTTGCAGCTGGACAGGATATTTTTTCCAGCTTATAAGAGGTTTCGAGCATTACGTTCAATATTTGCCTCTTAAATTACAGGGCATTGCGCATCACTGTTTGTATCCACCGCTTTGGCTTATAAGCGACTATTCATCAGCGGTGAAGTCGTATACTGCAATGGGCATGAATCCTGCTGAACATATTCCGATGATTGGTAGCATACCGTTTTGTGTTAATTTTCCGGCTTTATTCATAATTCTTGTTGTTACTTTAATCCTTGTTAAAGGTATGAGCGAATCAAAAAACATGGCTGCGGTTATGGTTGTAATAAAACTTGTTGTAATCGCTATATTTCTGGGTGTTGGAGCTTTCTATGTTGCTCCTGCGAACTGGCAGCCATTTGCGCCAAACGGATTTTCAGGCATCGTAGCCGGGGCATTCACTATATTCTTTGCTTATATCGGATTTGATGCAATTTCTACGGCCGCCGAAGAAACTAAAAATCCGCAAAAAAACGTACCAATCGGTATTATCGGCTCATTGATTATTTGTACAGTTGTTTATATCTTTGTTGCACTTGTGTTGACAGGTATGACAGGCAAAATCGACATCCACGCTCCGATTGCTTCGGCTATGGGCGCTGTCGGACAAAACTGGATTGCCGGCTTTATTGCATTGGGCGCTTTGACAGGTTTGACCTCCGTACTTTTGGTAATGCAGTTGGCCGGAACCAGAATCATGTACGCAATGTCGCGTGATAATTTCTTCCCGTCTGTGATGAAAAAAGTTCATCCTAAGTTCAAAACTCCGCACGTAATTACCTGGGCTGTTGGTGCACTTATTATGGTTGGCTCGCTGTTTATGGATTTGAGCTTGTCTGCTGCGATGTGCAATTTCGGTGTATTTACTTCGTTTATGATTGTTTGTATCGGCGTTATGATACTCAGAAAAACCGACCCGGATAGACATAGACCTTTTAGAGTCCCGTGTGTACCGTTATTCCCGATTTTGGGTATATTAATATGCGGCGGCTTGATGACATATGCTATTTTTGAAATGGGCAAAACAGCCCTGTTATTTCCGGCATGGATTCTGATGGGTATCGTCATATATTTTGCTTATGGTTATCGTCGTAATAGATGGATTGAAGCGCGTGATGCCAAAAAAGCAGAAGTCACTGCTGCCAAAACCGAGCAAAAAGAACTCGCGAAAGCCACATCTTCAAAGCCTACAAAGAAGAAATAAATTTTAGTAAGCTCTTAGTTGAATAAACGTCTTCCATGACTTCAATTTTACAACTGAGGGCTTTTTCAACGTCCTCAACTGTCAAATCATCCAAAAATGTACGCGTAAACGGCCGTAGCATCACGGATGGAATCAACAATATTTCTATTTCATCTTGAATATTTTTAAGCTGTTCAATTATATCACTGCCCGTGACTAAACCTGCGACAGTTATGTTTTCACCGAAAAATTTCCCTGAGACAGTAACCAAAACTGACGTTAAGTTTTCGATTTTGTTAAATTCGTCATTTATATACTTAAAAACACGCTGTCCTGCGGGTGCTGTTAAAATATGAATGTTTTTAGGTGTTTTAATTTTTTTGGGCAGCTTTTTTTTATTTTTCTCAAAATCATCAAGCACAAGACGAATAACACCAACACCATCATCAAGCTGCGCAAAATTTCCGTAGTATTTTGCGGGCGGTACTTTTTCATCAGCAGTAATAAAAAACTCGTCGCTAGCGCATGCAACATTTTTGCGGAGTTTTTTGTTGAAAGCATCTATTTTTGCTATAACATCTTTAGCACAGGCCTTATCTACAGGCTTTAGGGGTGTTTTGCGAAACTTGGTCAACCCAACCGGCACAATCGCGACCGACAAAATTATGTCTTTAAATTTTTCTAAATCTTTAAATGTTTTTTCGAGTTCTTCGTCATCGTTGTAGCCGGGACAAAGTACTATCTGCAAATGTAGTGGAATTTGTTGCTTTTGAAACCATTTTAAATCTTCAATAATATTTGCTGCTTTTGGATTGGCCAACATTTTCACGCGCAACTCGGGATTAGTCGTATGCAAAGACACATAAAGCGGCCCAAGGCCTAAATCGCTGATGCGCTTTTTGTCAGCCGCAGTAAAATTAGTCAAAGTGACATACGTGCCCTGCAAGTACGAAAGCCGATAATCATCGTCTTTGACGTACAAAGATTCGCGCAAACCTTCAGGCTGTTGGTCGACAAAGCAGAAAACACACTTGTTTGTGCATTTTTTAATCATGTCAAAAACGGCATTTTCAAAAACAATTCCTAAATCATCCTCAAAATCCTTTTCGATTTCGATAATTTCTAAAGTTCCATCGGCTTTTTTGACTTCAACGGTGACTTCTTCGGAGTTCATCAAATATTTATAATCAATCAAATCTTTTGGCACAACATCGTTGATTTTTAAAATTTCATCGCCTTTAGCGAGCGAGAGCTCTTCTGCGATTGAGTCAGCTAAAATTTCTTCTACAATTGCCGGCATTATTTCACCATACTATCGCGCATTTTAGTCAGGATTTTTTCAGCTCTGAGTTTTTGCAGTTTTTCATTCAATATAACAAGCTCATCTAAGAGCAATTCGGCCGATAATTTGACATAAGTATCTGACTCATTAGTTTTATCAGTAATAAAATTTTTGGTATCTAATATATGCAGCTCAAGACGGCTTAAGGCAGTTTCGAAAAATGCGTTTGGGTCATTTTTATCTGTAAAAGCAGGCAGCATCGCAAGTTTGATTTTAATTTGTGTAGACGATTTCGCTGCGTTATTAGAAAAATCACCTAAAAACAATTCATAAAAATACTTTTTGCCTTCACCTGTTAAGTGGTGATAACAAGCCTTTTGGCCGCCTTCGGAAATATTCTTTGACATTGTGATACAGCCTTTTTTCATCAATCGCGCAATCGCAGGATGTACAGCGCCTAGGCTGGGTTCAAGAAAAATGCCGAAATTGTCGATTATGCTCTTGCGCACACCGTAAGTCGTCAAATCACGTTCAAATAATACAAATAAAATTAGTAGTTCTAACATTAAAAACTCCAAGTTTAAATTTGGCGGTAATCATTAATCCATTTTGTTGGTTTTACGTAACGGAAGCCCATTTTCCCCCAGAAGCCGTTGATTGCTTGTTCAGGTGTCGGACGTCCGTGAAAAATGAGGATTTTCGCATTGGCAGGACACTCAGGCTCTTTGAAGAAATTCATCGGGAATTTTTGCAGGCAATGACGTTTAAAGCTCACGCACCAGTCGCTGTTCCAGTATTTTATGATGCCTTTTTTGTGCATTGCATCCGATAAGTATGCTTGTTCGTTTCTGAAATCCTCAGCCACTTTTTCAGTGTTGTTGACAAAGTATTCTAAAACATCGGGATGTTTGCCAAACTCAAATCTAAACACTGACGAGTTGCCTGTCACCGCATCGGGGAAGTCCCAATCTTTTATTATCAAGAAATCGCCTTCAGCCTCGAAAAATTCATCGATATTGCGCAAAATAACAATATCTAAGTCTAAAAATAAAGCAGGTCCTTTGATGTCATTAATTTTATCAGAGAACATTGAAATTTTTCTCCAGCCACGCTCGGGCGCGTTGGGGTCAATATCCATTTCAGGGAGTGGTTTTACCTCAATTTCTTTTAACAGTCCTTCTGGATTTTCAGTGAAGCAAATAAACCGAAACTCGCCGGTAATATTTTTTTTCACCATTTTGTATAGAGCATTTACGTAGTTTGCTCCGAATTTTGTTCCCCACTTCATACATACAATGTTTTTCATGATAATTCCTGCCATATTTTGTCTAATTCTTCTTTTAGTTGAGGTAGATTTTCTTGTATTACTTCAAAAAGTCTCTCTGTATTAACTTTGTCATAGGCATGGATAATTATGTTACGAAGTCCTATAATTCTTGCCCAGGGAATTTGCGGATAGTTTTCTTGCTGCATTTTAGGTATTCTGTTCGCAGCTTCGCCCAAAATTTCAAAAAGTCTTTCTATTGCTAACTGCAAAAATTCATTATCTCGAAATTCCTGCAATGACAAACCTTGTGTTTTGTCTAATATTTTTTTAGCACTTTCTTTCATATCGTTTATGTAAAGTCTAATGTCAGGATTTTTCATACGTATATGACCTCATTTAAAATGCGATTTTTTATTAATTCTTTAATATCATCCTTGGCGACCAAATCGACTTTTTTACTAAAAATATCCTGTAAATATTCAATGATTTCAACAACAGTGAATAAAGAAATTACTCGAGAATACTCAACTAAAATATCGATATCACTATCAACATCATAATCGCCACGCGAATAAGAGCCAAAAAGCCCTAACGTACTTATGCCATAATTCTCAGCAAGTAATGGCTTAATCTCTTTTAATTTTCTCAAAACATCTTCTTTTTGCATAAACTCAATTATACTCTAAAATATAGCTTCTGTAAATTTTACAACATATTTTGTATTTAATTTATATTAATTGTATAATTAGGAGCTGTAGAGGGCAAGATGGTAACCTATATGACTAGGATGTACCCCTCACCCCAACCCCTTACCTCTCTTAAAACCTGACATTTAGTCAGCTTTTACTCGGCAGAGTCGCACCGGGGCGAGGGACAAAAATAAATAAAATAAGTTATAGGGTGCGTCTCGCGTTCGAAACTAAAAAGTAGGTTGGGGTTTCTACCCCAACATTGTAAAAATTCAGGAGAGTTAATGAGTCTCAAATTAAAACCACTGGCAATAGGTAGCCTGCCACATAAAAGTACAGACGATGCGCTGGAGTATATATTTAGCTTGTTTACGGAGACACCGTTTTGGCCGCAGCTTGCGAATGTGAACAAATCAGAAGACATGATTATGCAGTACACGCAAAGCATTTCTGCATTACAGTACGACGAAAAAAATGCTAAATATGTGTTTACGCCAATGGCAGACGACTTTTATGAGAAGCTTGAAGAATTTTATATTGATTATGAAACGATTGTTAGCGAAAATGATTTTGAATTACTCGAAAAATATGCAATCACGGAACCATTTTCAAGCGCGATAAAACCATTTTTAAAAAGAATTGCGGAATTGAAACCTGAGTACGCAAAAGGGCACGTAACGGGTCCTTTCACGTGGGGTACATCGTTATGTGATGAGGAAGGGCGTTGTGCGTTTTTTGATGCAACATTGCGCGATGTGGTAACAAAAGCGGTCACATTAAAAGCGCTTTGGCAAATTGAACAAATCAAGAAAGCTTCACCTGAAACGACTCCGATTATATTTTTAGATGAGCCTGCGGTGTGCCAGTACGGAACATCAGCGTTTGTGACGGTTCAAAGACAGGATATAACGGACTCTCTAAAAGAAATTACTACCATTTTGAAACAACATGGAGCGCTTGTTGGTATTCACTGCTGTGGCAAGGCTGACTGGGAAATGATGATAGACGCAGGTTTTGATATATTGAATTTGGATGCGTATTTATATGCACAAAACCTTAGTTTGTTTCCTCAAAAAGTTGAAAATTTCCTAAAAAATGGCGGTTACATAGCCTGGGGCGTTGTGCCAACACTGGATAAAAATGCACTTGAAAAAATTGACCTTGAAATGGCTATAAACGTTTTTGATAAGGCTGTCGAGCATTTAACGGCTAAAAATATTGATAAAAATTTGATAATTAATCAAAGTGCGCTGACGCCATCTTGTGGCGCGGGTTCACTGAGTGAAAAACTGGCTAAAAAGGCTATGGAATTGACAATTGAACTATCAAAAGAACTAAGTAAAAAATACAAGGAAGAGGTGTAGTTTGACAACAACTCTGGCAATTACCGGCAAAAGCGGCAGCGGTAAAACAACAGTTACAAAAGCGTTTATGAGGATTTTGAAGGAATATCACCCTGATAAGACGATTTTATTATTTGATAATGACCTCTCAAATGAGCTGGGACACAGTTTTGGGCTAGATATCAGAAATACGATTTATGGTATTCGAAGTGGAAAACACGAATACAAAACCGGTATTCCCAGTCGTATGACAAAACAAGAGTATATTGAGTGGGCGCTTGCCGATATTTTGGTTGAAGTTGAAGAAAATGTTGACATGATTGTATCGTGGTTGATTGGTTCAAAAGACTGTCGTTGCCCGATTACCGAACAAATGCGTGAAGCAATTGAAAAACTGATTTTGAATTATGATTTTGTTATTTTTGATTGCGAGTTTGACCTAAAGTATTTGAATCAGATAATTGAGCTTGATATTGACGAGACGATAATTGTTGCACACGCGACTGAAGAGTCGATTGATTTGGCGAAGAGAATCGAAGAGTTTTCGGCTAAATACGCGGCAGGCGGGCAGATGGGTGTAGTGCTTAATCGAGTTGATAATAGCGAGCTTAACCATATTTATGATATGCTGAATAAGTACAATTTGGAAATCTTAGGAGTAATTCCCGAAGACGAAAACTTGACTAATAACCCAATCGAAAAAGATAGCGAAATTGTACGCGATGCACTCAAGCAGTTCTATTTTAGGCTGAATTTACCTCAAACAGGAGGCGGCAAATGACGACCATTTTAGACGGAAAAACTTTATCTGATGATATTTTGAGAAACTCAAAAAAAATAATCGATATGATGACGCTCAAGCCACATTTGGCTGTAATTCAGGTCGGTAATAATATTGCCAGTCAAATCTACGTAAAGAAAAAACAAAAAACGGCCGAGACGATTGGGCTTAAATCTACTGTTATCAATCTTAAAAAGGATATTAGTGAAAAAGAATTAATTGACGAGATCCAAGCGCTAAACGAAAATCCTGAGATTCATGCCATTTTGGTTCAGTTACCGCTGCCCAAGCATATTGATGAGTTTACGGTTCTCGAAAGCATTGACTACTTGAAAGATGTCGATGGGTTTTCGAATTATAATATTGCGAATATTTCCAAGGGCAAGCCACCTATTGTATACCCGTGCACGCCGAAGGGTATTATGACGTTGTTTGATAAATACAATATCGAAATTGCGGGCAAGCATGCCGTTGTGATTGGGCGTTCAAACATTGTAGGCCGCCCTATGGCGGCGATGTTGCTTAATAAAGACGCAACTGTGACAATTTGTCACAGCAAAACAAAAAATCTTGCTGAGATTACAAGAAACGCTGATATAATTGTTTCGGCTGCGGGTATTCATAATTTAGTGACAGCAGATATGGTGAAAGAAGGCAGTGTGGTTGCAGATGTTGGCATCAATCGACTGGACTCGGGTCGGATAGTTGGCGATGTTGATTACGTGAACGTTAGAGAAGTTGCAGGATTTATTACTCCGGTGCCGGGTGGCGTCGGGCCTATGACTATCGCGATGCTTATGGATAACACAATTGAGTTGTTCAAATATTCTTTTGTAACTAATAAGTCATGATTTTTCAAGCTACAAATTCAGCTATACGCAGTATAAATATTGCCAAAAAAAAATCAGCGTATATAATAAAATTATTGAAAACCAAATAAATGGGGGCGTAGCTTCCTTAGCCGTAGATGAGCATGGCGAATCGTACGGATAATGACTGGTCGATTCGAGAGATTTACTCGTAAATCCCCGATGAGAGGAGCAGTCTGGGTTGTAGGCGAGCATTGCGAGCCGTACAAGGCAGACATTGAAAATTAAATAATATTAAAAAAATGGGGGCGTAGCTCAGTTGGCCCCAGTGAGGTTTACCTCACGAAGTTTAGATAATGCCTGCCGCAGGCACGCTAAACAACTGAGATTGAAAATAAAATAAAAAATTTATGGGGGCGTAGCTCAGTTGGTTAGAGTGCCTGCCTGTCACGCAGGAGGTCGCGAGTTCGAGCCTCGTCGTCCCCGCCATTTAAAAACTCCCGTAAGGGAGTTTTTTTATTGGGGACAGTCGGCACGAACTGGTATATTTCTCCTGTCGGTCGAAACATACGGAGTTCAGTCTGTAAACAGACATCCTGCCTTGTACGGCTCATGTTATTCGCCTACAATGCAAGCGAGCCTCGTCGTCCCCGCCATTTTTAAAAACAGCTTCAATAAGGGCTGTTTTTTGTTGTGAAACTTGTGTTTTGATGAGTTCTAACCTTGGTTTTAAAAAATCGGTTTTAAGATTCACTATGTTGAGACTCTAGAGCCTTAAGTGGTTGATGCGGGCTGATGTCAATAGTTTTAAAGATTTTGCCGGTTTCAAAGTCAAAGTCGCCTCGCATTATGGCGTCTAAAACATCCCCTGCTTCAATCATGGGAACACCTTTAAAAACTGATGTTACCCGCTCTGCATACGCATTGATATTCTCGGGAATAGCTAGCCACTCCGGCATGCCGTGAGCCTCAGCAAATTTATTAAATAATTTCATAAACTGCCTTGCTTCTTTTGCAGTGGCAATTAAAGCGGGTTCATCCTGCGGCTTTACCCACGAGACATCCAACAGATCAAGGTCTTTAGGCTTTTCGCTTTTAAGCCGGTTGGTTACCATTTCTACATCATACGAGTTTCCAATAATTCCATATTTTCCATGAAATGAAGGCTGGTACTGCATTTGCAAAAAAGCTATATGATTGATTTGAGTAAGTTTCATAGTTTATCTCTATATTGCTACAATTAATTAAAACTCGTAAATATAAAAAATTGCTAACTAATAAATAATTCATTAAAAAATCTTATCATAAACAAGAGCATACTATATCGCTATTTTTAGCTGTTCAATCGAACAGCAAATTTTTTCGGTATTTATTGTTGTAAGATTCGAGAAGTAATTTTCTATAATCAGTTCAAACCTGTTAGCTTTATCCCTGCCATTTAAAAACTAAAGACCCGATAAGGGTCTTTAGTTATTGAGGACAGTCGGCACGAACTGTAATTAAGCACATGGTTTGAGTATTTGGGCAACTTGAGTGTAATTTTTGCGATTATTTAATAAAGTAACCTTTGAGCCATAACTTTGTGCAGCAGTGATAATTGTAAATTAATTCAAGCGTGCTCTAGTATTATATCAAAATTAAACTTAAATCTTCACAAATAAAATATTTTGTATTATCATAGGAAAACACAAAAAAATGATGAGACTATGGAAAAATACGTTAAAAATTTAATTGGTGAGAGAATTAAAAATGCCAGAAACACAATAAACATGACTCAGGCTGCGTTGGCTGAGAAGGTTAGTTTGTCGGAAGAACAGATTGGCGCTCTCGAGTTGGGTAAATTTTTACCTGAAGTTGAGGATTTTATTAAAATATTAGGAATTCTCGATATAAATGAGAACGAAATCTGTATCACTGACAGCAATAGTTCTGATGCTGAAAAAACGGTACAAATCAAAAAAGCAGATGATAGTGGCAGGGATGTCAGTCTCAATCTTTCGGTGACGGTTAAGTAACTCACCCGACAGGTTGATTATTGTTGCTTATATCATTTTATGTCATATAATTTTAATTATATGAGTTTGCAATAGGAATTTGTAGTTTATGAAAAAAAATCTCAAAGGAATAGTGCTCGCCGGTGGCGCCGGGACAAGGTTATATCCGGCTTCGTTGCCGATATCGAAAATTTTGCTGCCTGTATATGACAAGCCGATGGTGTATTACCCTATTGCGACGTTGATGCTTGCCGGCATAAAAGATATTATGATTATTTCAAATCCTCGTGATGTAGAGAACTTTAGAAACTTATTTGAAAAAAATCCTTTTGGTGTAAATTTCGAGTTCGCAGTCCAGTATGAGCCTAGAGGTATTGCGGAATCATTGATAATTGCAGAGGATTTTATAGGCGAGGATAATGTTGCGCTAATATTGGGCGACAATATTTTCCATGGTCAAGGGTTTTCAACGACCCTTAAGCATGTTGCTGAAAATGTCAGTGGCGCGACTGTTTTTGGTTATCGTGTGAAAAATCCGACGCAGTTTGGCGTGGCTGAATTTGATAAAGATAAAAGAATTATATCGCTTGAGGAAAAACCAAAAAATCCAAAATCCAATTATGCTGTTACAGGGCTTTATTTCTACGATAATAATGCAGTTGAGTACACAAGAACTTTGAAGCCTTCGGCTCGTGGGGAACTTGAGATTACTGATTTGAACAAGGTTTATCTTGAAAAAGGCAAGCTTAAAATAGAAATACTCGGACGTGGTTTCGCGTGGCTTGATACCGGCACGCATGAGAGTTTGCTGCAAGCCAGCAATTTTGTGCAATCTATGGAATCCAATAAGGGCGAGAAAATAGCGTGTCTTGAAGAAATTGCGCTTAATGAAGGGTTTGTTGACAAAGAAACTTTGATAAAATCAGTCGAATGTTACTGCAACAACGACTATTACAACTATGTGAAAGATGTCGCATTGACGTAATATAATTGAATTTTAAAATAAGTGGTTTTATTTTTTTCAAAAATTGAGACCTCTGCCCAAATCGAAAAAACTACACTTCACCTCTGCCTTTTGTACGATTCACAAGTTTCACCTACAAACGGCTTCAGATACGGAGACAAGCTCTCAAGCCTCACTATGGTTCGGCTGTTCGTTTTGTCAAATTTTTCAGACTTGTGCAGAGGTCTCAAATTTGGTAAGATTGTATCTAGATAGATAGAATTTAAAGGAAGTTATTATGCGCAACATAATTATTTACTCGGAAAAAGACTCCTCAAGTGTAGTTGATATGTTGAAAGACAATCCTGAGTGGGATGTCAGAGTTAAGAATATCAATGAAATTGATGACGCTGCTACGCTTAATCCGTCGCTCATTATTTTGGATGCCGGTGAGGGAGTGATTAAGGATAAAGCTATGGTCACGAAATTCATTGCGCCGACGTTGGTTGTTGCTGATAATTTTGTTGACGGCTTGATAATCAGAGGTGATTCCTATGATTTTGTGTACAGACCGATAAATCAAAAAGAATTGCTTTTAAGGATGAATAATCTGCTAAAAATCCGTGAATTGAAAGATTCTATAACACAAATCTCGACAACGGACGAGTTGACGGGTTTGAATAACAGAAAATACTTGCAAGATCGTATTGATGCTGAGTTTTCGCGCGCAAGACGTTACAATCAGCAAATGGCTTGTTTGCTTTTAGATATTGACTTTTTCAAAGTTATTAACGACATGTACGGCTACGACTGGGGTGATGTTTTGCTCAAACGTATCGCTGAAATGTTGAAAAATCTTATCCGTAAAGAAGATATTTTGGTCAGATATGGCGATGAGGAGTTCGTTGTGATTCTGCCTAATACTTCTGAGGAAAATGCGTTTATGTTCGCAGAGCGTTTCAGACGAGATATTGAGAAAATGGAATTTATTCCTGCCGGCGAGACTGAAAAACACGTGATTACGATTTCGGGTGGTATTTCTTCGTTCCCATTCCTGGCGAATGTTGAAGAAAACGTAAACACGCTTATCAGATATGCAGAGCATGCGCTTTACAACGCTAAGAAACGTGGCAAGAATAAAATTGTTCCATTCTCACAAGTGAATTTAGAGTATTAATAGAATTTTGCTGCAATGGTGACTGTACCCTACAGCCTCACCAGTGCACCAATATTATTTTGGGACAGTGACATTGATTGTTGGGGTAGAAACCCCAACCTACTTTCTGTCGGATAATCGTGGAGTACAACAAAAAATCGACAGACCCTGCGACCGGGTCGGCGCCGCAACATTCACGTCGTAATTATAATCTCGCAGTTTCATGTTTCAGGGTGACTTGAAAGTTTATTGTTAAGTAAAATTACAATTTGTTGAAAATGGCTAAAGTAATTTAAAATTGAGCCGATAACTAAAATGATAGGATAGAAAGTTTTTGATATGGAAGAAAATACACAAAATAGTGCGTTAGTGGATAGCGAGTCTGAGAATAGTTATTTTGCGCTACAATTGGGCTTTATTTCTAAATTCAGATGCGATGCCGGAAAATGTTTAGAGAGCTGCTGCAATAAATACTCGACAGTTAAGGTTGATGCTATAACTTATGAACGGTATCAAAAGGAAGCGCCGGAGCTGTTGGAACATATAAAATATAATGAGGAAAACGGATATTTTGAAATAATTTTGGGGTCGAATTTTGCGTGCCCGTTTAAAAACGGTAATATGTGTCATATTCAAGGGAAATATGGTGAAGGATTTTTGCCCGAGGTTTGTCATATCTATCCGAGAATATATAAGAGATTAAATGATTTGGTGCTAATTACGGCGGCCTATCCTTGCAGTGAAATGGTGCGGGCTGCGTTGTTTGGCGAAGAATCCTTCAGCTGGGATGAAGTTATGCTCAAGCGCGGGCAGTTGAATGTTGTAAATTTCATGCCGGCAGGCATAAAAGAGCAGGATGCGGAGCTGTTTTTGCATTTGCATGATGTGACTCTGGATATGTTCGAGCGCAGCGATTTGAGTTGTGAGTCGTTGTTTTTGAAACTAATAATGTTGTCTGAAATTGTAGATAAACTCAAAAAAACAGACTGGGTTAAAAATTTCAACATGATTATGCGCACTCATGAGCAACAATCTCTCGAAGACGAGTATAAAAAATATCGCAAATATAATGATCCGATGACTGATAAGTTTATTTTGGCGCTTTTGAGTATTTCCAAGCGCTATCGCCCTGACTATTTTGAAAAAACTCTTTATGACATTATCGGGTTTGTCGAGGATGATGGGCTTGAGCGATATACTGACATTTGCAAAACATATATTGATGAAAAAGAGCTAGAAACTTTTTTGCGCAGATATTTGAAGGCAAAATTCTTTGAGGCTGTTTACCCGCTCTGCACATGGGGCGATTGTATAGATGACCTTTTGCATATTATTACAAATTATTTGGGTGTGAAACTCAGTATTGCTGCGTATATTGACAAGCATGGCAATGTGCCTGATGAAGATACTCTTGTGCGTTTTGTTACCGAGTTTGAATCAGCGTTTTACGGGCATAGAGAAAGAATTTACGACTACTACAAAGACGTTAGGTGGAACAACTATGATATAATAAAGACGTTATTACTTTGTTGGTACAAATAAATTCTATATGGATGAAAAGCTAATAATTTCT
This sequence comes from Candidatus Gastranaerophilaceae bacterium, assembly GCA_031551265.1. Taxonomy (GTDB): domain Bacteria; phylum Cyanobacteriota; class Vampirovibrionia; order Gastranaerophilales; family Gastranaerophilaceae; genus JAVBNU01. The sequence goes on from JAVBNU010000017.1 coordinate 15,724, forward strand.
TTGATGTCAGGCACGTCTATCGACTCGGTAGATGCTGTTTTGGTGAAAATTTTTCCGGATTTGAGTTTTGAGATTATATATTCCTACTCGCTTGAATATTCGACAAAAACAAAGGATTTAATCTATCTTGCAGCGAATAACAAGGCTAAAACGCGCGATGTGTGTATGCTGAATTTTATTGTGGGCGAAGTCTTTGCAAAATGTGCGCTCGAGTTGATGAGACAAAATAGAATAAAAGCTGAAAAAGTTGATTTCATTTCTTCACACGGACAGACGATTTTTCATGAACCTAAAAGTATAGATATAGACGGTATTTCAGGTAGGAGTACGCTGCAAATTGGCGATATTTCTGTGATTGCTGAGCGTACAGGGATTATGACGATTGGTGATTTTAGGCCGAAAGATATGGCTGCGGGCGGTCAGGGGGCGCCTCTTGTGCCTTTTGCCGATGAATTGATATTTGGGCGTGAAACCGAGCGTGGAATACTCAACATTGGCGGGATTTCTAACATAACTGTCCTGAGTCCTGCAGTGGACACTTTTGCGTTTGATATTGGCCCCGGAAATATGCTTATAGACTATTATGTGAGTAAATTGTTTAAAAAACCTTTTGATAAAAACGGCGAGTACGCTGCTCGCGGAAAAGTTGACGAAAAATGGCTTAACTATCTTTTGAAAGAGCCGTTTTATGCTGACGAACCGCCCAAGAGCACGGGGCGGGAGTTATTTAACGATAGCTATGCTGAGGATAAATTTAAATTTGCCCCATCCAACCCACACGATGTCATAGCAACAGTAACAGCACTCACGGCTCATAATATTTATAATACGTATAAGCGTTTTATTGAGCCGAAAGTCAGGCTTAGAGAGATTGTTATAGGTGGTGGCGGGGCGTATAATCTAACATTGCAAAAGTATATGAAAGATTTGTTTTTTGATGTTACTATTACCACGCATGAGGCGTTTGGCATTGATAACAAGCTTAAAGAGGCTTTAGCCTTTGCGTATTTGGGGTATATGACTTATTATAAGAAATATAACAATTTACCGGCTTGTACTGGCGCCAAACATCAGGTGGTGATGGGGAAAATAGCATATTAACTTTGAGGGAATTTATGAGTGAGGCAATAACCGAAAAACGCAATCCGAACACGAAAAATATAGATGAAATCAGCACGCTTGAGGTCGTTAGCCTTATTAATAATGAGGATTTAAAAGTTGCACAAGCAATACAAAAATGCTTGCAGGAAATTGCAAAAGCAGTAGATATAATCGTTGAAAATTTTTTAAATGATGGCCGTCTCTTGTATTTTGGCGCGGGGACAAGCGGCAGGCTGGGGATTTTAGACGCTTCTGAGTGTCCGCCAACGTTCAGTACAAAACCTGAAATGGTGATTGGCGTTATTGCAGGCGGAGATAGGGCGATTAAAAGCGCTATTGAAGGCGCGGAAGATAGCGAAGAAGGCGCGATTGCTGATTTTGACTCTTTGGATATTTCAAAAAATGACACAGTGGCAGTGATTTCGGCTAACGGTAATGCAAAGTATATAATTAAAATTCTTGAACTGGCCAAACAAAAAAACGTGAAAACTATTGGCATAACCTCAAATATAAACGCTGAAATGAAAAATTTTGCAGACGTGTTTATTTGTGCAGAAACAGGCGAGGAAGTAATTTCCGGCTCAACGCGCATGAAAGCCGGTACTGCTCAAAAAATGATTTTAAATATGCTGACTACCGCCTCCATGATTAGAATTGGCAAGGTTTATGAGAATTTGATGATTGATTTGAACCCGACAAACGATAAGCTGAAAAAACGCGCAGCGAAAATTGTCAGCGCTATTGCAGCAGTTGAAGAAACGGTTGCCGCAAAGACCTTACAAGAGAACAATTATAAGGTCAAACATTCTATTTTGAGCTTGAAGTTTGGTTTGAGTTTTGAAAAATGTGACAAAATTCTTAAAGAGAATAAAGGTATTCTGAAGGCCTGTTTTAAAAGCCTTCAAGAGTAAATTGTAAATTAATTTTGTTAAAAAATGTAACAGATATAAAAAATATTGAAATTTTATATACCGAATTTTTTTTATCTTAGTAAGTATAAAAAATACGAGGTGTGTGAAATATGACAATTGATTTTAATGGTGTAGTAAATATGGCTTCTATGGTTTCAGCGGCTAACAGTGATGTTAAAAAGCTAAGTGATGCGCAGACTGAAGTCAATAAATTGGCCGGTTCAAAGATTTTCAATGTTGGTTCTGACGAGACAGGTATTGCTGCGTTGGAAGCACAGAAAAATAAATTAGAAGCCGAAATTGAGAGCTTACAGGAGATGATAGATGCTCTCACAAACGGGCTTGAAGATATAAGTGAGACAATCAAAAAATATCAGGATGAAATGGAAGAAAATTTGGCTGATATTATGGAAACGTCTGAAAAATTAACTGAAGAAAATCAAAAACAAATGAGTAAAATACAAGAAGATGTTCTTGGAATGCTTCAGTCCGGCGAAATTACTAAAGAAGAATTTGTATCGACCCTAACCACCAGAATTATAACTGCAGGCATCGGTGATTTTACGGATTCGGCTTTAGAGGCGAAAATTAACGAAAACGCAAATTATATGAACTTATTAAACGCATTGACAATGCAAATGACTAATGCGACAACTTCTGTAACTGATTTGAGACAGCAAATGGCATTGTCAAAAGTATCATTGAATACGATTGATGCGTTATTGGAAAAAACAAGCAAGCCTGTTGATATGGCGAAAAAATACGATAATGGCAACTTTATATTCTCTGCTGAGCAGACAGATGTGGTTGATTGCTGGGCTAAGGTGTTTGGCAAAGGAACCACCTCTAACGCAACTGAACAGCAGCGTTTAGGTGCTGCCGTTGACCAGGGTATGTTAGATGACTTTTTCGCATCAGGCATGAGCAAAGAACAAGCAGCGTTTGCTATTAGCTGGGTATTTGATGGTGTTGGCTTAAAATACAATAATGAAACCGGCCAACTAGAAATTCCCGAAGGCACTACTGATGAGACAAAAACAATAAATCAAGAATTGGCAGACCAATTTAATAATAACTGGGGTACAGATGAAAATCCTGCTCCTGCTGCAATTATCCCTCAACCTGTAGATAGAGGCGAACAAGACGAAATCGTATTGCCTGAGCGACCTATGGGTGACCCGATTGGATTTAATAACGGAAACGTAAGTTTTGACTTCGTAGTGGATGCTAACGGTGATAATATTTTCAATGGATTCGAAGAATTTATGGGCGCGACTGCAGTAGATTTGTCAGAAATTACTGATGAAGAGGTTGGCCAATTATTCGGCGCAAAATTTGCAGGGCTTACTGTAACTGACCTTGAAAAATTTGATGTTGACGGCGATGGAAAGATTTCCGGATTAGAAGAATTATTAATGTATGATACAGATGGCAACGGTAAAATTGAGCAAGAAGAGCTTAATGACCTTATGATACTAAAAACTGACTGGACAACAGGCGGGCAGTCATTCACGTCGGCAACGCTTGCCGGTGTTGATAATATTGATTTGTCGATGTTCCAAAAGGATGGAGCATACGATGCAAGTTTAATTAATCAAGAATCCTGGCTGGATATAAACAACAATCTTACAATGAACAGATTCGCTGTTAATATGGCTAATGGTGACGATCTAAACGGCTATCAAAGACTTGATGATCTTGAATACCTGGAAAAAGTTTATGGCAACGTTGTTGGCAAAGAATACACGCTTGCTTTCACCCCATCATTTGATGAAGATGGTAATGTCATTGATATTCAAGTTCAAGATGATGCAAAAGCTCTTGAAAGTGCTCGTTTAGCAGTTCTCGATGCTAAAGACGCATTAAAAGAGGCAGTCGCAAAATATCAGGCTGAAAAAGCGGAACGCGTTGAGGATACAGCAGGCGCAATTGCTGAAGGCTTGACTGATGCAACTACCGTTGAAGAACCGGCAGCGGCAGAAAACGAAGACGCGGACGGCGACGCTGACGGTGATACAGAAGTAACCAATGACGAAGTAAAAAAAGATATTGAAGAAGAAGTATAAAAAATTTAATTTACTATATTTCATAAAGAAAACCGATAGATGAACTCTATCGGTTTTTTGTTGTTGTATTTATCTGAATATGTAGTCTAAATTTCTGAAAATTGAGGCTTCAAGTTCGGATTTTATATCTTTGGCGGACGTGGTTGTATAATCAATGGTTGCCGTGATTATGACCCCGCCTTTGTTGTTAACTTTTTGGGTATAAATGACACAAGATGTGTAGCAGCCGGCTATGTCACCGTAAAAATAGTAATAAATTTTGTCATCAATGGTCGCTTGAAATAAGCCGAGTCCTTCGTTCAGGTATTTTTCAATACAGGAGCGTTTGATGACGGTTTTGTCATCGAAAAGCGCTTTGAAAAAATTAGCCAAATCAATTGCGTTGCTTGTAATAGCGCTGTCAGCAAATCCGTTTTTCAGGCCTAAATGTGTATGCTCAGCATCGCCCCAGCGCGTATTATGCAGCCCGATTAACTTGAATAAGTACATACAGACAGCTTGTGGCAGCATTAAATTTGTTTTTGCTTCAATCAAGCGTCCAAGCAGCAAATAATTCGTGTGAGAAAAATCTTTGCCGTAATCAGTCGTTTTATAAGGCTCTTGGGTTAATTCTATGTCAGATATTAGCTCAAGCATATCATTTTCGGTGTACTTTTCTTTGATAAGCCCCTTGCTGAAAAGTTCCAGCTCTGAGTCATAGTAATTTGGCAAGCCTGACGAGTGATTCAACAGGTTTCTGATACTGATTTTGTCAACCTGAGGGATATATTTATTCAGATTTGGCAAATGTTTTATTATGCCGTCGTCGATTTTGAATTTGCCAAATTCTTCGAGTTTGAGGATTAATGCCGAAATAAACGGCATTGAGATTTCGCCAAGTCCGATGCGTTCTTTCATATCGCCCATATGAACGGTTTCGCGCGGGGAAATGACAGAAAGCGCAGACGATTTTACCCCGAGCGCTTTCAAGTCGTGCAGTATGCTGAGCACTGAAAATTCAAGCTGTGACGGTGGGCGCACAACGCCTGTTGTTTCATTTACAATCTGATTATTGACGAGTTCCTGCATGACCATTCCTAATCCTTATATATATTTTAAAACAACAACGACGAAAAAATTGCCCTTTTTTAGCGCGCTTTCGGTTTATTTTTACTTTTCTTATAATTTGTTTGATTTACAACTGCATACTGCGACGGTACCCTCTTAACCGAATACACATCGGGTAATGTCTGCAATGACTGAATTACATTCCTTAGAGTCACAATATTGTTCACTTCAATTGACAATTCGACTACTCCGATTTTTTTGTTGTTAAGACTTTTCACGTTCGCTGAGATGATATTGGTATTATTATCCGTTATGCAGGTCAGAATATCTTTCAACATACCGATTTTGTCGTTCACAGCAATTTTGATAGAGGTGATATACGTCTTATTCAGGCTTTCGTCTGCCCATTTTATGTTCATCAAGCGTTCTTCAGGGATGCTGTCAAGTGAATTGCAGTCAATACGGTGAACAGAGACACCTTTGCTTCGGGTAACTACCCCAACTATCGGTTCGCCGGGTACAGGTGTGCAGCATTTTGCGAAACCATATAATAAACCTTCAAGCCCGGCAATATCATTGGCTTTTGACTTACGGTGTTTGTGTAAGACAATTTTAGGCTCATCTTCCACAGCAGGTTTTTTGAGCTTGTTTACAACTTTATGGACAGTTGTTTCGCCGTAGCCGATTGCAGCGTAAAAGTCGTCAAGCTTCGCATAATTCATCGCAGCCGCAACTTTCAAGAGATCACCCGATTTTACCGCCTCATCAAATACAGCTTTAGTTAGCTCTGTCTCAAGGTTTTGCTTGCCAAGTATAACGTGTGCTTCGCGATTATGCTTTTTGTACCAGAGCCTTATTCTGCTCTGTGCCTGTTTTGTCACAACAAAATTCAGCCAATCTAAGCGAGGTACGCTATTTTTGGATGTCAAAATCTCAACAATGTCACCGTTATGCAGCGGTGTATCAAGTTGGGCAATTCTACCGTTAATAAGTGCACCCGTTGTTTTGTGGCCGACATCTGTATGTATTCTGAACGCAAAGTCAACAGGAGTGGCATCACGCGGCAAGTCGATTACGTCGCCCATTGGTGTGAACGCAAAAACCTGATCGGAAAATAAGTCAATTTTGACACTTTCAACATATTCAGACGCGTCTTGCATATCGTTGTCCATTTCGGCCATTTTTCGCATCCAGGAAAACTGCATATCAGCTTCGGTTGCAGCTTTTTGTGAGCCTGATTCTTTGTAGCGCCAATGTGCTGCGATACCGTACTCAGCGACTTCATGCATTTCCTTTGTGCGAATTTGTACCTCTAACGGCTTTGTGCGAGGGCCCAAAACCGAGGTATGAAGCGAACGATAGAGATTACTTTTCGGCATTGCGATGTAGTCTTTAAAACGCCCGGGGATGGGTTTGAACTGTGAGTGAATAACACCTAGCGCCTCGTAGCACTCCTTTTCGTTATCAACGATAACCCGCACTGCAGTGATGTCGTACAAATCATGGAACGCAATATTCAATCGTTCCATTTTGCTGTAGATGCTGTAATAGTGCTTTGCGCGCCCTTGGATTTGCGCGCGAACTTTTGATTGTTTCAGGCTCGCATCAATTCTCTCGATTAATAATTTAACCGTCAAGTCACGTTCAGCTTTCTTTTCGGCCACAAGCTGTGCGATTTCAAAATATTTTTCAGGATGCAAATATCTAAGCGATAAGTCCTCTAATTCGGTTTTAATTCTACCAATCCCCAGGCGGTTTGCCAGAGGTGCAAAAATATCAAGTGTTTCTTGTGCAATTTTGCGCTGTTTTGCCTGTGCCATGTAATTTAAAGTTCGCATGTTATGCAATCTGTCAGCGAGTTTTAGGAAGATTACGCGAATATCACTCGACATTGCAATGAACATGCGGCGAAAATTCTCGGCCTGACGTTCTTCCTTAGATTTAAACTGGTACTTTCCGAGTTTTGTTACCCCCGCAACGAGGTTATAAATCCCTTCGCCGAATTTTACTTTCACATCGTCATCGGTAATTTCCGTATCTTCAATAATATCGTGCAAAAGCGCCGCTATGATTGTGTCCTTATCAACCTGCAAGTCAGCAAGAATCTTAGCAACTTCAAGCGGGTGAACGATATAGGGCTCCTCGCTCAGGCGATATTGCCCTTTATGAAGTTCCTGCGCATAATTAAAAGCACGCTCAATCTCAGATATTTCATCTTCAGGACGTTTTTGTTCGGTTAAAATATTTTTTAGTTGATTAAACAGTACTTTTTCACTCATAATAATTATTGTATACCTTAAAGCCATTTTTGACTATAGGGCATATAGCACTCTCGGCAGTAAATGTCATGCTGAAGCGCCAGACGTGGTACGATAGTTTAGGCGTTAGTGTTCGGGCTTGATATGTAGGTGACGAAGGAGCCGTACATATCAGGATACTTGAACAAGTGCATCTGTCGGATTAACGTTGAAGTAAAACAATTATCCGACAGACCCTGAACATAAAAGATTAATGAATAACACACTACTGAATGTTTCAGGGTGACTCGTTAACCATCAAAAGGACAAAAATTAGTGGAAGAACGGATAAAGCAGACAAAAGACGGTACAATTATCAAGGTCAAAATAGTAGCCAACGCATCCTCAAATAAAATTGAGGCAGAAGACGAAGTGTTTAAAATTCGTATCAAAGCTCCTGCAGTCGACAACAAAGCTAATACAGAATTAGTTAAATTTTTGAGCGATTATTTAAAAATTGCAAAATCAAATATCGAAATTACTCATGGTGCAAAGTCATCACGCAAAACGATTTTACTAAAAGATTATTTTGGAGAGATAAATTAGTAGAATTAATTTTTTGCGCTTAATTATTATTTTGTCTTACCGCAGCGCCAAGCGAAGAGTTATTTTTAAAGTGTCTGTGTGCGGTATCTATCCCTATAATGAGGAAGACTTTTTATGATTGGAATAAATTGCTGCGCTAGATACGCTGGAAAGACCCCGCACAGAGTAGTTTTTAATACTCTCATCCACTATCTGGCGCTGCGGGGTGACGTACCTTCATAATGCTAGCTTTTAAAGGTTGGATTTTTTGCTATAATAATTAATATCTTAGATATTTAAAGGATTTTGTAATGTTAAAGCTTTATAATTCATATTCAGGCAGCGTAGAAGAATTCAAACCATTGAGCGGTAACGACGTAAAAATGTACGTTTGCGGCCCGACAGTTTATGACTTGCCGCATTTGGGTCACGCACGTTGCTATATCACGTGGGATGTGCTTTATCGCTATTTAAAATTTCGCGGGTACAATCCGATTTACTGCCGTAATATTACTGATGTTGACGACAAAATCCTGAACAAAGCCGAAAAAGAAGGCAAAACACCTGATGAAATTGCACAACACTTTTATGAAGTTTATGTAAAATCAATGAATGACTTGAATGTCGCAAAGCCTGACTTAGAGCCATTTGCAACAAAAAACATCGGCGAAATGATTGCAATTAACAAAAAATTAATCGAAAACGGATATGCATACGAGGCAGACGGTGATGTGTATTTCAGGGTCAACAAGTTCGAAAACTACGGCAAATTGAGCAAACAGCCGATAGAAGATTTAGAAGATGGCGTGAGAATTGATAATTCTGAGAAAAAAGAAAACCCGCTTGATTTTGCGCTATGGAAAAAGGATGAAAAACACGGCTATCCCAGCCCTTGGGGCAAAGGGCGTCCGGGTTGGCATATTGAATGCTCGGCCATGGCAAGGAAACACTTAGGACCAACCATTGATATTCATGCCGGCGGTGCGGATTTGGTATTCCCGCACCACGAGAATGAAATTGCGCAATCTGAGTGTGCGAATGGCGTTAAGTTCGCTAACTTTTGGCTGCATAACGGTTTTGTAACGATTAACAACGAAAAAATGTCGAAATCATTGGGCAATTTCCTCACTATTGACGGTATTTTACAGAATTATGACGCTAACACAATCAGGTTTTTCATTCTGACAAATCACTACAGAATGCCTGTTGAATTTAGTGATGAGTCGCTCAGTGCGGCGCAAAATGGGGTTAAGCGTTTGAAAAATGCGATTTCTGACGTGGTTCCATATATTGGCAAGGAAAATATCAAATCTGATGTTAATGTGCCTGAAATTGATGAATTTATAGCGGCTATGGACGAGGATTTGAATACGTCTGTTGCGCTGTCGATTTTGTTCAATCTTGCGAACAAAGCGAATAAGGCCAAAGACGCCGGTGATAAAGATGCGGCGATTAGTAATATTTCGGCATTATTAAAGCTTTCAGGCGTGCTTGGTTTTCAGCTGGATAAAATTGATATGAGTGAGGATACGCTCAAGCCGGTTTTGGAAAAATTGTATGCAGTGAGTGATTTTATCGGTGATGATGTTAGATTAATGGCGCCGTTTGAGGCAATGGACAAAATTATTGAAATGCGCAATAATGCTCGTGCCGAAAAAAATTGGGATTTAGCTGACAAAATCAGAAACGCCTTGACTGCCGTGAATATAACCCTTAAAGACAGTGCTGCCGGCACAAACTGGGAAATTTCATAGCCGCTAAAACTTTACAAATGGTAAAAAAGCGGTCAAAATTAAATATTTCTGATAAAATATCAATAAAGACAAGAACGGGGAATACGTTTAGGGATGAAGAGCAGAATAGCATTACTTTGTATAATATCAGGCTTGTGGCTGTTTTTGTTCGTGTTTCAAAATTACATGTCCACATGCTGGGCGATTGTCTGCCTGTGCTCGTTTATGACTCTTTATGCAATTTATATGCAAATCGCGGCGAAGCACCAAAAACGTAAACTTCGCAAAAACCCCATCGTCTTTAATGAAGATTTCAGACCCTTTGTATCTGTCCTAATCCCTGCGCATAACGAATCCAACGTTATTGAAGGCACTGTTGAAAATATGCTGGCTCTTGATTATGACAATTTCGAAATTGTTGTGATTGATGACCGTAGCGATGACGATACCGTTGCGGTTTTGAAACAGATTGAGAAAAAATACGATAAAGTTGTTGCTATGCATCGAACAAAAGACGCGTTCCCCGGCAAATCAGCTGTTTTGAATGACGCTCTGAACGCGGCGAAAGGTGAGTTTTTGCTTATATTTGATGCGGATGCGCGTATTAAGCCGACTTTTTTGAAAGAATTACTCCCATATATTGAGGCTCCTGAAGTTGGCGCTGTACAGGCGCGCAAGTGTATTGCTAACCCTGATTATAACGTTTTGACCCGTTGCCAAAGTAATGAATTTGCTGTTGATACGCATTTTCAAGTTGGGCGCGACGCCGTGAAAGGTGCTGTGGAATTGCGTGGAAACGGTGAATTAATCAGGCGTGAAGCGGTCATGGACATTGGCGGCTGGAATAATTACACTATCACGGACGACCTTGATATGTCGACGCGGTTGCAGATAAAAGGCTGGGACGTTCGTTTTGTGGCCCAAACCTGTGTTTGGGAAGAAGGTGTTACCGCCTATATTCCGTTGCTAAAACAGCGTAGGCGATGGATTGAAGGCAGCATTCGACGCTATCTTGAGCATGTTGTCGCGGTTCTATTTTCCCGTGATATGTCTATCCGTGTAAGTTTTGACATGTTAGCTTATATTTCCGAGTTTATTTTACCCTTCTGGATTATGTCAGAGCTTGTGTTTCAGGCATTTAATTACTGCAAAAAATATGATAATTCCCTCTCCTCGTCAATCATTGTATCGACCTGTATCGGAATATTTTTCTTTATGGCGTTGCTATACAGCTTGAAAAAGTATAATAAGCTGAGCCGCTGGGACTGCTTCAAACAATCTGTCGAAACTGTAGTCTATATCGTGGTTCTTTGGTTCCCGCTGGTTGTGTATATTATCCCTAAAATAATATTCTTCAAGAAAAGCCTCGCCTGGGGCAAAACTGAGCACGGCGTCACTCCTGTGACTATCACAGAAGAATCCGAGAAGGAAGCAGTTAAAGCGGGGTAGGGTGCGTCTCACGCACCGATTAAAGCCTAGTGCGCTACAAAATTATTGGTAATTCTGTATAAGTAGGCGAATAGTTGTGCGTAGTATTCCGTGCAGGCATAACCGTCGACAACAATATCAGCGCAAGGCCTGAACGGCTGAACGTATTTTTTAGAAATCTCGCAAATGTATTCCCATTGTTTTTCGCCGCCTTCTTTGCTTTGGTTACGGCAATTTACAGCACGGTCGACGTAATTTTTTCGCTGCAACTTTTTGTCTGCTTCGACATATATTTTTATGTCAAAAACATCTGAAACTTCACCATACATCGTCGAAACACCTTCGACTATAATTATTTTTTTTGATTTTACTTCAATCGCCTCAGGAACACTTACGCCGGTTCCGTTGACGAGGTATTTTGGCGCTTTTATATCGAAGCCTTGTGAAAGTGTTACCAAATCTTTTTTGAGTAATTCCAACTGGAAATTATGTGGCGAATCAACGTCAAACCCTTTTTTCATCAGCGCATCAAAACACCCGTGCTCCTGTATCAAGTGCGAAATATCATTAAAATAGTTGTCCGCCGACAAAATCTCGATAGGCATATCGTACAATTCGGCGATTTCTCTCAGCTTGTTGCAGATAGTTGTTTTGCCACTAGCCGATTCACCTGTAATGCCGATGAGAATACGCTTTTGATGATTACAGACTAAACGTTTTGCAAACTTAGAGATAATATCGCTGCGAATTTCCCTAAAAATTGGAGTTTCACTTTTTTTGTCGTGCAAAACCAGCTGCTTAAACTTTGCTTGCAGATAATATGACAAAAATTCGCGACCTGTTCTTGTATTGAAATCCGGCTTTGCTATTTTGTTATGCGCTTGTGTATTTTCTTTTTCTAATAGTGCCAACATATATATATAATACTTCTAAAAAAAAAAATTGCTAAGAATATGCTGAATATGTAAACTTTTTTTATAATTAAAATTATTAGAATATGTCATCCCGGAATTTTTTATAGAAAAATATCCGGGATCTTACCAGTTAACAAATGAAATCATTATTGGAATGTTCATCCGATAGAGGGAAAGATACCGGATATACACGTCAGTCTTATTGTCCAACACTTTATGTTCCGGTATGACATGAAATCAATGGGGAATTTAAAAAAAATTAAAAATTATGAAGTTTTATTAACTTTAAAAAATATCGTAAAATAGGGACTTTTTGCCCAATCTGTAAAAATTGTTTTTACAAAACACATTCGAAAACGCAATTTTTTAATTGATATTGTTTTTATATATTCAAGAGAGATATAATCACTATTTTTATAATCAATGATAGGTAATTTTTATTGAAAAATTATTACCATAGCTCCTTGCTTATGAATGGTGGCTTTCAAAGAATAGGGTATAGATAACATAGAGGGAAACTTGAGACTAAAAAAGTCTTAGAGCGTACTTGCTAATAATAATGGGTATAACACGAGGGAAAAAAAATGAGCATGAAAAAATTAGGCTCACAAGATATGAAAATATCTGTTGCTAAAAATGATACGGCGAAAAACGCACAATCTAAGTCGCAAGCTGGAAAAAGTACAAACAGCGTTTGGGCAGCCGGCATGGCCGCAAAATTCGCAACGAGCACATCCGATAAAACTCAACAACAATCATCAAGCTCGTCAGACTTGGGCTCGAAACTTTTGAACGGTGATGCCGATAAAGCTTTCGCGCAAGAAAACGCTAATAAAAACAATGGCGGCGGTTTGTTAAACAAATTTTTAAACAGTTTGACCGGCAAAAAAGGCGCAGACACAAAATCTACCCCTAAAACGACAACGCAAAATAATAGTGCGCAAAAAACCTCGAATACGGCTAATCAAGCGGGTAGCGCTGTAAGCACAAGTGCGTCCGCAGGCACAAACGCGTCTATAGGCGCTAATTCAACAACACAAAGCACAGCAGAAAACACAAAAGGTCAAAAAACAGACTGGGCAAAATCCGACGTAGCCACTCTCACAAGTGCTGCACAATCAGGTACTGATCCAAAAACTGGCGAAAAATTGACCGATGATGATAAAACCAAATTAAAAGAGAATTTAACTAAGAAAAAAGCAGCAATCGAAACTCAAATAAAAGCGGCCAACGGCGATAAGCTCAAAGAAATGAAAGCCCAATCGGATTTGGCTAAAATCGATAAAGCATTAGGCTCACTTGGTGAAACTACCAGTGATACAGCAGCCACTGAAAAAACTGACGCCGAAAAAGCTGCCGAAGAAAAGGCTGCTAAAGAAGCTGCCGAGAAAGATAAATCATCCTCAAGCGATGACGGTAGCACAGCTAAAGACGCTATAAATGAAGCAATGAAAAATGCTCTGCAAAATGCAGGCAATGGTAATAATGAGGACAGCGGTAGCGGTAATCAAGGCAGTGGACAAGGTGGTGGTCAACAAAGCGGCGAAGGTCAAGGCAGTCAAGGCGGCCAGGGTAGTCAAGGTGGCCAACAAAGCGGCCAAGGTCAAGGTTGTGAGAACGGTCAATGCAACGGCCAACAAGGTGAACAAAATCCAACTCAAGGCGCTCAACAAGGCCAACAAACAGGCAGCCAGCAACCAACACAAGGCGCACAGCAAAACTCTGCTCCAAGCACTAACCATGAACCACAAGCGCAAAACACTCAACAGGACGCAAGTGCAAGTGCAAGTTCAAATCCAACCTCAGCACAAGGACAACAAGGCAGCAAACAACCCGCGGCCAGCGGCAAGTCTGATGCACAAGGCCGTGGTGTCAGTGGAACTGATAACGCACAAGCATCGCCCTCAACAGGCTCTAATGAGGCGGGTAAAGCTAGCATGTATGATGGAGTCAGAGATGATTTGCAAGCAGTTAAAGATCAATATGGAGGACAAGGCGGCAACGGCAATGACAGAGTAGGTGATTTAATTAACCAAGCAGATAAAGACTATAATACTGTTACTCAGCAAGAAGGTATCGGAAATGCTCATGAAAATAACGCAAATGCCCTTGGCGAAATGGCTAAAGATGCAAATAATTTTGCAAATGAAAAACTAGGCGAAGCAGCAACAGAAGGTAATTTAGAAGAAACAGTCAGAGGGAGAGCAGATAAACTAGGCGCAGACGCTAAAAAATTAAATGAGGATGCTAAAAAAATCGAAGACACTGAAATCCCTGGTTCAAATAAAAAATATAATGAACAAATTGGAAAAGCTGAAAACGACGGGCAGGCAGAAATTCAGGCCAGCGATGATAGTTATGACTCAAAAATTCAGGCTGCGCAAGGTGATGGCGCTGAGGATAGTGCTGTCACTGACTTAATACGCGAAAAAGACCAAGCAAGAGAAGAGATACAAACAAAAATAGATCAAAAAAAGCAGGAATTAGAACAAGCAAAGAAAGCCGAAGAAGAGAAATTAAAAGCTAAACAAAAAGGTCTTGAAGATCAAGCCGGTATCAAGGACAAGGAGTCAAAAGGTCTTAAGGACGTTGCTGACAATCATAAAGATAACAAAGATTTGGCAGATAAAGCTGCAAAGGTATCATCTGAGAGTGCAGAAGCAGCAAAGCAAGCACAATTGACAGAAACGTTGAAGGCGGGTCAAGCTTTTGGAAAAGCTGATGAAGCTGCGAGAAGTACAAAATCTAATACTGAAAGTGCAAGAGATATAATGAATCGTTCTTATGACTAGCATTATGTAGCCTTGTAAGGTGGGTTTCCTAACCCACCGAAAATAAAGTCGGTGCGTGTGACGCACCCTACAGCTGAAACGTAAACGATAATTTAATCATGTAAGGTGGGTTCCCCAACCCACCGAAACGAAAAATGATAATTGAATACAACAATCCGACTAAAGACTATTATGTCATTGCGAGGAATGTAATGACGACGCAATCCAAAAAAAGTGAGGCTGAACGCCTTATTGAAACCCTCCAGCCCTGTTGGCGCGGCTCCCGTGACGATAATAAAGCGTTTCGGTCGACAGAATCCAGTAAGGAGGCAGAGTCCACTGAAATAACCGGATTGCCGCAGGCTAAGCCCTCGCAACGACAGTAAAAAAGAATTTCTATACTATTAACGTGATTATATCCAGCCGCACAGCGGCTTTTTTTTTGCGTATTTTTATTCGGAATTATCCCTTCACGCACGGTATTTTGTCATTGCGAGGCTTTGGAAAAGCCGCGGCAATCCAGTTTCATGAATCTCTGGATTGCTTCGTTCCCGCTGGTCACTCGCAATGACGATAGAGCTTTTTTGTAGTGCGTGAGGGGATAATTCCGTTTTTATTTAATAACGCTATAGACAATTGTCATCCCGGAATTTTTTGTAGAAAAATATCCGGGATCTTACCCGCTTGGTATTATACTCTCCGCTGGATAGATCCCGGATAGCACTTGAGTCTAATATTCGCAAAGCTCATTAAGACTCAAAGCTTCCGGGATGACAGTCTATTTAAGCTACTACAATGTCAAGCACGGGATGACTCTGTTGCTGTGTTTTATGTGGAATGGTTTGTAATCATCGCCACGAATTAGCATGCTAAGCATGTTGTGTGATGAAATGTTAAGCATGTGATTTGTGATTTTGTTTGAGATAATAAGCCAAAATTTAGCCTTTTATGCGCAATGTTAAGAAATGTAAATACGAGTTTTTTGGCTGGAAAGGTAGGTGACTTGTACTTTTTAGGTGGTTGGTGTATAATTACGATGTCATGCAACTAGCAAATAAAAATATGTTCGTATTTTTATATATGTATAACAGAAGTTAGAAAAAATCGTGTGTAATATAAAAACTGTGAAAGGAAGACAAAATTATGGAAATAGTAGCAATGGGCCCAAGAAGTGCCGCAAATGTTCAAAGTGTCATAGCAGCTCCAAGCTCTGCGGTTAGTGCAAGCGCCGCAGGCGTAGAGAATGTAGTAGCTTCTGGTGTCAAAGGCGCTCAAAGCCTCACCTTGGCTCCAGCCGCTGCGACGAGTACAGAGAATGCAATCTCAAAAGCAGCAAGTAATTTAACATCTTCAGTGGATACATTTACTATGAGTACTAAAAAAGGTGCTAAGGCACTAAGAGGTTGGGGTGGTTATGCTCTAGATAGTCTTAAACTTCAAACTAAAGCTGGCTACGTTGGTTATGGAGCTCTTATATTAGCTGCAGGTACAGGAATCTACATGTGGGCTACAAGTGGTAAAAATAAATCAACGGTTAACTAGTCGTTATAGTAATTTTAATTAATAATACTCAAACAAAGGAAGCATAAACGCTTCCTTTGTTGTTTTGAATGGTTTTTTGCTTTACGTTGGCGTGAAGGCGCTGCACTCTCTCATGTCATACCGGCCTTTGAGCCGGTATCTTACCAATGGAGTATTAGGTCTTTTTGCGTTAAAAATAAAAAGTAACATCGGATAGATCCCGGATAGTACTCAACCCTAATGCTCGCTGTCGCTTGCAAAGGCTTTAGTGCTTCCGGGATGACAGCATGCTTGATGACTTGTGTATTGGGTTGCAGACTGCATTCTCTCATGTCATACCGGCCTTTGAGCCGGTATTATACCGATGTGGCAATAAATCCTCTTACGTTGGAATAAAAAGTAATGTAAAGCAGATCACCAATAGTACTCAATCCTAATGCTCGCTACCGCTCGCAAAGGTTTTAGAACTTCCGGGATGACGGATCGTTGGTAGTAGTAATATGCTATTTAATATGGTTTTTCAGTTCGTCGCGGATGTCGTTGAGAGGGCCGTTGTTGGGCGCTTTTATGTTGCTGTAGTATTTTTTAATGTATGTAACCGGGAATTTCGGTATCCAGCTAAAATTCATTATTATATTAACGCTATCTGCGCCTTGAGAGTACATCAGCTCATCTATGGTTTGTTCGTAGGAGGGTGACATTACTGAAAATATTTTTAGAAAATAGTTTGTGGCTGAGACGACAGAGTATCCTGATGTGGCGACTGGGCTGGTTAGGATTTTTGTTATCGCGAACTCTTTGTCATCGTAGGTTATTCTGATGACGTCTTCGGGGAGTTCTAGATTGCCTGATGAAAGTTCAGAGATTTCGTACCATTGGCCGGCATATTTAACGCGCATTTTGTCGCGTTCGGGCATGTAGATATTGTCGAAGTGGTTGGCTAAAAGTTCTTTGCCTTCTGCGCTTAGCACGCCGTATTTGTAGTTTTTGCATGTTAAGAACATTCCGCCCCAAAGCGGCTCGATAGAGGAGTATTCAGGCTGAATAATTGCGGTGCCTTTTTCGTCGTAGAGCCCGTAATCTCTTTCATTCCCAAGTTTGGCGTATTTGCCGAACATTCTGTCGGCGTGGTCGTATTTTGGCTTAACCAGATAGTCACCTGAGGCGTCTATCAACCCGAATTTGTTTCCTTTTTGGCATAGCCATGCTGAATTCCCTACCTTGATGAGCTTTTTAAAAACCGGTTTAACGAGGATATCGCCTTTTTCGGATTTGAGACCAAATTTATTGTTTTCAGCAAAAACTTCAATGGGCACGGAAGTGAGAACGGCATCCTGAATGTCTTGGGTTGCAACCCCATACACCGTATTTGTGCAAATTAATGCTAAACATAAAATAATTAAAATCTTTCTCATTCTATAGTATAATATCATAATTATGGAGAGCGAAAAAGGTACAAAGAAAAAATCTTATAAAGCGGCCAAAATAATTGCTGCTGTGTTGGCTTTGACTACTGTGATTGTGGTAGTTGGCGCTGTTGTTTTATACGTGCGCTGGATTCCGATGCTTGTACAAAATCCAAAAGTGATTAAGTACGTACAAAAAGAGGTGACTAAGACATTGAAGGCGGATTTAGAGATTAAAAATCCTGCTATAGTGACACACTTTTCGCCTGAAATTGAGTTTAGCGTTGACGGTATATATCTGACAAAAGAAGGTAAGAAGCTTTTAGATATTGAGAATTTGGATGGCGCAATTTCTTTTGCACAGCTTTATAATAAAAAAATTGTTTTAAAACGGCTGATTTTTGACAACGTTTTTGCTGACGTGAACAAAATAATGGAGTTGACCGAGGAAGAAGAGAAGAAAGAGCCTGAAAAAACTGACTGGGATTTTGCGTGGACTGAGGCTGAGCTCGGGTTGAAGAAGTTTTCGATTTTATACGCGCCGAATGAGGAAACCAGTCTGAAAATCAGTGGTTACGACGTTAACGCTGCGGAAGCCGATGGGCGTAAATATGTGCATTTCAACGTGTTGGCTGATATAACAAGAAATAAAAAAAGTTTACAGCTAAAATTTGTAGACAACAACAAGGTTTATATCAAAGACAGGAAGCTGTTTTTGGATGATTTTAGTTTTGATATTAACAAATCAAAAATTCTTGTTAATTCTGTCGCCGATGAGAACAGTCATTTTAGTGCGGCGCTTAATGCTAAACATTTTGATGTTGCTGATGCAGTAGAGCTTATAAACTCCGATTTGGTCGTTCCAAACGGGAGCGAAATGCTTTCATACTTTGATAATGTGAAAGGTCATTTTAATTTTAATATTGATGTTAAGGATAGTGACATTAATGGTCGAATTAATCTTGAGTCGGTCAAGCTCGACATAGTTCCGTTGAATAACCTGCCGGTTACGGCCACAACAGGCTATGTGACGATTGATAATAACCAAATTTTAATCAAAGATTTTGCCGGCTACTATGGCAAAAGTAAAGATAACAAGGTCACGATGGAAGGTCGGGTCAAGGATTACGTGAAGTCTGTTGATACTGAGATTGTGATTAAGGGGCTAGCGACAAATGAACTGACGAAAAATTATATTTCAAAACTTGCGAACTGTAAGATTGAGCTGATCGGAGACGCGCCAACTCGACTGACTGTGAAATCAATTTATAACAAACTCGATATTGAGTGGATTTTTTATGTGAAGCGTGAAAATGATATTTTGTTGGAAGGCTCTTCGTTTAGTCCGCTGCATTATGACAGGGCGTTGAAGGCTGATTTTCATATGGAAAACGATTTATTTACGATAAAGTCGATTGATTATTTTATTGCGCAAGAAATGAAGCGCGGAATGGAGATTAAGCCTATAATCAGCGTTACAGGCAACTTAGACGCTCGTGATTTTTCAATAAAAGACATCGGGTTCAAAATTACTAAGCCGCTGCCCAGTGAGTTTTTGAATTTGTTCGTTGGTGAAAAAACGTTCAAAAAAGGCACAGTCGCCGGGTATTTGCAATATATTAATACCGGCAAATATCCACGTATTGACGGCAAATTGGAAATGGAGGGTGTCAGAATCCCAAGTCAAAGGCTTTCAATCAAAAAAGGTGTAATGACCACTGATAACAATCATATTTCTATTGATGCTAACGGCCGTTTTCGTAAAACGGATTACCATTTTGACGGAAATATAGACAACAAAATGATTCTGCCGATTGTTGTTAAGGATGTGAATCTTAAAATCGAAAATCTTGATATGAATCAGATGATGGCTTCGCTTGAAAAGCAGGCTCAGAGAGAGAAAGACAAAGAGCCTCAACCTGAAAATCATTATGGGCTAAAAATGCCTCCTGCAAGTAGCAACGGAGAAGAAACAGACACTCCCTACGTATTTATGCCTAATATGATTGTTGTTGAAAAATGTAATTTCAAGCTTGATAAAGGTTTGTATAAGGAGATTAATTTCGGTAATATTGATGCGCAGCTGACGCTCGATAAAGACGGAAATTTGGATATTTTCTCAAATTGGTTCGACTTCGCAGAATGGATTTCTACATTGAAAGTCAAATGTGATTTGGCTAGGTTCAAATACTATATTCTACATGGCTGCAAAAATGTTGATGTAGATTTGCTTGGGACGTCTTTGCTATACCTGAAAAAAGAAATCACAGGCAAGGCAAGTGCGTTGATTGAGTTGAACACTGATGAAAAATTCAAAATGAACGGCTTGATAAGATTTACGGTGATAGACGGTACGATTACCAAGCTAGGTTTGGTGCAGTATATGTTGAATGTCGCCGCGCTTTTCAGAAATCCGATAGTAATGGTTAGTCCTTCGACGCTGGTTGATTTGGTTAACGTGCCTGAGGGTACTTTTGAGCTTATCGATGGTGAGCTTAATATAAAAGATAACATCGTTGAACGTATGAAAATCAAATCAAAATCGCCCCAACTGAGCTCATTCATTGCAGGCAGATTTAATCTTGAAACCAGAGATACATCTTTGAGAATTTATACCAAATTCAGCAGTAAAAACAAAGGCGCTGCAGGCTTCTTGAGGAATATTTCACTAAACAGACTCGCGCAAAAAATGTCGCATAGCGATAAAAATGATATGAATTATTACTCGGCAGAAATTTCGCAACTGCCTGAAATCCAAGCAAAAGAAGAAGATTGCCAAATTTTCCTAACAAAAGTAGAAGGTGATGTTGAGCATAACAATTTCATCTCGTCTTTGAAGAAGATTAAGTAGTTTATATTTAAGATATAATTAACCAATACGTCAGCCCACAACGTAGGTTGTCTTATGTAATTTAAGCGCAAACAAGTGGGCTATCAGAATCACTTGCAAACACGATACTCCACTTGTACACGATGTAAATATAATTCAATGTCTAATGTCGTGGAGTGACATAAGCCTCTCCATAAAGATAAAGATAGAATGTAGGCGCGGTTTCTACCCTAACATTATAACTTAGTTTGCATCGTTCTTTTGAAATTTGACTTTTCGCATAAGCTTGTCATCTTCTTCCTGTAAGGTTGTTGGATTTACCCAGGAGCGATACTTTAGAGTTTTTGTAATTGGGCAATTATTACCCTGCCATTGCCCTGTTTTAACTACTTCTTCGCTATCTACTTCTAAAATTCGTGTACATGAGACGCTTTGAGCCCCACCATAAGAAAGTGCATTTATGTATGACGTATTGCCGTAGGTGTTGACTGTGCCACTTGTTTCAGTGGGTGCATAGAAAGTGCCGTCTTGTCGCCAGTAATATAGTTTTCTGCCGGCAATAGTCTTTTCTTCTGACGGGTATCCCCATTTATCTATTACTGTGTTTATGTTTTGACCGACCCAACTGTTTAAAACGGCTTTCATTGTACTATCCATGCCTGCCGCACCTACTGCGCCTGAGAATATTAACGTTGTGAGACACAAAACCATAACTTTTTTCATAAACTTTTTCCTTTAGCATAACTATTTTCTCAATAATACATAAAAATATAACTTTTTTAAATACACTTGACAAAACATAATATTGGTATTATAGTACTAATATACCATAATAAAGAATGAGGTTAACAATGATTGAACTTTCAGAAGCTACAGCAATTGCACTCCACGCGATGACATACATTGCAGGAAAAAATGAAGTGGTATCGTTAAAAGAAATTGCAGAAAGGTTTGATGTTTCGGAACATCATCTTTCTAAGGTTTTGCAAAGATTGGTCAAGGCCGGTTATTTGGTCTCTACCAAGGGGCCAAAGGGCGGATTTAGAATTGCCGGGGAATGCGAAAATGCCTCGTTTATGGAAATTTATGAAATTATTGAAGGCAAATATATTCGCAAAAGCTGTCTGTTCGCTTCAAAAACAGGTGCAAAATGCTGCTGCGTTATGGGCGGGTTGTTGAATGAGATAAACGATAAATTTGAAACCTTTATGAAAACCCACAAAATTAATGAAAATGTGTTCTAAGGAGGAATGACTATGAAACGAAAAATTATTAGTATTGATGAAAATAAATGTAACGGCTGCGGCGTGTGTATACCTGATTGCCCTGAGGGCGCGTTGCAGGTTATTGATGGCAAAGCAAGGCTTGTGAGTGATTTGTATTGTGACGGATTGGGCGCGTGTTTGAAGGCCTGCCCTCAAGACGCAATGAAAATCGAAGAACGCGAAGCTGAGCCTTATGACGAGTACAAGGTTATGGAGAATGTCGCGGCAGGCGGGGTTAATGTTATCAAAGCGCATTTGAAACACCTGAAAAGTCACGGTGAAGAAGCGTTTTACGCACAAGCGATAGATTATTTGAACAAAAATAATATTGAGGTGCCTGATTTTGAGGACAAACTTCCTTGTGGCTGCCCGGGTACGATGATGAAGGACTTACGCTCACAAAAACCAAGTACAACTGAAGAAACGCCTTCTGTACAAATGAATTCTGAGTTAACTAATTGGCCGATACAATTGAAGCTCTTGAATCCTGCTGCTACATATTTGAAAGGTGCGGATTTAATAATCGCTGCTGATTGTACAGCGTTTGCGTATGCTAATTTCCATAAAAAGTTTCTTAAAAATAAAGTGCTCACTATGTTTTGTCCAAAGCTTGATGACGAGCAAAATATTTATGTGGACAAATTGGCGCAGATTTTTGAGACACAGGATATTCAGTCTGTTTCAATTGTGCATATGGAG
Source organism: Candidatus Gastranaerophilaceae bacterium (assembly GCA_031551265.1). Classification (GTDB taxonomy): domain Bacteria; phylum Cyanobacteriota; class Vampirovibrionia; order Gastranaerophilales; family Gastranaerophilaceae; genus JAVBNU01. Next base: position 38,238 of record JAVBNU010000017.1, read on the forward strand.
GTTCCATGTTGCGGCGGCGTCGAAAGCATTGTCCGAGCTGCAATGCAGAAGGTAAATAAAAATATTACAATGAAAGATTACACGATTTCGCTGCAAGGTGAATTAGTCTAAAATAAAAGCCTCTCGTAGAGAGGCTTTTTTAATGCTTTGACTATGCTTGAAGGCAGCCGGTTAAATCCCAGGATTTTTTGAATACTGATTTTTTCCCTTTTGCGTCAGTGTGGTGCATAACGTCATTTTTTGCGAGATCTTTTATGCCTGATTTTTTCTGTACGTTTGATTCACGCAAACCTACGTCTTTAGAACTCAAGAAAGGGTATTTTTTGCGATTATTTCGAACGTAATTGCCTAATGATTCTCCGGCTATCATTGCGCGTGGCTCGTTGCCGGTCATTTTGTGATCACGAGCTAACATGTCACCGCTGGCGTGTCCCATTTCGTGTATCAATGATATTGCGCTGTGAAGAGTACCTTGGCTTAGTGATGAAGGCGTCACGGTTATACTGTTGCTCCCGTATCCTTGATATGTGCCTCCAACATTAGCGGTTTCTCCCGGCTTGATGCTGTATTTTATTTTATCTTTGTTTGCAATCATGTAATTCATTATTTGGTTGCGGTACTCTTGTGTCATTCTTGTGTCGTCAGACTTAAAGTTGGGGTCTTTTGGGTTGTAATTTTTTAGGAAATCACACATCATATCGAATTGTTTGCTCAATTGTTGCGGTACTTTTTTCTTCAAGTCGCTTACCGCGTTGTCAAACGCTTTCATATCAGGATTAGCTGAAGCTTTATTCCACATTGCTTTGTCTGCACCTTCAGGCGCCGGTGAAGGTTTGAAATCTTTTGACTGGTTATTAGTATTATTTACGGATGTGTCTTTTTCTTGTATTTTATTCTGGTCGTTGTTTGCTGTACTGTTGTTGCTTTTGATAAAGCTGTCACTGTTATCGTTATTGCTGGAATCGTTGTCTACGTCGGTATCGGAGTTGGTTTGATTGAAAATAGTGTTGCCTTTGTTGTTAACATTGCAGCGATTGTTGTTGCAGTTGCAATCGTTGTTAAAACAGTTGTTGTGTTTAGAACGGCCACCACGTCTCATGCCGCGCATCTGATTCTTATTACCTTCATTGCCCTCGGTATTATTACCGTGGTTGCGACCTTTGCGTCGACCTCCGAACAGACTGCTAAGTAGTCCAAAAAGCATAATCGTTACTCCCTAAATTTAATTTTAATCTCTATACTCTCTTATTTGTTGTTGTGATAAATACAAAAATGTATAAACTCCCTTACAATAATAAAGTTATTTTTTCGCAAAAAATTGCCTTTTTTGCGGCCTAAAATCACAAAAATTTACATTTCTGTGATATTTCTCTGTGTGCTACCCGTGAAGTATGTACAATTAGCCGGCTCTACAAGTCTATTTCTTTATCTTTTTGCCAAATAGTTATGGTGCCGTTCTCTCTATAATAGGGTACAAATCCACAGTGACGCAGGCAGTTATGAAGCATTTGGCCTGTTTCACCTTCTTGCTCAAGGGGATGATCTCCCACGACTAAAATCCCGTTGTCGTTTAGGGAGTCATAGATTCCTGCAATTGTTCTGTATAAAGTGTCAACGGTTGCCGTGTCATACTGATTTAATCTTCTACCCTGTGTTTCATGGGTGAAATAGTTATAGAGTGTATTTCGCGCGACAACAATATCGGCTTTGCCTTTTTCTGTCGCCAGTTTTTTTATGTCTGACAAATCCATTGTTCTAAATTCGCACATATCTTTTTTTGAAGAAGCAATTTCGTAAGTTCTGCGCTCAATTTGTTCCGGGTCAATTTCAAATTCTTCATCATCAAAGTTTTCGGCCTCAGGTCTTTCCACAGCTAGTTCGGGAGTTTTTTCATTAGTTGGCCTGAAGAAATTATTAAACTGCTGCTGAGACTTCAAGTGCTCATCGGTTGCTCTGTGAGGACCGAAAAAA
>JAVBNU010000076.1:0-36351 GCA_031551265.1 Candidatus Gastranaerophilaceae bacterium
CGGAAAACTTATTCTCATATTTTAGATCTCACATTCCTTTTATCTGTATTAAATCCCCTGAAAATTTTTTGTTGCTATTTTTTAGAACTTGTCTTAACAATTTAACACATATCTGAAAATTTGAAAATTATCTTGTTACAAAATGTTTGTAAAGTTTTTACAACAAAGGATTAGCTAAACTGTATATAAAAAAATTAATTTCCAATTTTTCGAAATAGTTCCCTCAGGTGGATTTAAAATAAGCTCAACTCTCTCTCCCCGGTGCATACTATTATCCATGATCATTTTGGATTCAATAACCCAAGCCTGATGTCATACTGGAACATAGAATGTTGAATAATAAGACTGACGTGTATATCCGGTATCTTTCCAGCTGTCGAGAGCACCTTCCAATAATGATTCCATTTGTTGATTGATAAGATGCCGGATATTGACGCTTTTATTGCCTTGCAACGATTTATGTTCCGGCATGACAAAAGGAAAAATAGTTAAAACTTATTCGGGACAGCAGTCAGCAACGAGGCGAAGACATGCTACAACTATCTTCATACAGGTTATTTTAAGGAACTATTCCGTTATTTTTCTTTTGTAATATAATAATAAATGTAAAAACAAAGAGGGATGAGGCAAAAATGAAAAATAAACAATTGTTATTTATTGCTATTTTAGTAATTGTTGTCGTGTGCTCAATAATCATCATCAAAAAGCCTACTAAATTGGGACTTGATTTGGTTGGTGGAACGAGATTGGTTCTGGAGGCACAAACAACGGATACTATGAAAACGATAACACCTGAAATGATGGACAGTTTGCAATTCAGTATTGAAAAGCGTGTAAACGCGCTTGGTGTTGCTGAAACAACTGTGCAAAAAGAGGGTGATAAAAGACTTATCGTAGAAATTCCAAATATAACGGATCCTGATAAGGCTAAAGAATTTATTGGTGAGACTGCGGAATTAGAATTCAAAAAACCGATTGAAGGCATGAATGGTGAGCAGGAGTGGGCTTCGACAGGTTTAACGGGTCGTAATCTCAAAAGCGCAGCGTACAGTCCTGATGGTGTAAAAGGTTATGCTGTATCATTAACATTTGATGATGAAGGTGCAAAAATGTTTGCTGATTTGACATCTAAGTTAGTTGGCAAGCCAATGGCTATATTTTTCAATGGTGAACTTCAATCAGCGCCGGTTATTCAAACTGTAATCACAGGCGGTCAGGCACAAATTACTGGCGGTGGCTCCGGATTTACAGTAGAAGACGCTAAAAAAATGGTTGACCTGTTAAATGCAGGTGCGTTGCCTGTTCCGGCAAAAATTATTGAAGAAAACACTGTCGGGCCGACTTTAGGTGCCGATAGTATTCATAAAAGTCTTGTGGCAGGTGCTATCGGGTTGGCGATGGTATGGGTATTTATGATAGTGTTGTATCGTGCGCCCGGTGTAATCGCAGATGTCGCGTTGGTAATATATGCAATAATATTGTTTGCTTTATTCAAAACAATCCCTGTTACACTCACATTGGCAGGTATTGCCGGCTTTATTCTCAGTATAGGTATGGCAGTCGATGCTAACATCTTGATTTTCGAGAGAACAAAGGAAGAATTGCGAGCCGGTAGAAATCTGTTTACTGCGATTAATGCAGGTTTTGACAGAGCTTTTACAAGTATTTTTGATTCAAATATGACAACAATTATCACGTGTGCGATACTTTATTACTTTGGTACAAGCGTTGTTAAAGGTTTTGCTTTAACGCTTGGTATTGGTGTTGTGGTCAGTATGTTCACAGCTATTACGGTTACTAAAAACTTCATGCACTTGATATTTGGTTCAGGACAGCTTAAATACCCGGCTTTGTTTGGGTTGAAAAAAGATGAATTGAGCAAGGCGTATGAAGCAGAAGAAACAAAACGTGAAAAAGCTAAATTTGGCGTTTTGGACTAGGGCGAGAAGGAGAGAAATAAAATGATTAATCCTGTTACACATAAAAACCAAATAATTGACGTAGTAAAATACCGCTGGGTGTGGTTTATATTTTCATTACTTTTGCTTATTCCGGGTCTTGTTGCGATGGTATATTCATCAATGACGTATGAAAATCACTTGCCGTTCCGTGTAGGTATTGATTTCGTCGGTGGTACGATTTTCCAATATTCAGTTGATAAAGAAGTTGGCGAAAAAGACATAGCGGCTTTGAGAGAAGAACTTGCCAAAAATCAAGTAGATTCTCCTGTAATTCAAATTTTGCACTCAGCAGCTGTTGCCGAAAGTGCTGATAAGAAAATAGATTCTATAGTATCCATTCGGACGCGATTTGCTGAAGAAGGCGAAGCAGGTGTAAAGCAAGCTGTAAGTGCTTCTGTAACTGCTGTGTTTCCCGAATCTCAAGTTGTTAGCGTCAATTCTATCGGGCCGACTTTAGGAAAAGAATTATTCAAAAATTCGATGATAGCACTCATTCTGGCTTTAGTTGGTATTGCCGGGTATTTAGCATATCGCTTTCAAATGGATTATGCATTGGTTGCTTTATTGTCGTTAGTGCATGATGCGGTATTTGTATGCGGTATATTCTCGATATTGGGCATATTCTATGGTGTGCATATTGATGCTCTTTTTATAACTGCAATACTTACAGTAATGGGATTCTCGATTCACGATACTATCGTAGTATATGACAGAATACGTGAAAATTATAAGTTCTATAATAAAAAGCTGACTTTCAGTGAGATTACTAATGCCAGCGTAAACCAAACTCTTGCAAGAAGTATCAACACATCATTGACAACATTGCTGACTTTAATAGCGTTGTATTTCTTTGGTGGTGTAACAACTAAAGATTTCGTCTTTGTAATGATTTTGGGTATTATCATCGGTACTTATTCAAGTATATTCTTCGCAAGCACATTGTTAGCGTGGGTACGCGAGAAAATGGAAAAAGGCGCTGTTGAGGCAACAGCATAGTAATGAGTGAAGAAAAAACCAAATCATTAGCACAATTTATAGCAGAAAACCGCGAAAAACGCGGTTTTTCGCAATCAGGACTCGCCAAAAGGTCGGCGATTGAGCTGCGTGAGCTTGAGGAAATTGAGTCAGGGCAGCTGCTCTTTTTATCCACTGTCGCAAGACAAAAATTGGCTGGTGCTCTGAAACTCAGACCTGCCGAAATTAAAGAATACGAAAAGAGCATTGACGTTCTTCTCGCGCCTGATGAAAAATATATTGAGGAAATGAAAGACCTGATTTTGAATAATGATGGTTTTATAATTAAGTGCCCGATTTGTGGTGCAGCGTTGAATACAAAGGTTGAGGAAATGTTTGATTTAGAGGATAATTTGGTTTTGCACCCAAAGGCTCGCTGCTCAAAATGCGCGTTTCAGATTAAATAAGTTTTTTATCGGTCTATTGTTATCACGTTCGCGAAAGCAATAAATGAGTTGTGGATGTAAAATAAAATAAGATAAGCATGACAATTGATAAGGAAAATTGATGAAAAATTTTATTGATGCAAAGAAAAAACTCATAGATATAGAATGTGAACTATGTATTACTGAAGCAATAATTAACATATTACTAGAGTACGCATATGAAAATCATGCCGGCTTTGCTGAAATTCTTGAAATAGCAAGAAATAAACTATTAACAATTTTCGATATCATTGATAAATAGTATTTCGGTGCGTATGACGCACCCTACAACGGCTGCACCACATACGTTTGTTGGGGTGGAATGATCCCACCAACATAAGGTAAAAATAAGTTTTAATATTTGTTAACATTTTCCTTGTTTTTTAGCAATTTATTTTTTCAGGAGACTTGTATATGTATAGTTGGAACGTTAAATTGTAATTATGAGAATAAGTTTATCCACCCTAAAACTGAATAATAACACCTATTGTAGCAATACTAACACTGTTGCTAATCAGCCGTGTTGTGAAAAAGAAGCTAGAAATAACGGTGTTTCGGTGCCATTACATAGTCTGCAAGCCAACTGTGCGCTTAGTTTTGGTGCTGCTGCAATCCATGACAATACCAAAACCTTTTATGATGCGTATGAGCCGGTATTGCCCAAAAAATTTAGAGACGCTTTAAAAGATTACAATGATAACCTGCATTTGAACCCGCTTAATCAAAAATCGTTGTTTGATATAAATTATGACACATATAAAAAACTGGCTGATTGTCATACGGTTGACGATATTAAGGCGGCGTATCCTGATGAGCCCTTGTTCCAGGAGCTTCGACCTGCGTATGAAGTTGAGCTGCCAAAACAAAAATGTCATTTGAAAACGTTTTTAGTGACTTATTGTGATTACTTTGCTGCCTCTGACAGAGCCAATGGCCAACCTGTTTTTAGCGCTTCGAATGATGATGATTTAACTGTTTATTTGGTTAAAAAGGCGTTTTTGGAGGGGAAATCGCAAACTGAAATTCAAAAAGATTTCGCAAATGATTTAAACCAATCTTTAGCAGAGAAATTGCCCGCTTTTGAAGATATTCCAAGAACCTTATACGATAAACTGGGCATTTTATACTTTAAGCCTGTTGATTTTGGCGCATACAGTGCGTTGAGCAAAGAAGATAAAGAGAAGCTAAACATGCACTCGGTGCGTTATCGCAGCTCTTTTGTTTCAAGCAGACAAGATTTCAACCGCAAACATACAAATGTTTATGTGAAGGCGAAAAAAGATAAAATTATCGAAAAATTAATAGATAAAATCCTCACTGATACTCCCGGTCGGACTTTTGTCAGATCGGAAAAAGAATCGCTAATTGATGATATTTTTGGCACTAAAGAAACCGGCATGAATCCTGCAAAAACGGGGATTAACGGTAAAAGTCAGTATATTTTATATCTTGCATGGAATAATTCGCCTGAGTTGAGAAAAGATTGGGCTGAATTTTTGAACAGAAAAGAGGCTGAAGGCTGTGTTTCAGTTGAGGATTACAACCCCAATCTGGTCAATATGAGCGCGGCGTTGAAAAATCGCATGACGGAATTTTTTGGTGAAACCCCGTCCAGAAAGGTTGATTTAACGGCAACTTGCAGTGACGCATACGATATTGTCAGCAATGCTGTTGAAAACGATGTATATGAGGAATTGAAGGGTGCAATTTTAGAAGAACGCAATAAGATTATTGAAGATTTCAAAACGAAAAAAGCCGAAGCCGATAAACTGGCTGAGGCTGCACGACTTGCAGCTGAAAAAGAGAGATTGGAAAGATTAGAGCAGGAAAAAGCGGAAAAAGCGAAAGCTGATATATTGGCGCAGGAAAAGCTTAAAGCTGAGGAAATAGCCAAACTTGAAAGAGCAGCAAAAGAAGAAGCCGCAGCAGCAAAAGAAGCTGAGATAAATGCTGAGATTGCTATAATGCGCCCATCTTTTATCATTGCTCCTGAAAAAGCAATGAGAGAAATTGCAGAAACAAGACTGGCCTTTAGAATGCTTGAGGCTGAAAAAACAAGAATAAAAGAAGCTGTGAGAGCCTTGCCGGGTGTTATATTTATTGGTGATGTCGCGATGATTGAATATAATGAAGCGTACGGTGAAAGTTACGTAGCTTTAACAAGTATGCAAAAAGGGGTTGAAGTCATTAACCAAAAAATAGAAAATTTGGTTATGAAGCAGCAAAAAAATCATTAAAATATATATAAAGCGCAATTTGCGTATTTTAAAAACACATTTGCAGAGGAAGTTTTCCGAAAACAGCCTTTGGATAAGAAAAATTTTATATCTTTTCTTGAACAGGACGACGCACGTGGAAATTATGGGTTAATAAACTATTTATTGGCGCATATTCACAACGTATGTACTATAAAAACAACACCGACAAAAGCAAATGGCGAAACATGCAGCTTATACCGCAACAAATATATGGAAGATTTAGCAAATAAAACTGAGAAACTACTTGATAGAAGAGAATTGGTGGATGCTTATACAAGAAGGGATATAGACTTGCAGATTGATGGTGCTATACAGGTGCAATCGGTCATAGCAAAGTGTTGTGAATATGTTAACCAAAATTATAAAGGAAAGTCTCTTAGCCGTGTTTATACGCATATCGAAAGAGAATACAATAAAATAATAAATGAGCAGCGTGGCGCAGCAGAGCGCGCACATGTGAAAAATAAAAGACACAAGTAGTGTTTGTGTTAGTATAAAAAAGCTGGAATATCAGGACGTGGTTATGAAAATAAACTTTTTACCCTTAAAACTCAATAATAGGCAATTTAATAGCACCGAAGTGCAAAATAATTCAGGTGAATGTCAGCGCAGCAACGATGCTTTCAAGTTGGCGTCGGTGCCGATGCAGAGTTTGCAAGCTAATTATATGATTAGTTTTTCGGCGGCGATTCATGATGACGTGAAGAGTTTTCATGACGCTTTTGAAGTGGTTTTGCCTAAAACTCTAAAAGGTAAGCTGAGCGAATATATTGAAAACCCACCTGGTGAAATCAGCAAGCGTAAATCTCCTTATCATTTAAACTCAGATGCTTTCAGCAGGCTGGCTGATTGCAAAACAGTCGATGATATTAAAGCCGCGTTTCCTGATGAACCTATTTTTAAAGAGCTAAAACCTGCTTGTGAATATGATTTTGAGTCTTTGAATGCAAGTCCGTTGAAAAAATTTATGACTGCTTATATGGATTTGTATCTTGCCTCAGACAATGATAATCCTGTTTTCAAAAGTACAGGAGACAATGATTTGACGGTGTATTTAGTCAAAAAAGCATTCTTGGAATGTAATTCGCAAACTGAAATCGACTTGGCTTTTGGCGCTGATATTAATGAAAACCTCAACATGCCAACCGGCGATTTGTGCAAAATACCTGCAAGTTTGTATGATAAACTGGGTGTTTTATATTACTATCCCGAAGACAAGTCCGGATATGATATGTTGTCAAAAGAAGACCAGACGAAGCTGAATCAGCGAGTTAGGCTGTCGCGTTTTTCTTTAGTCTCAAGCAGAGCTGATTTTAACCGCACATACGGCGATGTATACCAAAAAGCGAGAAGAGACAAGGCTGTTGAGCGACTGGTTGATAAAGTTCTCACATACAAGCCTCGTACTGCGCGTGAAAGCGAAGTGAAGTCTGCGCCTATAGAAACACCCTGGGTGTGGAATATCAGTAACGTTAACGGCAATGGCAACGGAAACGGTGAAAAAACCAAGTATGCTCTTATGCTTACGTGGAATGAGTCATCTAACCTCAGGCAGGCTTGGAAAGAGCACCTGAATAGAACAAACCATATTTTAGATATTCATCCAAATGAATATAACCCTAATCTTATGGATTTGAGTGAAAACCAAGTTAACCAAATGAATGCACTAATTTTTTCAAATCCAAAACTCAAGGAAGAGTTGGCAGAAAACTGCGGCTGCGCATATGACAAGATTCAAGACGCATATCAGCGTGGTCATTTTGATGATTTAAAAGCTGAGATTGAGGCGAACAGGCAGGCAATCATTGAAGAAACGATAACAGAAAAATTTAAAGCCGAAACCGAATATAGGGAAAAACAGACTGCTTTGCGGTTAGAGCGTGAAAGACAGGCAGAAATAGAAGCTGAAAATGAACGTCTTGAAGCCGAGAAAGCTCGTTTGGAAAAAGAAATACACGCCGAGACGGAGGATGATGGCTTATCATTTTATACTCCACGGATTAGACGTATGGTTGTTGAGTTGAATGCCGAATTTGCAATGTTGAATGGCAGTATGGATGTGGTCAATAATAAACCTGCCTATGAAAAAATGGGCAAAGATGTTAATCAAATTTGCGAACGTGCAAAATTGGCTTGTTATAACTATTTGACTACGACTTTTGCTGATATGATATTTAAAAAGCACAAGAACCAGAAAAAAGACTTTTTGTTTGCAATGAAACAAGAAAGAGAAAACGAAAATGATTTGCCTCTGATGTGTTTTATGGAATTTATTCTCAATTCAAAAGAGGGCACTGAGCAGAAATCAACGGCCAAAGAGCGTTATTTTAAACGCATAAACGACGGCTACAGAGAAATGAGCGCTATGCACGTTTTTGCGGATAAATATTCTCAAGCGATACAAGTAACTGAAAATTGGAAAAGTCTTATGCTCGAATGTGAAAAAATGATTATCCAAAAAGGTAAATGTATGGACTTGGTCGGGCTTAGCTTCAGCGAAATTGATAAAGAATACGATAAGTTGTGCCGTATTGAAAAACAAAATGCTTCGAAAAAACCGCAAAATAAAACACGCTCAGGAAAAAGACGTCCTCAGCGCGTTTAAATTATATCTGCTATAGAAATTGGCGCTGCCCCGGACATTGGACTTTGAATGTATTCATTAGACGTTTATGTACGGGGTCTAATAACTATGAGATACCGCATATTAGCGCCTTGGTACGAACTACAACATTAGTCGTTGCGGTACGGCACAAAGAACAAGTTTTTATCATTCGCCTTTTAGTTTGGCGCGAATTTTAACTTCAACTTCATCTTTGATTTTTGGATTTTGGAGCAAGAATTCTTTAACTCTGTCACGTCCTTGTCCGAGTTTTTCTTCGCCGTAGCTGAACCAGGAGCCTGATTTGTTGATGATATCCATGTTTACTGCAACATCAATGATACAGCCAAGCTGGCAGATACCTTTACCGTAAATGATATCAAATTCAGCAATTCTAAATGGAGGTGCTACTTTGTTTTTAACCACTTTAACTCTTGTGCGGTTGCCGACTTCGACGTCGTCTTTTTTCAGTGTTTCAATACGTCTGATATCTAGTCTTACGCTGCAATAGTATTTCAAAGCGTTGCCGCCTGTTGTGGTTTCGCTCGGGCCGTACATAACTCCGATTTTTTGTCTCAATTGGTTTATGAAAATTACTGTTGTTTTTGTTTTGCCAACGATTGCAGTTAATTTTCTCAAGGCTTTACTCATAAGTCTTGCTTGTAAGCCCATTTGTTGGTCTTCCATAGCGCCTTCGATTTCGGCTTTTGGTACAAGCGCTGCTACCGAGTCGATTACAACTACATCAACCGCGCTTGAGCGCACTAATTCTTCTGCAATTTCAAGAGCTTGCTCGCCTGTATCGGGTTGTGAAATCAGTAATTCGTCGACATTAACGCCTAAATTTCTTGCGTATTCAGGGTCAAGAGCGTGTTCTGCATCGATAAATGCCGCAATCCCGCCGAGTTTTTGTACTTCTGCCGTGATATGCTGCGCAAGAGTCGTTTTACCACTTGCTTCCGGCCCGTAAATTTCGATTACGCGCCCGCGCGGCACACCGCCTATGCCAAGAGCGATATCCAGTGATAATGCGCCTGTTGGTATAGATTCAACGTTGACTGATGATTTGTCACCGAGTTTCATGATTGAGCCTTTGCCAAAATCTTTTTCTATTTTATCAATCGCCATTTGTAGGGCTTTATCGCGATTATCCGCCACATCCGTTGTTTTGCTATCCTTTTCTTTTACTGCCATGACTATTTCCCTTTCTAATTCCCATGACTCTATTATACTGCGAGAGTAAGTATAATATAAAATTTTGTTACAAAGATATATATTACAAGGGCAATTTTTTTTGATTTTGTGTCTTTATATATGTAGGAAGGTTTTTCATGACAAATAATAATGTAGGTAGTCCGTATAAAAATTTTATACAGGTGCCGGGCGAGTCATATAAGTACATTCGCTCGCTCAGCAATGCCATGAAAATCAATTCCCCACTTCCGTTTAGCCCGACCGCGAAGGAAGAGAATAAAAAGAAAAACAATTTTTTTAACAAAACCAGTCTGATTGTTTTAGGTGTTATAGCTGTCGGATTTTTTGCTTTTAGAGGCGGTGGCGGCTCTTTTGGCGGCAGACTCGGTAAGTTTGTTGAAAGTATGGATGATAAAATAGCTTTAATACGTGATAAAGGAGGAGTTCTAGGTAAATCACTAGGTTCATATGACCAATTTAAGATTAATTTAATGCAAGCTGCAAAATATGTAACGCAAAAATTTGAATGCGCATCGAATTTTTTCCCTGCACGTGATATGTGGTGTGAAAAAATGATGAATAAAATAGAAATAGGGGGATGCAAAATAGGCGCAGGTATTTGTAACGGCTTGAGAAATCTTTTTGAAAATATCACAATCCGCGTGCATAAAAATATCTTAAATAAGACTTCAGGCAGAGTTTACCAGAATTTAGATGAATTACATGCTATCCTTGAAAAAGCTAAGCAAGGCGCAGGTACTGAACAAAAAAAACAATTGACAATGTGGCAGCAAAGATTGTTTGGTATTTCCAAAGCTCCTAATGGCGCCAATGAAATCGCTGAAGTAGCAGAACAAGCGCAAAATGAATCAGGGCGAATAAATAACTTTTTTGCTCATTATCAACAACATTTTGGTCTTAAGGTCTCGGAAGGGCGTCGAGGGAATTTTGTCGAGGCTATAAAAAATATTATTCCCGAAGCAGAAGAGCGCGTCACAAAATGGAGAAGCCAAAGCCGCTACATAACTGACGAATTGACTGGTCCTCATAGACTCAACCAGCGCAAAGATCTACTTAAGGCTAGATATCAATTAACAAGAAATATGGGTGATATATGTGGCTCAATGCAGAAGTCTGTAAATGAACTAAAGCAGCATCTTGCGTATGATGACAAAGAAACTCGTGATTTAATAAAACAACTTAGAAAAGCTATAGATGTTTATGAAAAAACTGGAAATGGCCCGCCCCAAGAGATCGCTCGTGGCATTATAAGGCAAGCAATTACTGATGTTGAAAACAGATTGACAACACGATATGCATCTTCTGAAAATAGACCATATATGCTTAAACAAATTAAAAATATTCAAGATACTCTTGGTTATAATAAACCTACAGATAAATATACAACCGAGGGTGGTCTCCAAATATTGCTCAAAGAAAATGATAGTGCGCTTACTACTACAGGGTTATTTAATGATGCTAAGGCAAAAATTAATCAAATTGGTAAAGCGATTGATGAAGGTATTGATTCTGAGTTGCGTATGTACCAAAAATTTGGTGAAATGAAACTGGGCTCTGCATTTACGGATGTTCTATTGTTGTTGGGTGGTACGGCTCTTGGTGCTCGATTTATAGGCAAAGCAGAGGGTGCCGATGGAAAAGTTGAAGCTGCTTTACATGAAGGTATACCTATTTTGGCCGCGTTTGGAACGTTGGCATATTGTACTCTTTATATGTGGACAATGGTTCCATCACTTATGCTCGGTGGTGTTGTGTGGCTGGGTTCTAAAATACTTGGTAATACCGCCGAAGATGCCTATCATTCATTCAGAGACCGCCAAAAACTCACACAAAAAGCCCTCGCGGCGTATAATGTGAGCAATGGAAACAAAGCTATTTAATAACGTCTGTTGACGGTCGTTGTCTTTGCGATTTTACGCTCTGTACAACCCCGCAGGTTTTAGTAAACATTATAGCCTAAAGTCGTTGCTGTGCGGGGCCTTTCCCATGTAGAATGCGACGATTATAAGATCGCGCACATACACGATTCAAAATAAATTACCAAGTTGTGCGCTGCGCGATGACCGTCAAATTTAGGCTTTGCCAAAAAAGTTCATTAGTGCGTGAAGGCAATGTTTATAAAATCTCCCAAAAAAGAGACCGCTGAAAAGCGGTCTCTCCAATTTTTTATCTCGTCGTGCTGAATTTTTTACGCGTTGCCTGCTGTGCCGAGAACTTGCATTTTGTGTGTTACTAGTTCTTTTACGGCTGTTCTACCGGGGCCCATGTATGAGCGCGGGTCAAACACTTCAGGTTTTTCAGCGAAGATTTTTCTGATTGAGGCTGTCATTGCAAGTCTCAAGTCAGTATCGATGTTGATTTTTGCGATACCGTTTTTCGCTGCGTATGCCAGCATTTCTTCAGGAACACCTTTTGCGTTTGGTAATTTGCCGCCGTATTGGTTGCAAATTTCAACTAACTCAGCAGGAACTGATGAAGCGCCGTGTAACACAAGCGGATAATCTTTGTAGCCTGCTTCTTCTAAAGCTTTTCTGATTTCAGCCAGTCTTTCAAAGTCAAGTTTAGCTTCGCCTGCGAATTTATAAGCGCCATGGCTTGTTCCGATAGCGATAGCTAATGAGTCGCAGCCTGATTCTTTTACGAATCTGACAGCTTCTTGTGGGTCTGTGTATGTAGCGTCTTTAGCGTCTACGTTCACAGCGTCTTCAATACCGGCAAGTTTGCCTAACTCAGCTTCAACCGAAACGCCTCTAGCGTGAGCGTACTCAACAACTTGTTTTGTAAGAGCGATGTTTTCTTCAAGCGGGAATCTAGAGCCGTCAATCATAACTGACGAGAAACCGCCGTCGATACAAGATTTACAAATTTCGAAATCTTCACCGTGGTCTAAGTGTAATGCTATAGGCACATTTGTTGTTGCAAGGGCAGCTTCAACCAATTTAATCAAATAAGTTTGGTTAGCGTATTTTCTTGCGCCTGCTGAAACTTGTAAAATGATTGGCGATTTTGTTTCTTCAGCAGCTTCTGCGATAGCTTGTAAAATTTCCATGTTGTTAACATTGTAAGCTCCGATAGCGTAGTTGCCGTCTTGAGCTTTTTTGAACATTTCAGCTGTTCCGACTAATTTTCTTTCTGACATTTGATATCTCCTATATTTCAATCCATAACGCCGTGTTTACACAACTTAATATAATCGAAAAATGAAAGATAAGCAACACAATAATTTTAAATATCGACATTAGCCATCATATGCATGAGTGTTGAAATTGTGTCATTCATATTAACACTGTCAGCCGTGCGTTGTTGTAAAAATGCGTTAATTTGCGGCATCATGTCGATTGCAATATCGAGCTTCGGATTTGTTCCGGGCTGGTACATGCCAACATCGATTAAATCCTTGTTGTCACGGTACATGGCGAGAAGTTTGCGCATTTTAGACGCGGCAACTTGATGTTCCTGCGTTGTAATTTCTGTCATCAAACGGCTTATGCTGCCAAGAACGTCGATTGCAGGGTAGTGGTTCATTTCGGCAACTTTACGTGACAAAAATATGTGACCGTCAACGATACCGCGCACCGTATCTACTACGGGGTCGTTAATATCGTCACCTTCCATAAGAACAGTGTAAAGTGCTGTGATTGAGCCTTTCGGGCTGTTGCCTGTACGTTCAAGAGCTTTTTGCAGCCAAGAGAAAATAGAGGGCGGGTAGCCTTTCATTGTTGGCGGCTCACCGATTGACAGACCAACTTCGCGGCCGGCCATGGCGCAACGAGTGACTGTATCTGTCATTAAAAATACTTTTTTATTCTGGTCTCTGAAATACTCACAGACTGCGGTTGCCGTTAATAGACATTTTTGTCTGATAAGCGGGGGCTGGTCGCCTGTTGAGCAGACGATGACTGATTTTTTCATACCTTCTACGCCAAGTGAATTTTCGATAAATTCTTTTACTTCTCTGCCGCGTTCTCCGATTAGCGCCATAACGTTGACATCAGCATCTGAGTTTCTGGCAATCATACCTAACATCGTACTTTTGCCGACCCCGGAACCTGCAAACAAGCCCATACGCTGTCCGCCGCCGAGAGTTAGGAGGGAGTCGATTGCGCGAACACCCGTTGAGAACATATTTTTGATAATGGGTCTGTCAAAAGCGTCGGGCACATCACCATCGACTGACATCCATTTTGCGGTTGAGGTATCAAGCGGCCGTCCGTCAATCGGTTCACCAAGAGGGTTAATTAAACGTCCTAATAAAAAATCGCCGACAGGGATAGTAATCGGTTTTCCCGTTGTTTCAACCAACGCGCCCTGACCGATTCCTGCGCCATCGTAGAGCAAGAGAAGTTGTGCAGTGTCACCCTTGAATGCGACAACCTCGGCTGCCTTTTTTTCGCCTGTATAGGTTTCGATAAAACATAAGTCGCCGATTTTTAAACCGGGCAGTTTAACCTCAACGGTTAAGCCCAGCAGCTTTGAAACCGTGCCTTTAAATTGATAAAGCGGCGTGCTGTTTATTATTTCGTAAGCACGTCTTTTCATATATTCAATTGATTTTCCGGTGTTTTGTTCTATCATACTTCTCTTTTATCATGTTGTTGGGGTGGAAACCCCAACCTACAATTTTATGTTGGTGCGTGGGACACACCCTACAGTTTTGTGCTCCCTCTCCCCGTTGCGGGAGAGGGTTGGGGTGAGGGGTGCAACATTATCTCTTCCGTTTTGGTGGGTTAGGGAACCCACCCTACATTTATATTACAATTTTAATTTGGTGCGTGGGGTGCACCCTACAGTTTTACTTATAATTCAATACTTTGCCTTTAAACGAGCAAGCGCCCCATTCCAAATTAATCGGCAGCTTTGGTTTTTTATCCAAATGAAAATGTTTTAAAAACGCCGGCATTTGGGGGCTTGTGGTGTGTGTTTGGAATTTTGAATCAGTTTTTGTTTTCATCATCTCTCCTTACAATTAGCTGTATTCGTGAGCGTAAGATTCACCAATTGTGTCAACCGCCTCAACGCGGATGTCTGTTATCAGTTCACTATATGAAATTACGACAATTGTTGGAATGTGACGCTCCAACAATTGATACAGAGGTAGTCTGATACGTGGTGAACATAAGATTACCGGCTGCTTACCTATATTTTGGTGCGCGCGCATGAGAGTTGCAGCCGACATCTCGATTAATTCCTGTACTTGCAGAGGATTAAGCAGGAACATTGTGCCTAGCTCTGTGCGCTGACAACTGTCATCAAGCGTTTTTTCCCAATCGGCAGAGAGGGTTAGCGCATATAAAACTTTATCCTCGGTTGAATTTGCGAGACAAATTTGTCTGCCTAGCGCTGCACGTAAGCGTTCTGATAAAATATCAGGCTCTTTTGAGAATCTTGCATAGTCACAAAGACGTTCGAAAATATAGATAATATCTTTGATCGAAACTTTTTCACGGATAAGATTAACGAAAATTTTGCGTAAATCACTGGTCGAGATAATCGTTGGAACAAGGTCGTTAACAAGTGTTGGGTCTTGACTTTTTACGAGTTCCATCAACTTCAGAACGTCAGTTTTTGTCATAACCTCGTCAACATATTTTCTCACGCATTCTTGTAAGTGCGTGACTATAACATCTGTTGCATCAACTGATACCAGCCTGTCACGCGGGTCAATTTGTTCACGGTCAACCCAATATGCTTGTGCTTGATAAGTCGGATCGATGCCGACAATCATATTTTGAGGGTGCGGCTTGCCCGTAGAATCCCATTGGTCAGCAATAATCATAAATTTGCCCGGATACACGAAACCATTCGCAACGTTATTGCCGCGAATTGAGATTAAATATTCATTGTCTTCAAGCGCAGATGAGTCCATAATCCTGATGTTCGGGATAATGTACCCCAGTTCGTCAGTGATGCGTTGTCGCAGTGCTGCAATTTTAGCCAGCAATTGCCCTTCCTGATCGGGGTCAGCAATAACTAAAAGGCCGCCGCCGACTTGCAAGCTCAAAACGTCAACACCAAGCCGCTCGTACATTCGGTTCGGGTTTACTAAGTCTTGCATGTTCTGTCTTACTGCATCGAGTTGGCCTAATTGTGCTTGAACGTCCTTGTTTACCATTACAGAGAAGCCCGTTACGAGAATGAATGTTATGAATATTGCAAACGGCCACCAGGGTAGCGCGCCTGTAAACATGCCGGCAAACATTAAAATACCGAGAAATACACAAGTGAACACCAGTGCGAAAGGCTTGTTCAAAAACTGTACGGCTAAATCCATACCTAGAGAGGAGCTGCCTGCTGATGAGCGGGTCATTACGATACCGGCTGCGATTGACATAATCAGCGAAGGAACCTGAGCGGCAAGACCGTCACCGATTGTTAGTTTTGTATATTTATCTACAGCGTCTGCAAGCGGCATTTGGTCAATCAAAACACCAATTGCCAAACCGCCGACAATGTTTACAACAACGATGATGATACCTGCAATCGTGTCTCCTTTTACGAACTTCATCGCACCATCCATTGAACCGAATAATGCAGACTCACGTTGTAGGTCTTCACGACGTTTGACTGCCTCGTCAGGTGAAATCAAGCCCGAGTTGAAGTCTGCGTCAATAGTCATTTGTTTACCCGGCATCGCGTCAAGAGCAAAACGCGCAGCTACCTCAGCGATACGCTCTGCACCTTTAGTGATTACCAAAAATTGTACAATTGTGATAATCAAGAAGATAACACCACCGACGATTAAGTTACCGCCGGTTACAAATTCCCCGAATGCGTCAATTACCTGTCCTGCGTCACCTTTTGCAAGAATCAAACGTGTTGAGGCGATTGAAAGTGCCAATCGGAACATCGTGCCGATGAGCAAAATTGATGGGAAAGCTGCTAACTCGAGTGGTTTTTGGATGTACAGAGAAATCATCAGTAAAACTATGCCGATAGTAATATTCAAGCATATCGAAAAACTGATAATGCCTGTGGGCATTTCAATAAGCAATATCAAAATCAGCCCGATTACAAATATCGCCAGAAATATCTCACTTAGTGGATTATTGTTGCCCTCCTGAGCCAAGTTTTGTCTCCCTTATACTGTTTTGAACATTTCTTTCAAAACTGCCAGTTGCGTTTCAAAAGAAACATTCACTACACCGTTTGTTGTTTCAATTATTACGTTATTTTCATTCATGTTGATGTCAGACACAACATGAATTTTGCCGTCTGATTGAGTATTTTCCAAGATTTCAGGAATGTGTGATTTTACAAAGTCTGTATCAACAGGTGCGACTTTGATGGTTATTTTTGATTCATTTTTCCCGCATTCGTGTAATGCGTCTGTTATCATATTAATCAAAATGCCTTTGTCTTCCTTTATTTCTTTATTAATGATTTTCCTTGCAATTTCAAGTGAAATATCCAAAATATCTTTTGAAATTTCGTCATAAACTTCTCTTTTTGCGTTCACGACGGCTTGCATGGAGTTTTTAATTTTGGCGATTTCGTCTTGCGCCATTTCAATACCTTTTTGGAAGCCTTCTTTTGCGGCTTGTTCTCTTATTGTTGTTGCTTCTTCTTGAGCGCGTGATACGAGTTTTCTGTCGTCAATACGGCGGTACCCACGGCGGCGATTGCCACGACGACGCTCGTCGCGCTCTTTAAAACCGGTATTTTCAAACTCAAGCTCATCATCATTTATTGCAGCTTCTTCTACCTGCTTGATTGCAGGTTTTGCTGTCTGTTGTTCAGAGTTTTCGATTGATGGCTTTTTTCTTTTGATTATCATACTTCGTTTTTTCTGTTTTGGTGGGTTAGGGAACCCACCCTACAATTTTTGTTTTGTTGGGGTAGAAACCCCAACCTACATTTTGCTGTGGTGCGCGGGATGCACCCCACAGACTGGCTGCCGCCCCGGACATTAGTTTTTGGAGTATTCATCAAACGTGTATACACGGGGTCTCATAACTATGAGTTCCCGCATATTTACGTTTTAAGTAAAACTCAAAAATCGCGCTGCGGGACGGCAAATCTTCTATTTAGTTGTCAATGCTGCTTTTTCTTCCAGATAGTTGCATAAAATTGCGGTTATGTGTGGCGGGAAATGAAAGTTCTCCCGTTCTTCTTGTGAATTAATTAATTTCTTAATTTGTGTGCGCTCTTTTTCAATGATAGCTGAAATTTGGTTCTTATCCGAATTATTTACAATTGCATTAAGTTTTGAGTTGAGTTTAGAGGCGTTTAATTTTTTTGTTTTAGGCAGATTTTGTTTTATTTCTCTCAAGCATTTAATTGCAATTGTGCTGTCGAGTTTGACCTGCAAATCAGGCATTTGAATATATTGCAAGATGAGGTCGGCATCTTTTGGGTTAAACTTTTTGATAATGGATTTAACTTTATCGACAGGCATGTTTTTGAGTAATAGCGCGAGTGATGCCAGTTTTAAAATACGATTGCTTTGTTTTTTGTCAGGCGAACCATGCTGTTGTGGCTGATGAGAGGCTTCTTCTTCTTGCTCGGCTTCTTGTTGTTGTTTTGCCATATCATCAATATTGGATTGATTTATTGCGTTTTCAGCCAAATCGTCATTAATAACCCCGCGAGTAGTGAGGTCTTTGACTATTTCATCAAAAGCTTTTTTAACGTGCTGTTCGACAAGCATTATTATTTGCTGCATCGGAATGTCTTTGAGGATGGCAAGTTTAGCAATCTCAAAGACTGTAAACGCGACTTTTTGCAGGACTTCATCACGAACTTCAATAGGCAGATTGCTTCGGATAATATCAATCGCTTTGTGGAAAGTCCATTCACCGATGAATTGGCAAATTATGCTTGCCTGTTGGGCGTTGAGAGTAATAGTTGTGTCTTTGTCAAGCGCTTCACCTGCGACCATACAGTAGTTAAAGACGAGGTTTATAATGTATGCTTTACCGTTTTCGTCAATATCAGGAGGAATGACACCGCTAGCTTGCTGTGCCAGATTTTTCGCAAAATCTTCAAAATTAAATCCTTCTATTGGCAATTAGTTTCCTCCACGTCCGTTTGTGCTGATTATACGCGCTCTATCCAGCTTTGTACTTCATCAGCAAATTCATCCTCATCGAGTTCGTCTATGTTCTCTGATAAATCTGAAATTGTTTCCATGAGCTCAGGTATAGCTGGGTTTTGATATTGTTCTTCAATTTGCTCAACCTGTTGTTGAGGCTGACTTGCATTTACCTTTTGCTCAAGCATATTTTGTGCAAGCTGAGTTTGGCGTTCGATTAACTCGGCTGCTTTTAGGTTTACATCTTGTAGTTGTTTTTCTTGTTCTAGAGTTTTTTCTTTGATTTCGTCTAATTCACGTTTTTGACGGTCTGCGTCTGCTTTTAGCTTGCCATTAATGAGGACGAATCCTGCACACAGAATTACAAACAGGATAACGCCCAGCAGCCACCACGGGTTGCCGCTCGGGTCAACTTTTGGCAGTGCAACAGGCTTGTCTGAGGCAAGGAACGGGTCGAGCTTGTCTGAAAATGCAAGAGTTACATTGTCGGGATTAGCTTTTGGCGATGCAGCCGAGGCAACCAGATTTCTCAATTCATTGAGAGACATGTTCGTTGGTACTGAGCTTTGGTCGAGGGTAACGGCGATTGAGATTTCTTCGATAACGCCGGGTTTCATATACTCGTTAACTTGGGTTTTGCTGACGCCGTATTGTGTTTCTTTTGCTGTGCGCTGGTAATTGCGGTTTTGAGACGAGTTGCTGCCTGTAGCCGGCAGGCCGTTCGGCAGGTATGTACTTACGGCATTAACCCCTTTTGTGGAGTCTTGAGTTTGGTCGCCTAAGCCTTCTGCAAAAATTTGTTCGGACACAGCTGTTTTTTGGTCGGGATTGTAGATAAGACTTGTTTTTTCAAGAGGCGCTTCTCTCAGCTGTGTGCTGACTGTGACGACGAAATTGCCTTTGCCGACTAATTTGTTCAACTGAGATTGAACTTTTTGTGTCATATAGCGGTCGTTTTCTTGCATTTTTGCGAGGATATCATCCTCAGCGCCGATTACACTGTTATAAACATTGCCGTTGGTGTCTGTTATAGAGATATTGGACATTTCTAAGCCGTTGATGCTGCCGAGTAAGAGGTTTTCGATGGCTCTTACTTTAAGCTCGGGTAAAACCTCACCGCTTTTGAGTACAATTTGTACAGTTGCCGTGATAGGTTTTTTATCTGCCGTGAACATTGTTTGTTCGGGGATTGAGACAAAAACTGATGCGCTTTCAATAGGCTCGATTTTTCTTATAAGACGCGATAATTCGCCATTCACGGCGCGTGAAAGTCTGATTCTTTTATCTTCTTTTGTGGAGGTGAAGTCGCCTTTGTCGAAGATTTCTAAGCCGACATTTTGGTCCATATAGCCGCTTCTTACAATGGCAATAAGCGCTCTGTCACGCTCTTCCATCGTGCGGCCTTTAGGAAGAACCAGTGTGGACTTGGTTCCTGATGTACCGCGCATTACCTGTATGCCTTCTTTGGCTAAAAGTGCTTGAATTTCCAGTGCTTTACCTTGATTATCAGTAGTTAGCAATTCAATGTTTTCTTTTATTTTTTCAGGTTTTTTAATTCCCTCGGAGTTGTTGTTTTTGCTTGCAGAACCGGCTATTAAAAAGATTATAAGAAGTAGAATAACTGCTACCCCTGCAATTATTCCTATTAATAATGGCCTATTTTTTAATAAATCTTGAAAATTCATAGTTTACTTGTCTTTATCTCAGTAATATTATACATTTTATTTTAGGAAAAATGAATATTATACTTGTATTTGGGTTATTTTTTCATACGATTGGATGACTTTGGTTGTTATTTGTGTAGCAATTGAAATTCCTAATTCCGCTTTAGCCATTGCTGTCATTACATCGTGGATATCTACGTTTTTGTCACCGTTCATTAAGCTAACCATCAGTGCGTCAGGTTTTTCCATTTCTGCGTTCATGTTTTCAACTAAACCGCTGAAAACAGTCTTGAAATCAGAAGCACCCGGCTGCTCGATGCTGTCGAGTCTTGCTGAAGGCATGTTGAATTGGGTGTCGAGTTTTGAGGTTTCGATTCCACCGTATAAATTTATTTTTGGTATTTGATTGTGTAGCATTTTTTATTTCCTATCCTAAATAATTCGCGAGAATACTTTTAACGTAGTTTTGAGTTTCTTTGAATGGGGGTACGCCTTTGTACTTGTCAACGTTGCCACCGCCTGCGTTGTAGGCTGCGAGTGCAAGTACGAGATTGCCGTTATATCGTGCCATCAGGCCTTTCAGGTGTCTAACACCGCCATCAATATTTTGTACGGGGTTCATCGGATCAGTTACGCCTAAACCTTTTGCAGTTGCGGGCATTAATTGCATTAGCCCCTGTGCACCGGCATGTGAAACGGCTTTTGTATTGAAGCCTGATTCTTGTTTTATGACGGCCTGAATTAGTTTTTCGTCCATATCATATTTTTTGGAGATTTGAGAAATTAAATTTAGTATTTCAGGTTTTGAGGCGCTGGAGGGAGTTTTTATGGCAACATTTGCAGCTGCTTTAATATTTGCGCCGTCAATGCCGCTTACTGTCGGCGTTGCAGTTGCGATATTTGTTTTGGTAACTTTTGCTAAATTTGTCGGGATGCCGAAAGAGACGTTTGTTCCCTGACTTTTTTTAAGCATTTCTGCGAAAGAGGTTTCTTTAGTCGTATCTGTACCATTGACTTTTGTTAATTGGTCAATGTGTGCATTGAGTTGGGCAGCACGTGCTATAGCAGCGTCTTGTCCGCCCGAATTTATTAAATTCTGTATTTTTTCAGTGAAGGCCATATTTTTATTTATCTCTCGTTTAATTTAGTAACTAACTGGAAGGTCAGGCACCGCCTGATGTTAGAGTTTTGTCAGGCATTGCCTGACCTACTTTCTATTTTAGTTTCTTCCTATTTCAACTGCGCGTTGGGCCATTGCTTTGGCTATTGTGATGATGGCTGCGTTGGCTTCGTAAGCGCGTCTTGCAATTGTTGCGTCTGCCATTTCAACTAACGGGCTGACGTTTGATGTGCGCACGTAGCCGTTTTCGTCGGCATCAGGATGTCCCGGGCGATACATGCGCTCGCCTAGTGTCGGGTCTTCAATAATGCCGGTCATTCTGACTCCGCCTTGTGCGAAGGGTATTGAGCCGATGCCAAAAACGGTCTCTTTCATTGAATTCATTACGCCTGCGAATGAAATATCATCTGTTGAGTTAATTACAGGAATTTTACGCACATAGTTGGGCGTGTCGATGTTCGCCATGTTTTTTGCGGCGATTTCCAGACGTTGTCCGTGAACGCTTACGGCATTTATGCCGGTATTCATTGAATCCATTAAACCCATAATTATTTACCTACGTTTACTATTGTTTTCATTTCCGTGATTATACTTGACATGCGTCTTGCTGCTACGGAGTATAGCACTGATGTTTTTTGCATTTCAGCCAGTTCATAAACCGGGTTAACAGGCCCTTGTTGATCTTCGATGACACCTGAAGCGCCTAGTTTTTGTGATAATTGTGTTTCAAGCGGGCTGTTCATCGTGCCTAAATATTGTGAAAAGTTTAAATCTTTTCGCACATAATTGGGTGTGTCCATGTTGGCAAGGTTGGCGCTCAAAACCTCCTGACGTTTGGTTATCAGGTCTAGCACAATACTTGTTTTTTGTATGCTGTTATGGGGTGTGTACATTCTAACCTCACTATTTTCCCAACAATTACATGTATATTAATGATGTCGGCATAAAAGTCAATTTCTACGACTTTCCGGCAAAAAAATCATATGTTTAAATGAGAAGTACTTAAAAAAGCTAAAGTATAACAGAACTCACTAGTTTAAAACTTTGCTTGTAGTCGTCCCGCACTTGATGCGGGATCTATCCAGCAGTATAGTGTAATTCTAAACTGGTAAGATGCCGGCTCAAAGGCCGGCATGACATGAACTTGGCTATTTTTTACACCAAAAAATTAATAATGTAACAAATATTAAGTTAAGTTTTATTTGCCTTAAAGGCTTATGCTGCAATATTTTTAACCATCAATTAATTAATAACTTATTTAATTATTAAGGATAGCTTTTGTTCCAAAAATAAAGAAATAATAGGCAATTAGTATTAAATTATTTACGGAGAATAACAATGATAAATGAATTTGTAGACCATCAAATACAAAAAGTTGCAGAGCACAATGCAAGAACTAAATACCATGAAGAAATATACGCTAAACAATATGGAACGAACAACATCAATAAACCTGAGCCTGTCGAGATAAAAATTGATTTCGACCCTTTGATTAAGGAGATTAAAAATATTGCGAATGAAATTTTTAGCAGATATGTCAAAAACGCTGCTGAATCAAAACCTGATTATGATGTTGTTTACGGATATGTATTAAAAACCGTCAGGGAGACAGTCGCTGAGTATAAACAAGATATTCAAAACACGATACCTGCTGCTCAAAGTGAAGTCACTGATATAACAGAGCAGGTTAAGGAGTTGTTGGCGTTTTTGAGAGAGCATAAACAAAATGTAGGTGCAGAGCAAGCAATGAAAGATTTTCAGCTCGGGTTGAATTTACTTTATATAGATAAAAATCACATACCTGAGGAAATTCGTACCAGATTGAAAGAAGACGGGGAATTTGGAGAGAAAACTTTCGCAGTTGCCGCAGAATTGTGCAAATACTACCCTGCGCGAATAATCAAAAAATATATTCGCCGTGGTGCAATTAACAACACTGTTTTTGATACAAAAAATGACGAGTCCATCGACACTGATGAAAAAGTTGCCGATGTCTGGGATGATTTGCATATAGAAGAGAGGGCTTAATATGAGCAATGTCGTATTAAAAGGTGGGATAAGCAATATTAAATATGTTTGGCGTACCGAAGGTGGGGCTTGCAAAGCCTGTCAGACCTTAGACGGTACAGAATATAACTCAGCAGAAGATATACCTGACCGCCCGCACCCTAATTGCAAATGCTATATTGAAGAAGTACCTGATGAAGAACTTTGTGATTGCTATGAGTTGTGGGACCAGCTTGAAGAACTCATCGGAGACGCCAAAAGCTTGGAAACTGCTGTAAGAACTGAAATATCTGATATAGAACGTATTGAAACCAAATATTCGAATTTTGATTCTGAATATATGCAAAGTTTGATTAATGAACTGATAAGATTAGAAGATCCACTTAATACCATCTGGGAAACAATAGGTATTTTTTTGGCAAATTATTTTGCACTGAGAGATGCCGATGTCATCGGTGGAGATAAATATTTTCATATAAAAGCTAACTGTGAATCTGCCCAAAAAGGTGTTATAGCTACATTTATGTCTGAAGTTATAAGTAATTTAAGAGAATGGGTTGATTCATATAAAAATGTTTACTTTAAAAAGATGACAATAGAAGCGAGTTTAAAGGATTGTGAAGAAGACCAAAAAGTAAATAAAGAAGGACGAGAATTGGGCAAGAAATATCCCAATGAAAATTCGAAAGATATTTTGAGAAATAAAATGCCAAAAGGATTACCTGAAAGACACCGGTAATATTGCTTATGTCATTCTGTGCGTTAACGAAGAATCCACTTTATAGTATAATAGCATTTATGAAAAAAAATTTTTTTATAATAAATACTGCTATTATTGTTATATTTTTCGTTCTTCTGTTTTTTGGCATAATATTTTTTACCAAAATATTATGTAGTGACTTAGAATTTTGTTTGGATTCCAGTTTTTGTAAAGAAGGACTCAAAATCAATACTGAATATGGCAAAATACTTATCAATAAAGAAAATTGCATAAAATACAATTGGCAGTGGGATGCAGAGCATAAGTGGTGCGATATGAACAGACACGTTAAATGAAAATTTTTCTATGATAAAATCTTATACATGGAAAAAGATTCTCGTGTCGTATCATTTAGTTTAAAATTTGTTCTAAGTATGTTGCTAACTTTGTTTATGGGAGTTTCTTCAGCAATACCCGTCTTGGTTGTAGTTGGGCGCCCTTGGGAGTTCGGCTGTATAACCATTCTAATTGCAGAATGTAGGTTGGGTTGGACATTTTCATCCAACCCAACAATAAAGGTTATTACATCAGATATTTGATGGGTTAAATGAAGTTGTTTAACCCATCCTACAGTTAAAAATCAAATAATTCTTTTACGTCTATGCCAAGACCATCCGCAAGTGCTTTTATTTTGGATAAAGTTATATCAGTTCTTGCTACTTCAACGTGGCCAATCATTGAACGCGAAATTCTTTCAGATTCCAACGCTTCCTGAGTCAGACCTTTTTCTTTGCGTAATTCTTTCAATCGATTTGCAAATTTTTGTAAAAATTCCTTGTCCATTTCCAAATTGTTAGTTATACTAACAATAAATACAACTCATACCATGAGCTAGGAGTTATTTATGAATGACATAACTGATAAACAATATATTGAAATAGAGGCAGCTGTTTACAATATCTTTGATATGATACCGATTATTCAGGATTATTGCGCGCATAACCGTGAGTGTAACGGTAAAATCGCTTATCTTGAACCAATGTTAAATAGTATGTTTAATGAATTTTACAAAATTGCTGCTAAATTTTGAGATGCACTAATATCCATCCATAACCATAATTTTTTATTCAGTCAGGTTAATTGACTTGGTGTACATTTCGTCGACCATTTTCATTACTTTGAAGCCTGCGAGCATAGAGGCGTTTAAGCGTAGAACATCGCTGATGCTGTCATATACGTTTGTGTTTGCGGTTTCTGTGAAGCCTTGTTTTATGAATTCGTGGTCTTTTTGCAGAACGGGTTCGCCCGAGTCGTTGGTTGCGATGAATTTGTTGCCGCCGACTTCTTTCAGACCTTCGGGGTTTTGGAATGCAACAACCGGGATTTTGCCGATAAGTTTTGCTTCTTCGCTTTTGTCCATACGAACTTCAACGTTGCCGTTTGCCTGGATTAAAATTTCTTTGTAGTTGACAGGTATTTGAATACCATCACCGACTAAATCGCCGTTGTTTGTGAAAAGATAGCCGTCTTTGCCGATTCTAAACGAGCCGTCGCGGGTGTATGCGATTTCTCCTGTAGTTGAGGTTATCGGAATGAAGCCGTAGCCGTTGATTGCGACATCTAAATCTCGTTTTGTGCGGTACATTATGCCGGTTTCGTGGTTTGTTCTCACGACACCGTTGAGATAGCCATCCTCGTTCAATACCTGTTCAAAGCGAACGTTTTTATACCCTACAGTGTTTAGGTTGGCGATATTCGAAGAAACGTAGCCCAATTTTTCAAACTGGACTTCTGTGTTCGTGATACCTTTTCTGATAATACCTTGTAAATTATACATTTAACTACCTCTTAGCCTTGGCTTAGTCGTTCGATTATTTTTGTGAGTGATGAGTTTTGGATAACGAACATCCTGCGGTTCGCTTCGAAATTCTGTTTTGCCGGTAATAGTCTCATAAATTCTGAGGCCATTTGGACGTTTGAAAACTCGTTATATCCTTGTCTTACGTTGGGGTCAATTACTGCTATGCCTTCGTCTGTGACAACACTCAAGGTCGCAACCTCACTCAAGGAATGTGCTTCAGGGTCGTATACAGCAATTTTACCGTTCGCGTCAACTTTAACTTCTTTTAAATCTTTTGGGATTGTTGAGAATTTAACGGGTGTGCCGTTGTTTGCTAGAACTTTTTCGTTTTCGTTTGTGAGCAGGTAGCCTTCTTTGTCCAGTCTAAATCTACCGTCACGGGTTAATTTAATGCCTTCAGAGCCTTGTACTTGAAAATATCCTTTTTCGGAAATGGCAAAGTCTAAAGGGTTTTTGGATAAAGCAATACGACCGACAGAGTCATCTGTCATTGTCGATAGCCCGTGCACGCCTAAATACTCGGCGAATGAAGACACTACGGCTTCTTTGCGCTGATAGCCGATTTTGTCAAAGCCCATGATGTTGTCGTTGCTGATGCCTACAATTTCGGATTGCAAATGCATGGCTCTTATACTGGCTGTTACGCCGCTTTCGTTTGTGATACCACCGAATAACTTCATTTTACCTACCTGCCTGTTGTTTGTAGTTTTTGTTATATATTAATGACATCGGCACAAAAGTCAATTTTCCTTCTTGCAACAGAAAAAAATCATTCACATGTATGAGAAGTGCTTAAAAAAGTTAAAGTCTACCTGAAATGTCATCCCGCACTTGATACGGGATCTATCCAGCGTGCATGTGTTACGCTAAGTTGGAAAGATCTACTATAGTAGAGTTGTGAGATTCCGAATAATCACGAATAATACACATCGCAATGTTTCTTGATTCAGGAATGACACATAGTATTGTTGAGTGGCGCTTTGACAAAACGAACTACAGAGCCCTCTCTACGATCTGTTGATGCAGTTGTAAACAATTATTAAATTAATAACGGCATCAAGGCAATTTTTTCATAAAAAAATTCTTTATAAATACATGGGAATTTTTTAGGATATTAGAATTAGAAATAGGAGGAATATTCATGGCAGATACAAATGTGCAAGCAGCAAAATTGCCACACTTACCAACAGTAAAAACTATACCAGAAAGTATGATGGAGCGTCAAAAAACAAATGTTTCTTTCAAAAATTCAAAAGGTAAGGATGTTAGTTACAATTTATATGTCGGCGATAATAAGGCTGTTTTTGATGCTATTAATAAATTTTCGACAAAAGAAAGTCCGAATATAACTCCTGAAAAACTTTTTGAAATGAATGAATTTGTTTATGACACGACCCATTTGGCTAATACTGGCGGTCATGCTGGGAGCATTTATGTTGATACTTATGATAGATTGATAAAGCATTATACAGATAAAAATTCTCCCGGTGGTGAGAATATTACTCCTGAAGAGCAAACATTACTTATGGAAAAACTCGCTAAAACATACGGTACAGAAGTTAAAAGTAAATAATTATTTTATAAAAGCAAAAAAAGTCCGAGAAAATCGGACTTTTTGTTAATTAGAAATTATTTAATGTTGTTGGGGTGAAACCCCAACCTACATTTTGTATTTTCAATTAAACGGCTGCTTTTGCTTGTTCAACAATAACTGCGAAAGCTTCAGGTTCGTTAACGGCTAAGTCGGCTAACATTTTACGGTTAACGTTAACATTAGCTAGCTTGAGCATATTCATGAATCTTGAATATGACAGGCCGTATTGTCTTGAAGCAGCGTTGATTCTCATAATCCATAGACGACGCATATTTCTTTTGAGGTTGCGTCTGTCACGGTATTGATATTTCAAAGCTTTCATAACAGCTGTGTTGGCAACTTTGAAAATTCTGCTTCTGGCGCCTTTAAAGCCTTTAGCTAATTTAAGTATTTTTTTGTGTCTTTTTCTTAAGACGTTTCCGCGTTTTACTCGCATTGTTTTTTTCTCCTTTCGGGACTACCATCTTCCGTCAAGCGTACCAGCCGCCAGACTTTATTAGGTGCATCCCCTTGCTTGCTCAAGAGCTTAATCGCACTTCAAAGCGGTTACCTGTCAACTATCTTGAATATTTGATGTAAGGTAACTCTTTTGCAATAAGATCTTTGTGTGTGTCAGATACTTCAACCATTGAAGAAAGTCTTGCTTTACGTGTTGAAGACTTGTGTTGAAGTAAGTGGCTTTTCCCTGCTTGTCTTCTTAGAATTTTACCGGTGGCTGTGACTTTGTATCTTTTCGCTGCAGCGCGGTGAGTTTTCATCTTTGGCATAGTTTTCTCCTTTGCTTGATTAAGTTCGTTTCGGACAGATATAATCATGACATGCCGTCCATGAGTTATATTCTATAAATCAATTATAAATTAAACATTTGCAGGCGCAAGTATTAAAAGAACATTTCTGCCTTCAAGTGCCGGTGTTTTTTCAATTATCAGCGGCTCGGTTTCCAAATCTTTTAAGAAACGTTTGGCTAAATTAAACGCCAATTCGCTATGTTGCATCTCGCGACCGCGTAACATGACAACAATTTTAACTTTGTTTCCTGCTTGTAAAAATTTCTTAATATTCTTTATTCTGACGTTATAATCGTGAACATCGATTTTATAACGGATTTTAATTTCTTTAATTTCGACTGTGTGTTGTTTTTTCTTCGCTTCTTTTGCCTTTTTTTCAAGCTCATAGCGATATTTACCGTAATCCATAATTTTGGCTACGGGTGGAGACTGATTAGCTGAGACAACGACCAAATCTAAATCTTTATCTTCTGCCATTTGTAAGGCTTTTTTGGTGTCTATGATTCCGTGTTTTTCGCCTTCATCATCAATTAATAATACTTCTTTTGAGCGAATGGCCTGGTTTATCAGGACTTTGTCCTGGGTGGGGCTGTCTTTACTAATGGTCTGTTCTCCTGTTTACAATGTCACATGCTATATATTACCAAATTATAAAAGTATTTTCAAGATTTTATAAGTTTATAACCCCTCTCCCCAATGCGGGAGAGGGGTTGGGGTGAGGGGTATGTTATTTACATGAAAGGCCGTACCCCTCATCCGGTCCTTCGAACCACCTTCTCCCGCGCCGGGGAGAAGGATATAAAGTAAAAATGAAAAAGTGTGGCGAGAAATGTAACGGATTGTAAAATTCTTATATTTTTTTGAATTTATATGAAATATATAGTTTTTATATACTTATAAGATTTAAAAGAAGCTTTTTGAAAGGGTAAATTTATGTGTATAATGATATCTGGTCCAATGTATGATACGAACACAGGGGAAATATATAGTATGGTTAGTTCAGGCATGACCGGTCTGACTACTGTTACGTATCGCCAGACTCTTAAAGTGGTTCAAGCTGGTTTATCACAGGAGGAGCTTAAAAATGTTTATACAGAGCTGGGTTTATCTAGAGGCGTTATACTAAATTCAGATGTATTTGAACATACATCAACAGACATCGTGGCGCCAACTCAAATACAAAAAATTTCCGAAATCGGCTTAGATGAGGATGGTTCTCCAATCATTCTAGAAACAAGTGGCTGTGAGTTGCCGTTGGCAACTCAGGGAGATGCCACAATGGAAACTCCTGTTGACAGGCTTAAAGAATTCTTCAGTGTTCTTGACCATGGTCGAACTAATTATCAGATGCCAAGCGCTGAGCATTATCTTGCGCAAATAGCAGCATGCCTCGAAAAACATGGAACACAAACACCAGATGGAAAGACAATTTTGCCATTGACAAAAAAAGAGCTTGATATAGTCATAAAAGAACTTGAAGCGAAAGCTGGTGATATGCAATGGTTTGCTAAACTAAGAGATAAGTTTTCTCAAATGTATACTCCTGAAGACACACCTCAGGTAGTAATACCTGAGCAAACATCTGTGGCTGTGAGTGAGCCCCAGATTGAAACAACTACATCGGCTATGGCCTCAGAGCAAAATAATGAAGAAACAAAAATTGAGCTTGTTTCGGATCAAAACACGTCATCAGCAACGCCAAGTGGTATGTGGGCGGGTGTTGATGGTAAATCGAGTTGCTTAGGACCCAAAAAATTCCCATTAGAGGTACCTTCATTGGAGCAATTAGAATTTATAAAAACACTAATACACAGACGTCACTTAAACAGAAATGCACAGTATAATTTTCTTAGTACCTATGAACCCAAAGAAACAGAAAAATAAAATTAAAAGTCCTTGCTAGCGATGTAAGGGCTTTTTAAAGTTTAAAATTTTTTTGCAGAGTTTTTTCTTTACGTTTCTTCATAAAATCACTCATTTTTAGCAACGTTTTTTATGTTTGAACTTAAAATACATGTGTAACCAAGAGGGATTAGAAGATGAAAATTGAGAAAATACAGTCAAATTATGCTAATAACACTGCAAAAAGCATGTCTCATGGAAATCTGAGAGAAGCTGCTCCTGCAATATCTATGACAAATACGGTATTGCCGGGATATTATTGTGCGCTCTCGGTTATGCCAAAAACTATTAGCTTTGGTAAATCCTCGGTTGAATTTTTGAGAGAGCACGCGCAATCGCCGGCATACAGGTTCAATCCAAATGATAAAGACGACTTAATCCCAAGATCATATAGAGGAATTTTTGAGAACAAGAAGGCGAATATAGTTGGTCTTGAACTGCTAAAGGATGATTTTTTGCACAGAGATACAGTTATTCATAATTATTATTCTACGGAATTCCCTTCAGTAAGGATGTTTGATGCAGATGATACTAAATTGAAACATGCTAATCAGGGTGGCAGTGCGTTTATTTTTTCACCCGGTTATTTGCACACAGAACAGATTTATAATCTTGCGCAAAAAGGGAATTCAGACGGCATTTATGTAGACAAGCCAATGTGTGTTAACGAGTTTGGCATTAATGTTCTTGACCGTGTTGCAAAAACCACAAATAAACCTATATACGTGGGTGACACGTTCTTTTTCACGAACATGGCGGCATTGAGACTAATGGGTGTGCCAATGCCTTATCAGGATGCTATTACTATCGACATGGATAATTCAAAAGATAAAAAATTTACGAAATGTATTGAAAACGCAACACCATTTTATAAACACGAAGATATTGAAAGCGTAGTCGCTAAAATAAACGAAACCGGTGATCCTGAGTTAATAAAAAGACCCTGGTTAGATGATTACAAAAAGGGCGGAGGCGTGTTGAATGATTTGCAGACGCATATCAGCAATCTGCTCAATTTAATGGGCTTAGAACTCAACAGAGTGGATACAGTTTCTGCTTGGAAATCACCTTGTGTCGGAACGGGCATACCGGGTTTTGCGACTCCCGGCATGGATATTGAGAGGCGTGAGCGGGGACAATTCAGAAGATGCGCCCGCAACGAGGCCGAAGATAGAGTAATTATCACGGGTAAGCTGAACAAAACTATTCCGGCATATCTTGAATGTGCACAATATATGAAAGAGCGCGAAAATTACATCATTATTGCCGGCATGGATGGTACGAAAATCAGATGTAACACGGATATATTTAACCGCAAAGTTGAGTTGCTTGACCGGGATGATAATGTTCTCGCAAAAGCCAGAGTATGCACAAATCCCTACCCATTGATGATACATCATGCGCAGACTTTCTTTGATGAGAATAAAGGTCAAAACGCTTCAATGTTTTTTGATGTAAACAAAAAAACTATGCAACAGATTATTGACCTGAAAAGCAAGATTTATTTAAGTAATAAGTAAATTACAGTGTGTTTTAAATTACTAAATTCCGCGTCATCCCGTGCTTGACACGGGATCTATCTAGCGGGGAATATATCACTGAGCTGGCAAGATCCCGGATATTTTGTAAACAAAATTCCGGGATGACAGTAATAGGGTGTGTTCCACGCACTAGTATGTAATAGTGAGACACACCATGCAGGCTACAGGCTTCAATATTGGTCGCTGCAGTGTGACCTTTAGGTTCATTGGCTGGGTCTTTGCTATGTACTTAAGTTTGTGGTATTTATTAATTATTATAAGCACAACTTAGCGCAGGTATAAAATGGATAAATATTATTTAACGACAGCGATAGATTACGTAAATGGAAAAGCTCATATAGGGCACGCATATGAAAAGATTATGACGGATGTTTTTGCGAGACATTTTCGTCAAAGATATGATGATGTTTATTTTTTGACAGGAACGGATGAGCATGGTGTGAAAATTCAGAAAACAGCCGCTTCTCTTGGCTGCACTCCGCAGGAAATCTGTGACGAAAATGCGTTAAATTTTATAGATACGTGGGAATTGCTTGATATTTCTTATGATTATTTTATAAGAACGACGAAAGATGAGCATAAAAAGATTGTGCAGAAGATTTTCCAAAAATTGGTTGA
This sequence comes from Candidatus Gastranaerophilaceae bacterium, assembly GCA_031551265.1. Lineage (GTDB taxonomy): Bacteria > Cyanobacteriota > Vampirovibrionia > Gastranaerophilales > Gastranaerophilaceae > JAVBNU01. Next base: position 32,302 of record JAVBNU010000076.1, read on the forward strand.
TAATGGCGATATTTATAAACACTCTTATACAGGACTGTATTGCTCGGGGTGTGAATCATTCTTGAACCCGCGTGAATTGACGGAAGATGGGTGTTGTCCGATTCACCAAAAAGCGCCCGAGGAAGTTAAAGAAGAGAATTATTTTTTCAAACTTTCAAAATACAAAGATAGAATTATAGCTCATATTAAAGCTAATCCTAATTTTATTTTGCCGGGATTCAGAGCGAATGAGGTTTTGAATCAGCTTGAAAATATTGAAGATATTTCGGTTTCACGCTCAAAAGAGACTGTAAGCTGGGGTATTGAAGTGCCGAATGACCCTTTGCAAATTATTTATGTATGGATTGACGCATTGTCTAATTATATAACAGCTTTGGGGTATGACCCCGAGAATCCGTCTGAGAAGTTCAAAAAATATTGGCCTGCTGATGTTCAGGTTATTGGAAAAGATATTTTGAAATTCCATTCAATTTATTGGATTGCGATTTTGATGGCGTTGGGTGTTGAGCCGCCTAAATCAATCTTTGCTCATGGCTGGATTACGGTTGACCAAACGAAAATGAGTAAAACTATCGGCAATGTAATTTCACCTAAAGATATTATTGACGGTTTTGAGCTGCAAACCCCCGATGCGTTGCGTTATTTTATGATGGTTACGGCATCATATGGTAAGGATGGAAATTATTCGGACGAGGAGCTGAAAGAGCGCGTAAACGCTGATTTGGCGAACAATATCGGTAATTTATTAAACCGTACATTAAATATGCTTATTAAATATTTTGATGGAGAAATTAAATCTGATTTTGTAACTGAGGCTAATGAAGAAATTGCAAAATTATCGGTTCAAACTGTTGAAAAAGTAAAAGCTCATTTCAATACATTTGAAGTAGCCGAGGCTGCACAGGCGATTGTTGAGCTTGCTGATTTCACAAACAAATATGTAAATGATACTGCGCCATGGAGTTTGGCTAAAAATGAAGATATGGCGGCTTGTGCGAAAGTTTTATACAATGTGCTTGAGACAATGCGTTTCATTGCAGTTCTTTTATTCCCATATTGTCCGAGTATCGCTCGTGATATCTGGTCACAGCTTGGTTTAGAAACTGATATTGAAAAAGTTAAGCTCGATGACATGAAGTGGGGCGGTTTGCCGGTTGGGAAAATTACATCGCCTGAACTTGTAAAACCTGTGTTTTTACGTCTTGAAAGTGACATTGCAGGAGATAAGAAGAAAGCATAATGATTATAGACGATCTAAAACAACTTCACAAAACAGTAAATGTTTCTTTTTTAAAAATCAAGGAGTATCTTTGACCTTGCAAAATTGCAAAGTGAAGCTGAGCAGCTGGAGCAGCAAATGCAAGAGCCGGATACCTGGTCTAATCAGGAGCTTGCGGTTAAACTTTCACAGGAGTTGAAAGAAAAAAAAGATACTATTTTGCAGTTTCAGGATTGGGAAACATCTTTGGCAGATTTGCTTGTTTTAATTGATATGGCAGAAGAAGAAAATGATGCTAATTTACTTGCTGATGTTGAAAACAATCTTAAAGCGCTTGAAAGAGCTATCAAGAGTTATGAGTTAAAAACAACGCTAAACGGTGAATATGATGAAGCTGATGCACTTTTGACAATTACAGCCGGCGCGGGCGGTACGGATGCACAGGATTGGGCACAGATGCTTTTGAGAATGTATATTCGCTGGGCTGAGAAAAGGGGCTGGAAAGTTGCTTTGCTGGATAAATCAGACGGTGATGAGGCGGGAATTAAGTCTGCAACGATTAAAATAACCGGCAAATATGCTTATGGTTATGCAAATGCCGAAAAAGGCGTTCATCGTTTGGTTAGACTATCGCCGTTTAACGCGAATAATAAGCGTCAAACGAGTTTTGCGAGTCTTGAGGTCAGTCCGATTATTGAGGATTTTGATAAGAAAATAGAAATTAAGCCTGATGAGATTGAGGTTGATACAATGCGCTCGGGCGGTGCAGGCGGGCAAAATGTTAACAAGGTTGAAACGGCGGTCAGAATCACGCACAAACCGACGGGTATTGTGATTAAATGCCAGCAGGAAGCTTCGCAATTGCAAAATAAAGATATTGCAATGCAAATGCTTGCATCAAGACTGCTTGCAATAAAACAGGCTGAGCATGAGAAAAAGTTAGCGATTTTGAAGGGTGAGAATCCTGATGTAAACTTTGGTTCACAAATCAGGTCATATGTTTTCCATCCGTATAAAATGGTCAAAGACCACCGCACTGATTATGAAGTGGGCAATGTAGACGCTGTCATGGACGGTGATTTAGATGGATTTATTGAGGCTTGGTTGAGCGCGAAATAATTCAATTATATTTCAAGTTTATATACATATTTGAAAGTCTACCCGAATGGGCGATTCCAAGTCGGGCGCGTTTTTTGTATTATACACTTAATTCAAATTGTCTGTAATAAGTATGAAAAAAGATTGTGAGCAAAGCTTTAAGTGAAACTCGAAAAATTGAAGTCAAAATACTATAAGCCAGTGAAGCTAACAAAAAGCGAATACAAAGTGCTCAAGCTAATGGTCGAAGGAAAAAGTAACGTCGAAATAGCTGCCGAGCTAATCATTAGTCCCCATACAGCCAAAGCCCATGTCAGTAACATCATTTATAAATTGCAGGTTGAGAACAGAATCCAAGCTGCGGTGAAAGCTGTTAGGGAAAAAATTGTTGAAAATCATAAAATTTCTTGATTTGTTTGGAAAAAATTTGTGAATAATCGTATATGTATTGTAAAATGATTATAATCAATTAATCAGAGTAGCAAGTATGAAACTTTATGATATTTATAAAAATCAACAAGAAGCCGGCAATATGTTCTTTTCACAGAAACGCCCGATAATATCCTTTGAAATATTTCCGCCCAAAGCGGAAAATATTGAGCAAAAAATAAACGCTTTGTTTAATGAACTGACTATATTAAAACAATATGACCCGGCCTTAATATCAATTACGTACGGTGCGGGTGGTACAAACGTCGAAAATTCTTTAGAGATTACCAGACGGGTAAAAGAAGAACTGAAGCTTGTGCCGATGCCTCATTTTACGTGTGTTTTGAAGGATAAAACGTATATTCGTGATTATCTTAAATTAATACAAGATATGGGTGTGGAGAATATTCTTGCGTTACGCGGCGATATACCAAAAGATGCTGTAAATGGCGGTATGGGTGAATTTAGCTATGCAAATGAATTGGTTGAATTTATTAAAGCTGAGACAAATTTGTCGATTGGCGTTGCCGGCTATCCTGAAATTCATAGTGAATGTGACAATATCGAAAAAGATATTGATAATCTCAAAAGAAAAGTGGATGCCGGGGCTGACGTCATTTATACGCAGTTATTTTTTGATAATACTTATTTTTTCAAGTTTGTTCAGCTGGTTCGCGATGCGGGGATTATGGTTCCGATTATCCCGGGGGTTTTGCCGGTCAGCAGCTATGCCCAGCTTGAAAAAATGATCGCGCTTTGTGGTGTCGATGTGCCAAAATCCCTGAGCGAGCGTCTTGAAAAGTATAAAGACTCGCCCGAGGATATTAAAAATATAGGTATTGAATTTGCGAGTTATCAGTGTCAACAACTCATTGACAGTGGTGTGAAAGGAATCCATTTTTATTGTCTGAATAAATCCGAGCCGGTGAAATTCGTGTTGGACAATATTTTGTAACGAAACTTTGAGAAGAAATATAAATTAATATTAATTTTTATATCAAACATGATATATAACTTATTCATGTTTTTATGATTATGTGATACAATATAAAAAAATGAATATCCTAGGAGAAATATAAAAATGAAAAAAGTGGTATTATCAATTTTAGTTTTATTCTTTGCTACACAAGTGTACGCAGCTAATTACCCTACGTCCAGACCTTTGGGTTGTTATGACACATTTACAATCCACCGTGTAAACGGTCCTGTATATGTTACAAACGATCGTAACAACACATATAAAGATATCTCGGGCATGGACAAACAGGGTGGTGCGATTGCGGCTTTGTATGAAAGCGACGAGC
>JAVBNU010000049.1:0-57014 GCA_031551265.1 Candidatus Gastranaerophilaceae bacterium
CCAGGCGGGATACTTATCGCGTTAGCTACGGCACTGTAGGGGTCGATACCCACAACACCTAGTATCCATCGTTTACGGCCGGGACTACTGGGGTATCTAATCCCATTTGCTCCCCCGGCTTTCGTTCCTCAGCGTCAATAAAGGCCCAGTAATGCGCTTACGCCACCGATGTTCCTCCTGATATCTACGCATTTCACCGCTACACCAGGAATTCCCATTACCTCTACCTCATTCTAGCTTACCAGTATCCAGTGCCGAACCGGAGTTGAGCTCCGGGCTTTAACACCAGACTTGGTATGCCGCCTACGAACGCTTTACGCCCAATGATTCCGGACAACGCTTGCACCCTCCGTATTACCGCGGCTGCTGGCACGGAGTTAGCCGGTGCTTCCTTTGTAGGTACAGTCAAAATTCTTCCCTACTGACAGAACTTTACACCCCGAAGGGCTTCGTCATTCACGCGGCGTTGCTGCGTCAGGGTTTCCCCCATTGCGCAAAATTCCCTACTGCTGCCTCCCGTAGGAGTATGGGCCGTGTCTCAGTCCCATTGTGGCTGATCATCCTCTCAAACCAGCTACTGATCGTCGCCTTGGTGGTCATTTACACCGCCAACTAGCTAATCAGACGCAGACTCATCCTAGAGCACCGGAGTTTTCAAGATTGGTATTACAACCAAGCTCATATGGGGTATTAGCAGTCGTTTCCAACTGTTGTCCCCCTCTCTAGGGCAGATTTTCTACGTGTTACTCACCCGTCCGCCACTTTCCACTGACCGAAGTCAGCTTCTCGTTCGACTTGCATGTATGAAGCACGCCGCCAGCGTTCGTCCTGAGCCAGGATCAAACTCTCCATTGTCAGAAAGTTATGTCATTCACCTGCAAGCAGGTGTTTGATAGCTCATTTCTACGCTAACTTTACGTTTGCGTTTTTGGTTACACAACAAAGTCCGTAGCCCTAAAGCCAAGGTCTTTATCTGCAACCCTGTCCGTTCATTTATTTTATAAATCAACAGGTATATATTCGTTTTCAGCTATTCTATTTTCAAAGTTCAGGTATTACTCGCCTTAAATCATTCCTTCTTTTCAGACGGTAATTGGTATATTACCACCACCAAAATTCACTGTCAAGCATTTAGATTAACTTGAATTTCCTTCCTCAACAATAATAAATGTAATATTCTTTTTGATGTTCGGTTAGTATTTACACTTTGAGGTAGTGGTAATGTCCACATCTTTTAATATATTCCAAATATTTTTTTTTTACAACATGTTTTTTTTATTTTTTTTATTTTTTGTAATATTTATTAAAAACCCTTGTTGTGCTTGGCTTTTTGTCTTTTACAAAACTTAATAACACTCAGTTAAAAGTTTTGTAGTGACAATTACATGATAATAATTATAATGTATATTTTTGCATGCTTCAAGTTATGCAGTTTTTTTGCCTTAAGAATTCAGCCATAGATTGTCGGTAAAATGCAGCATGGCAAAATTTAAATACGTTGAAAAGCATAAAGTCATCGAATGATAACTTTATGCTTTTACCAATTGAAATCGGTTTAAATTCCTAAGCGTAATCTTTCATCGCTTCTGAAAGTTGTTTAAATGCCAACGCATATTGTTCTGAATTAAGATTTTCAGTTTTTTTGCCTGGTGTTTTTTTACTGCTCAAGTTGTCTTTTGTTGCATCCATAGCAGCTCTGTTATGGGTGTAACTGCCAAAGCTTGATGGCATTGATGCTCCGTTAGTAGTCATAGTTCTTAATCTCCTTATTCCCCTTGTTTGGTATATATAAATAAAGGTTTTTTTTACATGAAAATTGCCTTTTTAATCCGATTAAATTAGCAAAACTCAGTAATATCAAGAAAAAATCAGATTTACAATACTTAACAAAGCCCCCAATTGTTACAAAAAGTTCACAATTCGGGGAGAATCTTAAAGTTTTGGTGTGAGGTGGTCGATATAGTAGTTGTCAGGGATATGTAAAGCGAACACGACAATGTACAACAACGATAAATCAGACATCAAAAAAGAAATTAGCGAACTGGTCGAAATAATTGAGGACGGTAATGCCACGATTGACAGGTATTGTGAGCGTATCAAATCTATATTTTTATCAGGTTCTTGCAGCAACTAGAGCTGTTGGGGTAGAATCCCCAACCTACGTTCTAGCTGCATAAAATATGTAATATGTAATACACCTTCCTTCTCTCTCCTCTACTCCAAAAATTCCTCGTTTTTTTGAATCCGGAACATTTGTATAAATGTTCCTTTTTATTATATAATTGATTCCTGCACAGAAATTTATTGGGGCATGTGTAATTATTATAAGAATAAGGAGAGGAATATGATTTCGAAGATTAGTTTTGGAGCGCTCACAGGCTCACAGCCATATGTAAAGAATTTAGTGTATGATAAAGGTCGTGATAATGGCCATGGTGTTGTGGATAAAATGAGATTTTTGCATGCCGTAACATACGCTGAAATTAATCCAAAATACGACGTTTATGTAGGGCCGACCGGCAAACTCAGATTAATAGACAAAATGGGAAGAGGCGCAAAAGAACAGCCTTTAGGTTTTCCGAAAGTGGCTAATAATTTGAATGACGTGAGTGAGGCGCTTGAGTACGCGAGGCACATGCTCCATCCTGATTTCCCGTTAAAGAGTGGCCGCATCGCGTTGTATGAGAACCTACACGCTCGGATAATGGGTGCAATTAGTAATTTGTCGGCTTAGTTTTTTGGAGTATTCTGCCGAAAGGACGTAGATATAGCTTAAAGTACAGGTGGGTAAGGGTACCCACTTTACATATTTTTTGGTGCAGTAGTAACAGTATCTTACCACTCTGGATTGCCACGACACCTTCGGTGTCTCGCAATGACAAAAAAGATAAGACTGCAGCTAGTTATCAGTGCAAGAGACGCACCCTACAGGCTAATGTTACATTTTTGTAATGATTATCTATCCAACTGGCAACGTTTTTTTTTCAGGGATTTATATATAATTATAAAACTCAAAAAGAAGAAAGTGAGGAACGAGATATGATTTCAAAAGTTGGAAATGTAAATTTTGGGGCATTAACAGGCTCAAAAGAAGTTGTTGGAAGATTGCTTAATATCAATGAATGTTATCAAGACAGAGGCAGATATATAGATGTTTCAAAGTTTGTAAACGCCGCACAGGAAGCTGAGAACAACTCAAAATACGATATTTTTATTCAAAGTGATCGCTCCATGCACTTAGTAGACAAAGCTACAGATAAGTTTGTACACACATGCGACATTCCAAAAAATGCAACGAGCCTCAAACGTATAGTCGATGCTCTGGAATTCGCAAACTACATGGGCGAAGATGAAGCATTTGCTAATAATACCATTCATAAAGGTTCTGAGGGTTTGGATTGTTTACGTTCTGATGCGCACCAAATAATAAAAAATATTCCAAGAACTAATAAGCAAGTAGATGTATACGTACCTCGTAATAATGGCAGTGGACACGTAGTGACTGTTTAGCCTAAATAACATTTAGAGAAGTGCGTGTCAGAGAATTGTTTTTCTTTTATGCCGCCTGCGACGCAAATATCAGTGACATAGGGACATCTATCGCCGAATTTGCAGCCAAAGGGGATTTCGGTTGGCGAAGGCAGGTTGTCTTTTATTAGATTCATATTTTTTTGCTTATGTTCAATTGTGGGGATAGCTGCCAGAAGCGCTTTTGTGTAAGGGTGTTTTGGGGTATCGAAGATTTCTTTAGTTGTACCAATTTCAACAATCTCGCCAAGGTACATAACCGCTACTCTATCAGAGATATGGCGAATTACACTCAAATCATGAGATATAAATATAATAGTTAAATTTAATTTTTGTTTAAGCTCTAATAATAGATTAATAATCTGTGCTTGAATACTCACGTCAAGGGCACTCACAGGCTCGTCAGCGACAATAAAGTCGGGCTTGAGCATCAAAGCACGCGCGATTGCAATTCTTTGACGCTGGCCGCCTGAAAATTCGTGTGGGTAGCGTTTTAAATCTGATTTTTTCATCCCGACAAGCTCTATGACTTCTTCAACACGCTCATTTACAGCTGTCTTATTTGGCTTGCGAGCTCGCCCTGCGCCGGCAGCGCCATTAATCATTAAAGGTTCTTTTAGTGTCTCATAGACTGTCATTTTTGGGTTTAGGCTGGCATAAGGGTTTTGAAAAATAATTTGGGCTTGGGTGCGAAAATCTTTTATCGTTTTTTTGTTGGCATCGAATATATTTACACCATTAAAGCTTATCTCACCTGAGGTTGGCTCTTCGAGTTTTAGAATACAACGTCCCAGAGTCGTTTTAACGCAGCCTGATTCGCCGGCAATGCCGAGCACCTCGCCTTTATACAGGTTAAAATTAACATCATTCAAAGCATGGACGTATGATGTTGGCTTGCTAAAAAAGCCGCTGTAGACGGGAAAATTCTTATATAATTCTTTTACGCTCAGTAATGTTTGCATAATTACTATTATACTCTAATAAAATTTTTAATTTACATACGAATGGATAATAAACAAAAATAAAAAGCCATACTTTTTAAGTACGGCTTTTATATATAATATGCGCTTATTTTCGATTACGAAGAATAAGCCATTAATGCTCTTACCGAGCGTGCTGTGTCTCTAACTTCCTTATCGTCATTATTTTCGACTGTATCTTCAAGGATTTTTGTTGCAGCATCTTTATCTTTGAGGTTTAGAAGTTCATTGATCGCAGTCATTGCGACTTGAGCGCTCAAATCGTTTATGCCTTTGCCTTTGTTCACAATAACGACTTTCAGTGAGTCATCTGTGTTTCTTTTGACAAGAGCTTGAGCTGTCAGTTCTCTAATTTCGTCAAGCGGTGAATTTGTGCCTATTTCTTCTAAAACACTTACAGCGTTGCCGTCCTCATGTTTACCTAAAGCTTCGATTATTTTATTAATTTTTCTAGAAGTCATTTTTTTCTCCTTCACCTTTATAGACTAAGCTCGTCGCGCAGCATAGTTTCCAGCTCGCTGACCGGGCGCTTAGTTAAATTCTTAACACTGTATTCTGTCTCCAGCTTATATCTGCCATAAATAGCATCAAAGACGTTTTTCAACTCCACACCGACATCAATATTATTAGCTTTATCAATTGCGCCGGTTACATTTTCTTTAACTCTTCTCCCGAATGAAATTACCGAATCCATTCTTGACTTAAGCGCGCTGTTAAACGAATTTATACCGCCAACGATTGAGCTTACAAAAAGCTTACCTTGATTGGCGACTTTTTCTTTCAAACCCTCAGCAGGAGCTGCGCTGCTTGATTCAAACACGTCAGCTTGAATTACATTGCCTTTAAAACTAATACCAAAAGGGTTTGTAGATGGGCTTTTAGCGGCTGCATCACTCTTTGCTGCAGTTTTGAATATACCCAAGCCATTTTTATTTATGCTAATCTTTTCCATAACGTACCTTTCTAACGACTGATTTCTATACTATGAAATTAACATAATATCGCAAGGTACCAATCATCTTTTTATAGTATATCTAGCACAAAATTCTCAGACTTAAGTATAAAATTTAGGTGTTTAAAGCCGGCTTAAATCTTTTCTGCACTGCCATTTTGGATTCTAGGCGACACTTTTCCCAGCTTTATTTGGACATTGTGTATTTGCTCAAGAGCTTCCGTGTCTTTATAGTAGTAATATGCATTAACTCTTGCTAAATTGTGGTATACTAAGTAATTCGCTGCAATTTGAACTGCAATAATAATTAAAGTACAAATTATAACCACCTTTTTCGTGCTGCCGATTTTAGGTGCTAAACTATCTGCACAAGAAGTTTCTTTATTCATAACTTACCTCACTTTATATTTATATTTTTACTCTTTAATTCTTAACATGTAATCATACTCGCCCAGAATCTCAATATCTTTTTGCCCTACAGCCAGTGTAGGCACAAGTTCAACATTCTCAGCCACGACATTGTATTCACTGGAATTAATTTTATATATAGTTCGTATTAAATTTTCTCCAAACAGCCTGATTAAGTATATATTGCCGGAAACAACCTCTTTTTTCTGCGTGTTGAGCGCAACTATATCATTTTTGCTGAAAAGCGGCGACATTGAGGCATCCGTAAGCTGAAAGAAATTAATATCTCCTGAAATATCAATCTGCACTGATGTTTCCTTGTTAATAATATTTATCTTAATTTTTTGATGGGAATTAATAATTAAATCCTCGTCGAACGGTTTACCTGTACCTCGAAATAACCATTCAGCACGCAGCGACACTTCATCATCAGTCCTGGGGTAATCTTCTGAAGAAACACGCAAATTACCTTTTGTATCCTTCAAAATAATGTCCTGGAGCATATAAGCAAGCCTCATCGGCAACTTTTGATTCCCCGCCTCAATCGCACTTATTGTACTGAGAGGGTAATTTATTTTTAGGGCAAACTGAGCCTGACTCAAGCCCAAGCCGTTCCTGATTTGTTTTAATCTGTATCTCTGCTCCATTGTCTTATCCTAACAATCCTGCGTCATATAACTTTACAATCCAAGCCTTACTTAAAAAATATAATTGACATACTCAGTTTTTTTAAGTAAAATATGTTTTAATGATTAACTATATAAAGTATAACACACAATGCTGAAAAAATTAGCATTGTTGTCGTAATCTTTTTGGCTGGGATAAAAATTCTATAAATAAGAATTTAAAGGATAAAAGGAAATGAATATGATTTGCGAAAATTTCGAAAGACAGGCATTGCAAGACGTAACCATATCAAAGTTAACGCAGCGCCAAGTTGAGGTGCTTGAACTGGTTGCCCAAGCATACACAAATGAAGAAATAGCTAATAAATTGTTTATAACACGAGATACTGTTAAAACTCACCTAAAATCAATATATCGACGTTTTGATTTTAGTTATTGTAATAACACATCCTCTGTTTTTCGTTTGAGAATAGCTCTGTTATGGCTTCAACATAAAAGCAGAATTTTAGGCTTGGATAATCACGAAATTTTAGAATGTAACCAAAATTAAGACCACTGCACAGGTCTTAAAGATAAACTTTTAAAATTCATAAAAAAGCCATATAATAATATTATTATGAGTCAAATGACATATCTACAACCTGGGTTACGAAATAACAAACTTGTGCGCTGGATGGACAACTGCATGCCGTTGAGGGTGTACATTGCGCCTTTCCGATGGTACAAAGCAAAAAACGAAGGCTACAAGTACTCTTCACTTGTACAGCGCGCTTTTGATACGTGGAGCAGAGTTTCGAACGGTAAAATAAGCTTCCAGGTCGTGAATTCTCTGAACGAATCACAAATCAACCTCGACTGGAAAAGAATTGACCGCAAAGCCCTTGGACATTGTTATTTCAATTTTGACTCCACAGGACGCCTCTACTCGGCAGAAATCCAAATCGGACTCTCAGATGGCGTCATCCACGCAAAATACATGGATGAGGATGAGGTCTACCACACAATTTTGCACGAAATAGGGCACGCACTGGGCTTAGGACACAGCAGAGACAAAGCCGACCTGATGTACACGCCTCATCAGTATGGCATAATAAACCTGTCGTCTAATGATGTCGCAACAATCAACTGGCTGTATAAATTCCCCTACGGCTCAACACCCGAAGAAATAAGCGCAAAATACGGACTTAATACAAAAAATATTGACGAGCTTATCGCCAAAATCAGTAAATCAAAAATTAAAACCGAATTTGAAAAAGTTAAAGACAGCATAACTACCCCAAGAAAAGACCTATTAGAAGAACAGGTCAATTTAGCCGAGCTGAAAAAATACCACTTGTCTCTGCAAAATATTCAAATTTCACATGACCTCCAAGACTACGTTAAAAAAACTCAAATTGAAGGTGAATAGTTGTAGGCGGGTTGAACAACTTCCTTCAACCCGCCAAATAATTAAAATCCCAAAATGTAAAGTTTTTTGAAGCACGTTAAACCGTGATTTAAAAAGCTTTCTGTAATTTTATATACTTTTTATAGCATTTTTATATACTCGTTTGTTTTTATTTAATATATACGAGTATAAGAGAATGCAAACTATGAGAATTGAACTATTCAACAATCTAACACAAAATTTCAACATAGCAGAATCGCAAACAGCAAATAATGCTATCGTAAACGAAACAAAAACAGCGTTTACAGAAAAAATTATATCGAACACGCCTTCTTTTTCGACCTGGACATCGGCGCAACCCGGAAAATTGTTTGAAGATACGAGCAATCAAACATATATGGGCAAAGAAAGACCTAAATTATTTGCCTGCAACGACGCCTTTTCATACTACCAGCAAATGTGCTTAGCAATGCCGCAATTATTCGGTGATGGAACAAGCACAAGCACCGGCACTGATTCGTATACAGGTGACTCCGATTTCAGCACAATCGGGCCAACAGGTACAGACATTTATACAAAACCGGACGATGGGGGCTCACATGACAAAATCGCGGTAATCGACGCATTCAATTCCAGCAATCCCGAAGTTTGTATGAACGTTGACTCTACAACCAACACAACAATGCCTCACGGCGAATTCGTAGCATCATTAATAGAAAGCCAACTCGCTGAAAACGGCCTCAACTATAGCGTTGACCGTCTTGGCGTTGACATCGTAGACGGCGTATTACAAGGCGGTGTTGAGCAAATGGATCACGTATTGGCTAATGCAGACCAATATCGCGCAGTAAATGTTTCACTTTGCGAATACTGCGACTATGACTTAGTTTCAGCAGCTATTGGCAAAACAATAAGTTCTTCAAACCTAGCAGAAAACAAATCACTAATTATGAGCACAGTAATGAGTGACGAAGTTACAGAATTATACAGTGAATACAGCGACGTACTTAGCAGCGGCTATTTACCTGATTTCACTGAAGAAATTTCAAGCGGCAACTTAACTCAAGCACAAGCCGAGCAAATTGAAGCATTATTAACATTACGCTATAAAGTAGAAACCTTAGGCGAATTCTACTCTAAAGCTGATCAAGTAGCGAGCTTAGGCATACCAGTCTTTATGGCAGCCGGCAACTACGAAGACCAATTCAATTTCGGCGCACTTCTGACAAGCAAGGTTGAATACATCGGCTCAGAAAACGAAGTCTATACAAACCCACATACAGGCGGTCAGGGCTCGTTCTCAGACAATACTTTGGTCTCTAGATACGGTAAAGAAAGCTACAGTGGCACACAAGTAATTAACGGCAAAATAGACGTAGATGGCAACGGTACAGGCGATATTGACGCGACAGGCGTTGATTCAAGCACATTCTTTGCAACAGGTACATCTTTCGCCAGCCCCTGGGCATTAGTACAAGCACTCAATCAGGCCGACACCGGCTCAGGCACCTCAACAGCATCAGTAAGAGCCGCATCTAACACAGCTGTCAGGACTTCTTCGGGAGGCGGCACATTGTTAGATATTATGAAAGCCGGCGGTAACAGAAGCACACAACAAGCTGCAAATACGACTAATACAACACAAAATACTACAAACACAACGACTGAATCAAGCAGCGAATCTTCCGACGGTATCCACGTTATTACAACAGGCGATACTGCAAGATATCAGGCACTCAGAGCAAAGTACGCAGAAGCCTACGGAATAGACGTCATGAGTGAAGGCTCCAGCTACTATAGCAACGGGGTCGGCTCTACCTACAGATACTACGTTGCAGACCCGCAAGTAGTTCAAGAATATCTGGCGAACCCGTCAGCACACAAGTTTCCACAAAAAAAGTGAGTTAATTATAACTCACTTTTTTTCTTTTTTTTATCACCCTTGTTCGTTTTACCTAAATTTTCAGGGTCATCAATAATCATCTTACCATACGGAATATCAACACTATCGCCTTTCAATCTCAGCAGATAATTCAATGAAACTCTGCTTCTTATTGGGTCGTATCCAAGCGCAATTTTAAAATCATCAGGCCCTACAGATACGTAGAACGAATTTTCTGTAACTAATTCTTTCTCCCAGTTGTCGCGCAATAAAGCATACGAACCAACATAACCAACAGTTACAAAATCATTAATTTTCAGAGTTTCACGTAAAGTTACGTTAGATTTACCATACATATATCTGTCAAACAACATCGGTGACTCACCGGCCTGCGCGCCTTGATAATATACAAGTGTCTGCTTCCAATTTTTGTATCTTGTACCAACATATGGACCAACCCTTGCCATACCCGCAAAATCACCCGTTCCATAGAGCGTAGCCGAGGTTTGCCCGATAACTCCGACATTTATACCAACTTTGCCGTCATCACTCCATTTAGAATAGAAATTTTTACGAGCCTCAGTTTGCCATCTGAAACGCCCGGTACCCAGATTATCGTTATAATAGTCACTTACATAGCCGGCAGTAAATCTGTTTGTGAAATGTACACCTAAATCACTTACATTCACTCTTTTTTCATGCACTAACTGAAGCAAGTTTTCAGGCATTCTGCCACCTAGAAACCATTCATCAATATAACCATTATGCGCATATTGGAATCGTAAATTATCCGTTATTCTTTGCTGACCACGAACCATCCATTTATCATCAACTGAACCTATATAACCTTCTGTTATATTATTTTTCGAATGGAAACGGCCGTGTACACCTATACCATAATCATTTTTTGTACTATCTGTACCCAACTGGAATACTGGCGTCACTTTCAACGCTGCACCACCGGGCACATTAACCACAAATCCATAAGGTCCGTAATATGAACCCATTTCTTTAAATGAGCCAATTTCAGGCAGCGTAGTCTCAACATATTCCTGATATTTGCTGGTTGTTAAATCCATTCGGGGAATAGTAAAAATTTTCTTGCCTTTAAAATAATAAGAAACATTTTTTACAATAACCTGATCATGATCCTTCAAACTTTTTATATAGATTGTTTTAGCTTTCAAATGCGGATGCTGCTGGACATTAGCTTCTTCTTTTTCATAAAACTTTTTGGCATTTTCATCATCAGCCTTCGAGACAGCTTCAGGCTCAAAATATAAATGTTTCATACGAGGAGTCATGTATAGGTATTCAGCACCTTCTTTTATAGAGAAATTACCTTCCGTAGTAACAACTTGGCCTGGATATACATAACCTTCTGTTGCCGTTATTTTATATACAGTACCTTCCGTTACAGGTTTTTCCATAAAGATGTTTTCTTCATTAAGATTAATTTTTATGAAATCACCATCAATCGTTTGATTTGTCTTAACAAGTTTAACATTACCATAACCCTTTAAGGTACTCACGTCAGTATTATAAACCATTTTGTCGGCATAAAGCTTAGAATTATCTTTAAGCAGCGTAACCACAACATCGCCGGTTGCGATAATTTCATATTTTTCAGGATAGTACTCCAAAAATTGGCTATCAATACTTACATCAGTATTTCCGACATTATCCGCTGCATTTTCTGTTTTTTTAACTTCTTTTTTATCTTTTATCGCCACAGCAGGAGACTCCGAGGTTAAATTGACATTCAACAGCTCTTTCTCCTCACCAACAATATCAGCTCTTTGAACATTGGTCAGTGTAGTATATTCAGGCGTTTTTTCAGATTTTGATTTCGTCTGAATATCAGGTAACACAACTTTGCTCTCCACATCAGGTGTCACTGAAATATTCTTATTTTCGGCAGGTTTTTTAGAAAATAATTGCCACTTATTTTTATTTGATTTTTTAATCTTAACATCGCTAATATCAGGAACAGATACATCTTCTTGACTGCCACCATCATACAAAACTTCTACGTTATTTTCTGCTTTACTAAGTTCTGGCTTGCTCTTACCTGGCTTCACAGGCGCAGATTTAACATTGTCATGCTCCGAGCTTGTCCAAACATCCATCGCCGTGTCTGCTTCTACTGCGTTTTCTTCGGATTTATCTTTTTTAAACGAAAATTTTTCTTTTTTAGGTTTTATTTCAATATTTTCATCAGCTGAAGTAACAGGCACAACAACTTCCATAACTATGTTTTCAGAATTATCTTCTACAATATTTTCAGTTTTTTCTTTTCTCCAAAAACGCCATTCTTTTTTAGGAGCCGGCTCAACTGAAATTTCAACAACATCAGTAGACGTTTTTTGCTCTATCACGACATCTTCGGCAGTATCAGCCAGATTGTTTTCCTCTTTGATTTTTCTTTTTATAAACCACTGTTTTAAAGGCTTAATCCCCTTATCACCGGCATTTGACTCGGTCACATCAGCCGATTCGGATACTTCTTGTTCTGCAGTTTCCACATTATCTTCAGCTTTAGATTTTTTCCAAAGCATCCACTGAATTTTAGGCTTTGCTTCAGGCACAGTCTCGTTATCATCTACATTATTAACAGGAGTACCGTAATAATACTGAAGCAGCTCCGCAGCGCGTGCATTATTGCGATAACTATCGTATTCAGCGGCATACACAACTAACGACGGTACTAAACATAATATACAAATTGCAACAGTTATCTTTTTTTTCATATCTCTATTCTAATTAAAAGTTATATATAATTCAACGGGTTAACCGGGTTACCATTTTTTCTTACCTCAAAGTGTAAATGAGGCCCGGTACTATAGCCTGTAGAGCCCTGTATACCAAGGACTTGCCCCTTAACAACATTCGCTCCGTTCGAGACCATATACTCACTCAAGTGCGCGTATAACGTCGTTATCTTCACGCCATTAATCGTACCATGGTCAACAATAACAACTTTACCATAACCTCCGTACCAACTGACAAATATGACACGTCCTGAGTTAGCCGCACGGATTTGCGCGCCCGGAGCACCGCCAATATCAATACCTGAGTGGAAAGTTCTACTTTTAAATATCGGATGAATTCTCCAGCCAAAAGGAGAGGTAATCGGGCCTGGCATCGGCTTCATAAAGCCCGACGCGATTTTGATATCATCATTAGCTTGCGAGCGGTTAATCATATCACTCAGGCTTGAGGACTGTCTCGCCAGCTCTTTTTCAGTTTTTTCATAATATGCTCTGTCGTTTCTCAAACGGTCAATCATGGACGAATTATCAGCAATTGCACGCTGGATGTTACGCTGCTGCTGATTTATATCGTTAATAGACTGGGCCAAAACCAGTCTTTCAGTCTCAATTTGACGTTTGATGGCAGCAAGCCTCTGAGCCACTCTTTTAGCTTCACTTAAGCGAACTTTGTCTCTTTTCATAATCAAGTTTTGGTAATAAATTATATCTGAAAAAGTGTTGATATCAGTTGATGACAAAACTGCAGCAATAAGACTCATACGCTGCTTTTGATAAATCATTTTGATGCGAGCACCTGTGTCTTTTTCAAGACTGCTAAATTTAGCCTGTGCCTGCTTATGCTCCTGCTCCAGCATGCCTAAACGCACCTGCGCAGAAGTATACCGCACTTTAGAAGTTTGTAAAATATTTTCAGTCTGCTCAAGCCTGCGCTGGTTTTTGTACAATTTATTTGACTCTAAAGACTCAAGCCATTTTAAACGCGTGATTTTTGCCTGAGTTTCTTTGTGTCGTTTCTCAAGAGTAAGCGCCGCTTCGGATGGCTGCATAAAACATGTCATTGCAAGGCATGCAATAAAAATTACGCAAATGGATTTATTTAATCTTTCCAAGCTTCCCCAAGACAAATTAACTACTCCAATAAATTAAATTAGAAACGAGCTCCTGCCATCAATAACGGGAACAAGAACATTAAAATAAAAGACAACAAAATCAACCCGATAATCATTTTTCTGTTTTTTCTCAAAAATTCCATCTTTCCCCCTAATTATTGTGTGGCATATTTATATTGTACACCAAAAAAACAAGGAAGAAAGTATTTTTATACGAATGTAAAATTTTTAACATTTTTTTAAGCCAAATTCGAAAATGTAACAAAAGTAAAATTTTTCTATTTTTCTGAATTCACATACAAAATATTTACTTTATATATATAAACTATAACAAGGACAAAGTATGGCAATTAATGCAAATTATCATATTTTCAACAAGAATCTCTCTGTGGTAAACTTCGACAAGTCAACAAATATAAGCGTTGTCAACGACACAGAAACACCTGATTTAAACTATACCATCAATGAAAATTCCACCATTGATGCAATTAATTCGGCAATAAAACAAACAAAAAATGAACTCACAAATCAGTATGGCCAACTCCAGAGCTTTACATCACGACTCAAAGCACTGGAAGGTCAGCTTGCAATCGAACAAGATAGGCTAAAAAAAGCACAAACTCAACTAGAAACCGAACAGGCCGAATTAGCATCTTCTCAAAAAAAACTTGCAAGCAAACAACAGGAATATGACGCTATAACCAAAGCTATCGACGAAGCAACAGCAAATCAATCACACGATTTGCAGATTAAGCAGCAAAAAATTATATACCAAGCACTCGCTGAATATACAGCCGAAGAGCATGGTAACAGTTTTAATGCTTATCTACAGGAAAGACTTAAAGAAGTATGTACAGATAAAGCGCTAACGTTTCTAATTAGCAACCTGACAAGTCAATCAGGAAACGTAATGGCTGAATTGGGCGTTTTAATGACGAACATGTACTCAACTGAAGAAAAATTTGTTACATCGCAAGCAAATTTAAACTCTATCACAGAAAATATTACAAATTTTGAAAATCAACGAAATACACTAAAGTCATCGTCAACAGCGACTACAGCAAATATTAGTTTTATTGAAACACAGTTAATCTCTTCCGAAAATACTAAAGTTAATGCTGAAAAAAGAATAACATCGGAAGCAACTGACACGACTAAAAGTGCAGCGGCAACTCCAGTCGAAACTGCTGCTATAGCTGATACGACTACAACTGTCCACTCTGTTAAAGCAAACACTATAGATAATACACTGCTGCAGGCGGACGTCAATAACAATAAAACACAAACTGCTGCAACTTTGGCGAATGATACCAAAGTTGCGCAAAAACCACCGGCAGCTAACACACCTCAACCGGCTATCATAAAAGCCGACAACGCAGAAGCTGCTACGAACCTGCCAAATGTTACAGAGCCAACACAAGCACAACCAATACCTGATATAGTAGAGGCAGCCGCTATAAATGGCAATAACTTGGGAATTGCCGCTATCGTAAACAATAACAACGGGGAGATACCTGAACACCTCCGGGGAAAATCACCACTGTCATTCGACTTAAACGGCGATGGTGTAAAAACGTCCGATGAGCTAATTCACTATGATATTGATGGCGACGGAACTCTTGACCGAATAAACGACTCGGCAGACGGCATTCTGTGTTTCGATGCAGATGGTAACGGTACGTCAGGAGACACAGGAGCAGAATGCTTCGGCAACAACACCGACTTGTCAAAATTCGGTATCACAACAAAATTTCGTGACGGATTTGAAGCTCTGAAAGCTTTAGCAGAATTAGAAAATCTTATCAATGGCGAAGATGACAATATTCTTGATGAAAATGATTTAAAAATTCTTGAAGATAAATATGGCTTAAAAATGAAAATCGGCGGCTACAACAGTGACGCTGTTTCATTGGCCGGGCTTGGCATAACAGGTATTAATCTCGCAACAACCAGCGAAACTCAAACACAAGACAACTTTGACGGACGCAATAACCAGCTGATGACCCAACAAGGAGCCACTTTCATAGTTAACGGAAAAGAGCAAGAGTACGCAGATATCTGGCACACATTGTATTAACTTAGGATTTATTGATCCGATTGAGTGTTATCATTTATTAAGCGTTCGAAGTCCGAAGGTTTTATATTTTGGATAAAATCACGGAATTCCTGAGCTTCTTCTTCATCTTTCGCGCTGTCACAAGACACTGAGCCGTTGGCTAAAACATTTGCCGTCACAAATATCGGTGCATCAACCCTTATAGCAATCGCTATCGCATCAGAAGGCCTCGCATCAATAATTATTTCTTGTTTTTCATCATTAATGATAAATATATTAGCATAATAAGTCTCCTGATCAACATCATTGATTTCAATTCGGTCGATTCGATATTTCAACTGCTGAACAAGATTAATTATTAGATCATGCGTCATAGGGCGTGTAACAACGATGTTTTCAATTTTTCTTATAATTGCACTCGCCTCAGCCGAGCCAATCCAAATCGGCAAAGCCTTTCGATTATCTTTGTCATGCAACACAACAATCGGTGATCCGGTTCGTGTGTCCAATGCTATTCCCATTACCTGCATTTCAATCATTATTTTTCTCAACTATTCGTTTGTGCCTGTAATAAACATTATAATGAATATTTCATGAAAGCCAAATAAAATATCAGCTACGCAATATCTTCCTTCATCTGAGCAGAAGTGTTTATCTCTTGCGATTTTTTAGTCGGCAAGTGTATCAACTCGGCCGCCGGTGATTTTTGATGTTTCTTCACCATTTCTTTTGTTATTGTGTATTCTTTTACATCGTCCTGTGACGGAATTTCATACATTACATCTAACATAATCTCTTCCACAATTGAACGCAAAGCGCGAGCGCCGGTTTTACGCTTAATAGCTTCACTTGCTATCAAATTAACAGCCTCAGGCTCAAAATGCAATTCAACGCCATCCATTTTTAATAAACACTGATATTGCTTCAACACAGCATTTTTTGGCTCTGTTAATATACTCTTTAACGTAGTTTCATCAAGAGGATCGAGTACCGCATAAATAGGTACACGTCCGATAAATTCAGGAATTAAGCCAAATTTTAATAAATCTTCAGGCTGCATTTTTTTGAGCATTCTCGCCGCCTCAAGTTCTTTTTCAGCAGCAGTTACAGAGCCTTTAGCACCAAAACCAACCGAAGAACCCTCAGAAGCCCGTCGCTCAACAATTTTATCCAATCCGACAAACGCACCGCCAACGATAAAGAGGATATTACTTGTATCAAGTTGTATAAACTCTTGATGCGGGTGCTTTCTGCCACCTTGAGGCGGTACATTAGCAACAGTGCCCTCAATCATTTTTAAAAGCGCCTGCTGAACACCCTCACCGCTAACATCGCGTGTGATACTTGCGTTTTCAGATTTTCTCGCAATCTTATCAATCTCGTCGATATAAATTATTCCACGCTCCGCACGTGCCACATCATAATCAGCACACTGATATAAGCGCAATAAAATATTTTCAACATCGTCGCCCACATAACCAGCCTCAGTTAACGTAGTAGCATCAGCAACCGCAAATGGGACATCCAACATTTTTGCCAGAGTTTGCGCCAAAAGCGTTTTACCACTGCCTGTAGGCCCGACTAGAAGTATATTACTTTTTTGGATTTCAATATCATTAGGATTATTTTTAGAAACATTGTGTGTGATACGCTTATAATGGTTATAAACCGCAACCGACAAGACTTTTTTCGCGTCATCCTGCCCGATAATATGTTCATCTAAATATAATTTAATATCATGTGGTTTTGGAATAGCAACTGCGGACGCAGCGTCTTTTTGTGGAGCCTCACCTTTTTCTTTAGGCTCAAAGAATTCTTCGTCAAGAATCTCATTGCACAAGTCAACACATTCATCACAAATATAAACCTCAGGTCCGGCAATAAGTTTTTTTACCTGATCCTGTGTTTTACCACAAAATGAACATTTTAATCGACTGTCGTCACGCTTTGTCATTCAATCCTCTCCTAGTTGTTTTCCTTAACCGGTTTTTCGACAGTAACCACTTTATCAATCATACCGTACTCTAAAGCTTCCTCAGGCGTCATGATGTAGTCACGATCCGTGTCTTTTTCGATTTTTTTAATTGATTGACCTGTATTTTTTGCCAGAATTTCATTCAATGTCTTTTTAATTCTCACGATTTCAGCAGCCTGAATCTCAATATCAGTCGCCTGACCTTGCGCACCGCCCAATGGTTGGTGAATAAGGACTCTTGAGTGAGGCAGAGCCATTCTTTTGCCTTTAGTACCTGCTGCGAGCAAAAAAGCACCCATAGAAGCTGCCTGACCTAAACAAATTGTCGACACATCAGATCTAATGTGCTGCATTGTATCAAAAATAGCTAAGCCCGCTGTAACGCTGCCGCCCGGAGAATTAATATATAACATAATATCTTTTTCAGGGTTTTCACTGTCTAATAATAGAAGCTGAGCAACAATCAAGTTTGCAACCATATCATCTATAGGCGTGCCTAAAAATATAATTCTTTCTCTTAGCAGTCTTGAAAAAATATCAAACGATCTTTCACCACGACTGGATTGTTCAATTACTACAGGTACAAAACTCATATTGCTTCCTTTCTATAATACTATTTTATCCTATTTTTTTGATTTTATGTAATTAATATTATTATTTGCAATTAGGAACTCGGCAACTTTTTCGCTAATAGCCTGTTGTCCTAGTGCGTTCATCATTTGCTGGTTGGAGAACAAATGATTTAAAATAACAGATTTGTCAGTGTTATGCTGTTTTGCAAGCTCTTCAACTTTTTTATTTATATCATCAGCGTTAACTTCAATTTTTTCCAAAACAGAAATTTTATGAATTAACAACGAATTTTTAATACGTCTCTCAGCTTCCTCTTTGACTTCAGCCATAACTTTGTCTTTACCTTCGCGGCCGATAATCTGGTCAAAATCAGCGCCTTGAGCAGTTACACGTTCTTTCATTTCAGCCAAAATTGACTCGGATTCACGCTGTATCATCGAATCCGACAATTCAACTTTCACTTCGTCCATAAGTTTTTTGAACGTAGTCTCAAGCGCTCTCTTATCATTTTCAGCAGTTCTGACTTTTTCCGCATACTCGGTAATATCTTTTTTCAAATCATCCAAAGTTTCATATGCGCCGACTTTTTTAGCCAACTCATCATTCAACTCAGGTGTTTTCTTTTCTTTAATTTCATTCAGTTTAATTTTAAACTGTGCAGCTTTACCTTTTAAAGCTTCGTCATGGTAGTTTTCAGGGAAAGTCACATCAATAGTGAACTCCTCAGAAATTTCATGGCCAACTAACTGCTCGGCAAACCCGGGGATAAAATTACTGTTGCTTAAATCAAGCATATAATTTTTTGCAGAACCACCCTTGATCGGCTCACCATCGACAGATCCATCAAAATCAAACATCAAAACATCAGTCGCTTTTGATTTTCTGCCAATCACAGGCTCAGTCGTTGCAAACCTGTTTTGAACATACTCAAGCTCTTTATCCATAAAGTCTTTGTCAGTTTGATATTCTTCAACATCAATTTTCAAGCCCTTGTACTCGCCGATTTCAATCTCAGGTCTCAACTCAAGTTTAACAGTCGCTTTAATTTCTGACCCAACTTCGAAACTAAACATTTCCAGCGATGGCTCCGAAATAACGTCCAAATTGTTTTCTTTAATTGCATCGCTAACCATTTTTGGGAGCATTGCATCTAAAACTTCTCTTTTAATCGCCTCAACGCCAACATGCTTTTCCAAAATATTTCTTGGCGCTTTGCCTTTTCTGAATCCTGCAATATTAACTCTATCAGCAAGTCTTTTACACGCTTTATTGTATTCACTAACCCCGGTTTGCGCGTCAACCTCCATGTTTAAGTTAATAAAGTTTTTCTCTTGTTTCTCTACTGTTACCTTCATTTATTCAATATTTCCTTTTATATATTTTTTTACTCAAATCATTATAGTACAAACTTGAATAAATATAAACTATCTTTTTTTAAAAATAGTCTATAAGGTGCATTTTGAAGGTGAATGTTCCCAATATCCGCCTTCGCCCCATTGCGGGAGAAGGCAGTTTTGCAATTTGAACAAGCCTGCTTGTAAAAATTAGCAAAACGGATGAGGGGTACAACTTTATGAAATTTTGAAAAGAGGATAATTTCAAGTTACTCATTTTTACAAACCCCTCACCCCTACCCCTCTCCCGCAACGGGGAGAGGGGTAAATCTAATTTGCAAGGTGGGGTCACCCTACCCCACCTAATTTACGACAAAAACATATTTGCTGACAACAGCATTCCTACTTGTTTTTTAGCGAAGCAGATAAAGTTTTATGAACTATTTTTCGAAAAAGGCAATTTTTTTTTGTATTTTGTTTTATATTAATTAGGTAGCAAAAAAGGTTATAAGGTAGGAAATGGCATTTATTCGTGTATTGAATGATATAAGAATCAATCAAAAGAATTTCAAGACTTGGGAAACAGAAGAAAACGACAACGACGAGCGCCGCAAAGTTTTGTATGAAAAAGGCATCGGCAAAGACAGATTTGAAGAAACCAAGGCAAAAGGCGACTTGATTATTGACACCATTACAAGAATGGATCAACACTCAGAGAATGTTGGCGAAGATGTTGAGGCTGTGACCAGCCAAATACAAAGTCTGGCTGTTTTGGGTGCACTGTTCGGCGGAGTGTTTGCCGGCGGGAAATTAGTCGCGAACTCGGAAAAAGCATATAACACAGCTTTTGAAGCACTGCAAAATGACGCGAAATATAAACCTTTAATACAGGATTTAACACAAGCTAACAAAGCCAAATTTGATATCCCAAGACAAGGTCTAACGAAAATAGAATCGTCTAAAACCCTTCTCAAATCTCGCCGAACAGGTACGGATTTATTAACATACTATTTCAAGGATATGAAAAAAGACTTGCCTGAATTTTATGCTGCAAATAAGACAGCTATCGATGGGTTTGCAAAAGAAGCAGACGTATTGAAAAAAACGTTAAGCCGCGGGCGCATGTTCGGCATCAGTGCCGGCGCAGCGATACCGATTGTTGCATTTATCGCTGCTGTTTTAGCAGCGACAAAATTGCAGCTGCATGGTTCCCGTGTTGCACGCTGGCAATCACGTGAAAATATGAAAGATGAGAAAAATTTTGTAATATATACACCCGAACAAATAGAAAAAGCTAAACAATCACTGGCTGCAAACCCACCGAAAAAAGACGGTTGGTTTGGCGGTTGGTTCGGC
This sequence comes from Candidatus Gastranaerophilaceae bacterium, assembly GCA_031551265.1. Taxonomy (GTDB): domain Bacteria; phylum Cyanobacteriota; class Vampirovibrionia; order Gastranaerophilales; family Gastranaerophilaceae; genus JAVBNU01. Next base: position 20,941 of record JAVBNU010000049.1, read on the forward strand.
AAAAAAGACGCAGAAGAACGCGGATTTTTCCAAAACTGGCTTGGCTTAGCTAAAGATTTTAGAAAATACAACGACTGGAAGAAAAACGACACAGACGACTCTAAAAAAGTTATGCGTGACCTGGCACCTGAAGAATTGGCCGAAGCAAAATCAGATCAAGCAACAATTCAGAGAATCGTCAAAAAAATAAATAACAAAGCAGAAGTATACTCACAGAACATGGAAACCGCAGCAACCACCATTTTTGGCAGCTCACTATTAGGCGGCTGGCTGTTGGGTAAAGGCGCGGACTGGATTATTCAAAAAACAGGAGTCACAGAACGCTATTTTGACAGTGTTCTCAGAAAATACACCACTGCAGAAATCGCTGATGGCGTGAAAGAAATATTCAAACAAGACAGCCCTCTAAAACCTTTTGAAAAAAGAGCAAAAGGTGTTGAAGTATTTGAGCAAATACAGGCTTACATGAAATCACCTGAAGGCAAAAATCTATCTACGCTTAATAAACTAAAAAGCTTTGCAGCCACATCTCCTATGTGCCGCACTAAATTAGGTGCATATGTTTCCACATTTATAGTCGGAATTGCCGGTACATTCCTGACGCTTAATCTGCAGAAAAATGCAGCCCGTGCAGGAAGATACAAAGCGAAAGAAGAATTCAAACAAAATCCTCAAGAATACCTGCACTACACGCCGAAAGAGATACAAAACGTAAAAGAAATAACATCCACGCCTAAAACACTGGGAGAACGTGCATGGGAATATTTTACGTTCTTGCCTAGATGTATAGCAGACATGAGAGCATACGGCAAATATAAAAAAGGTGAATTAAAAGACACAAAAGTATTACAAAAAGAATTACAAAAAATAGAAATATCAGCCGAACAAACGCGTGAAGCTAAAAATATGCAAAGAAAACTTTTTAATACATTTGAAAAAGTAGACGAAAACTCACAACTATATTCCGAAACAATGGAAGCCGCAAATGAAATGGCACAGCCGGTTATTATTTATGGCGGTATAGCAGCAGCATGCACACCTCTAATTGCCGTCGCAATTGGTCTTGCAACAGGCAAAATCTCAGTAGCAAAAGCGGCTGACTGGTTTACCAGCATAGCTGGGACAGGCGGCGGATTATTCGCTAAAACAGGCTGGTTCAAAAGATATATGAGTCAGGCGGCAGACAACGCAGCAACTATAATCAAAGGGGTTGAACTGGACTCCACGCCAATAGCCGACATGGTAAAACAATACCGTTCTGCCAAGCTAAATGATATTGTTAAAACACATCTTGGCGATATCGACTTGAACAATTTCAAAATTGATAAATCTTTCATCAGCGATTTAATTGACAAATTTGCTCCGACACCAGAAGCAAAAGCAGCTCTTAATCAAGTATTCAAAGCTCAAAATACTGATGAAATAGCAGAAAACATTATGCAAGCAATGCGTAAAAACAATATTGATACAGCCAAGATAATGAATATGTCAATTGATGACATCATTAAAGTGCTGCCAAAGGCTGAGATCGGGCAGACAGCCATTAAACTATTGCCAAGCAAAGTAGAAACTTTTGCCGGACTAAAACTGTTCACATCAAGAACATTATCGGATAATGCATTAAAAGAGCTCTCAGAACACACAATAGGTGTTATGCAGGTTGGCAAAGTAGATAAAGCCTATGTTATGAAAATGATAGACAAGCTTGAAAAATTAGCCGGGTCAGTACCACAAAAAGAATTTTTCGAAGCATTTAACAAAATTTTGGCTGCAGCTGCCGAAAACCCTGATAAATTTATGCATTTAATTAAAGAAAATCCTGACGCACTCATGGCATCTTTTAATACACCTATTTTCAGACAAACTTTGCTTGCAGCCGGTATTAGCTGGGGTGTGTTCACAACCGGCATGATGTTCATGCTTTCATCTTATTTCGCAAAATTACAACTTGAAGCAGGACGTCTTGGTGTTATGAAATCATTAAATGAATTAAGTGACTACAAATACTACGCTGATGTGGAAGCGAAGGAAATAGCAAACACTCCTAAAAGACAAGTTGCAGCTACCGATTATAATAATTTGCAGGGCGACAATATACTAAAACGATTAATGAACAAACATTCGGCAGCCTAAATTTAAATTACATTCTTTTATAATCCTCGTGTTGGTGCTAAAATAAATCACAAAAGCACGAAACAACGAGGAATTTTGACATGCAAACAACACCAAATCAGTCTATTAAACCCATCACCACGGAAATAAATGCAGCGGGCAATTTATCAATCGGCGGCTGTGATTTAGTTAAATTGGCAGAAAAATACGGCACACCACTTTATGTATACGACGAGGCAACAATTCGCCAAATCTGCCGCGATTATAAAGATGCGTTTAAGGATTACAAAAAAGTAAATATGTTGTTCGCCTCAAAAGCTTTCATGACAAGCGCAATATGCAGAGTTTTGGCATCAGAAGGTTTCGGTTTTGACGTGGTCTCAGGCGGAGAGATTTACACGGTGAACCATGCCGGCGTCGATATGTCCAAAACCGTTTTCAACGGCAGTAATAAGTCGTTTGACGAGTTGACACTCGCAATTGAACTTGGCATTGGCAGATTTTCAGTAGATAATTTCCTTGAATTATCTATGCTGGACAGCATTGCAGAGTCTTATGACAAAGAAGTCGACATTTTGCTGCGTATAACACCGGGTATTGACTGCCATACTCATGAATACATACAGACCGGGCATCTAGACTCGAAATTTGGATTTGATTTAACACAGCTTGATGAAGTGATTGAATTGATTCAAGATGAATATAAAAGCCTTAATTTAAAAGGACTCCACGCGCACATCGGCTCACAAATTTTTGAGACTCAAGTCTATCATGACGAAGTAGCGATAATTTTAAAAGAAATCGCCAGAATAAAAGAAAAATACGGAATTGAATTAAACGAGATAAATCTCGGCGGCGGGCTAGGCGTAACATATACAGATGCTGACACCCCACCATCAATTTATAAAATCGCCGAAGTAATTATAAATTCAATCAAAGAAAATACTGCAAAATACAATCTGCAAGAACCCGAAATCTATATCGAGCCGGGCAGAAGCATCGTTGCAACATCAGGCGTCACACTCTATACCGTTGGCAGTTCAAAACAGGTTCCTCACGGCACAAAATACGTGGCCGTCGACGGCGGCATGGCTGACAACCCGCGCCCTAGCATGTATGGCGCAGTTTATACTGCACAGGTCGCGAACAAACCAAACGAAAAAAATACTGAAAAAATAACGCTTGCAGGCAGATTTTGCGAATCAGGCGACATTCTAATTAAAAACATCGAATTACCGACACTCGAAGAAGGCGACATACTCTGCGTCTACGACACAGGCGCATACGGCTATTCTATGTCCAGCAATTACAATCGCGTATTAAAACCTGCGGTGGTACTTGTAAATAACTCACAATCTGATATTATAGTATCAAGAGAAAGTTATGAACATTTAGTTTCGCTCGATGAAATTCCCGAACGCTTGAAATAATTAGAAGGTAAGAATGATTGAACGCTTTTTAAATGCTGTCGGCAACGTAAAATTGTCCGCCCTTGTAGGCTGGGACTTATCAGATTTGCTGCAGGTCGGGTTTATCATTCTGATAATGTTTTTTGTATATTTTCGCCTAATTAAAAACACTGCCTCTGAAAAACTCGTTAATGGAATTCTATTTTTTCTTGTGTTGATGTGGCTTTTAAGCGAAGTTCTAAAAGCTTTCAATCTCTTAATTTTGAGCGCATTTTTAAAAAGTTTAATCATAGCTGTCATTTTATCACTTGTTGTAATTTTCCAGCCGGAGTTACGACGCTTTATGGGCTATATTGGTCAAAAAAATATATTTCAACGCAACTATTTTTTCAATTTAAATAATAAAAAATTTAAAGAAACCGAAGTCAACGTCGTACGCGAAATTTTGGAGGCAATTAAACACCTCAAAAAAACACGCACCGGCGCATTAATTGTACTCCAGGAAAACGATTCGGCGATTGCATACACTGAGGTTGCGACAAGACTCGATGCAGATGTATCAACACAGCTTTTACTTACGATATTTCACCCGAATACGCCCCTCCATGACGGTGCAATTATTATTAAAGACGATAAAATCCTAGCAGCCGGCGTTTTGCTGCCACTGACAGAAGATCCGAAACTCAGCTGGAGATACGGCACAAGACACCGCGCAGCAATCGGAATGAGCGAAGTATGCGACTGTGCATGTTTGGTTGTATCGGAAGAAACCGGCGAAGTCTCAATCGCAGTTGGGGGAACATTGAAAAAGTATGAAGACTTTACTGTGCTCAAGACCGATTTGGAAAATTTCTTAGGCTGTAGCGAGGACAACATGTGCAAAATACCGATAATCGACTTATTTACGAAAAAGAACAGGCGCGAGAATAAATGAACATAATTGAAGCAATAGTTAAAAACAAAATATACGCAGTAGTGAGAACGAATGACGCAGACAAAGCATTTGAAATTTCAAAATCCCTAATCGAAGGCGGCATAAAGATTATAGAGATTCCGCTCAGCAATTTAGAATTATTAGATGTAATCGCAAAATTATCGGAAATAAAAGACGTGTTTATTTCGGCAGGCGGCATTATAACCACTAAACAAGCCCACCTTGCATACAAAAATAACGCTCAAATGTTGGTTTCACCGGTCTACCAAAAAAATATCGTCAAATTATCAGAAGAATACAATATCCCAGTTGTAACAACAGTGTCAACGGCAAACGAAGCCTATCAGGCGTGGAAAGCACGCGTGCCACTAAGCAAACTTTATCCCGCAACCCATATGGGCGGCGTAGACTATGTTACTGACCTTTTGCGTCCGATGCCTTTCTTGAACTTGATGCCGACCGGCTCAATTAAGATTGAAGAAATAAACAGTTACCTTGATGCCGGCGCTATAGCAGTAGGCATAGGTTCTGACCTGTATAAAAATCACAGTCCTGATGAAATAACACAACGCGCTCGAAAAGCTATAGAATTGGTCAATAATAAATAAAATTGAAATAAGGGGAGCGACATGAATTTTGGAGAATATATCGAGCATACGTTACTAAAACCTGATGCGACAAAAGAAGAATTGATTAAACTGTTTGATGAAGCCAAACAACACAAATTCTTGGGCGTTTGCGTCAATCCCTGCAATGTCAAAATGGCAAAAGAATATCTAAAAAATTCAAAAGTCCTAGTTGTGACAGTCGTTGGATTCCCTCTTGGCGCCACATTCACGGAATCAAAAGTGTATGAAACAGCACTTGCAATGCGTGACGGCGCCGATGAAGTTGATATGGTAATCAACGTCTCAGCACTGAAAAACAAAGATTATACCGCCGTCAAAAACGATATTTCAATGGTAAAATCTATTTGCTCAAAAGTTCCTCTAAAAGCAATTATCGAAACAGATTTGCTGACAAAAGATGAGATTGCGCAAGCAACAAAATTAGTTTGTGAAGCCGGCGCTGACTTCGTGAAAACATCAACAGGTTTTGTAAAAACAGGAGTAGGCGCAAAAGTCGAAGACATTAAAACAATGGCAGAAATTGCTCACCCTCTGGGCGTGCGAGTCAAAGCCTCAGGCGGTATCAAAAACGCAGAGCAGGCGAGAGCACTAATCGAAGCCGGCGCCGACCGCCTCGGCACAAGCTCAGGCTGTGAAATCGTCCAAAAATAGGCCGGTAATATAAAATCAGTGATTACCTACCGTTCTCCATAAATAAAAAGGCATCGCTACAGGAAGAATTACAACAAGCATCAAGCTAAAAATCTTTTTCATAAAATTTTTCTCCGAACTATTCTACACAAAATTATTTTGGGTAAAGAGTGATTAATATTTTAGGCACAACCATCCATATGCGAGGAGGAAAGCCGGTGAAACAGCAACAACAAGTGCCGATATGATAACCAATCCTACAGCGGCAATCCCTTTTTTGGCCACAGTCGCGAACAGTCCCGACCATTCAAAATTACCCCTTGTTTCATTCTGTACTCCCTGAGAAATGGCTGAATTATGGATTGGGTATATTTCTACCTCTAGCTGCGTATAGTTAGTAACAGCATTGGGATACACTTTTGGTTGCTCAACCCCACCCTTAGAATAGGGAATGAGTACTTCGCCGGTGTCAGCATCCACTAACTGACAAAACCCATTGTCACACTGTATTCTGGTATTTTTATATTCACTTGCATAAGTTGAAACATTCAGCAAACAAAATATTACAACAAGTATCAAACTATAAATCTTTTTCATACAATTTTTCTCCATTTCTATGCTATTTGACTCTATACAAAATTATCTCGGGCGAAGTTCACGACTTCAAGACCTTTGTAATCGTATAGAACTTTGTAGTCTTCGCCTTCATGCCCGTAGTAGATTGTGTGGGCTAAAATGGCGCCCAAAATTGCCTCTAGCTGCGACGCAGGGAGCATATTTGTCATTATATCTTGAAGTAAAAACTTTACTTTCAGTGCATTTTGCAGGTATTTGCAATCAGCAGGGGAACGGTCTTTGTAGACTGCAGCAAGCCCCAGAGCTTTTTTCAATTCCGGCAAATCAAACCTGAAAACATCAACGCCCTCATTTTTATACTGCAAAAGCAGCTCCGCAGCGCGGTTAGTATATTTATTTACCCAGCCTTGACGATTTCTAATCGCCTCTGTACCCGCTAAAACTTGAAACTTTTTGGCAAGAACTTTCCATTTACTGTTGAGCATTGTCACATCATCAGCCATTGAAACCGCAATCACAGCATTATTTTTCGAGGGATAATTACTAAAAAAATGCGAAATATCCTGCATCGAAAACGCCTTATCAAGAGTCATTATTTTCAAATCGTTATCCAAAATCGCAATACCTGTCTCAGTGTTAGACTGAGGCGACAGAGATATCCCGATAAAAGCATGTTTCAATTGTTGGTTGAGTTCTATAGTCATTTTATTTATGTTTCATTTTTTTCATTTTACTCAAATCTTTTTTCTGCAGAGCGTTTTTGTCTTTATAAAGCTGCATAAAATTTTGCTCCGAAGTTTTATAATTTTTCACAGTTAATTCGAAAGATTTATTCACTACCGTAAAAATTACAGGCGTAAAAAGAATGAGAGTAATACCAATAATCACAAAATGCACAATATAATTTCTATAAGTGTCTTTTTTAGTTTCAACAACACGCTTTACACGACTAACAGCCAAAGATTCGTTAACAATTTTATTTTTTTCTTCATGACTCAACTGATTAACATAATCAATATTGTCACCATAAACATAGACTACAATTTTTTTGCAGTCCTCTTCAACAGGCATCCCGACATATGGCGCAATAGATTCTTCTTTTTTTTCATTAGAAGTCATTTCTTCGTTGTCGTTTTCCTGATTCATAACTTCACCAATATTTTTAGTAAATTCTTCCATTTTTATAATTCAATACATTTTTTTATGATAAACTAAATTTATTATACAATATTTTTAGTGATGTAGGAAGTTTTTTACAAACAGACAGAAAGAGGAAAGCCGTGTTCGACTTCAATAAGAACAATCTTAAGGACAAATTAAACAAAATATCCACTCCCAAAATACTTGTAATAGGTGATATGATAATCGACGAGATGATATACGGCGACACAGAGCGTATCTCCCGTGAAGCTCCTGTTCTTATCCTGCAACACTCTCACACAAATATTATTTTAGGCGGCGCAGCCAACGCAGCGCACAATATCACAACTTTAAACAACGGCAAAGTTAGTGTAATCGGCACTTACGGCAACGATTACTACGCACCTATTATGCTTGAAGCATTCAACAACGCCGGCATTGATACAAAATATATGATTCAGGACGAAACAGGTACAACAAGCGTTAAAACACGTATTTCAGGATGTTGTTTTCATTCGGTGACTCAACAAATCATTCGTCTTGACCGTCAGGCAAAGCAACCAATGTCACAGGCAACTGAACACGCTGTAATGAAAAACATTGAAGCCGCAATCCCTGATTTTGACTGTATAATTTTATCCGACTACAACATCGGATTTTTAACCCAAAATATTATCGATTTATCAATTAAAACCGCAAAAAAATATAACAAATTAGTTGTCGTAGACGCCCAAAGGGATTTAGAGCGATACAGAGGCGCAGATGCACTGACACCAAATCAACCCGATAGTGAAAAATTCGTCGGCTACTTTATCAAAGACGATACTACACTTGAGCGCGCAGGAACAGAAATGTTGCAGCGTATAGGGGCAAAAAATCTTTTAATCACACGCGGCGGCGAAGGTATGGTTGTGTTCGAACAATCTAAGCCACTGCAAAAAATACCTGTGTTCAACAAAAAAGAAGTTTTCGACGTGACAGGCGCAGGAGACACTGTTGTAGCGAGTTATTCACTAGCGTTAGCTGCCGGATTCACTCCGTTTGAAGCTGCAATAGTAGGCAATTTAGCCGCAAGCATTGTTGTTAGATCCTTTGGCTGTGCGACAACAACAATCAAAGAATTATCAGAAGCTTTAGATACAATACCAGTGAGTAATAAAGTGTATATTTAAACAAATTAATTTGAGGATAGGGAGAACATGAAAAAATTTGATTATTTATTAGTATTCGTTGCAATAATTGCAACAGCAGTAATATTGTTTGCGGTAACAGGGCGCAACAAAAGCTTTTCAAGCACGCCTGTTGAAGCGATAAAGACAATTAATTTTGACGTAGCAATCAAAGGTGCAACCGTGACACAAACAACACCTCTTTTTGTCAAAGGTGAAAAAACTTTTTTGACAATCAGAAACGTACCTTATCAGGATTTGCTAATTAAAAACGTTCAACAAAATGCAAAACAAACAGTCCTTGCGATGCCGGCAGTAAAAGAAAAATACATCGTAGTTGATGATGCAAGCTCGCCAAATCAATATGATTTCATCATAACTATTGAAGACACAGCTAAAATCACGGCTGATGGTCCTGTAGTCGGCGGCAACAAAATCAAAATAGGTATTCCTGTTGTCCTGGAAGGACCAAACTACAAACTTTCCGGTACAGTTTCAAGTCTGACAATTTTAGATAGTGTTGAGTAATAAAAGTTTCCATGATCGAAAGTTCAATAATAAATTTTAAAAATAAAATACTGGAATTTAGCCAAAACAAACTTGCAGTTCTTGTACAAAACAGCTTGATTTTGTCAGAAATCGATAAAATTATTCTGTTCTTTATTTCTGCCACAATCATTTTAACAACTTTTGCAGGCACAAACACAATTGGCGCAGCAGCTATGGTTGTTATCTTTTTGACACTGATAAAACTATTCACTTTAAAAGGTCAAAAAATTGAACTGACGAGCTGGGATGGCGCACTTTGGATATATTTAATTTTCTGCATAATAAGCACAATCAACTCGACACTGCTCGTGCAAAGTTTAATGGGCTTATCAAAAACTTTAATATATTTAGGATTTTACTTTTCTGTATTGCAATATTTGCGCTACAATCCAAGAAAAATATATTATTTTTTGTTTTTAATCGCCATAATTTGCACAAGTGAAAGTATCATAGGATTATTACAACAAAAATCCGGCGTCCTCGCAGGCGCAACCTGGCAAGACACTTCCTACCTCAATCCTGAAGATGTTTTGACAAGAGTTTTCGGCACATTAAAACCATACAATCCAAATTTATACGGTGGCTACTTAGTTTGTACAATCCCTGCAATACTTGCGATGATGTTTATTAACTTAAAAAATGCGCATTATAAATCGTTTGCATTTTGGGCGTTACCTTTTACGATTTCGGTTTTGGCCATTTTTTATAGCGGCTGTCGCGGCGCTTACATCGGAATAGCCGCAATCTTAGCAGCATTGATTTTAGTATCATACAAAATTATTCAACAAGATTATAATTTCAATGACAAAATCAAAAAAATATGGTGGGGACTCGCAGGAGCAGTGGCAGCCGGCTCAGCCGCAATATTAATCACAATACCGGCAATCACAAAACGCCTGTTATCAATTTTTTCTATGCGCACAGATTCCTCAACATCATTCAGAATAAATGTCTACAACTCCTCACTCGAAATGTTTCGTGACAACTGGTTGTTCGGCATAGGCGTAGGCAACAAAGTTTTCAGAGAAATTTACGGACTTTATATGTTAAGCGGTTTTGACGCCCTTAGCGCATACTGCGTGTTTTTAGAAATAGGTATTGAAAGCGGAATATTTGCGCTTTTGGCATTCATCAGCTTTTTGATATTAATTTTAATAACCGCAATAAAATTTATAAATTCATCAACCGATATCAAAACAAAAATTGTTGTTTCTTGTTGCATTTTTGTAATAATCGGAGTTATGCTCCATGGCCTTGTAGATACTGTGTTTTTCAGACCTCAAATTCAAATTATTTTTTGGATAATAGTTGCAATTTTGTCCGTTTGTGCGACAACTAAAGAAGGGATATAACTAGAGGGAAATATGCATAAAGCGAAATCTTTGATATTAACTTTTGTAGTAATGTTAATTATGACTCCTTTTTTTACCGCTAAAATAACTGCAATGCCTAGTCATCATGTATCGGGCTTAGCGGCAAATTTTGAAGAACCGGAAGAACTTTTTGAAGAAGAAATTGAACGCCAGCCACAAGACAATATCGTTAGAGTCGGCATAAGCGACAACAGCTTCAACAAATATCAATTCAATTCTATTGAATTATTTTCAGACGGAAAACTCACAGTAATCGACAAAAAAACAAACTTTATTATCAACGAAATACCCGCTGGCAACATCCTAAAAGTCACATTAGAAAATGGTAAATTCAAAGCATATTTCTATGCACAAGGCTGTGAGCCAAAAGAATTTGCAATCACCGACCCTCAACCTGATTTTTTGATTGAACCTGCAAATGGCATAACAAAAATCTCAGGATTAAAACGCAGCGGCAAACAAGCTGCATACCGCGGCTTCTTTGAAATAGTGAAGAACAAAAACGGAAATACTTTCGCAGTAGTGAACGTTTTGGATCTTGAATCATATTTAAGAGGAGTTGTTCCTAACGAAATGCCTGTCAGCTTCGGACACGAAGCTCTCAAAGCGCAAGCAATCGCTGCACGAAACTATGTTCTGAAACCACGTGTTAAATACTACACTGAATACGATATTTGCGACTCGGTTGCGTGTCAGGTTTATTTCGGCGCTAATACCGAACACCCATTATCAAATCTCGCAATTACACAAACACAAAATAACGTAGCATTATACAACGGCGAACTAATCTTAGCACAATATAGTTCAACGGCCGGTGGCTACACAGAAAATTATGAAAACGCATTCTCTAATCAAAAAGACAAAATATTCCCTGCTACAGGTATCCCTTACCTAAAAGGCAGACCTGATGTTCCGGGAACACCGACTCTGGATAATGAGCAGAATGCGCGCAATTTCTACACCACTTCTCCAAGTACATATGATAGCAAATCACCTGCTTATAGATGGCAAGTCAGTTGGGATAAAAAAGAGCTTGAAAATATTTTAGCCGCAAAATTATTCAACCCATCTTTCAGCCAATTCATCACTGCTAAAAATCCGGCTGAAAGAAATATCGGCAACTTAAAAGATATTCAGGTCTTACAACGTGGTGTCTCAGGCAAAGTTATCGCGTTAAAAATTATCACTGATAAGAACGAATTTATCGTAAAAAAAGAACTAATCATCAGACAACTTTTCACTAAAAACGGCAAAATGCTATCAAGCGCAAACGTCATTTTTGACATATCCAAAGCACCTCCAAAACAGGTCGCTAACAGCGTTAAGGAAGAGGCAAAAACAGAAACCGTTGCAGCTGAAATCGCTGAAGACGTAGCAAGCACTGACTCAGAAGTCGAGCCAAAAAATGAAGTTCAGGCAGACACTGTAAAAACAGTTGAAGGCGACGTAATAAAAATCACGGCAACAGGCGGCGGCTTAGGTCACGGGGTTGGTATGAGCCAGTTCGGCGCAGGCAGAATGAACGAGCTTGGCTACTCATACGATAAAATTATACAACACTACTACAGTGGCGTTGCCATTTGCACACCACCAGCCGTGCTCACAACTTATAAAACTGAAAAATCACTAACATTTTTCGCGCCCGAACAAAAAGCGTTCTTATACATGGAAAACAGACAAAACCCAACTAATGTTGTGGTTGACATCAACGGCCAAACATTCAATCTTGAGTCCAAAAAACTTTCAAATTCAAAGAAAATTTATACCGATATTTCAAAATATGTTGTTTGCGGCAAAAACACCGTAACTTTCAAATTAAGCCCCTCAGGCCCTAAACAAGAAGTAAATATTTATATCGAACTCAAAGAGGCAAAGCCGAATGAGTAAAGAACACAGTGTCTTTAAGGCAGCCTGGATTATTGCTTTAGTCACAATTGCAAGCAAATTAATCGGGTTTCTTCGAGATGTTGTAATCGCAAAATACTACGGCGCAGGACTTGTCTCGGACGCCTATTTCTATGCGTATCAAATCCCGGCAATTGCAATACTCATTCTTGGCGGAGTTGGCGGTCCGTTTCATAGTGCAACTGTCGCTGTATTTTCAAAAATTATTCCATCTTTTGACGAAAAAGCTCCTGAAATTGCGGTCAGACTATTTCGCGTTTTTGTGAGCGTATCTTTTGTCGTATTTTTAATCGCAGCCGTTTTAGTATTCGCCTTTTCAGACGTGATTATGAATCTGATAATTAACGGCGGAAATCCTGAACTCGTTAGCCTTGCGAGCCAGCATTTAAGAATAATGTCACCGATTTTGGTTCTTGGCGGCATAATCGGAATTTATTACGGCCTCCTTGTCACATATGACAGATTTTTGCTGCCGAATTTATCACCGATTGTTATGAGTTTGGTAATAATTGCAGCGCTTGTACTGACTAAAAATGACAACGCAGGGATAGTCTTAGCCGGTGCGACAACAGTCGGTGCGTTCTGTCAGTTAATAATGCAAATCCCTCAAATTCACAAAATCGGTTATACATACAAACCTGATTTTCATATCCTGAATAACCCACAGCTTAAAAATCTCGGCGAACTTTTATTCCCGGCAATTCTAAGTTCAACCATAGGACAAATCCATATCTACATCGATATGTTTTTCGCCTCCCAATTGCAAACCGGTGTTTGGACTGCAATCGGCTATGCAAATCGTGTTTTTCAATTTCCGTTAGGAGTTCTGATAACAGCATTTTTAGTACCGTTATTTCCTCTATTTTCTAAGCTTGTTGCAGCGAATCAGCTGGATGAAGTTAAATACTATTTCAACAAAGGTATCGGCATGCTCAACTTTTTAGCATTTCCTGTTATTGTCCTAATTGCATTATGCGGGTATGAAGGGATACAGATTATTTTCCAACGCGGCGCATTTGATGCAACTGCAACAGCTCTCGTCAGCGAAGCTCTATTCTTTTTATCGCTCGGTTTGATTCCATACGTGTTCCGTGATTCCATCACTCGTGTTTTTTATTCATTCAATGACTCTAAAACGCCTTTTGTTATCGCATTACTTTCAATTTTCACAAAAGTATTTTTAAATTATTTATTCATAACCGTTCTACACTACGGAATTGGCGGCATAACATTCTCAACCACAATTGTCACTCTGACAAACGGAATTCTGCTGGGTATTTTAGTCAAGAAAAAAATCAATATGGATTACAAAGTTTATTTTGGAGATATTTTCAAAATGCTCATCGCAAGCGCTTTAACATATGCTGTTTTATTCCCTGCAAACAAATTCTGGATAGCTGATTCAACATTTATGCTGATTGCCAAAGTCGCCACTTTGACACTGGCATGTTTAGCAGCTTATTTTATATTCTCGTTAATTTTAAAAATCGAATATCCAAAAATTTTAATTCAACGACTATTAAAACATTAGAAATAATGTACAAATAGATATCGTTCACGTCATCCCGCACTTGATGCGGGATCTATCCAGCTAGAAGCGACGTTCAAAGCTTGTAAGATCCCAGATATTTTGTTGCACAAAATTCCGGGATGACATTTAAAATAAAGAAACACACACATAATTACGTAACTTTATACATTTATTACAAAAGTCATAAAAACGTGGCTTTTTAATTGATTTTGTAATTATTTTGAATTAGTATTTTAGTAATGTAAGTTGGAAGTTTTATCAACTTGAAAAGATTACTAGCCCACAATAAGGAGGGGAACATGGTTTCAAGAAATTTTTTATTCACTTCAGAATCAGTAACAGAAGGTCATCCTGACAAAGTCTGTGACCAAATTTCTGATGCAATATTAGATGAATTTTTAACAAAAGATAATAAATCACGTGTCGCAGCAGAAACTACTGTAACGACCGGTATGGCGCTAGTATGCGGCGAGATTACATCAAGCTGCTATGTTGATATTCCTGCAATTATCAGACAAACAATTAAAAATATAGGCTACCAAGGCGAAGAAGGCGGCGGTTTTGACTACAAAACATGCGCTGTAATGACAAGCATTGACGAACAATCTGCTGACATCTCAGGCGGCGTAAATAAATCACTCGAGGCAAGAGATTCGCACGGTGTAACGTCAAAAGACGAGACCGAAAACATCGGCGCCGGCGACCAAGGCATTATGTTCGGCTATGCTTGTGACGAAACGCCTGAGTATATGCCATTACCTATCAGCTTGGCTCACAGACTTGCTTACCAGCTTGCAAAAGTTAGAAAAAACGGTACTTTAAGCTACCTGCGTCCTGATGGTAAGTCGCAAGTAACAATTGAATATAAAGATGGAAAACCGTATCGTGTAGATACTGTTGTTATTTCCACTCAACACGATCCTGAAATTAACGAAATAACTGACAATGAACAAGTTCAGGCAATCATCAAAGCTGATATGATGAAATACGTCATAGAGCCTGTATTGGCAAACGATTCGATTAAACCTGATGCAGAAACAAAATACTTAATTAATCCTTCGGGCAGATTCGTAATCGGCGGCCCACAAGGCGATGCCGGCTTGACAGGAAGAAAAATCATTGTAGATACATATGGCGGCTACTCAAGACACGGCGGCGGGGCATTCAGCGGCAAAGATCCTACAAAAGTAGACCGTTCAGCAGCTTACGCTGCAAGATATGTAGCTAAAAACATTGTGGCTGCGGGACTTGCATCAAAATGTGAAGTCGAATTAGCATACGCAATCGGTGTTGCTGAGCCTGTATCAATTTTCGTTGATACTTTCGGCACAGGCTGTGTTTCAGATGATGATATCAGCGCGCTAATATCGCAACATTTCGATTTAAGACCTGCTGCAATCATAAATTATTTTGATTTGAGAAATTTACCTGCTAAAAATAACGGTAAATTCTACCAGTTATTAGCATCATACGGCCACATGGGACGTACTGACATAGATGTTCCATGGGAAAAAACAGACAAAGTAGCTCAACTAAAAGCATCACTGGGTCAATGCTGCGGTTCGTGTAATTAATAATTTATTTGAGGTAAAAATGGTACAAACTAAAGATGAAAAAATAACTCTCAAAGGTGCAGAAATATTTCTTGAGTGCCTTAAAAAAGAGGGCGTAACTGATATATTCGGATACCCGGGCGGCGTAATATTAGATATTTACGAAGCTCTGTGGCACTGCAAAGAAATTAAACATTATCTGGTGAGACACGAACAAGCCGCTCTACACGGAGCTGAAGGGTATGCGCGTGTAACAGGGAAACCGGGTGTTGCACTCGTAACATCAGGCCCCGGAGCTTGTAACGCTATTACAGGGATTGCAAACGCATATTACGATGGCTATCCAATGGTTGTATTCACAGGACAGGTAAGCTCAACATTAATCGGAAATGACGCATTCCAAGAAGCTGATATCGTTGGTATCACACGTTCTTGTTGCAAACACAATTACCTCGTGAAAGATTTAAGCGATTTACCACGTGTCGTAAAAGAAGCATTCTACATCGCAACAACAGGCAAACCCGGGCCGGTCGTCGTTGACTTGCCTATAGATGTTTTAAATTCAAAAAAATCTTCTTTTGAATACCCTGAAACAGTGAAACTTCCGGGTTATAATCCGACTTATTTTGGACACCCGAGACAAATATCAAGGGCATTAAAAATGTTATGCGAAGCCGAGCGTCCTGTAATCATTTCAGGCGGCGGCGTTGTAGCATCTCACGCGTGCAAGGAATTACGCGAACTTGCAGACAAATTAAACATACCCGTAACTAACACATTAATGGGCATCGGCACATACCCGGCAGAATGCGAAAAATCGTTAGGTATGCTAGGTATGCACGGTAATTACTGGGCTAACCACGCTGTCAGCAATTGCGACGTTCTATTTGCAGTCGGTACAAGATTCAATGACCGTATTACAGGCTGCTTAAAACGCTTTGCAGCTGATGCACAGGTTATTCACATAGACATTGACCCTTGCGCTATCAGTAAAAACGTAAATGTCGATGTGCCAATCGTAGGCGACGCAAAGAATGTCCTGCAGGCCATGTTAAAAGAATATGACGCAACTAAACCTGAAATTAACCTTGAAGTTAAACAGGCTTGGTTCTCACAAATTCAGGAATGGAAAAGCAAGCGGGCATTGCCGGCAGTTCAATCTGACAAGCTAAGCCCAATGACTGTTATACAAAAAATTTATGAACACACCCACAAGTACGAGCCGATTGTATGTACAGAAGTTGGCCAACATCAAATGTGGACAGCACAATTGTTCAAATTCAATCAACCGCGTCAATTTGTGACATCGGGCGGTTTAGGCACAATGGGATTTGGTTTCCCTGCGGCAGAAGGTGCAGCTGTAGCATTCAAAGGCAGTG
The DNA here is from genome assembly GCA_031551265.1 of Candidatus Gastranaerophilaceae bacterium. GTDB lineage: Bacteria > Cyanobacteriota > Vampirovibrionia > Gastranaerophilales > Gastranaerophilaceae > JAVBNU01. Next base: position 37,830 of record JAVBNU010000049.1, read on the forward strand.
ACAAAGTTATTTTAAACATCGCAGGTGACGGTAGTATTCAGATGAATATTCAAGAACTCGCTACTTGCGTTGAGTACGAATTACCTGTAATCGTATGTATCATAAATAACGGCTACTTGGGAATGGTTCGTCAGTGGCAAGAAAAGCTTTACGAAAAACACTATTCACACACAAAAATCTCAGGGCCGGATTTCGTAAAAGTAGCAGAGGCTTACGGTGCACTTGGTATTCGCGTTACAAAAGAAGAAGAAATTGCACCAGCCCTTGAAAAAGCGATTAAATCAAAAAGACCTGTGTTCATCGATTTTATAGTTGAAGAATTTGAAATGGTTTATCCCTGGGTATTAGCAGGAAATCCGTTACACAAGACACTCTTATCGAATTGCGACAGTTAATCTGGAAGGTAAAAATATGAATCGTACAATCTCAGTATTAGTAAAAAATGAAGCGGGTGTACTCTCGCGTATAAGCGGTCTTTTCAGTGGTCGCGGCTATAATATCGAGTCTCTGACAGTAGCACCGGGGATTGACCCTGAATTTTCGCGCATAACGCTTGTCACTAACGGTGATGAAAAAGTCATTGAGCAAATTACAAAACAGCTTAACCGTTTAATACCAACCTTAAAAGTTGTGGACCTTACAACTGAAGATGCGCTTGAGTGTGAAATGATTTTCTGTAAAGTAACGGCACGTGACGAGTCACGCTCTGAAATTTTAAGAATAGCCGAAATTTTCAACGCAAAAGTCGTTGACGTTTCAAACCGCACGTATACAATTCAGGCCTGCGGCGACGAGCGTCAAATTCGCTCAATCATTGAATTATTGAGACCTTTAGGTATAAAAGAACTGGTACGTTCAGGTAAAGTCGCAATCTCTCGTGAAAACCAGTTTCAAACGATTAAGAATTTATAATTTATTTTGGTGGGTTAGGGAACCCACCTTACAAACTACTAAAATTTAAAAAGAAATAAAACGTGTTGTACAACCCCGCAGGTTTCTGCGTGGAATGTTGATTAAAATCGCCTCTGTGCGGGGTCTATCCTGTGTGTTATTATCTATTTCAATCAAAAAGACTTCGTTTGTTATTTGAACAGATACCGCACACAAACGCTCATTTTATAACTACACACATAGCGCTGCGGTATGACGTAAGGCTGTAGGGTGGGCTATTGCCCACCAATATTTAAAATATGTGAAATTCGCTCAAAATATCTTCTTACACGCGAAACTTTTGTCTGTAGTAGCATTGAACGACTTTCACTGTCATAAATCCTGAGATTTTCAGGCGCACTTAGCGACTCTAACATCACACGCGAAATTGTTTCTATTTCTTTAAGATTGTCGTTTATATCATTCATGCGACGTTCGATTCTTGAAACTTTAGTTTTTTTCTTACTAATCATTTTTGTTACCTTTTTTACATATTTGTTTTCATTTGATATATGATTGTATTTATTTGAATACAATCATATACTTATTTATAACAATAGTCAAGAATTCGTTATAATACGAATATGAATTTAACTACAATGGATACAAAACAACAATTGAAGGTCATTTTAGCCGCAGAATACACTTCTATGTCGGCTGTTGCAAGAATGTTAACTGAAAAGACGGGTAGAAAGTGGTATTCTCAAACAATTTTTACAAAATTAAAAAAAGGTACAATGCGCCACGAGGAATTGAAGCAGATTTACGATATTTTGGGTTATGACATAATCATCCAAAAACGTCCGGGGCAAAAGCTTGGTGAAATACATAACGCATAGCTGCTCTATAACTATATATTCAAAATGTGCGAAATTCGTTCAAAATATCTTCTCACACGCGAAACTTTTGTCTGCAATAGCATCGAACGACTTTCACTATCATGAATACTGAGATTCTCAGGCGTGCTCAACGACTCTAACATCACCCGCGAAATTGTTTCTATTCTGCTGAGATTCTCGTTTATATCATTAATGCGACGTTCGATTCTTGAAACTTTATTTTTTTTCTTACTAATCATTTTTGTTACCTTTATTAATATAATCGGAAAATTTTAATTATTAATCGTAATAAATTTATTCCATTATAGGTATTTTTATTACGATTGTCAATAATTAGCTATAATAAAAAAATGAATTTAACGGAAATGAGCACCAAACAACAATTAAAAGTTATTTTAGCCGCTGAACACATGTCAGTAGCTGCGTTAGCACGACTTTTGAGTGACAAGACCAGCAAAAAATGGCATCCTGAAAGCCTTTTCACCAAATTACGCAATAATACTTTTCGCCACGAGGAATTAAAGCAGATTTATGATATTTTGGGTTATGACATAATCATCCAAAAACGTAAGGGGCAAAAGCCCGGTGAAATCCATAACGCATAGAAAAATTTATAAATTGTAAGGTAGTCACCTAACCCACCAAAAACTAAAATTTATAAAAACAATTTAACTTTACATTTTTTCAAATACACGTATGAAAGCGCAATTTTCATTCGGTTATTTACTTTATTAATATATAAGTGTTAGTTAGTTAAAATAGTGTGTTAAATTGTAATGGTATTTGTAGGCATCAATAAATTCGTCAATAGCAGTCAGCAGGCTTTAAGACATGTAAGTCACAAAAGCAGCCGGTTTTTTATGCCAAGATTTACATCCTCGCCTGACACTTTTGTTAAACAAATCACAGAGGTGGCAGCAGGCAAACTTCGCTCAGTTAATCAATGTGTTAACGAACTGCTTCGCAAACTTGAAGAAACTGACAGATATACGCTGCAACACTCTTTAGCCGTGTCTAAAATTTCCGCTGCATTTGCAAAGAGCCTCAGCTTAAAACCCGAACAGGTAGAGCGGGTCAAATATGCCGCGCTTTTACACGATGTTGGCAAAACATACATACCAAGAAGCATTTTAAACAAGCCGAAAAGCCTACTGCCGTCCGAACGCGAAGTGATAGAGACACACAGTATTTTGGGCGCGCAAAAAATCAGCAAAGAATATCCTGAGTTACAAGAATTCACAGCAGCAATCAAACACCATCACGAAAACTGGAATGGCGGCGGTTATCCCGCGAGGCTCAGCTCAACACAAATCCCCATCGAAGCACGTATCATTTCAATAGCTGACACCTACCACGCGTTGCTTGGCCGACATTACAAAGACGGCTCACACAAACAAGCCTGCAGCACGCTGCTTGAAGGCGCAGGCAAGCAGTGGGATCCTGCTTTAGTGGATAAGTTTATAAATTTTATTTCCAAATGTGAAGTTTCGGCTATTGCGTAGTTTATTTGAAATAATCACATATCAATTGGCGCGATGAGGGGTTAACTTTTTTGACTGCTTTTATTAAGCGTTTAAAAAATCCTGCCTTCAGCTCATCCAATTCTTTCTTATAAATAGCCTTTTCAACAATAATCTTATTGTACATAACGTTTGTTAATTCCGAAACATCCAAATGGGGTTTCAATTGACTCAGCCTCGTTTTGCACTTCGATATAAGATATTGGAGCTCAACTTCTCTGTTCTGTCGGGTCATCTAATACATTCCTTTTCTTGCGAAAATTTGTTAAAAACTGTTTTAACATTTAAACACTTCTTTACCATACTTAAATAATATCTAATTCCATGTTTTTCTCAATCCACTAAACAGCTTAAAAAACATGGCAAACAGCTACACTACTCGGATTATAATTCTATTTGCTCTGGTAATCGTTTATGAAATTCTCGACTGACCTATCCCAGGTCGCCTCGCCTTTAGTCGAGAAATAACAACCCGGCAGCTGATTTTTCTCTCTGTGTTTTTTTATACAGTCACAACAAACGCCCTTAATTCCACACGGCGCTGAGCAATTACAATGCTGCATATTGACATCTTTTTTACATTCCATAAACACCTCTTTAATTCATCTTTATAAAATTCATTCTATCAAATTTTTCCAAATTTATTACGGTCATTAAGAAATGTTAACATGAACTTATGCGTATGCAGTGCGCATCTTCATGAAAGCATTAAGATTTTTTTGTCAAAAATACGCAATTTTTTCCAACAAAATTTCTTTATATAAATATAGGAATTAAGTTTTTTAGAATTAGAAAATAAGAATTAGTTGAAAACAGAAAGGACATCACACGTATGTCAACCTCGGATAGGAAGAAGCTTTGTGCTGTTTTGAAAAAGCACTCGATAACTTTAGTATGTGAAACAACAAAATCAGAATATAAAGACCGGCAAATCCATAGTTTGCCCTGTTTCGAATCGGAAATCAAAAAACCGATTCACGGAACATCCCCACCCGGCAATAGCCGTATGCTATAAACTTATGACTCGTGTAAATCGATAAACTGTGTTGTGAAAGGTAAAAATTGAATAGTTAAGAATTATGGAAGATATATTACGCAATCCCAAAAGGAAAGACCGACTGAGAAGCCGGTCTTTTTAATATTATCAATGTAGTTGTTATTAAATGTACAGAGGGGCTAATTTAGCCTCATGTTGAGGGATTTTGCCCTCTTCAATCGGCAAGTAGACTCTATAATCAATAACAGGGAAACAATTATCAATTGATTCAATTTGCTGCAGCGCGTAATCGTCGATATTACCTGATTCAATCATATCAGCAATCTGCTCAAAACGCTCAACGTGCTCTCTAAATCTGTCTGTCGCATAGTCCTTAGCCTGCCATGTAGTAATCAGGAATGGCCAGTCAGAACTTTGCAGAAGCAAGTTTTCACGCGTCATTTGGTTCAGCGCTCTGTGTAGCAATTTGTCCTCAGGAACTTTTTCGTATTTTGAGGCGATATCAATGGCTCTTTTTTCACAAGCGTGAATAATCGGCCACATCCACTCTGTCAAATGGTTTTGCCATACCCAGAAGTGTCCGCCTTGTCCCCATGAACTTTCGGGGATTTGGATTGCTTCCGTTGGCGGGTGTTTTTCAAGGTATTCACCGGCTGTCAAACGCTCAACTTCCGGCAAGTATTGCTGTAATTTTTTGATAGTTTGTTTGATAAACTCAACGCCCTCGAACCACCAGTGACCAAATAATTCAGTATCAAACGATACCATTACAAGTCCTTCTTTGCCGCCGTTAGCCATTTTATAGTCATTTAACAAGTGGTAAAGCACGGTAGTGTAGTGGTCAGAGTTCAAATTAATCTGAGACATAGCCAGTACAGGGTCATATAACATTTTATCGCCTAAATCGGTTGTAGGCGACGTAATACGCCAGTAGTGCATACCTGATTTATCATCTTTTTTATGGAATTCGCGGAAACAACCATCACCAGGGTAACCGTCTGCTGCAGACCATACCTGATAGCCGGCACGGTCATTTCTACCCATAATTGCGACTTGCGCATCAGGCAGCCAGTATGCAGAATATGTGTCATATCCTGTTGGTTCACGCTCAGGAAGCGGGATATACTCGATGTTGCCGTATAAGCCGATTACGCGTCTGTTGCCAATTGAGTTACCGCCTTCAATAACGTGTGATTCAGTGAAGAAATACTCGATATCATTGTTCTGCATAGTAACTTCAATTGATGGACGCCATTTTTTGCAGCCGTCTGTACCACAGAATTCGTAACCTTGTCTATACGCACATTCAGGTAACCAGGCGCCTTTTGCTCTTTTTCCGAACAATCTTTTTGTGGTGTCTGAGCCTACTTTGAACTGCGCGTTCAGGTTGGTATCCGTGCATAACAGCGGTGAAAATCCGTGTGTGGCAGCAGAAGTTGTAATCTCGATACATCCTAAGTCTTGATATTTTTTGAACGCACCGATTAAATCTTTGTTGTATTTGTTAATAAAATTATCCTTAAGCATACTAAACCAATCGAAGTAGTACTTAGCAAGATATTTTAAATGCTGTGAATGCGCAACGCTCGGATCAGGATAACGATCCAAGTCCTTTGCAACAGATGTTATACGAGAGTCTAAATACTCGATAAAGCCTTCTTTTAAGTGCTCATCATTCAACTGCTCCGCCAAGATAGGCGTGATGCCGATTGTTAATTTTGCTTTTATACCTTCGTCATATAATTCCGAAATAGCATTCAAAAGCGGAACGTATGTCTCACACATACACTCATATAGATTTTCTTCACCAAACGGCCACATACCGGCTTTACGATAATATGGGAGGTGACTGTGCAACATAAATACGAAAGAGCCTACTGACATATAATGTCCTCCAAATTTTTTAATTTTCTCAACTTATATAAAATGCTTGATTATAAAGAATCATAAATTATTTATAACATAAAAATAATAAAATATAATCACTTAGGAGTAATTCTTAAGGATAATTTTTACAAAAGTATATATATCGAATATTAAATTGATATTAACACGGGCTACATTAACAATTTGTAAGGCTCAACACCTAATGCCTCAGCAAGTTTTGCAATAATTTTGAGATTAGGAGGATATTTACCACGTTCAATATCTGAAATATAATCTTCAGAAACGCCACTTTCAACAGCCAGGGTTAATTGGGAATAACCTTTAGCTTTTCTATACTTTTTTAGATTTTGCCTAAATAATTCTAATACATCATTTGCCATATCTACATCAACAATTTATAAGGTTCAATGCCCAATGCTTCGGCAATTTGAAACATTTTCTTCAAACTCGGCACATATCGCCCACGTTCAATTTCGGAAACATAGTTACTTGTTAGTCCGGCTAAAAGACTAAGCTTAATCTGGGTATAGCCTTTAGCTTTCCTATATTTTTTAATGTTTTCTCTTAATATTTCAATAGAATTATTTGCCATATTTTAATTGTAATGTTAAACTTAAAGAAAAATTCTGGGAAATACTACCAATTTGTGAAGATATGAAAAATCATTATTTTAAAATAGCAGTGCATATATATTTGAGCGGTATCATTTTAGAGAATCTTGAGCCTATAGACGAACTTGAAGATTTTTTGAAACATGCATCAAAAACTTATAATCTCGTTCTTTATACAAAGGAAAATTTATTATTTGCTGTAAAATGGATTGAAAAACATAATTTTGGCAGATATTTTATTGGAGTCAGCAATAAAATTAATGCTGATAGTATCACAATTAAAAAAATTTGTTAGCAATTTTTTTCATGTTCAGACTTTAAATAAGTATCATGAAAATAAACTCCATATTATCTACCTCATATTTAACAAATAGTAAACTTCCTGCACAGCAACAAAATCCAATCGCTAGCACGGAATATTCTGCTATGCCTGCATTTGCACAGGCCGGATTTTATCTGTCCAACGTTTCCTTCAAAAAAGCTGAGTTAACCGACGAAGATTATCAAAGAGCAAAAAAGTACATAGAAAACATAGAGACTCTTAGGTTAAAAGAGATGGAGAAATTTAAATGTCCGGAAGAATGGAAGAAACATTACAAATTAAGTACTGAAAAATTGGACTTTGAAAAGCTGAACGGAATACAAAAAGGGCTGAAAACCTTTGAAGGTATGTCAATGAAAGAAGTGGCGTTTGTGGTGCATAATTTCAAGTCAATTTTAGTCAGCAGAGGTTGCGTAAATCAATGCGCACATTGTCTTGCAGGCGCTGAGCCGTCACAAAAATACAAATTCGATGAGCGATACATCACCAAAATGTCCTGGGAAGATTTCACAACAACAATGCAAGATTTTGGCGAGCTGCACCGACGCTTAGGGCCAAAAGTAGACATGCAGGCGCCTGAGAGTTCAACACACCTATTATTCTACGATTCTGACTGTATAAATATTGAAACAGAAGATAAACAAGGCAACAAATACGATTATGTTGACATGGACAAAGTCATAGAGCGTAATATAGACAGCTACGCTCTTTTTGATACAAGTGGCTGGCCGCCTAACGACAAAAAACTACAAGAACGTGCAGAAAAGATTGTTAAATACTTTATGCGCGAACGGGATGAATCAGGAAATACAGTTAATATCTCAATAAATCCTTTTCACATGCTGAATGTGCAGTCATTGAGGTATAAAAAAGACGGAAATTTAGAAAAAGCTGAAGAACTAAAAAACAAATACACAGACCGTATAGCTAATGCACTATTTACATTTACCCCGCTTATCATAAAAAGATACATAACAGTGGGAATGGGCACTAATTTTGGATTGATTGTTCGCGCATACTCAATAGGAAACGAATTCCCAGAAGGCTATCGAACATCTGATTTAACGGAACTGAAAGAAGATATCATGGAAAAATTAAAAAAGCTATATTATGACGACTTAAAATCAGGCAACAGCAAAGTAATACACAATGAATATTTGGCACAAGAATGTCTAAAAATATTACAAGATAAAATAGATCGTATAGATTGCAAAATTGCAAAATGTACTCGCACAGACGAACTCTTCAAATCGCAAAATTTACCAACCTACAATAACTGCGGAGTCTGGATAGACAAATCTGATGAAACGTCTATAAGACGCAATCTCACAGAGAAACAGAATGGCGCAGTAATTATAGATGCTGATGGACAAATATATTATGGTAAATCCGCAGATATAATAATCCCCACTGAATTGCAGTTAAATTTTGAAAACAAAAATAAAATGACACCTCCGATTCACAGCAAACCCTTTGAAAGTGCAATAAGCAAAGAAATGATAGAAAAAGCGTTCACGAACGATGAATAATTAAAAAAGCCGGCTCAATAGTCGGCTTTTTTAATATTTTTATTGTAAGGTGAGTCCCTAACCCATCAAAATTTTCATTAAGAAATTCTTTGGAACATGTAGCCCATACCACGAGCTGTTAAGATTAACTCAGGGTTAGTCGGGTCAGTTTCAAGTTTTGAGCGTAATCTCGAAATATGCACATCAACAACGCGTGTGTCGATTCTGTGATCAGGCGGGTAAGCCCAAACGTGCTGCAGTATTTCATTTCTTGAGAATGCTTGGCCGGAATTATTAACAAGAAGCTCCAATAAGCTGAACTCCATGCCTGTAAGTCTGATTCTCTCATTTTTGCGGAAAACTTGTCTTCTAACGGTGTCAATTTTGATTTGGCCTGTTGAAATAACATTCTTAGCTACTTTACCTGATGATGCAATTGTCTCACGGTTAGTTGTTCTTCTGAGAACTGATTTTACACGTGCTTCCAATTCTTTTGGCGAGAATGGTTTTGTAACATAGTCATCAGCGCCCAACTCAAGACCCGTAATTCTTTCAGAAACATCTGAAAGCGCAGTCAAGATGATAATAGGCACGTCAGACGTACGTCTAACTTCTCTTGTAACACCGTAACCGTCGAGTTTTGGCATCATAACATCCAAAACAATCAAGTCAGGATTGTGTTTATTAAACATAGCAATTGCTTCTTCACCATCGCTTGCCGTGATAACTTCATAGCCAATCATTTTCAAGCGAGTTTCCAAAATGCGCCTAATACTGGCTTCGTCATCTGCAACTAAAATAATCTGACGTTGCTCAGCTTGCTCATTTTCTAATTCTTCAGTCATATTGACACCCCTTATTCTTAAATTTAATCAAAATCTAATCAACGAATTCATAACAATCTTATTTTATAAAATATGTAGTTTTTTATACTTATATTACAAAATATTTATTTTTATAAATTTATATTACCACAAATTAATAAAATTTAAAATAACTTTTTTTTCACGTTTTTTCGGAGTGGAAAATTTACAACACGCGGGATGAGTTGGACGTTTTTAATCCAACCCGTCTGCTTAATATTTTTGTGGTTCGTAATTCGCAGGATGGGTTGGACAACTCCATTCAACCCATCAATTTTTTGAAGTATTATTAAAATATGAATTACCATCGACTACACATAAAAGATTCTCTTGTTTTCATAACCATGGTCACAAGCAAAAGAAGAAAAATACTCATCTACAATATTACTTTATTGCGAACAAGCTTTCAAAAAGCAATAGATAATTATAATTTTGAAATTATTGCAATTTGTATATTACCCGACCACCTCCATATGATTATAGAGCCGTATGACATAAATGATTACCCAAAAATCATTAAACAAATAAAAACATTTTTTTCTAAAAATTTGGATGTTACAAAAATCTCAGACTACAAACTTTCGAAAAGCAATATCGTCAAACAAGAACGAGATATTTGGCAAAGAAGATATTGGGAACACACAATGCGCAGCGAAGAAGATTTGCACAAGCATTTGGATTATATTCACTATAATCCTATCAAACACGGACTAGTCGAGAATGTAAAAGATTGGCAATATTCAAGTTTTCAAAAATTTGTCGAAAATGGAGTTTATGACGCAAGCTGGTGCAATTATGGAGATACAAATAAAATCGCAAAGCTAGATTTGGATTGACCACGATTAGCAATTTGTAGGATGGGTTGGACGTTTTTAATCCAACCCATCAACAAGGTTTTCACATCAGTGATGGGTTAAATGAAGTTGTTTAACCCATCCTACAGGCTTAAATATTACAAAAGTTTTACATAGGATTTTTAAGTGGATGAAGATTTCTTTAAAATACCCACACAAGAATAAAAATATTAATTTCCTTTGCTTTGAGACTTTGTTTGTAGTACGTTATTAACTGTCAAAGTAGTAAACCAAAAGGTGAAAAAAATGGTCAAAAAACTGATTGAAAAAGACACAAAAATGTTTTTAACCGGCAACGAAGTCATCGCCTATGCAGCAAACGCCGCAGAAGCTGAATTCATGTACGGTTACCCAATCACACCACAAAATGAAATCATGCACACGTGGTGTAAACTACTTCCTAAAACGGAAGCAGGATTTTTACAAACAGAAGATGAAATTTCTGCCGGATTTTCGACAATCGGCGGTATCTTAGCAGGCAAACGTGCTTTCACTGCAACTGCAGGCCCGGGCAACGTTATCATGCAAGACGCTATGTCAATGGCAGAAATGATGAGAATACCGTTTGTTTGTGCGGTTATGCAGCGCGGCGGCCCATCCACTGCAACTGTTATTTATGCACAACAAGAAACAACATTAACATGCTTCGGCGGTAACGGCGAAGGCTACAGAATAGTATATTCAACAGCAGGACACCAAGACCTGTTTGATTACACAATCAAAGTTTTCAATATAGCTTGGAAATATAAATTCCCGACATTCTTGTTAGCTGACGGCTACCAGGGTAAAATGCGTGAGCCGGTAGTACTATACGATCCTGCTTCACGAGGTATCAAAATGGAGCCAACTCCTGCAATTTTAAGAGCAGAAGGCAAAATTGATGTTGACAGAAAAGCTAATCACATCAGAAACACGTTCAACTTAGAAGAAGAGTTAATGGAAACATTAGACGAGTATAAAGCTGAATTCGACAGAATTACTCCTGAAATCGTTGAGTCTTTCGAATATCACACAGACGATGCTGAAATCTTGATAATCGCTCATGGTATCGTTGCTCGCTCAGCAATGACAGCAATCGACGCATTAAGAGCTAAAGGCGTTAAAGTAGGCTTATTCAGACCTATCACAATAAGACCTCTTGATGTTGAGCCACTGAAAAAATGTGTTAAAAACGCTAAACAAGTGTTATTCACAGAATCAGCAGACGGACAGCTAATGAGAATGATACTAGAGAAAATCTATGGTATGACAACTCCATACTCTACATTATTCAAAATGGGTGTTGGCGTAACCGGTGACGACATTGTAGAAAAAGTCGAATCAATGATTAAAACACCTGCGACTGTATAGAAACTGTGATTGGAGCGTTAGCGACGAAGCAATCCAGTAAAATTACGCAAATGGGAGAGCATGAGAACGTACCCCTCACCCCAGCCCTCTCCCGCATCGGGGAGAGGGGGAAATGAAAGAATAATTACAAAGGAGATAAAATAATGGCACAAATATTATCAGTTCAACCTGATTTGCCAAAAGCACAAAATAAAGAATGCGGCGCAAGTAAATTCTGCCCCGGCTGCGGTCACGGTATTGTTTTAAGAACGCTTGCAAGTGCGATTGACGAATTAGGAATACAAGAAAAAACAGTATTCGGCTGCGATATCGGATGCAGCTTATTAGCTTGGAATTATATGAACGTGGACTCAGTACAAACCCACCACGGCCGTACAACTCCGGTTATTTATGGTGTAACAAGAGCATACCCTGGTACTGTAGGTATCGCTTACATGGGCGACGGCGGTGGTCTTGCTATCGGATCACAACACTTAGTAAACGCTTCTGTCAGAGGCGAGAATATGCTTATTCTTCTTGTTAACAACACCAACTACGGTATGACAGGCGGTCAAATGGCTCCAACCACGATGCCCGGTCAAGTAACAGAAACAACACCATACGGCAGAGACTGTTCAAAAACAGGTAAACCTGCTAAAGGTGCTGAAATGGTTGCAGCAATTGCAAAAGATAACGAAAATGCTTTCGTAGCGCGTGCAACTGTTGGCAATATCAGAAAATTAAGCACAACAATGAAAAAGGCATTAAAGAACGTTGAAAACGGCGGATTTTCTTTCGTTGAAGTTCTTTCATTATGCCCGCTTAACTGGAGAACAAACAACGCTGACACATGGGCTCGTTTAAAAACTATGGAAGAATTTTTCGAAGTAAATGAATTTGTAGTCCCTGAAGGTCTGCAATAGAAAGGATACTGAATTATGACAAGAACTAAAATTGTATTAGCCGGTGAAGGCGGACAGGGTGTCCAATCTATCGCTAAAATTCTGGTAGAATCAGGCTATGAAGCACAAAAACACGTACTATATATACCAAACTTCGGTGTAGAGCAACGCGGCGGTGTTAGTATCGCTTTTTGTCAAATCTCTGACGAAAAAATTGGCGAACCTCGTTTCTCTAAAGGTGACATTATTGTAATGTTGTCTGACCGTGCAATCGACAGATGTTCAGTTTATGTTGATGAAAATTCAACAGTAATCTACGATTCATCAGTCTGCACCAAAAAACCTGAAGTTAATGCCAAAGAAGTTATTGGCATTCCTGCAAATGAAATCGCTAATAAAGAGCTGAGCGCACGTGTATTCAACATCATCGTTTTAGGTGTGTTATTAAGCGCAACTAATGTAGTTGAATTAGACCACGTAAAAGCAGCAATGGAACTAGCTTTAGGTAAAAAATTCGATGCAAAACCTGAATTAAGAGAACTTAACTACAAAGCTTTAGAACGTGGCATGAGCCTCGTTGAAAAAGCCGGCGTGTAGTTAGGATGCGAAGGAGAAAATTATGACAACAACAGAACATAAAGGTTACGTAATTGAAGGCGTAGCAAAAGGCAAAGCTGATTGGTACTTATTCACAGACTTGTGCAAAGGCTGCGGATTATGCTTGGAAAAATGTCCAATCAACTTAAAAGGCGAAAAATGCTTGCAATGGTCAAAAGAGACAGGTATCTACCAAACACCTGCGGTTGAGCCGGATCCTGCACTTTGCATCGGCTGCGGTACATGCGCAATGCTTTGCCCTGATACAGCAATTAAAATCGTTAGAAAATAGTTACATACGATAATCAAAAAAGAGGCTGATTTTATGTCAGTCTCTTTTTTTTGTTAAGAAATTTATAATTTTAAGCCACATGACCTAGCAAATAAATTTATTTTTAGGTTTTAATATAGTAGTTGTTAATATTTTTCGTGTATTTGTTATGAAAGGGAAGTAAATATGGTCAGAGTAAATTGTGTTCAAATGCCAAGCTATAGTTATAAATCGAAGAGTGCTGAGTCTCAACAAAGAGCAGCATCACCTTCATTCAAGGCTAGAGTGACTATTGATCCTATCGTAAAAGATTACGTTGTAAAACACGGCATGGACATTGGTACATTTAAGTCAGGCTTCATGACATTCAAAGAGTTTGCAAAAAAACACCTGAATCGCGAAGGTGTAATAAACTTAAAAGAAGCACCGGCCAAAGTAGTTCCTACAGTGGAATACCATCCTGATAGATTTGGCGCAAAGACCATACGATGCAATACCACACGCATAGAGCAACCTACTTTTATATATTCAAGTGTGAATGCCGATGGTGTAGAGTGTACGGCAGATTGGTTTGTCGAACTCATGCGTTATTATAAACGAAATACATCTACCGACTTATTTACCAGTTTAGTACAAACAACCAGAGAGGTTGCCGCACATCTTTTTAAGGACAGCAAAGGTAACTGGATAGAAAACGGAGAAAAAATTGTAAATATGCCTACAAAGGATCTCGCTCCGTACCTGGAACAAAATTATATTTCAAAGTTTGACTGGCATAGTTTTTTAGGCGTACCAAAACCAAAAATACTCCAATAAAACCCCTACGCCGATTTTACAAACTTCGACTATGACACTTTTGCTTTAAATGCAGCTGTTTGCAGGATATTTGTCAGCGCAGCTGTTGTAGGGTGCGTCCCACGCACCGATGAAAAAAATTCCAATATCCTCACTCAGCAATCAAAATCGTTAGAAAATAAACCTAAAATAATAATTTAACCATTACAAGAGAGGCTAAATACCTCTCTTGTATTTTTATATACTTCAATATATTTCACCATTAATTTTAACATTTTTTAAATCTCTAAGTTTTATGTATGAACCTGTAATAAATGCATCACCATCAATTGTTCTTAATGCAGGTAATACTCTAATTTCTGAGTCTCTAAAATCTGCATGGCCCCCAATATATCTTAACTTATTCAAATTTTTCACTGGGGAATTTCCAAAAACTGCACTTATACCGATATATTCTAAGCTGCCCAAATCATTAACTTGCAAGTTTTTAAAATCCTCCTCAAATGATCCCATGAAAAGTGCAATACCGCCAATAGTTTTCAAATTACTTAAATTTTTTGCTAGAGAGTATGAAAAGCATGCATCACCGCCAACAGACTCCAATGACCTCAAGTCTACCTCTTGTGATCCCTCAAAACCTGCTTCACCACCAATAGAGCGCAAATTACTCAAGTTTGTCACTTGAGAATAGCTAAAATATGCATTACCACCGATTGCTCTCAAGCTACTCAAATCTGTAACTTTAGAATCGTTAAAAGCTGCAGTACCCAGTATTGCCACCACATCTTTCAACAATAAGTTCTCGTCTATACCCCTATTTTCGAAAGTGTCGTTTACATCTGGTTGATGATATTTAGATAGTATTCTATCACCGTTTTTGTATGTAACTTCAATACCAATATTTCTCAGGACACCGTCGTAATCTTTTTCATCATAAAGCTCTTTTATTCCTTTATTACCCCTGAAAAAAACTGTATCTTGCTGCAACTGTGCAGGTAATGTATGTTGCATCTTAAGCAAATTTAGTTTTGAAGTGTTAATACCCATACCAATTGTGCGTATTTTCATAAATCAACCTTTCTTTTTTGGTAATCCTTCCTATTCTTATGCAAATTTTACAAACTATATTTTTGTTGATAAGTTTTTGCTTTGAATGCAGCTGTTTGCAAGATATTTGCCGGGGCGGGCTGAGTAGCTAGCCTTGGTTGTGCATTCGCAATCGCAAGCATTTCATTTAAAGCGGCTTTTTCTCTGCTTGGAGATGGTGCGTCAATAATCACAGGCGGTGGAGTATTTGCTATGGGCCGAGCGGCAACAATTTGAGACTTCGGACTTATGGGCTGCTGCGTTTGCGGTATTGCCTGAGGCTGTTGTGCAGGTGTATTTTTTCTATTTAAAAATTTATTGATGCCGAAAACAATCCCGCCCCCGACCACAAGACCACCAAGCGCAGCCGTGGCTATTTTATTTTTTTCAGCAGCTTTAACTATATTAGTTATTACTTGCTGAACAGGTGTTGTGTTTGCACGCTCTATTTTAAAGCGCTCAAGCGGGGTGGCACTCACACGACGCCCGGGAAGTCGTTCTAAATTTTGCTCATTAATTCCCCAAACTTCGTTTAAATAGCGCAAAACAGCCGGTATTGGCGTACCATTCGCACGGCAATTTTCATGCCAGTCAACTTTTTCTAAAAACGCATTTTCAACCATTTTCGCAAAAATCTCAGGCTTCGCTTTATCCGACATTATCGACGCCATACGCTTAATACAAATTGCAAGCTCATCGGACGACGCGCGAATGCGAGCTGTATCAATAATATTATCATATTCCTCTATTTGTTTTTTTGTATATTTTTTCAAATCACTTGGTGTTATTTTCTTTAATTCTTCAGCTGTTCTCACAGTCAGGTCTTTCAAGCCTTTAAAATCATCCGGCAGGAACTCCAAATCCTGTACCGTAATGAGGAATGGGTTATCCGTAAGAATACCTGTGGCCGTACCGACTTCTTTGGCATGTTCGGAGAGATGAGATATTAAATCAGGGGCACCGCCTGTTTTAATTGATATTACGGGCGCACCGCCAATCAAAGATTCAATCGGAGTTATACCGCAAGGCTCATATCTCGATGAAAATATTGTTGAATGCGCGCAAGCAACAAGACGTTTTGGCACTAATCCATTGACATACACGACATTTCCTTTGTATGCACCTCCGTTTAGGTCGCTTATTTTGCCCATAATTTTTTGAATTAAGTCCCAATCACGTTCATTCGGATTCCATGCGTTAGGACCAGCGCCCAATAATAATTTTGTGTGCGCTTTAATTGCGTCCGGAACGTCACTCGTCAAAAACTTATAAAAAGCTTCCAGTGTTACAGATAGACCTTTTTGAGGGTCAGGCCGTCCCCAGCCCATAACCAGCTTATCGCCTTCCTGAAATTTCGAAAACCCGCCAAGCACCGTTTGCCCGCTTGCAATTTGCTCTGTATTAAAGAACAATTTCTGTAGTGCAGCTGCATCACTTTTTATCTCCTCTGTCGCACTTCCGATTAAATCCACGAGCCATTTGGTATTAGCCTCCTTGGCGCCAAGGACTTCGTTAAGATTTGCGACAGCATTGCCCTTAATGTCCGCTGCAAAAGGTTTATACTGAATTTTAATTTCAGGTTTATTCAGTCCGTTGCCTGCTCTTCCAAAATTTGCCTCACTACTGTTGAGTTCCATACTTTCAGGGGTGCAGCCATTCGTAATATCGTAGGACTTGACAGTAGCAAAATATTTCGATAAACCTAAAGCGATGTCATAATTACTATTCCTCATTTCGAGGCCATAGTTTCGCGAAACCGTACCATAGGAAAAATGATATGGATTGCTGTTTGTCGCCTCTACAGGTACTTTTGTGAGGTTATACTCGCCCGTTTCATCAATGAGTCGACCAATGTATGGGTGCAGGATTTCTCTAATTAATTTCTTATCTGCCTCAGTAGCCCCTGATCTTAAATAATCGTTGTCAGCTGTTTTAACCGCGAGTTCTCTTAGTTTTTCATATTCAGGATGGCGCATAATTTCATCAATATCGGTACTGCTGGCTACTTGTCTTATAAACGCGAACGGGTCATCCGTTCTACCCTGGTAGGCCATGCCGGGATTATGCAGGGTCGTATGTATTCTTACACCTCTATAATACTCGCCTTTATCACCGCGGGAGCGGTCTATAAACTCGGGAATAGTACAAAATGACTGCCTGCAGTGAAGCCAAATGCTGGCCGGATTAAAGTTTTGCTTTCCATTTTTTAGTTTAGGCAGTGCATCGACAACAGCTCTATTAAACTCCGTATATGCCGTGTCTGTAGCAATCGTACCTGCATAAGCCCTGTTATTTTTGACGTGTTGAGTATAATTAGTTACTCTTATTTTGTCATTTGTTTCAATTTTTTTCGGAACACCGGCAAATTCTGCGTATGCCTCTGGCATTCTGGCTACATCAGGCAAGTGAAAAATATATCTGGTTGGTTCTCCATCGCTTTTTTTTAATACTTCAAAAACATGGTAGGGCACTTCCTTAACATCTAGATTCGAATCTCTGAACCTTTTAATTGTTCCGCTTATTCCGGTATTAACAAGCTCTCTGTATTTAGGGACGCCGTTTTGAGATTCAGCTTGGATAACAAAACGCTCACCCGGCTGCAGTCTATAATCCAAAGTTTTGAGTTCAAATTTTTTCTTGTCATTCGCAAGTTCGGCTCCTGCAGCGTCATATAACGTCGCAACTGTAATCTTGCCTTGTCCTGTGCCCTGAATATCTTCATTGCCTATCGTGTGATAGGGCAAGGCAATTCTGGCATCCATTCCATATTTTTTCATCGCAGCAGGGGCTTCCTGAGTAACGCAACCCACACCGCCAAAATTATACGACGACAGCCCAAGCCCGCCATCTTCAGCCGCAACACTCAGCAGCTGACCCAAGTTCTTGTCGGCTCTTTTGAAACTTATTTGAACTACCGCCCCACTACCTTGCACAGAATGGCTAGACTGTATTTCAATGTTTTTTTTGTGATAATTCGTCCCTTTGCACGCCGTAGCGTGTTGAAAACCCAATGCAGAAATTTGTACTTTCATAAAACCTATAATTTTTTAACATAACACATCATATAACTAAGGATAGCTTGTTTTACCCCACTATATAATGGCATATAATTCGTTTTTTTACAAGTCCCCCCAAGCAGCTTATTTTTATTTTTTTCATATTTCTTTACGCATTAATATTACTGAATTCATGGCACAAACGCGACACTTTCATAAAACACACGCTGCCCCGGACATGAAAAATAGGGTGTAGTTAATAAACGTTTATAAACGGGGTCTCATAGCTATGGGATCCCGCATATTAACGATTCATATATATTGCAATAATCATTGCTGCGGGACGGCGAAAAGATTTGAATATCGCGTTTGTGCCATGAATCAGACCATTTAATATTCTATTGTTTTATGGGTTTATACATAGTATAATTTTATTAGTTAAAATGGGGCAGAGTATAAGTCATGTTGAGGAAAATAGGAATAATTTACAACCCGGATGTTGCCAATTCTATAGAGGTAGCAAAAGAAGTGCAGAGCGTTTTGACACAAGAAAAATTAAACTCAACCCTTATCAAAACTTCGGCATTCCAACCTGATACTACCCTCGCTATCGTGATTGGCGGCGATGGCACAATCCTAAAAGCCGCAAGATATTACGCTGAACATGATGTTCCTGTTTTGGGCATAAATCTCGGGCGCCTAGGATTTCTCGCGCAGTCTAACCCCAACGAAATAAGCAGCATTATCGAAAAAATAATTAACAAACAATACAACATCCAAGAACGATTGATGCTCACGGAAGAAAACTCAGGACTGACAGCTTTAAATGACATAGTTTTAAAAGGCACAGAAACCGGCAGAACCGCACGTTTTCAACT